>JBJXGX010000179.1:0-9423 GCA_046160305.1 Burkholderiales bacterium
CGGCACGCGGCCGAAATGTTGCGATCACGGGGGTGCTGAGGCGAAAATCGACGTTCCCTATCATAGCGTTTGCGGCGGCATGACGAGTCCTATAGAATCCGGCGCTTGCTTGCAGGCGCGTAGCTCAGCTGGTTAGAGCACCACCTTGACATGGTGGGGGTCGGGGGTTCGAGTCCCTTCGCGCCTACCACATCGCTCGACAGCAGCCGGCGCACGATGTTGTCCGTGATTTGCCACGTTCGCCCGCTTCCGGCATAGGTATCCGCAATGCCCGTAGTACGTCTTCCCGACGGATCGGAACGCCGATTCGATGCCTCCGTATCGGTTGCCCAGATTGCGCAATCGATCGGGTCGGGGTTGGCGCGTGCGGCGCTCGCCGGGAAAGTTGACGGTCAACTCGTCGATCTGTCGCATGTCGTGGCCGATGATGCGAGCGTCGCGATCATCACCGAGCGTGATGCCGAGGGCGTCGAGGTCATTCGGCATTCGACCGCGCATCTGCTCGCCCATGCGGTGAAGGAGCTCTTCCCCACGGCGCAGGTCACGATCGGGCCGGTCATCGAGAGCGGCTTCTACTACGATTTTTCCTTCGAGCGGCCGTTCACGCCGGACGACCTCGAAGCGATAGAACGGCGCATGGCCGAGATCGCAAGGCGCGATCTGCCGGTGACGCGCGAAGTCTGGGCGCGCGACGATGCGGTGGCGTTCTTCAAGGGCATTGGTGAGCGCTACAAGGCGGAGATCATCGGCGCCATTCCCGCCGACCAGAAGATTTCGCTCTATCGCCAGGGCGAATTCGTGGATCTTTGTCGCGGACCGCATGTGCCGGCCACCGGCAAGCTGAAGATCTTCAAGTTGATGAAGGTCGCGGGCGCCTATTGGCGCGGTGATTCGAAGAACGAGATGCTCCAGCGCATCTATGGCACTGCCTGGGGCCGCAAGGAAGACCAGGACGCCTACCTGCACATGCTCGAAGAGGCGGACAAGCGCGACCATCGCCGTCTGGGGAAGCAACTCGACCTGTTTCATGTGCAGGAAGAGGCACCCGGTCTGGTGTTCTGGCATCCACGCGGATGGGTGCTCTGGCAGCAAGTCGAAGCCTACATGCGGCGCGTGTACCGGGACAACGGATACATGGAAATCCGCTGTCCGCAGATCCTCGATCGCTCGCTCTGGGAGAAGTCCGGGCACTGGGAAAATTACAAAGACAACATGTTCACCACGGCTTCCGAGAATCGCGACTACGCGCTGAAGCCGATGAACTGTCCTGGTCACATTCAAGTCTATAAATCCGGACTGCGCAGCTATCGCGAACTGCCGATGCGCTACGGTGAATTCGGGGCATGCCACCGCAATGAGCCATCGGGTTCGCTGCACGGCATCATGCGGGTGCGCGGCTTCACGCAAGATGACGGTCATATCTTCTGCACCGAGGATCAGATCCTCGACGAGTGCGTGGCCTATACGACTCTGCTGCAACGCGTGTACCGCGACTTCGGCTTCGGTAACATCATCTATAAGATCGCGACGCGACCCGCCAAGCGCGTCGGTGCCGACGAATTGTGGGACAAGGCGGAACACGCGCTGATCGAATCGCTCAAGCGCTCCGGCTGCGAATTCGAGATCTCGGCCGGGGATGGCGCCTTCTACGGGCCGAAGATCGAGTACACCCTAAAGGATGCGATCGGCCGCCCGTGGCAGTGCGGGACGATGCAGGTCGACTTCAACATGCCGGCGCGCCTTGGGGCCGAGTATGTCGCCGAGGATAACGCCCGCCATGTGCCGGTCATGCTCCACCGGGCGATCATCGGATCGTTCGAGCGCTTCATCGGCATCCTGATCGAGAACTTCTCCGGAGCGTTCCCGGTCTGGCTGGCGCCGGTCCAGGCGGTGGTGATGACGATCACCGAAGCCCAGGCCGATTACGCGCACGTCGTCACCGCCCAGCTTCGGGCCGCCGGCCTGCGTATCGAGACGGATTTGCGGAACGAGAAAATTAACTATAAGATTCGAGAACATAGCATGCAAAAGCTGCCCTACCTTCTGGTCATCGGTGACAAGGAGAAGGCGGCTGGCAAGGTGGCGGTGCGTGCCCGCGGTGGTGTGGATCTTGGCCCGATCCCGGTCGATGAGTTTCTGGCGCGTTTGCAACGCGAAGCCGCGCCGGGGTTCTCCGAGCCTGCCGCCGGTTGACGACCGTCTTTGATTTGCGAACGACAGGAGCTTCGACATCAATCAGGATAGGGCGCAGCGCTTAAATGGTGAGATCACCGTACCGGAAGTGCGGTTGGTAGGGGTGGACGGCGAACAGCTCGGCGTGGTGCCGATACGTGAGGCGCTCCAGATGGCGGAAGAGAAGGAGATCGATCTGGTCGAGATCGCTCCCCTTGCAGAGCCACCCGTCTGCAAGCTCATGGACTTCGGCAAGTTCAAGTACCGTGAGCAGAAGAAGGCCCATGAGGCCAAGCAGAAGCAGAAGCAGATCCAGGTCAAGGAAATCAAGTTCAGGCCTGGAACTGACGACGGCGACTACCAGATCAAGCTGCGTAACCTCATCAAGTTTCTTGAAGAAGGCGACAAGACCAAGGTCACGCTCCGTTATCGCGGTCGCGAAATGGCCCATCAGGAGTTCGGATACCGCCTGATCGAGCGGGTGAAGGCCGACCTGGAGCCCTACGGAGTTGTCGAGCAGTTTCCGAAGATGGAAGGCCGCCAGTTGGTGATGGTGCTTGGACCGAAGAAGGTTCTTCCACCGGTGGCCAAGAAGGCGCCGAGCGCTCCACCGGCCGCAACTACGGCGGAGCAGCAGAAGCCCGCTGAGCCGAAACAAGCGTAGCAGTTAGAATTCGAGTGGTGGGCGCAAGCCCGCCCCGAGTAGGGGAGTGGCGATCGGGGAAGCCCGTTTGATCACTCAATAACAAGTCGTTCCAGGTTCATCAAGTGCCACCCGTTGGCCACCTGGCGCGAAGCTATAAGGGTACAAGGGTACGTCATGCCTAAAATGAAGACGAAGCGCAGCGCTTCGAAGCGGTTTCTCGTCGCCAGTTCCGGGCGGGTAAAACGGTCGCGAGCCAACCTCCGGCACATCCTCACCAAGAAATCGACCAAGCGGAAACGCCATTTGCGCGGGACCACGGGTATTGACGCGAGCAACAAGCGCTCCGTCAAGGCGATGATGCCGTACGCATGAGCGTAACGGTGCCACCGGTCTACAGCAGATTCACGATCGATCGATTCAGCGGAGGAATGGCGTTGCAGCACACGACCCGCCCCGCCCAGCAAGGAGGCATGCATCATGCCGAGAGTTAAACGTGGCGTAACGGCGCACGCGCGCCACAAGAAGGTCATTGCCCAGGCAAAGGGCTACCGTGGCCGCCGTGGCAATGTCTATCGCATAGCCAAAGAAGCGGTCATGAAGGCAGGGCAGTACGCCTATCGTGATCGCCGGACCCGCAAGCGGGAATTTCGCGTGCTCTGGATCGCGCGGATCAACGCCGCCGTGCGTGAGCATGGGCTGACCTACAGCGCGTTCATGAACGGCATCAAGAAGACCGCGATCGAAATCGATCGCAAGATGCTTGCCGATCTGGCGGTCGCGGATAAGGCAGCCTTTGCGAAAATCGTAGGCGATGTAAAAGCCACGCTTGCCGCCGTCTAGCCGGCTCCTGCCGTTCGGCCGGTAGGATCGTTTCAACTTGTGATTCCCCGGGGTCTTGCCGTGGTGATCAAACTAGGTGTTTCGTATCGATCTGACTGAATTGTGAACCACCAAGGCACCAAGGCACCAAGGTCAGATTCAAGCTCCAGGTCCTGGTCCGTTGTGCCGTCGAGCCGTCGTGGTGTGCCTTAGAGCCACATGCCCTCAAGTGCGAGCTCGATGACCCAACGCCAACCCTTGGTGTCTTGGTGCCTCGGTGGTTCAATAACATACCCCGTGCTCTTGGCGCGGGGTTCTTAATTGTCGACTTGCCATGCAGGATCTCGAGCGGATCGTCGGTGATGCGCTTGCGCAATTCGCGCAGGCCGGCGACTCGGCTGAATTGGAGCGCATCAAGGCCCGTTATCTCGGGCGGGACGGCGCTCTAACAATTCAGTTGAAGGGGCTTGGAAAGCTCGCAGCCGATGAACGCCGTGACGCCGGGGCGCGCATCAACGGCGCGAAGGTGAGCATCGAGGCAGCGCTCGCCGCCCGGCGCGAAGCCATGGAGCGCGCGCAGTTGGAGGCGCGCCTGGCAGAAGAAGCCATCGACGTCACATTGCCCGGGCGCGGCCGGGAGCGGGGCGGGATCCATCCGGTCACCCGGACATGGAAGCGCATCGAGGGCATTTTCCGCTCGATCGGTTTCGATGTCGCAGACGGCCCGGAAATCGAAACCGATTGGTACAACTTCACCGCGCTCAATAATCCGCTGAATCATCCGGCGCGCTCGATGCAGGACACGTTCTACATCGAAGACATAGACGCGAACGGCATGCAACTCTTGCTCCGCACCCATACCAGCCCGATGCAGGTCCGCTATGCGCGGATCCATAAGCCACCGATCAAGGTCATCGCCCCGGGTCGTACCTATCGGGTCGATTCCGACGCCACGCACTCGCCGATGTTCCATCAGGTCGAGGGGCTCTGGATCGACGAGAACGTGAGCTTTGCCGATCTCAAAGGCGTGTACACCGACTTCCTGCGGCAATTCTTCGAGACCGATGCATTGGAAGTGCGCTTTCGACCGTCCTATTTTCCGTTCACCGAGCCATCGGCCGAGATCGATATGGCGTTCCAGACGGGACCATCGCGAGGGCGCTGGCTTGAGATTTCAGGATCCGGCCAGGTGCACCCGCAAGTGATCCGCAACTTCGGGCTCGATCCCGAGCGCTATCTCGGATTCGCGTTCGGCTCGGGTCTGGAGCGGCTTGCAATGCTTCGCTACGGCATCGACGATCTGCGACTTTTCTTCGAAGGCGATCTGCGGTTCCTGCGCCAATTTTCGTAACGCCGTAGGAATACGCGCGGCCAGCCGCACGGATTCCTTGTAGCAGACGCCAAGTTTCATCATCAACGTCAACACGGCAAACAGTCACCATGCAGTTCTCTGAACAATGGCTTCGTTCGCTGATTGATCCACCGCTCGAGACGGGCGCGCTGAATCATCTGCTTACCATGTCCGGCCTCGAAGTGGAGTCGTGCGAACGGGTTGCGCCCGAATTCGACAAGGTGGTCGTGGGCCTCGTCACCGCGGTTTCACCGCATCCGAATGCAGATCGCCTGCGGGTCTGCCAAGTCGACGTCGGCACAGGCTCGCCGCTCACTATCGTATGCGGGGCCCCGAATGTCGTCGCGGGCATGAAGGCACCGGTCGCGTTGGTGGGTGCGAAGCTTCCAGGGGAAAACGCCGGCAAGCCGCTCGAGATCGCACCGGTCGTCATGCGTGGCGTGGAAAGCAAAGGGATGCTGTGTTCTGCGCGCGAACTCGGGCTTTCGCAGGACCACTCGGGGTTGCTGAGCTTGGCCGCGGACGCTCGGGTCGGATCGAGCGTTCGCGATGTCCTCGCGCTCGACGATCACGTCATCTTGATCAAGCTCACGCCCAATCGCGCGGATTGCCTCTCGGTGCTGGGTATCGCGCGCGAAGTGGCGGCGCTCACCGGTGCTGCCATGACGCCACCTCCGGTGAGCGCGGTCGCGGCGACCAGCAAGCACACGTTTCCCGTCACCATCTCGGATCCAACTGGGTGCGGGCGTTTCACCGGGCGCGTGATTCGCGGCGTGAATCCACGCGCCGCGACACCCGAGTGGATGCGCCGACGACTTGAGCGGGCAGGTCAGCGATGCATCTCGGCGCTGGTCGACGTAACGAACTATGTGATGCTCGAATTGGGCCGCCCGCTGCATGTCTACGATCTTGATAAGCTGCAGGGCGGCATCGACGTTCGATTCGGACGTCCTGGCGAGAGCGTCAAACTGTTGAACGAGCAGACCGTGTCGCTCGATGAAAGCGTGCTCGCGATTTGCGATCAGCGTGGTCCGATCGGATTGGCCGGCATCATGGGCGGTGACAGCACCAAGGCCGACGATGCGACCACGAACGTCTTTCTCGAATCGGCATTCTTCTTCCCCGACGCCATCGCGGGGCGCGCACGCCGATTCAACTTTGCAAGCGATGCGTCGCATCGCTTTGAGCGTGGCGTGGACTTCGACAACAACATCGCCGGGATCGAGCGGGCAACCCGCCTGATCCTTGACATGTGCGGCGGTGAAGCCGGTCCGACGGTGGACACGCTCGCGCAGTTGCCCGATCGCCCAGCCGTTCGCATGCGTCTTGCGCGCGCGCACAAGGTCATCGGCGTTGCGGTCGCAGACGCGGAAGTTCGGCGGATATTCGAGCGCCTCGGCTTTGCGGTGCAAGTCGAAGGCATGGCGGATGCAATGGCCTACAACGTCACGCCACCACCGTACCGGTTTGACATCACGATTGAAGAAGATCTCATCGAGGAAGTCGCCCGGGTGTACGGATTCGAGCGCATCCCGGCCAATCCGCCGATGGCACGTGCGACGATGATCCATCCGCTCGAATCGACGCGATCGTTGCACGATCTTCGAGAGCTGCTCGCATCGGCCGGCTATCAGGAGGTCGTGAACTTCAGCTTCGTCGATGCCGGGTCGGAAGCCGATTTCGGTACGGAAACATCCCCGATCCGTTTGCTGAATCCGATCGCGAGCCAGTATGCGGTGATGCGCTCCACCTTGCTCGGTGGTCTGGTCGCGAATGTTCGGCATAACCTCAATCGACAGGCTGAAAGGGTCCGCGTATTCGAGGTCGGGCGCGTGTACCGGCGCGATGCCGCGATGGATGATGGCCCCCTCTCGGTCAAGGGGATCGATCAGCCGATCCACATCGCGGGCATTGCCTATGGCCAGGCCGTCGAGGAGCAATGGGGAAACGCCAAGCGGTTCGTCGATTTCTTCGATATGAAAAACGACATCGCCCCGCTCTTTCAGGGCAGCACGCCGGCATTTCGCGCGAGCAGACATCCCGCCATGCATCCCGGGCGGTGTGCCTCGGTGGAAATAGACGGCAAACCCGTGGGCTGGCTGGGTGAGCTGCACCCGGGCTTGGCGCATAAGTACGATTTGCCGCGATCGGCGGTGGCCTTCGAGCTCACATCCGCGCCATTGTTGACCTTGCCGATCCCGGTGTACGACACGGTGTCCAAGCTTCCCGCAGTGATTCGCGACCAGGCGTATACGGTGCCCGACGAGACCCCGTCGCAAGCGATGGTCGATGCCATCCGTGGCGCCGGAATCGCCATCATCAAGGGTGCGAATCTGTTCGATATGTACCGCGGCGAGGGCGTTCCAAAAGGGAAGAAAAGCCTTGCATTTCGTATAGTTATGCAAGATACTGAACGCACTCTCACGGATCCGGAAGTCGATACGGCCCTCGACCGGATCCGCACGGATCTTGCCACCAAGTTCAACGCCGAGCTACGCACTTAAGGGAACGATCGGTGACGCTTACCAAGGCGGAACTTGCCGACCTGCTCTTTGAGAAGGTGGGGCTCAACAAGCGTGAGGCGAAGGACATGGTCGAGGCGTTCTTCGAGGAGATCCGTCTCGCGCTCGAGCGGGGCGAAAGCGTCAAGCTGTCCGGTTTCGGCAACTTCCAGTTGCGCAACAAACCGCAGCGACCGGGCCGCAATCCCAAGACCGGCGAAGAGATCCCGATTACCGCCCGTCGCGTCGTCACATTCCATGCGAGCCAGAAACTGAAGGCCCTGGTGGAAGAAGCGCATCATGGCTCAGAGCGACAGCGCGAAATCGCCGTCGGCGAGTGAGCTGCCGGCGATCCCGGCCAAGCGCTACTTCACCATCGGCGAAGTGAGCGAACTCTGTGGCGTCAAGCCGCACGTGCTCCGCTACTGGGAACAGGAATTCACGCAGCTAAAGCCGGTGAAGCGCCGCGGTAACCGGCGCTACTACCAGCATCACGAAGTGCTGCTGGTGCGGAGGATCCGCGAGCTTCTGTATGAACAGGGATTCACCATCAGTGGTGCGCGCAATCGCCTCGATCAGACACAGTACGGCCGCAAGGGCGTCCTTGAGGAAGAGTTCGATCTGGCCGACGTCGCGCGCGAGCTGAAAAAGATCGCCGAGAAGCTCCGCAGTTGAGCGCCATTCGGGCGACATTCGCGTGGCGTCGCGCTCTGCGCACCGATCAATCCCGGGAAACCCGATCGCGTACGGTATAATTTCATTCGAGTCGGGGCGTAGCGCAGCCTGGTAGCGCACCTGCATGGGGTGCAGGGGGTCGGAGGTTCGAATCCTCTCGCCCCGACCAATTAAATCAAATAGTTATAGATGGCCGAGGGGCAAGGAACGCGCGAATTTTTTGCTACGTGACACCCTACGTGACACCTTGAGGCTGGCCCGGTAGATGAGTGCTGATGTCCTACGTGCTCCAACGTGACGCAAATGCATAAACGCCTCATCGCCGGATTGACTTCAATTCTGCTTAGCTCCGCATCCAACGCGGGCGTGATAGCTGGGACTTTCTCCGGATCGATATATTCAGCGTATGGATCGTTGAGCGGCTTGGAGCTTTCGACCGTGATCGGCGCGACCATCACGGGAAACGTAATCTACGACTCTGATTGGCTGCCGTTGGTCTCGGGTGGTACGGCTCCGAGCGTTTCGACATTTCTGGCGCTTCAGAACACATCCAGCCCCCTGGTCATTGCATCGACATTCGGAGGGGCCACATACACTATTAGCGGCACAAGCTTTTCCGAGGTAGATGTAATTCCAGCGAGCCCCGGCAATCTAGACCAAGTGGTTTTTCGCTCCCAAAACGTGTTCACCAACCCCGTGCCAACGGGGGACACTTTGGGGAATTTCACTTTTCACCTGATCTCTAGCGCCGGACAGTCATTTCTTTCGGATCTGAGCGATTCTGGATCAATGGCCTTCAACTACCATAACTCCGGAAACATCAATCTTGCACTTGGGTCTGGCGCCTTTACCAACTCCGAAGGCGTTGGAATTGGTGGAATCAATTTTTCAATCACCGACGCTGCATTCGGACCCGCTTTAGCGATCCCGGAACCTTCGACCTACGCGCTATTTCTGGCCTGCTTAGGGGCGACAATTCTGGTTTCCCGTCGCCGAAAAACCCTCAACACCTGCAACACGTCTGCTACGCAGCAGTAAGGTGCTCGAGTTTGCGCACGCGTGGAGCGGCGATCCAGCGCGACTCGGACTCGGGATACACGGCCGCGCGAAAGGCGTTTCTCCTCGACCGTAACCCGGGTCCATGAGGCGCCACCAACTGCCGCCCGTAGGCGAGACCTCAAGAGAAGAACAACCAGGAATCACGCAACCGCGGAGAACTGCGGACTGTTCAATTCACATTGCCTACGAGCGGCAATCGC
>JBJXGX010000180.1:0-17190 GCA_046160305.1 Burkholderiales bacterium
CGGCCTTGGGGCGAGTTACGGTGAGGCAAAACCGTGATCCGAGCCGGTCGGGGCGGCTGCGTTCGGTGCTAGGATTCCAGTCATGAGCACGGTGACCGATCTTGTGACGGCCGACGATCTCCTGCAAAGGCGGGATGACGGGTATCGCTACGAGCTGGTGCGTGGGGAGCTAAAGAGAATGGCGCCGGCGGGTGGGCCACATGGCCAAGTTGCAAATCGCGTCAACTGGCGGCTGACGAGTCATGTCGAGGCCGATCGATTGGGCGTCGTCTTCGCGGCCGAAACCGGTTTTCGAATTGCTGCGAAGCCCGATACCGTCCGCGCGCCGGATGTCGCGTTCATCTCCCGTGCGCGCATCGAGAAAATTGGCGTACCCGAGGGTTATTGGCCCGGCGCGCCCGATCTGGCGATTGAAGTGATCTCCCCGGGTGACACCTTCAGCGAGGTCGAGGAGAAGGTGCTCGACTGGCTCGCCGCCGGCTGCAGGATGGTGATCGTCGTCGATCCGCGCAAGCACACGGCATCGGTCTATCGTGGCCCGAATGCAAGACTACTCACGGCCGACGATACGCTGTCCGGCGAGGACGTCGTGCCGGGTTGGTCGGTACTCGTCCGGGATCTCTTCGAATAATTCGAATTTTTCCAATAAGAATCCGCACCACCTCCCGCGCGGATTGCTAGTACGTGTAGAACCCGCGCCCGCTCTTTCGCCCAAGGTACCCCGCCTCGACCATCTCCACCAGCAACGGCGCCGGGCGATACTTCGAATCCTTGAAGCCATCGAAGAGCACATTCATCACCGCAAGCTCGACATCAAGCCCGATGAGATCGCAAAGCGCGAGCGGCCCGATCGGGTGATTGCAACCGAGCTTCATCGAATCATCGATCTCACTGGCGGTGGCAAGACCTTCCTGGAGCGCGAACACCGCCTCGTTGATCATCGGGCAAAGCAGCCTGTTCACGACGAAACCGGGCGAGTTCTTGATCTTCACCGGCGCCTTGCCGATCTTTCGCGAAATCGCATCGACCGCGGCGTAGGTGGCATCGGAGGTCGCGAGCCCGCGGATCACCTCGATCAACTGCATGACCGGCACCGGATTGAAGAAATGCATGCCGATCACTTTGTCGGGCCGGCCGGTTGCCGCCGCCAATCGCGATATCGAAATGGACGATGTGTTCGAGGCGATGATCGCATCGGCGTTCAACGCCGCATCGATACGCTTGAAGATTTCCAGCTTGAGGGCGAGATTCTCGGTGGCCGCCTCGATCAGAAGGTCGACCGCCGCGAGATCAGCGAGATTGGTTGTAGTGCGAACGCGTCCGATGGCCGCGGCCTTGTCATCGGCCGAGAGCTTCGCGCGCTTGACCAGCCGCTCGAGGCTCCCATCAATGGTCTTGACGGCACGCTCAAGCACTGCCGCGCCAACATCGGTGATCACGACCGGATAGCCCGACACTGCGAAGGCCTGCGCGATGCCATTGCCCATGGTCCCGGCGCCAACGATGCCGATGCTCCTGATATCCATTACGACTCCCTGGACGAAATCTGAACGAGGGGCGGAAGGTTACCCGATCAGGCGCCTATCGACCCGCTATCGGGGAACCTGGGCGCGCTCGGTCATCCCATAGTCGCGGATCACCCCGGCGACGCGCAATCGATAATCGCGGAACACCCCGGCGCGGCCGGCGCGCTGCGCTTCACGATGGGCTTCGAACTCGCGCCAACGACGCACGGCGTCCTCGTCACGCCAGAACGAGAGCGAAAGAATCTTGCCTTTCTGGGTGAGACTTTCGAACCGTTCGATGGAGACAAAGCCATCGATCTTTTCGAGATCGGGACGCAGGCTGGCCGCAATGTCGAGGTACGTCTGCATCTGGCCGTCGGCGGGCCAGACTTCGAAAATGACGGCAATCATGGTCGACCCCCTCGGATTAAGAATTGAACCACAGGGGACACAGAGGGCGCAGGGGATTCCTTGGATAGTCTCGGACTTCACAGGTCCGCGAGTTTCGTGCACGTTGAGCCAAGAGGCGATCCTCAAGGGCTTTCACGCTTGCTCCCTGCGCCCTAAGCGTCCTTCCTGTCCTTCCTCTGTGTCCTCTGCGTCCCTGTGGTTCACGCATTTGGAATCGGTCTAGCGGCGGCGCACGTTCCTACAAGATCACCTCGCGCGAAAGACCTCGGCAATCCATTTCATAGTCGAGATCAACCACCGGTGGCCGGCAGTAGTGCCAGGTCGCGCCACCCGGTGCCGCGCCGCGCGAGAGGATCTCGGTACGCATGAGCGGATGAATATCGTGGACGCTATAGACGTGTGTCGACGTCACGTCGCGCCACGAAAACCCAAGGAGCGCCATCCGCCGCTCCTGTTCACCCAATACGAACCGCGCCTTCTCGCGCAACCCTTCGGGTGATACATCGCCCCGGCGCACGATGAAATCGCGATAGTTGGGCTTGCCTTCCGGTGCTTCACCCGAGCCTGCGATCACGAACGTCGCGCGCGCATTGCTTCTTCGTGCGGGGACCGTGTACGAGAAGGCATAAAAGCTCGGCGCCGACGGCGGATCGATCAGAGGACACACATTCGACCGCGCCACCGGATTACGCTCGTTGGCGAAGAGGCCCCACCGCTCGAGCGTCCCGACATAGACGCGATTGAATGCGCGAAAACCGTCTTCGGTGAAGGGTGCGGGCGAGCGCAACTCGCATTGGCAAAATGCCGTAAGCGGGCGCCCGATCGATTGGAGATGCGCTTCGATGCGTTTGAACGCTTCCTCCAACGGCACCGGCCGCTGGAAGCGCGCACGCTCGATTTCGAAGCCTGCCTCAGCGGCAACACCGCCGGAATACTGAAACACCGCTGGAATGTAGCGGTAGCCGCCGGGTAGAAATACGTTGGTAGCACTCATTGCGCCTCCTTAGGAACGAATGATCTCAAAAATTCACCACGGAGGACGCGGAGGTAGTGGAGGAACAGCCATTCGATTGATCATCGACTCGCGCTCCGTCCATCTCCTCGATTGCGGAACCCTCGGAGTAATTTCCGAGCATTCGATTTCCTCCGTTTCCTCCGCGTCCTCCGTGGTCAATTTTTGAGACGAATCGCCTCCGTGGTGAATTTTTGAGAAGAATTTTCTACGCTTTAGCGCGCCGATCGATCACCCGCTTCGCCTTGCCCATCGATCGCTCGACGGTGCCCAGATCCACGATCCGAACATGCGCGCTCACCCCGCAATACGCTTTGACAGCGTGTTCGAGCTTCGCCTGAACCGCCGCGCGATCGGTTTCCGAGAGCGTCGGATGCCCAGGCTTCAACTCGACCATGACATCCATGCGATCGAGTGCGCCTTCGCGCGATACCTCGATCACATAGTGCGGCGCCAGCTCCGGAACCATCAGAATCCGCTCCTCGATCTGCGACGGAAACACGTTGACGCCGCGGATGATCAGCATGTCATCGCTGCGCCCAGTAATGCGCGCCATGCGCCGCATGGTACGCGCGGTGCCCGGCAACAGGCGGGTCAAGTCGCGCGTCCGATACCGGATCATCGGCAATGCCTCTTTCGTGAGCGCGGTGAACACGAGCTCCCCGGGTTCGCCGTCCGACTGCACGGCGCCCGTGACCGGATCGATGATTTCCGGATAGAAATGGTCTTCCCAGATGGTCGGGCCGTCCTGGGTCTCGATGCATTCCATCGCGACACCGGGTCCGATGATTTCCGACAACCCGTAGAGATCGAGCGCTTGGATGCCAAGGCGCGCCTCGATTTGCTTGCGCATCGACTCCGTCCAGGGTTCGGCGCCGAAATGGCCGATACGCAGGCTCGTTTTCCGCGGATCGATGCCTTGACGTTCGATCTCATCGGCGATCGCCAACATGTACGACGGGGTCACCATGATTGCATCGGGCTTGAAATCGACGATCAACTGGACTTGCCGTTCGGTCTGCCCGCCGCCGAACGGGATGACCGCCGCGCCAAGCCTTTCCGCGCCATAGTGCGCGCCCAGTCCGCCGGTAAAGAGCCCGTAGCCGAATGACACATGGATCTTGTCGGTGGAGCGAACGCCGCCCGCGCGAATCGACCGGGCCATCACGTGCGACCAGGTGTCGATATCTTTCTTCGAGTAGCCGACAACGGTCGGCTTGCCGGTCGTGCCGCTTGAGGCATGGATACGCACGATCTGATCCATCGGCACGGCGAACATTCCGTACGGATAGTTCTCGCGCAGATCCGCCTTGGTGGTGAACGGAAACTTCGCCAGATCGGCAAGCGACCGGCAGTCACCCGGATGCACACGAGCCGCGTCGAATTTCTTCTTGTAGTGCGGCACACGCTCGTACGCGTGCGCCAGGGTGGCCTGGAGCCGCAGTAACTGCAAAGCGCAAAGTTCGTCGCGGCTTGCCGACTCGATCGGTTCAAGGCTGTCGTAGCGGGTCATCGTAAATATTCCGAAACGGCAATCACTTCCCGCCCGCCTTCTCGAGGATGGTCTGGATGTCACGAAAGCCGCGCTGCCTGGCATGCGCAAGCGGCGTCACGCCCTGTCGGTCGGCGATCTGGACCTTCGCACCCGCCCCGACCAGCAATCGCACGATCTCGGTATGCGCCGCGCCGCCATCGCCCAGAATCACCGCCTCAAGCAATGCGGTCCATCCAAGATTGTTCACGTGATCGATGTCGATCTTGGTCGTCAACAAGAAGCGTACGGTTTCGACATGCCCATAGTGGCACGCAGGGATCAAGGCCGTTCCGCCGAAGCGATTGGTACTTGCGAGATCTGCACCCGCTGCCATCGTGAGCTTCAGGATATCGAGATAGCCACGCGCACCGGCCAGGAGATACGCACTGTTCTTCACGTCATCCTGCGCATTGACGTCTGCGCCCGCCGCAATCAGCATGCGCGCGACATCAAGATGATTGCCATAGGTGGCCGCGAGCAACGCGGTGCGTCCGGACGCATCACGCGCCCGGACGTTCGCACCCTGTGCGAGGAGCTTGCGAACCGATGCGGCGTCCCCTTTGGACGCTGCATCAATGAAGGCCACATCGTTCGATGCGAGCGCGAGGCACGCCACACAGAGCAACGCGAGCGAGGCGAGCGGTTTGAATACGGCGGTGAGGACAGCTTGCATCGATCAATCAAGCGTTGGTCAGTCGTCCGGCGCCGTAATCGCGAAGGCCCGTAGTGCCGACCCGGTGCCGCCCTTCACCTTCAATGGCGGAATGACCGCGGCGAAATGGTATGCACGCGCGTTCGCCAGGGCCTCGAGATCAAGGTTCTCGATGATGTAGATGCCCGAATCGGCGATCAATCGCATGTGCACCGGGAATACCTGGAACTTCGGTGTCAGTGTGATCGGTGGACGTTTTTCGAATGTGAGGGTGTCGTTGCCGACGATGCGCGCACCGTGCTTGATCAGCCAATCGGCGGCTTCGACGCCGGGCCCAGGTGAATCCGGTCCGGCGTAGAGCCCGGCGTTCGATTTGAAATAGGGCCCCCAGCCGGTGCGGATCAACACCGTATCGCCGCGCCGAATCCTCACCTTGAAATGTTGAGCGGTCTGATCGAGATCTTTCGCCGTGATCTCGTACCCCGGCGCGAGCGGGGTCGCGTTACCGTTCTTCCAGCGCGCCACATCGAGCAGCACCGCCCGGGAGACCAGCAGATCATTGGGAAACTTGTCGATCGCGAGATGCGCACCGACACCGCTTGCACCGACGCCGTCCGGATTGCTGGTTGCCGCGGCGGCATCCACACCACCGAACAACTTGCCGTCGCGTCCGATATGCGCGATCGCATCGATCGACGGTGCGCCGTGCTGCCCGCTCCAGTCCATGACTTCCGACGTGAACGAAAGCTGGCCGCCGTCACCAAACGTGCCACGCGTATTGGCATGGGTCGCCGACAGCGCGAACGAGTACGGCGGATTGACCCCTGCGATCGGCGATTTGATTTCCCAGGTGTGCGAAAGATCGATGATGCGTGCGCGCTTCACCAACTGGATCAGCAGATCCTGAATTTCGGGCTTGTCGTCGGCTCGGACCGCGGGAGAAACAAGCAGCGCAGACGCCGCCGCCAGGGATAGATACGCGATCCGGCGGCAGACGCCGCCTTGCGTTGGGTGGGATTGCATGATTGCCTCCGATGGGTTGGGGTTGATTGCCAGGCCGCTCGATGCGCGGTCGCTCTGGTGCAATCGATTGTCGACCTGCGGTCGGGCTCGGTCAAGGCGCACGGCAACGCCGCTAACCGTGATAGGTTCACGATCGTCGCCGGGAGCAGGCGCAAGGACCATCGAGCAGAAGGCCATTCATGTCGACCCCAGACCATGACACACCGCCCGCGACGACCCCCTGGGCGCTCGGCATTCCGCGGGATCAGAGCGAGATCGATACGATCCAACGCGCTCGCAAGCGCATCGCGGTCGAGCGGGCGAAGCGTTCGCCTCTTCTCGCCCCGCGCCTGACGGGAATCGATCCGGACAACCTGGACGACGAATGGAGCAGGATCCCGCTCCTCACCAAGGACGAGCTTCGCAAACTTTCGACCGAGCGTTTCTATAGCGAGTTCTGCATCGCCCCGATCTCTCAGTCAGCCGAGCTGTGGCGCTCGGGCGGCTCGACCGGAAAGCCGTTGTTTTATCCGCGCTCAGCCGAAGACCTGCGGACGATGCTCGGCGTGTCGTTCCGGCGCATCTGGCCGTGCATCGGTGCGACCGCGGGCGATATTCTGCATACGGCGTTTCCGATGGGCATTCATCCGGTCGGTCAGCTTACGCCGCGGTCCGCGCAGATGGCGGGCATCGCGACCGTCTGGGCCGGCGCCGGCACGACCACGCCGT
The DNA here is from genome assembly GCA_046160305.1 of Burkholderiales bacterium. GTDB lineage: Bacteria > Pseudomonadota > Gammaproteobacteria > Burkholderiales > SG8-39 > SHXR01. Next base: position 6,846 of record JBJXGX010000180.1, read on the forward strand.
CGCCCCTGCAGATCGAGCTGATTCATGCGCTGAAGCCGACGATTGTCGCCGCGATGCCAAGCTATGCCCTGCATCTGGCCAACGTTGCCGAGGCACAGGGCATCGACCTGGCGCGCTCGTCAGTCAAGAAGTTGTTGGTCAGCGCCGAACCGCTCACCACGGCCAAGCGGGAAAAGCTCGAGCGCGTGTGGGGCGCGAAGGTCTACAACAGTTTTGGGATGACCGAAGGCGGCATGGCCGCGGTGGAACGCGACGGGGTCGATGGCATGCTCGCATGGAGCGATCTTTACTTTCTTGAAGTCGTCGATCCGGCGAGCGGCAGACCGGTGGATGAGGGCACCGAGGGTGCGCTGGTCATGACTCCGCTTTGGTCGAACACGATCACGCCGTTTGTCCGTTGGCTGACCGGTGATATCGTCACGCTCAAACGCCAGCCGCGCGCTGCCGATCCGTTCTCGGTGTTTCCGCTGCTGCATCACGCGCTTCGGACGGAAGGCTTCTTCAAGGTGCGCGGCGTCAACATCAATCACGGGGACCTGGAAGACTTCATGTTCGCGCAGCCCGCCGTGATCGACTTTCGTGCCGAAGTGGTCACGACCGAGGGGCTCGATGCACTGCGACTGCTGGTCGAGCTTCGCCGCGAGGTGAATGCCGAGGAGACGCTTCGTGCGATTGCGACAACGATCAAGTCGCGCTTCGAGCTCACTCCCGCGATGCAACCCCTCGCGATCGGGACCCTCGCCAAGGAATTCGAGCAGGCCGTCAAAGCCCCGCGATTCACTGACAAGCGAAACGAATGATGCGCGCTATGCGCCCCGGCCGGCTTCCCATTCCGTCACTGTCCACTTCTCACGCCCTCCATCGACTATGAACGCACCACCCGTCACACTCGCGCTGCTTGCCATCAATATTGCGGTGTTCCTGCTCGACATGGCAGGCGGTAGCCGATTGCTCACGCCCTTTGCACTTTGGCCGATTGGCGAGGGATTCGATCTTTGGCAACTGGTGACCTACGGTTTCATCCATGCGGGGATCGGACACATCGCATTCAACATGATCGGTGTGTACATGTTCGGCGGCGAGCTGGAACGCCTGTGGGGTTCGAACCGCTACCTGGTCTATTACCTCGTGTGCGTCATCGCGGCGGCGATCGCGCAGGTCGTGTTCTCAATGATGACCGGCTCGCGCAGTCCGACGGTGGGCGCGTCGGGCGGTGTGTTCGGGCTGCTGCTCGCCTTCGCGATGATGTTCCCGCACCGCAAGATGATGCTGATCTTCCTGCCGGTGCCGATTCCCGCGTGGCTGTTCGTGACGTTGTACGGCCTGCTCGAGCTCTACATGGGCGTCACGGGGACGCAGGCGGGTGTTGCGCATTTCGCGCATCTTGGCGGCATGGTGGGCGGATTCCTGATGATGCGGGCGGGGCGGCGGCGGCGATAGGTTGGTAGAGATTCACGAGAAGTAGCGGCTTTCGAACCGCGGTGGTGCGCGAAGCTTACGAGGGCACGCTAAAGGTTTAGCGGCGGCTCATCCATTGCCGCGACCTGCTCGCGCAATTCGAGCACCCGGTCCTGCCAGTAACGCTGCGTGTTAAACCACGGGAACGCGGCGGGGAACGCGGGATCGGTCCAGCGGCGCGCGAGCCACGCCGAGTAGTGAATGAGGCGAAGTGTGCGCAACGGTTCGATCAGGCGCGCTTCGCGTGCATCGAACTCATGGAAATCCTCATAGCCTGCGAGAAGGTCGACCATCTGGTTGGTCATCGCGGCGCGATCACCCGATATGAGCATCCAGAAGTCCTGGATCGCGGGCCCCATCCGGCTGTCGTCGAAATCCACGAAGTGCGGACCGTCGTCGGTCCAGAGCACGTTGCCGGCGTGGCAATCGCCATGCAATCGAATGCGCGTGATTTCACCGCCCCGGTCGAACGCGCGCCGCACGCCATCGATCGCGAGCGCAACGATCGACTTCCATGCGTCAAGAATATCTGCGGGAATGAACTTGTTCGCGAGCAGCCAGTCGCGCGGCTCTTCCGCGAAACTCTGGATATCGAGCGCAGGGCGAACCCGGTAAGGCTCGATTGCCCCGACCGCGTGAATGCGGCCGATGAAGCGCCCCATCCATTCGAGCGTTTTCGGATCCTCGAGTTCGGGCGCGCGCCCGCCACGGCGTGGATACACGGCGAATCGATAGCCGTTGAATTCGGCGAGGGTGGTATCGCCTTTCAATACAAGCGGCGCGACGACGGGAATCTCCCGATCCGCGAGCTCGCGCGTGAAAACATGCTCTTCGAGGATCTGTTCATCGGTCCAGCGCGCCGGTCGATAGAATTTCACGACGACCGGCGGACCTTCTTCCATGAACACCTGATAGACACGGTTCTCATAGCTATTGAGCGCGCTCATGCGCCCGTCGCCGCGAAAACCCGCCGAATCGAGCGCATCGAGCACGCAATCCGGCGTGAGATCCGCATAGGGCGCCGCGCGTTCGGTACTCATCGCATTATTCGAGTTTGATGCCGGAGGCCTTCACCACCGGGCGCCATTTCTCGATGTCGGCCTTGATCTGCGCACCGTACTCCTCCGGTGTATTGCCGACCGGCTCGATCCCGAGCACCGCCAGACGCTTGAGAACGTCGGGATCCTTGAGCACCGCGACCATCTCACGATGCAGCCGGTCGATGATCGGCCGTGGCGTATTGGCCGGGGCAAGCACACCGGCCCACGAGTAGGTAATCATGTCGGGCGCGCCGCTCTCGGCGAAGGTTGGAACGTCGGGCAGCGCCGGGTCGCGTTTCGCGTTGGCAATCCCGATCGCCTTCAGGCGACCTTGCTTGATGTACTGCTGCGCGGTGGCGATCGCGGTGCCCACCAGGGGAATCGAACCGCCGGTCACGTCGACGATCGCCTGGCCGCCACCTTTGTACGGAATGTGCAGCCAATCGATGCCAAGCTTCATCTTCATCAGCTCCATGAAGACGTGCGGCGTGCTGCCGGTGCCTGACGTACCGTATGAAAGCGTGCCGGGCTTTTCCTTGGAGAGCGCGATCAGCTCTTTCAGATTGTTAGCCGGCAGCGAGGGATGCGCGACGATGATCAGCGAACCGTCGCCGATCTTGGTAATGGGCGCAAAGTCTTTGATGGAATCGAATGGCATCTTCGCGTACACGCTCGGATTGATGGCGAGCGTGCCGTCGAATCCGAGCAGCAAGGTGTAGCCGTCGGGCGCCGCCTGCGCGACCTGCGCGGTGCCAAGATTGCCGCTCGCCCCCGCGCGATTCTCGACCACTACCTGTTGACCGAGACGCGTACTCAGCTTGTCGGAAATCGCTCGCGCGCTGTTATCGACGAATCCGCCGGGTGAAAATGGCACGATGATGCGCACCGGCTTCACCGGATATTCCTGGGCGAACGGGGCCGAGGCGATCGCGCCGATGAGCGCCAGTCCGAATAATTTCGCGATGTTCATAACGCTCTCCTGAATCGATTCAAGACACAAAAGTAACGACACCGTCACCGCCCCGGCAACGCCGCCTGATCGTCTTCGCCCGCCTGCCAGGTCGCAAGCTCAGACACCACCAGCGCCTCGACCTCCGCCCAGGTATTGGCGCGCGGGCCCGGCAGATGGATATTGGTGGAATTGGAGAAGACGATCGTCCGATGCCCGTCATGGCGCAGTCGCTCGACATTGTGCGGACCATCTTCGATATAGAGGTCCGCACCGACTGCCGCCTTGTCGCTCATGAAGCACAGATCCCAATAGGGGATGTCATGGCTGTCGAGCCACTCCACCGTCTGCTGTACCGCCGGCAGATGAAAAAACTTGATGAACAATCGATGCGTGATGATGCGGATGCGCACGCCGCGCTTCGACAGCGAGCGCAGCACCTGCGGAGCACCGGGCATCGGCTTCAGATTGCGAAACAGATTGCGCTGCGTGACCGCGAACTTGTGCAAGGCTTCGTAGCCGCCCGGCGCCCGATCGATGCCCCATTCGGGAAGCTCCCACGACACATGTTCGGGCAGCGCATCGATCTGCATGCCCAGCCACTCGGCCGCGATCGGCCGCAGACCGCCGTAGAAGTCGGCGCAGGTACCATCCAGATCGACACCGAAGACGAATGCACGTTTGGCCATGCCCGGAGCATAACCGGATGCGGGTGGAAGCATTTCAACGTCATGGTCTGTCAAGATCAGGTGAACAACGCCTCTTCGCATTGACCATCAGGCCTCCGGGCGGACACCCGCGCCGATTGCCCGCCGACAGAACCGGGCAACCTGCGAGAGAATCGGGAAATCCTTGAACGGCGGGAGCGCTCTCCCCGCCACCCTTTTGATCCGGAGAGATTCGATCATGGCAACCCGACCCGACCCGCGCGCCAACGAACCCGTGATGGACCCTTCCTCGCTCTACCTGGAAGAAGTGTTCACCGACCGCAGGGTGGGAACGATTCGACGCCTGACCCCGGTCACGCTCGAAGGCACCACGGATCTCACCAAAGAGATCCTCTACATCGGCGAGACCCAGGTCATGAGCAATGTCGGCGCGCTGCCGATCGCATTCGAGATCGAGGCTGCGAACGTGGGCGATGCCGCGGCGAAATTCGGTCCGCTCGCGAAGGAAGCCATCGAGCGCACGGTGAAGGAGTTGCAGGATATGCGCCGGCAACAGTCCTCGTCGATCGTCGTACCGCAAGGTGGGATGGGAGGCATGGGCGGTATGGGTGGAATGGGCGGCGGCGGAAAAATCCAGCTCCCGTAACCATGCGTACCTCCGCTACCGCTCGTGCGGCGCGCTACACCATTCAGAAGGGCTATCTGCACATGCTCGCCACCGAGATTCATGAGCGGCTCACCGAACGGTATCGTCTGCTGAACGCCGAGATCCACCGCTATCCGGGGCCGATCGCCGCTTGTGATCAGCACTTGGCCCATCTCCTGGACGAGCGGAAGCTTATTCTCAAGACACTCGGCGAATGGCCGGTCGGGAACGATCGGGACGAAGCGGCGCTTGGGGAGCGACGGTTCCTTCAGGCGTTTCTTGAAACCCCGGCCGACATCGATGATCCGATCGATCGGCGCATGCGCATGCGCGCGGCGAAGACGGTGCGCTTGCCAACCTTCGCTGCACTTCGCGATCCGGTACCCACGCGGTGAAAAAGATACAACCCTCCACGGGCAAGAAGAAGGTTGCGCCCGCCGCCCGCGCTCGCAAAGCGGTGCCGGCTGCACCGAGGGTTCGCTTTCCGATCGTGGCGATCGGCGCTTCGGCGGGCGGGTTAGAGGCGCTCGAGCAGTTGTTTCGTCAAATGCCCACCGACACCGGCATGGCGTTTGTCGTGGTGACGCATCAGCATCCGGGTCATACGAGCATGCTGCCCGAGTTGCTTGGCAGGATCACCAAGCTGCCGGTGACCGAAGCGACCGACGGCGTCAGGCTCCAACCGAATCGCGTCTATCTCAACCCACCCGGCGGCTATCTGGCGCTCCTCAATGGCGCCTTGCATCGGATGGAAGCCAACACCGGCGTTGCGCTCCGGCTGCCGATCGATTATTTCCTACGCTCGCTCGCGGCCGACCGGAATGAAAAGGCCATCTGCATCATCCTCTCCGGGACGGGCACCGATGGCACGCTTGGGTTGAAGGCGGTCAAGGGCGCGCTTGGCATGGCGATGGTGCAAGACGTGGGGTCGGCGAAATATTCCGGCATGCCCATAAGCGCCATCGGCACGGGGCTGGCCGACTTCGTTTTGCCCGCCGCTGAGATGCCCGGGCAACTCGTGGCCTACGCGCGTGGCCCCTACATCGCGATGGCCGCGGCGCCGCAAGCGACCGAGCTTCCTGCCGCGCCTCTGCAAAAGGTATTCGTGCTGCTCCGGGCGCGCACCGGTCATGATTTCTCCGGCTACAAGAGCAACACGATTCGTCGGCGCATCGAGCGGCGCATGAATCTGCACCAGGTCAAGAGTCCGACGCAGTATGTGCGCTATCTGCAGGAGCATGCGAACGAGATCGACCAGTTGTTCAAAGAGCTGCTGATCAGCGTAACGAGCTTCTTCCGCGACGCGGAGGCGTTCGAAGCGCTGGCGAAGACCGCGCTGCCCGCGGTGCTCGCGTCCCTTTCGGAGACCGACGCCTTGCGCGTCTGGGTGCCGGGGTGCGCGAGCGGCGAGGAAGTCTTCAGTCTGGCGATCCTGATACATGAATGCCTGGCGTCCATGAAGCAGCACTGCGAAGTGCAGATCTTCGGTACGGACCTCGATAGCGCGGCGATCGATGCCGCCCGCAACAGCAAGTATCCGGAGGGCATCGCCGCCGAAGTCTCGCCGCAACGACTGGAGTGATACTTTGTGCACGAGGGCAGCAGCTATCGCATTCACAAAGAAATCCGCGATATGACGATTTTCGCCGTTCAGAACGTTATCAAGGATCCTCCGTTCACCAAGCTCGACCTGATTTCCTGCCGCAATGTGCTGATCTACCTGAATGCAGACGTGCAGAAGCGGTTGCTGCCGATTTTTCATTACGCCCTGCGGCCCGGCGGGCTGTTGATGCTCGGCCCGTCCGAGAACATCGGAAGCGCTGCCGACCTGTTCGAGGTGGTCGACACGCGATGGAAAATTTATCGGCGGAAGGAAACCATCTCGTCCATGCACCCGGCTGCGACGTTTCCATCAACCCGCGTGACGGCGAACATCGGACGACCCATCGCACCCGCCACGCGAGCGCCCAAGGACGCGAATATCGCTGCGATCGTCGAGCGAGCGCTGCTTGGCCGCTTCGCGCCGGCCAGCGTGGTGGTCAACAGGCAGGGGGACGTGGTCTATATCCACGGACGTACCGGCGCCTATCTGGAGCCCGCCGCCGGCAAGCCGCGTGCAAGCCTGCTCAGCATGGCCCGCGAAGGGCTGCAGCTCGACCTTGCGGCCGCGCTGCGCGAGGCGGCGGTGGATGACCGGGAAGTGCGTCGCGAAGGTGTGCGTGTGAAGTCGAACGGTGGCTTCGTCGGGGTTGGCCTGAGCGTCTGGAAGCTCCATGAGCCGGACACGGTCGGCGACCTGTTGCTGGTCGCGTTTCGTCCTGATCCTGCCCCTGCCGAACCTGCCGGGTCGGGCAGCCGCAACCGCTCGCACGGGTCGAGCCGGGCGAGGGTGCTCGAGCACGAATTGCAGTCGGCCAAGGATTCCCTGCGATCCACCATCGAGGAGGTGGAAACCACCAATCAAGAGCTGAAGTCGACCAACGAGGAATTGCAATCGACCAACGAAGAGCTGCAAAGTGCCAACGAAGAACTGCAAACCTCGAAGGAAGAATTGGAGTCGCTCAACGAAGAGCTTGCTACCGTCAATGCCGAGTTGCAGTTGAAGGTCGACGAGCTGTCGCGCGCGGGCGATGACATGCGCAACCTGCTCAACAGCACCCAGATCGCCACCATCTTCCTTGATCGCGCTATGCGAATCCGCCGCTTCACCGAGGAGGCGAAGAAGCTGATCAATCTGATCGCTGCCGATGTCGGCCGCCCGATCGCCGACCTGAGTTTGCGCCTCGACGATGAAACACTGGTCGACGATTGCCAAGCGGTCCTGGGCACGCTCGTATTCAAGGAGCGTCAGGTACGTGCGAACTCCGGCCGGTGGTATCTGATGCGGATTATTCCGTTTCGCACCGCGGAGAATGTGATCGACGGGCTGGTGCTGACCTTCGCGGACATCACCGTTGTCACCGAGGCGCAAGCCGAACTGCGCCGCATGGCGGCGATCGTCAAGGATTCCAACGACGCCATCGCCGTACTGACCTTTACCGGCCAGATCACCGCATGGAACCGGAGCGCCGAGCGGCTCTACCGCTGGACGGAGGCCGAAGCCTTGCAGATGAACATCCGCGATCTGATGTCGGAATCGCAACGGACCGCGATGGATACGTTGCTCGCAAGCCTCAAATCGGGCGAGACGATCGAGCCATTCGACACCGAGCGCACCGCCAAGGATGGCCGCGAACTCCGCGTCCGCATGGCGGTGACTGTCCTGGTGGACGACGCGGGCCGGCCGGTCGCGCTTGCGACGACCGAGCGCGATATCACGAAGGATGCGACGCAAGATCAGTGAATGGATCAACGGCTGCGATCGATCATAGGAAAGATTGCTTGACGATAATAGTTTCAGTCAGTGGTACCAACGTCGCCACGATCCTGTAATGTCATGCATCGTCCCGGGAACAGTTCCGCTCGACCTGCGCCGAGACATTGAGGCGCTGCTGATGCCGATCGATCGGTCATTCAGCAAAACCTTAATGCAAGCCATGCAAGGACCGCTGCAATGACAAAACAACCAAGAACAATCGGAAGCACGGCACGAAGCACGGCACGAGGCACGGCGAGCACATCGACCCGATTGACTGCACCACCGAGCCTGCGCACACGGGCCGAGGCGGCGTGCCAAGATGGGCATCGGGACGTGAGCGCGATGACCGCCAGTACGATACGCCGGGTGGTGTACGAGCTCGAAGTGCACCAAATCGAGCTCGAAATGCAAAACGAGGAATTGCGCCGTTCCGAAGTCCGGCTCGCGGACTCACGCGATCATCTGAGCGAACTGTACGATTTTGCGCCGGTGGGCTATCTGACGCTGAGTAGCGACGCGACCATTGTCGCGATGAATTTAGCGGCGGCAGCAACGCTCGGGGTCGAGCGAAATCGTACGTTGGGTCAAAAATTCACCCGGTATATCGACCCGAACGCGCAGGACGCGTTTTACCTGCATCAACGCTCGGCTTCTCCCGGTAGCCCAACGCGGACCGTTGAACTGCTCCTGCGCACCAAGGGCAGCAAGCCGGTGATCGTGCAGATGGATATGGCCTGCGTGAGGGATTCGCTCACCACATCGCTCTCGTGGTACACCGCGATCAGCGACGTGAGCGAGCGCAAGCGCAATGAGGAGGCCGTGCATCAAGCGCTCCAGCAGGCGGAAATGGCCCAATCCGCCGCGGAATTCGCGAACCAGGCGAAGTCGCAATTCCTGGCAAACATGAGCCATGAACTTCGCACGCCGCTGAACGGCATCCTCGGCATGACCGAATTGCTGCTCGGCACCACGCTCGATGCCGAGCAACGCCGCTTTGCGCACGTCGCCCACCATTCCGGCGAAGCACTGCTTAGCCTCGTGAATGACGTCCTCGACCTGTCCAAGATCGAGGCGGGCAAGCTGGAGCTGGAGACAGTCCCGTTCGATCCGCGGAAAATCATTGAAGATGTCGCGACGCTGTTCATCGAGTGTGCGCACGCCAAGGACCTCGAGCTCTCGTGGCATATCGATGAAGACGTGCCCACCTTGGCGATTGGCGATCCAGGCCGGCTGCGCCAGATCATTGCGAATCTGGTCAGCAACGCGATCAAGTTCACTGAAGCCGGACAGATCAACATCCGGCTCGAGCGGCATGGTGAAACGCACACCCATGCGGCAGGCGACTGCATGTTCCGGCTCACCGTCGCCGACACGGGTATCGGGATGTCCGAGGAAGTGAGGGCGCGGCTATTCCGGCCCTTCTCGCAGGCCGACAGCTCGATCACGCGCCGCTACGGCGGCACCGGTCTTGGTTTGGCGATTGCAAAGCAGCTCACCGAGGCGATGGGCGGGACGATCGAGGTCGCGAGCGAGCCGGGAAAGGGCACCTCATTTCAGTTTTCCGCACGTCTCGGAATCTGCGAGTCCGCCAATGGACCCGTTACTATGCGAGCGCAGCATGATCTTTACGGGCGCCGCGGGCTTATCGTGAAAGCCGATGCGATCGACTCGGCGATGAAGAGCGTGCGGCACGACGTGATCGCAATTCGCCCCTTGGGCCCATCGGAGTCGAAGCAGAGCGCCGTGCCCGATACCGCGCGTGTGTTGCTCGCCGAGGACAATCTGGTCAATCAAGCAGTGGCCCGCGCGATGCTGCGCAAGCTCGGCTACGAAATGGATATTGCCCTCAACGGCGAGGAAGCCGTTACCGCCGCCGCACGCGGTGACTACGATCTGATCTTGATGGACTGCCAGATGCCGGTGATGGACGGGCTGGAGGCAACCGCGGCGATTCGTGCTCGGGAGGCCATTGAGCGTTCCGGCGCATGCGTGCCGATCGTCGCGTTGACCGCGAACGCAGCCAAGGTCGAACACGCACACTGTATCGCCGCCGGCATGGACGACTATATCGCCAAGCCGTACACGATTCTTCAGTTGCAATTGATTCTGCAGAAGTATCTGTCAAGCCGGCCGTCGACGAACGTTGCGGTTGGATAGCATACGGGCGAGGGCCGCAACAGCCCGTTGGTCCTGCGCCGGTCGAATGATGAACGCGCCCATTCGACG
>JBJXGX010000181.1:0-4005 GCA_046160305.1 Burkholderiales bacterium
CCTATCAACCGGGGATGCCGGGCAATCTCCGTCTGGAAACGTTCTACGGGCCGAACGCGGGATTGACCGAGGTTCTGATCCCAGCCGGGTATGTCACGACCGTCTACGACCCGGTATTCAAGCTGAGCGCCGATGGCACACGCTATGTGGCGACCTCGTCCAGCACACCGGCGACCATCCCTGAACCGGGATTGCCCTATTCGCTCGTATTCCGCGCGGAGCCGGGAAAAGAGGATGTGATCCTCAAGATCGCGTCAGCGTACGAGGCAGCCTCGAAGCGGCGTGTTTCGCCGCCAGCGTTTGGACCGTTGGCGAATACACGGCGTTGACATGGCCGAACGAAGCGCGTCGGGGCGAGTGCCCGGACGCGCTCATGGTCTGAAGGGATTGACCGTTCGCCTTGAGCCTGTCGAAGGGTGAATGTCGGAGGGTCGGTGCGCGAACCATCGCGCGCCGTCGGCACGCCTGCGTTACCCTTCGACTGGCTCAGGGCGAACGGAGGCTTGAGCATAAACGAGCTTAAGTAAGTGCCATTCGTGTAGGATCCCGGATTGCTAACTGGCTTGAGCGGCCATCCCCATCATTTCCCCAAGGCGAATGGAGCGCCCTGCGGCCCAATCGGGATTGAAGCGCAGCGTATCGCGGGGAAACAGCAGCACAACCGTTGAACCCAGCAGGAAGCGTCCCATCTCGGCGCCCTGATCGAGGGTGACGGCATTCCCGTCGTACTGCCATTCGCGCATCTGGCCGGACCGCGGTGGATTGACCACGCCGTGCCACACGGTGGCCATGCTGCCGACGATGGTGGCGCCGACCAGCGCGAGAACAAATGGACCGTGCGCGGAATCGAAAACACACACCACGCGTTCATTGCGCGCGAACAGTTCGGGAATCGTCCGTGCGGTAACCGGATTCACCGAGAAGAGCGTGCCGGGGACATGGATCATGCGCCGCAAAATGCCGCGGCAAGGCATGTGGATACGATGGTAGTCCTTGGGGCTCAGGTACAGCGTGGCGAACGCGCCGTTCTCGAACCGCGCTGCAAGCGCCGCATCACCACCGACCAGCGCACGCGTGCTGTAGTGATGACCTTTGGCCTGGAACACCTGATCGTGTGCGATCGCGCCGAACTGGCTGATCGCACCATCCACCGGGCACACCCATGGCGCCTCGGCGAGCGGGCGAATGCCCGTTCGCAGGCCCCGGGTGAAGAATTCGTTGAACGTCGCGTAATGCTCGATCGCCGGATCGGCGGCCTCGGACATGTCGACGCGATAGCGGGCGACGAAACGCCGCACGGCGGCTTGCGTCAGGCTGCCACCGCGCACACTCGCGAGCTTGCCGATCAGCGCGGTGAGCGTCTGCTTGGGGAACAGGTATTGCGGGAGGACTGCCAGTCGATCGGACACTGCGAAGGCCAGGACGTGAAGAGCGCGACAGTCTAACCGGCGCGCCCTACTCTGGTCCGATCCGTCACATCGCGTGACGCGACCTAACCGCCTCAGTCGTCGCGGCGCCCTCTGCCATGTCCATGGCCGTGGTCATGACCACGGCCATGGCGCGCATCGCGATCATCGCGGTCATCGCGATCACCGTGGCGGCGATCGTCGCGGTCATGACGGTCACGGCGGTCATGTCGATCTCCGCGATGGTCCCGATAATGGGGGACGTACACGTCCTGATACCAATCGTTGCGAACAAAGTAGACCGGGCGGCCGCATGCCTCGTAGCGGTGGCAGTGCTTGCGCCAGTTTTTTTCATGACCCGGCTGAACGCGAAGGTAGATCGGACGCGGTTCCACGGCCACCGGTTGCTGAACGATGATCACCGGCCTCGAATAGATGACTTGCGGTTGGGGAGCCTGACCGATATCGATGTGTCCATAGAACCCAGGCTGGCCGATGGTGATCGAAACCCCCATGTCAGTGGCGAATGCGGGGAAGGCAACCAGTGCCGATAGCAACAGGGCGAGGAGCGCGTTTATCATGGATGAGTTCCGTTGTGAGGGCTGAAGATCAACATGCGGATACATCGATCCCAGCGATTTGTGATGTTATCTGTTGGTCGATCTGCGGAATCTGAATATCGCCTCCCGTTCGTCGAATTTTCATGAACGGTCGCGAACTTCGCGGAAGCGATCGCTGATGCCTCACGCTACGACCGGCGCCGCTCCCGCTCCCGCTCGCGTAACACGTCGATCATCACGTTGAATGTACGCGTAAGCTGTCCCAGTTCATCGCGGCTGCCCGGCGGCACATTCGCCCGCTCGAAATCGCCCTTCTCGAGCGCGTGAACAGCCTCGGTAAGGCGGCGGATCGGGCGCACGATGGTCCGGGCGAAAGCGAGCGCCAGCCCGGTGAAAAGCAGACCGACCAAGACGACGCTCCACATCAGGTGGGCATAGAGACTATTCAGCGGTTCCTCGAACGCCGCGCGCGATTCGGTGACGCCCACGACCCAATTGTGTCCGGGCACCGGTGCGAATCCTGCAATCTCCGCCTGCTTGGTGATGTTGGATCGATAGCTCACATGGCCGTTCTCGCGCGCACCCACCATTGCCTGCGCAAGCTCGGGCATGTTCAAGGTTTCGATGTTGTCGCGCCGGAAGCGCTGGTCGGCGCGAATCTCCGCGAGCGTTGCGGCGGGCAACGGCATCAGGCTCTGGTACAGGAGGTCTTTGCGCGGATGGTGGATCACGACGCCGTCGCCGTCCACGAGAAACGGCGTAAGCGTGGAGTCGTGACGCGCCGCGTCGAGAATGCTCGAGAATGACGAAGCGCGGATACGCAACACGATCGCACCGATGATCTCATCGTCCTTGCGCACGGGCTCCGAGTAGAACATTCCCGCCGCGCCCGCTACCGCGCCCACGACGAGCCCGCTCGCGAACGATCGACCGGCAATCGCTTCCTTGAAATACTGGCGAAAGGCAAAGTTACGTCCCATCACCGCCGGGTCGCTCGAGACGATGGCGACACCGGCCGCATCCATCAATATGATGAGCTGCACATCGGGGTTGGCCTGGGTCAGCCGTTCCAATTTCGAACGCATCTCGGACTTGCCGTCCTCGGTGGGCGCGGCGAGGAATACCGCGAAGTCGTCATCGGTTCCAAGCGACCGTGCGAAGTGGCGGCTATCGCCGATGAGCTGCCCCACGCGTCCGGCGGTACTGTGCGCCATCTGCTCCACATACCGCAGCTCCCCCGCGGATACGGCGTCGAGGCTTCCGCGCAGGTTGTAGCCGGCAGTGATGAGCATCGGCAGCAGAGCGGTGGCAAGCATTGCCAAGGTCAGCTTCAAAGCGAGTGGCCAGTCGCGTGGCCGGAACACGCGTCGCGACCGCGCACGAAGCCCTGGATCCTTTGCGTCACCCTGTGTGAGCACTTCCTGCAAGCCAAGGCTCGCACTGTGGTCGGCAAACAATGCGCGGCGAAATTCTGCAACGCTACGAGGGCGGCTTGCGGGGTCCGGTTGCAGCGCCCAATCGATCGCTGCAAGAAATGCAGCGCCGAACCGCCCGTTGCCGGCCTGCGCTGCGGGAATAAGCGCATGCGGATCCGATGCGCGAATTTCGGCGTCCGGCGGCCGGCGCCCGGTGAGGGCCCAGTGGAGCGTCGCCGCGAGCGCATAGAGATCGGTCCACGGCCCCTGCTCGCCGAGGCCATACTGCTCGATCGGCGCATACCCGGGCGTCACCACCACCGCACTTTCGTCAGCGAGCGCAACCGCCTTCCCGGCCGATCCGAAGTCGAGCAGAACCAGCCTGCCATCTTCGGTCCGCACCTGAATGTTATCGGGCTTGATATCGCGATGAAGAAAGCCTGCCGCATGCACGGCGGCAAGTCCGTCCAGCAACGGATGCAATAACTCCACGAGTTCCTTCTCGCCGATGGACTGGTGCTCGGGCCACCACATCTTGAACGGTGCGCCCTGCACATAATCGAGCACCATGTAGGCGGTGTGGTGCGCCTCGAAAAAACGCGCCACGCGAACAATCGACGAATG
>JBJXGX010000182.1:0-38252 GCA_046160305.1 Burkholderiales bacterium
GACCTATTTGACAAGCCCCGATTTCGTCGCGATCTCCAGAACCCGCCTGTGCTCGTCGCGGATTTCAGAGCGCATCGCCTCCGGCGAGGAATACTCAAGCAGCATGCCAAGCGGCCTGAGCTTCGCCCCGATGGCGGGGGATTTGATGGCGCGCTCGAGCGCGGGCACAAGCGCCCGTGTAACGTCGGCGGGCACGCCCGCGGGCGCGAAGAATCCGACCCAAACACCGAACAGGGATTCGGAGTAGCCGAGATCGGCGAGCGTGGGGACATCCGGAAAGTCCGGATACTTGCTGGAAATCACGAGGCCGCGCAAGGTGCCGCTTCTCAGGTGGGCGGTCATGGTGCCGAGCGCGAGGATAATGCCTTCGACGTGCCCGCCGAGGATGGCGGTGACCGCTGGTGAGGCGCCGGTGAAAGGGACCATCGTAAATTCGGCGCCCGTGACCCCGCCGATCGTGCGCAGGCAGAAGTCGCTCACCGATCCTGCGCCTGCGGTGCCGATGCGCACGCTGCCCGGATTCTTTTTGGCGTGCTCCACCATCTCCTTGAAGGTTTTGTAAGGCGCGTCCCCGCGTATCGCGAGGATGCTAGGCGAGCGCATCGCCAGCCCAAGCGGCGTGAGATCGGTGAGCGCGTTGTAGCTCGCCGTCTTGGGGTCGAGGATCGGGCGGAATACGAGCCCCGCGTTGTTGATAAGGCCGATGGTGTATCCGTCGGGCTTGGCCTTCACAACCACCTCGGTGCCGAGTGCACCGCCCGCACCGGGCCGATTCACCGGGACGATCGCCACCTTGAGCTCACGCGAAAGCTCATCGGCGATGGCGCGCGCGGACACGTCGGTGGCGTCCCCGGGGGCGAGCGGAATGACGAGCGAGACGGGCCCCTTGGGATAGTCCTGCGCGTTGAGCGGGGCAGCCGCGAGAAGGAGCGCCGCGATCGCGCATACATTGGTGAGGCGCTTCATGTTTCCATCCTCCAATTTGACGCGGCCCGGTTGGACAAGACGCCGGATTGACTTCCAGCGGCTCGCGCGTATCGCCTGGGTTCGCGAGCGTATTACATATTATAGGAGAGGCTATCGATGGCTGATGCAACTCGCCTCGTCGTCACGATCACCCACAAAATTGAAAAACGGGGACAGACCTCGTTCTCTTGGGAAAATGGGGTCTGTCCCCCATTTTCCGGCACGAGGCGTCATGGCACCACCACCACCTTGCCTTGTACCTTTCGATTCGACATATCGGTAAGCGCTTGGGGCACCTGGTCCAACGTGTATGTCGCGCTGATGAGGGGCTTCAAGTGTCCCGATGCGATCCAGCGGACCAAGGTTGCATTGTTGTTGGCGTTGGCGGTCGAATCCCGCTGGGAGAAGCTCCCCCAGAATACGCCGACGATCGATGCACCCTTCAGCAGCAAAAGATTGAGCGGGATCTTCGGAATCTCGCCGGCTGCGAATCCGATGACCAGGAATCGTCCACCCCATGCGAGGCTGCGCACGGCGGGCTCGGCGTACTTGTCGCCGACCGGATCATAGACAACGTCCACGCCGTTGTTGCCGACGATCTTGCGCAGCGCCTCGCGTAGATCGTCCTTCGCGTAGTTGATCGTGTGTTCCGCGCCGAACCGCTTGCAGGTTTCGAGCTTCTCGTCGCTCGATGCGGCGGCGATCACGCGCGCACCCATCAGCGCACCGAGCTCGACGGCGGCCAGCCCAACACCACCCGCCGCGCCCAACACCAGCATTGTTTCGCCCGCGCGAATCTGCGCGCGATCCTTGAGTGCATGGTAGGACGTGCCATAGGTGAGACCGAATCCGGCCGCTACTTTCATGTCGAATCCGGGCGGCAACTTGATTGCACGCGATGCGTCGATGACGACCTCTTCGGCAAATGCGCCATAGGTCATCACCGCCGCAACCGCATCACCAACGCCGTACTCCGTGACACCAGCGCCGACCGCGGTCACGATGCCTGCCGCTTCGGCCCCTGGCGAGAATGGCATCGCGGGCTTGTATTGATACTTGCCCTGGATGATGAGCACGTCCGGAAAATTGACGCCGGCCGCTTTCATCTGAATCACCAGTTGGCCCGGGCCCGGCTGTGGTGATGGCACGCTCTCCACGACGAGTGAAGAGGGTGGCCCCGATTGTGTACACAGTACGGCTTTCATGCGGCTCCTCGAGTCTTTCATGGCTAACCGCGAAGCATAACCGTCTTCAGTGTTCGCGAGCATATGGGGCGCGACGCGCGCAGCCTTGGTCACGATCCGGCGCGCTTGGCGAGCGTCTACAGGACTCGCCATCGATTGCCCGCGGAATGTTTCGCGATAGGAAGCGATGGACTGGTCCTCGCCAATGCTTTGTCCTGACAGCGGTCTGGTAAGTCGCCGACGATTTCGCCAGCAAGACCGATGCCCCGGTGATCGTCGCGATCCTCGGATTTTTTTGCCTCGTCCATGAGAAATAGCGCCAGAAAAACGGGGTCTGTCCCCTATTTCCATGAACCCGGATCGTCCCGTTTGCCTCGATGCACCCGACCCGTTACCATCGCTCCGACTTCTTCTTGCTCGCGATGAGCAGGACCAATCCCATTCGGAGCGCGTCTGAACATGGCCATGAATCGCCGTATCGTCCTTGCGAGCCGCCCAACGGGGTTGCCCACGCCGCAAAATTTCAGATTGGAAGAAGTTCCGATTCCGCGCGCACCGGATGGCGGCTTCACCGTGCGCAATCACTGGCTTTCGCTCGACCCCTACATGCGTGGACGCATGGACGCGGCGAAGTCCTACGCGAAGTCGGTGGAGATCGGTGAGGTGATGGAAGGGGGCACGATCGGCGAAGTGATCGAGTCCCGCAACGATAAATTCAAGGTCGGCGAATTCGTGACCGGAAGGATCGGTTGGCAGGAATACGGAACCTCCGATGGCGTGGGCGCGACCAAGGTCGATGGTTCGTTGGCGCCGTTATCGGCGTACCTCGGCGTTCTCGGCATGCCCGGGGTGACGGCGTGGGTCGGGTTGCTCGATATCGGGCAGCCGAAAGCAGGCGAGACCGTCGTCGTGTCGGCGGCGTCCGGCGCGGTGGGTAGCGTTGTCGGGCAAATCGCGAAGATCCACGGTGCGCGCGCCGTCGGCATCGCGGGTGGCAAGGCGAAATGCGATTACGTGGTCAACGAGCTCGGTTTCGATGCGTGCGTCGATTACAAAGCGGGCGCGCTTTACGACGGGCTGAAGGCGGCGTGTCCAAAAGGTATCGACGTGTACTTCGAGAACGTGGGCGGCGCGATCATGGATACGGTGCTCGCCTTGATGAACCCGTTCTCGCGGATGCCCGTCTGCGGACTGATATCGCAGTACAACGCAGCGAGCGTCGATGACCTGCATGGCGTCAAGAACATCCGCTCGGTGCTCACGAACCGGATCAGGATGCAGGGCTTCATCGTGAGCGACCGCATGGAATTGTGGCGTCCGGCACGCACGGACCTCGCGAAGTGGCTCGCCGATCGCAAGCTCAAGTATCGTGAGTCGATCGTCTCGGGCCTGGAGCGCGCGCCCGAAGCACTGATCGGATTGCTGCAAGGACGCAACTTCGGCAAGCAGTTGGTGAAGTTGGTCTGATCCGCCCGCGACACGCCGCCATCCGCTAATTCCCAACCCGCACCGGGAGCACCATGACCACCTTCATCGTCATCGTCGTTCTGATCGTAGTGTTCGCTTTCTGGGCGATCAGCCTCTACAACAACCTCGTCGCGCTCAAGAATCGCTTCAAGAACGCGTTCGCACAGATCGATGTGCAGTTGAAGCGCCGGTACGACCTGATTCCGAATCTGGTCGAGACGGCGAAGGGCTACATGAAGCATGAGCGCGATACGCTCGAGGCCGTGATCAAGGCACGCAATATCGCCTATACCGCTTCGCAGAAGGCTGCCGCGGATCCTGGCGATGGGCAGGCGATCCAGGGACTCGCCACCGCGGAAGTGGCTTTGACCGGTGCCCTGTCCCGCTTCATGGCGGTGAGCGAGGCGTATCCCGACCTCAAGGCCAACCAGAACATGATGCAACTGTCGGAAGAGCTGACCGGCACCGAGAACAAGATCGCCTTCTCGCGCCAGGCGTACAACGACTCGGTCATGTCGTACAACACGGCGGTGGAGAGCTTCCCAGGCAATATCGTTGCCGGGATGTTCAGCTTCAAGGAAGGTGCGTTGCTCGAGGCGACCGAATCACCCGAGGAACGCAAGGCGCCGAAGGTCAGCTTCAGCTAGGCATCCGATCGGTTCGCCGTCCGGGTTGCCCCGGGCTGACGCCGATATCGAACCTCGATGGATTTTTTCGCGCACCAGGACGCCGCACGCAAAGCGTCGCGCCGGCTCACTGTTCTTTTCGTCCTCGCGGTGATCGGCGTCGTTGCGGCGGTCAATGTCGCCATCGCTGTCGCCGCGGGCGATGCGAGTCCTCCCCTGATCGGCGCGGTGTCACTCGTCACCTTGCTCGTGATCCTGGGCGGATCGATGGTGAAGACGGCGATGCTGCGCGATGGCGGCAGTGCGGTCGCCGAGATGATGGGTGGGCGGCGCATCTCGCAGGCCACCAGCGCATTCGCGGAAAAGCGCTTGATGAATGTCGTGGAGGAGATGGCCATTGCCGCAGGCGTACCCGTGCCGCAGGTCTATGTGATGGACCATGAACCCGGCATCAATGCGTTCGCTGCCGGCTATTCGCCCAACGACGCGGCGATCGCGGTGACCTACGGTCTCATGGAATCGATGAATCGGGACGAGCTGCAAGGGGTCATCGCGCATGAATTCAGCCACGTCTTGAACGGCGATATGCGGCTCAACATCCGCATGATCGGCCTCTTGTTCGGCGTCGAGATGATCGGACACGGCGGGCGGATCTGTTTTCGCATCGGCGGCCATTCCGACGGGCGCGCAGCCATGGCGATATTCGCGTTCGGTGGTGTGTTGATGGCGATCGGGTCAGTCGGACTTCTTGCCACCAACTTGATTCGTGCCGCCGTCAGCCGGCAGCGCGAATTTCTGGCCGACGCTTCGTCGGTACAGTTCACACGCAATCCGGATGGCATCGGCTCGGCGCTGATCAAGATCGCCACCGAAGGCGGGCTCATCGATCATTCGGCGACGGCTGAGGTCAGCCATATGTTCATCGCGTCGGCCATGAAGTCGCGCGTGAGCGGCGCGTTCGCGACCCATCCGCCGATCGAAGTCCGGATCGAGCGGGTCCTCGGGTCGAGCGGAAAAATGCGCCTGCGTGAAGCGGCTGGAAAACGCTCGCGTGGAGAGCCGCGCGATTTCGAGCGCTTTGGTCGAACGCCCGCCGCGGCCGGAAACGAAAGCGCGGCGTTCGGACGCGCCGGCGCAGCCGATGCGCGTGCATCCGGATTCGCGGGCGGTGCGGCGACAATGGCGGTGGCGGCGGAGCACATTCTGGCAAGCGTTGGTAACCCCGGGAGCCACCATGTCGATTACGCAAAATTGCTGATCGCCACGCTGCCCGACGATATTCGCTCCGCCCTCGAGCGGGTCGATGGCGCGAAAGGAATCATCATTGCTCTGCTCGCCGCGGACGCGAAACCCGAGGCGAATCTCGGCGCGATCATTGCCGCGGCGGGTGAGACCGAGACAGGCGAGGCCGCGCGGAGAATGATCGAATCATTGCGCGAGCGGAACCAGCATTTGCGGATGCCGATCGTCCAGCTCGCGCTGCCCGCATTACGCGCGATGCCACGAGAGCACCGGCTGCGTTTCGCGGAACTGGTCCAGCGAATCGTGATGGCGGACGAACGCATCACACCGTTTGAGCTTGCGTTGTCCGTGATGCTTACCCGCGCGCTGGAAGACGGGGCCGCCCGCGCAAAGCCCACGAAATTCGCCAATCTCGAACCGCTCAAGGACGATGTCGCCATTGTGCTGTCGCTGTTCGTTCGGATCGCTTCGGAGGGATCGGTGCTTTTCGATCGGATCATGAAGGATCTCGGATTGCCGGGCGCGACCTTGCTTGCGCCTTCAGCCATCAAGATGGAAGAGGTCGGGCGATCACTTGGCCGTCTCGCGCAGCTCGCACCGCTCAAGAAGCCGCAATTCATCAAGGCCTGTCTTGCATCGGTGATTGCCGATGGACGGATCGCCGTGCGTGAAGCCGAGCTCATGCGGGCGGTCTGCGCGACGATCGATTCGCCGTTGCCGCCGATCATCGATATCCAGGTCGCCGATGCACTCGCGCCGGAGCAGGAAGCGCACGCCCAATAATCTCAACGAGCGAGATAGCCCGAGTCCACCGGCAAAGTGATCCCGGTCACGCAGCGTGCCGCCGGGCTGGCAAGATAAAGAATGGCAAGCGCGATATCGTCGACATCCGGCAACACGCCAAGCGGCGTATTCGCCATGACTCTTTCCAGCGCGATCGGGTCGGAAAAAATCGGCACCGTCAGGTCGGTGCGCACGAATGTTGGCGCCACCGCATTCACACGAATTTTTTCGCCGGCCCATTCGAGTGCCAGGGCGCGCGTGAGATTGACGACCGCGCCTTTCGACGCCTGATACGACGCATTGGGATAGAGGCCGCCCGACAGGCCCATGATCGAGGCGAGATTTACGATCGAGCCGCCACCACGGCGCATCATGTGGCGCACCGCGGTGCGCGAGGCAAGGAACGTCGCCTTCACATTCAGATCCATCACGCGGTCCCATTGCTCGAGCGAAAGCTCGAGCGCGGTCTTGCGTACCGCCGTGCCCGCGTTGTTGACCAGGATATCGATACCACCCAACGCGCTCGCCACCTCGTCGAAAGCCGATTCAACCTGCTCCGCGTTGGTCACGTCACAGGCAAGGGCGATCGACTTGCCGCCGGCCGCCGCAATCTCGCGCGCGGCGTCGCGGGCGGTATCGGCATTGATATCGACGATTGCAACATCGGCGCCCGCGCGCGAAAACGCACGCGCCGTCGCAAATCCGATGCCTTTGCCCCCGCCGGTCACGATTGCGCATTGGCCTTTCAGCTCGAAGCGGTGCATGTTTTCTCCTTGGAATCTGCGTTGTATGCCGTGCGGAACGTCGAACATTGTCGTGCATGGCGTTCCGGTGGTGATTCTGCCAGGACAACGCTCTGCCTGGATTTCTCATTGCAGTGATAATCGAAAGCGACGCGCCAGGGAACAGCGCGTACGCCCCCCGCCAACCCTGAAGGAGCCCGATTCAATGATCGACCTCTATACGTGGCCCACGCCAAACGGCCACAAGATCCACATCATGCTGGAGGAAACCGGGACGCGCTATCGCGTGCATCCGATCGATATCGGCAAGGGTGATCAGTTCCAGCCCGAATTCCTGAAGATCAGTCCGAACAACAAGATGCCGGCGATGGTCGATCCGGATGGTCCGGACGGCAAGCCGATCTCGCTGTTTGAATCCGGCGCGATGTTGATTTATCTCGCCTCGAAGACCGGCCGCTTCCTGCCCGCCGACCTGCGGAACAAATGGTCGACCTTGCAGTGGCTCATGTTTCAGATGGGTGGGGTGGGTCCGATGCTCGGCCAGGCGCATCACTTCATGATCTACGCACCCGAGAAGATCGAATACGCCATGTCGCGCTACGCGAAGGAAGCCAACCGCCTGTACGGCGTGCTCGACCGGCGCCTGACGGAATCACGCTTCATCGCCTGCGGGGAATACACGATCGCCGACATGGCGATTTTTCCGTGGCTGCGCTCGTACAAGAACCAGGGCGTCGAGATCGAGGAGTATCCGCATGTGAAGGCCTGGTTCGAGGGTATCAACGAGCGCCCGGCGGTGCAGCGCGCGCTTGAAGTGCTGAAGGATGCGAGGCGCGCCGGGCCCCTGACTCCGGAGCAGCGGCAGAACTATTTCGGGGACAAGCAATACGCGAGGCGGTAGCGTGTTATCGCGTTGACCGAAGGGCCGGGATATCCAGTTCCGGCGCGATTCGGAGCAGTGCCTGCCTTCCCTCGCGTGCACGGGCGCGCCACCCTCGCCCGCGATCCCACGCGTCGCGCCATGCAATATTGAATACCGCCGGTCGATCGGTCGCGGCGAAGTACGACGCCAGCGCAGCCGCCTGGAATAGATCCTTGGTGGCCTTGGTGCGCTCGCGCAGCGGGCGCTCACCATAGACGATCAGCTTGTGTACGGCATAGCGTTCCGGCGCGGGAAGGTTGACCGTGCACGCACCGCCGCGCGCGATCAAGCACCCTTGCGTAGTGCCCTCCAGCGAGAATTCCATGAACTTCAAGGGCTCGAGGACGATGTTCAGCTCCGGCATCTTGACCGGTTTGCCGGATCTTGTGCGACTCGTCAGAAAGTCCACGCGTAGCTCTTCATCCGCGGGATTTCGATACTGGGCGCCAATCTGACCATCCAACTCCGTGATCGGAAGGAGCCCCATTTCGAGGGACTCGAGGGCTGCATGGGTATCGATCCGCAGGTCCGCCGGAAGGGCTACGGAAACATTGCGACCTGCGTGGGTGAGATCGACGTCAAGGGTGGTTGCGCCGTCGTTCCATCGCACACCGAGGAGATTTCCTAACGACAAGAAAGCATGGGTTCCCACCAGTACGCCGCCCGCCCGAAAAAGTCCATATTCGGCCAGGCGTTTAAGAATTCGAAAATGCTTGGACGCGAGGGTAGCGCAGCCGAGGCTGATCGCCGCTGACGCCTGCGGGGCGAGGCCTTTCGGTTGCCGATTGGATTTGAATCGATCGACCAATGCACCGACCTGTGCATTGTCAGGGCCGATGTAGACGACGCGGGTTCGCTCACCGCCGGGTTCGCGGTACGAGAAGTACCAATACTTTCGTCCTTTGCGCTCGAGTACATGGAATCCGCCGGGCAATCCTGCGAGCGCATTATCGAGCTCGAAGGCGCGCGCCCGTTCGAAAATCTCCGCGTAGGCGGTTTGTGCGCCGAGCGATAGTTCGCTGAATCGACTGGTGGCCACAGCGCGGTCCGGTGACGAGTCTGTAGGGAAATGCTAGACAATATTATTAATTGTCTAGCAACTTTGCAATGAACATCTCATCATGAACTTGGGCGGGTCGCTCGGCGGGTTTCCACCCAATCCTCCCTGCTCAATCGGCAGGTCCCTGGCGAGCGCCGGGATACAGCCGCTCCAGCGCTTCCCGGCATCGCTCGTCAAGCCAATCGGTGATCCGATGCGCATCGCCCGTTGCGCGCGCCGCATCGATCGCCTTGCTGAGACTCTCGAGTTTCTCGCCGACAACCGCCTCGACCATCGGCCGCCAATGCGAAGGGAATTCACTTTCGATCCATTCGCCCCGGCCGCGGCCGAAATGCGCGACGGCAAGATAGCGCAGCAACGCGGTGCGGGTGAGGTCCAGTAGAAAAGCATCATTCCACGCGAGCATTGTCGAGTTGGTGCCGCGGACGCGATTGATGCCGCGAGCAGCAAAGCGCGCGCCGACTGCACCGGCAACGGCGCCACTCAGCGCCGCACCACCGAATGTAAGGCCACCCGCCGCGATATCCGCGATCAATCCTGACAGGGCGCCCACGACCGCACCGCCGATCACGGTGGCCTGATTTTCGTCGATCGATCGGGTGGCATCGACTTGCGTAGCAAGGCGCTGGAGAATCGCCGGTGTGGCGGCACCGTCCAAGCCGTGCAGTTGCAGTAACGCATCCGTGGTGCGTCGAATGTCTTCGGCCAACGCGCGGGCGAGCACCTCGATCGCCGCTGCTTCGGGCCGTCGCTCGCCTTCTGTCCGGGGCCGCCCGACTCTCGCGGCCATGCGTGTGATCGAATCGAGGAAGCTGCCGCGTTCGACCGATGCCTTCGCCTGCGCCGCGCGGGCGATCTGTGCAGCGAGCACGCCCATGGCATCGGCGAAGATCCTGCGATTGCGAACGCTCCACGCCTGTCGCAGCTTCGCGAAGACGCCCTGCTTGCCGGCATCGAGAATCGGTTCGATCTGCGCAAGGAGCGCATCTTCCTGAACCCAGCAACGGGCGAACGCATCGAGCGACATGACGCCTCGCACGATCGGTGTCGCGGCGAACGTCTCGCGCCAAAGCATCACGTCGGCATCCTCCAGACGCCGATCGCGTGGCGGACCGAGTTGATTCAGGAGCACCAGCACCGGCTTGCCGACCCAGGTGAGAATCTGCATCTCCGGTGCGATATAGCCCATATGCGCCGGGTCTTCCGTCGCGTTGACGAGATACAGCACGACGTCCGCCTCGTCGCGAACATTGCGCAGGATCTGCTGGCTGAACCAGAAATTGCGATCAACCAGGCGGTCCCACACATTCGAGAGCAGCCATCCGATCGGATTACCGGACCGCGCAAGGCGTTCGGCAAGACGCACCGAGTCACCGAAGCCGGGGGTGTCCCATAGGCGCAATACCGCGCCGTCATCGGTACGCAGCAGATCGAAGGGCGCGTTCTCCTGGGTGACATGCGGTGCATCGCGGACTTCGCCGACATCGCGGCGCAGCAAGGTGCGCGCAAGGGTGGTCTTGCCTGCGTTCGTGTGCGAGACGAGGGTCAGGGTGACGATGTCGGCCGCCGCGTTCATTGCGCCTGCGAGTGGATGAATAGCGGATCGAGATTGCCCAGCTTAGCGAGCGCTCGCCAGGCATCGCGGCGCTCGGCGGTTCGTTTTTGCGCCATCGCCGGATCCTGCCCGAACCGCCGCTGCATTGCCGTCTCGTCGATGGCAATGGCAACCGGTTTCGTCGCTTCGATCAGCGCACCATGCACTTCCGGTTCCGGCGTGGCGGCGCTTGCGAAGACGAGTACGACGTCGTGCCCGTCACTTGGAGCGGGCGCCGGCGCACCGTACGGAATGGGATTGCCGAGGATGAGCGCGATGCGGCCGCCCAATCTTTCTTCGAGCGCGAGTCGGAGCGCATCGACAAGAGCGTCGTCAAGGGTCGTTGCAACCGGCCACGCGACGAGTCGATCGGATTTCCTGGAGACCGTGGCAAGCAATCGACGGACATAACGATCGTCAAGAGGATCGTCCGGATTGATCGCACTTCGCCCGGCGAGCAATCGCGTCTCACGCCGGGCGAGCACGGCAAGCGCGAGGCGCGGAATGAGGATGACCATCCCGGCGGTCGCGGCATAAAGGTGGATCCATGGTCCCGCTGGTTCGCCACCCATGCTGTCGCGAAAGCGCATTGCCGTTATCTGGGCGACATCTCCTACGTCAATACCCGTCAGGATGGAACCGGGCGACAACACGATAGAGAGAATGCGCCTCACGGCGTGCGGATCGAGAAACGTGCTCTCCCATCCGGCGAGATACTCGACGCCGAGCCCTCGCACATACATGCCGATAATCGCCCCGACTGCGAATAGCGCCGCGGCACTGTGCAATGCGACAGCGGTCCGCGTGCCGATGATGGGCGCGGCATGTGCGAGCCACATCTTGAATACGTCCTGAAATGCGCTCGCCTGCGTCTTCATCGCATGACGCCACCGCAACCCGGCGATTGCCGATGCGATCGATCCCGACTTCACCGGGCCGAAGCGGGAGAGGGCGAGCGCGAGATAGATCACCACATTCCAGAGAATGATGAACAGCATCGGCGCGAAAAGAAGGTTGATGCGCCTGGCATCACCCAGACCGTGACTTGCAAGTCCAAGCGCAAAAGCGATCAACAAAACCGTGGCGAACAACCAGGGCGGTGCGTGCAGCGTTCGCAGGCGGTTGATCTGCGGCATTGATGCGCCGGCGTGCGCAAGGAGCAGGCCGGCGCGACGCACGATGAAGCGCTCGATGTCGGCCTGCGACGGCGCGTCGTTCAGCGCGCACGCGCGGGCCGCATCGATCGAGCAGGCGTCGCGCACGGATTGCGAAACGAGCGGAGCCGCCGACATGTTCGTGTCGATTGCCCGCGCGAGCAGGACGTCGAGTGCTTCACGTTCATTCAATGCGATGCTCTATTCGTCGGTAGTAAGGCGATTGTAGTGGGATGCGCAGTCCGGCCGGGTGTCGAAAACGTGCGTGCTACCATCGATCGCGAACATCGCGACCAAGGAGCGGCACATGGCGGCGCTAACGGCAAAAATCGCTTGGGTGACCGGTGCAGGCAGCGGCATCGGACAGGCCGCTGCCTTGGCATTGGCGTCCTCCGGTGCGCTCGTCATCCTTTCGGGGCGCCGGTCCGATCGGCTCCGTGAAACGCAAGCGATGGTGCAGGGGGCCGGGGGAAAGGCCGAAGCGGTTCCAATGGACGCAACGGTGCAGACGCAGGTGAGTGAAGCAGAGAAGGAGATCGTCGAGCAGCATGGCGCGATCGATATCCTCGTCAATTCGGCGGGGATCAATGTCCCCAAGCGGCGCTACAAGGATCTGTCGGTCGCCGACTGGGACAGGGTCGTCGACATCAACCTGAACGGCGCGATGTACGCGATCCTTGCCGTGCTGCCATCGATGCGAGCCCGGCGCGATGGACTCATCATCAATATTTCTTCATGGCTTGGGCGCTGGCCCGGGTATCTTGCGGGCCCCGCCTATGCGGCTACCAAGAGTGGGATGGCCGCGATGACCCATCAGCTCAACATGGAGGATGGCATCAACGGTGTGCGCGGTTGTGTGATCTATCCGGGTGAAGTCGCGACCCCGATTCTCAATACGCGGCCGATTCCGCCGTCGGACGAAGAGATCGCGCGCATGCTGAAGCAGGAAGATCTCGGACGCATCGTGCGATTCGTGGCGGAGTCGCCCGCCCACATGTGCCTGAACGAGATCGTCGTCACGCCCACCTGGAACCGGATGTATGTGGGCGGCGCGGATTTACGGATGGGACCTGATCTGACGCGCTGACGCGCGGGAGATGGGAAACGGGAAACGGGGAGGGGACGCTCGGACTGAGCCATTCTTCAAGCTGAGCACAGGCTTGTCGAAGCCCCTTTTCAACCGGCGCCTACTTGGCGTTTCCCTTTTCTCGTTTCTCTTTTCCCCTATCTCTTCGCTTCCATCAACCGGAACGTCCCGATCGCCTTGGCGAGAATCAACCCGGTGTCGTCCCGCGCTTCGCTCTCACAGAAGCAAGTCGATTTGCCCGCGTGCAGGACACGGCCCTCGGCGAAGACCGGCGTCATGCCAGGATTCAAGAAGCCGATCGACATATCGATCGTGATGACCCCGCTTGCGATGCCGTAATGCGCGCGCACCGCAACGGTCATCACCAGATCGAGCACGGTCATCAAGACACCGCCGTGCATGGCGCCGAAGCTGTTCGACAGTTCCGGCCGCTTTTCGATGGAGACGACAGCACCTTCTTTCACGGCTGAAACCAGCCGGATGCCGAGATGTTCCGCGAACGGGATTTTTACGCCGAACGGCGAAGCCGATTGATCATAGGGAGTGATAACCATGGCGGGAATCATGACACGGACAGCGCGCGGGATGCAATCGCGTGCGCCGAAAGTTATTTATTCGCCGACCGCTGTCCGAGCAATGGTGCAGTGCGATCCGCTCGATCGGACCCGTTTGGGGATTGCGGCGGAACGCGCCCTGTGCTATGGGCCCCGATGAATCCCGGCCCGGGCGCCTAGACGAGCTTCACCTTTCGCACCGGCAGGCTTCGCACCGGTTTGCCCGTCGCCGCATAGATCGCGTTCAATACCGACGGCCCCACCACGCAGATCGTTGGTTCGCCCACGCCGCCCCAGAAATCATAGGTCGGCACGATCACCGTTTCCACCTTCGGCATTTCGGCCAGGCGCATGACCGGGTAGTTGTGGAAATTGACGGTCTCGACGCGCCCGTCTTTGATCGTGACCGCCTCATGGAAGGTTGCGCTCAGCCCGTACGCGACCGAGCCCTCCACCTGTGCAGCGATCTGATCGGGATTCACCGCGTGTCCGCAGTTCAGCGCGAACACCATGCGATGCACCTTTACCGCGCCTTGGGGGCTCACCGATACCTCGGCCACGGCGGCTGAATAGCTGCCATAGCCCATGAATTGCGCGATGCCGCGATGGACGCCGGCGGGCAATGGGGTACCCCAGCCAGCCTTTTCGGCGGCGGCATTCAGCACGGCCAGATGCTTGGGATGGCTATGCATCAGCGCACGGCGAAACTCGAGCGGATCCTTGCCGGCGGCGTGCGCGATCTCGTCCATGAAGCATTCCATGTACACGCCGTTCTGATTCGTATTGACGCCCCGCCAGGTACCGACCGGAACATGCGTATTGCGCATGGCGTATTCGATCAGCAGATTGGGCACGCTGTAGCCAAGCTGCGCATCGCCCGGCTTCGCCCAATAGCCTTGGAGCTGCCGATCGTCCTTGCCGTCCTTGATGAGACCCGGGTTCTGAAAGGCGTTGATCGACTGGCCCGAGACGCGCACATGCAGGCCCACGAGCTTGCCCGATTCATCCAGCCCCGCGGCGAGTCGACACTGCGAGATCGGGCGATAGAAATCGTGCGCGAGATCTTCCTCGCGGCTCCAGATCATCTTGATCGGCGTGCCCGGAAACTCCTTGGCGATCGCAATTGCCATGCGCGTGAAATCCTGATTGCCGCCGCGCCGGCCAAATCCGCCACCCAGGTCCTGTTTGTAGACCTCGCACTTATCGAGCGGCAAGCCGGATTCTTCGGACATCGCGGCATGTGACGCTTCGCCATTCTGCGTGGGGACCCACACCTCGGCGCGGTCCGCTGTGACCCGTGCGGTGCAGTTCATCGGCTCCATGCACACATGGGCGAGAAACGGCGTGCTATAGACCGCTTCCACTTTCTTGGCGGCCCCGTCGATCGCCTTCAAGGTGCTCCCTTCGTCGCGTCCCGCATACGCATCCGTCGCGGTGAGCCCATCCTTGAGATGCAGATCGATGGTCGCGCTCGATCGCGTCGCGTTGATCCCTTCGTCCCACTCGATCGGCAATGCCTCGAGGGCGGACTTCGCATGCCAGTAGGTGTCCGCCACGACGACGACCGTACGATTCTTGATTGCGAACACACGCCGAACACCAGCGCGGCCGGCGATCTTCGACTCGTCGTAAGCCTTCAGCGTTCCGCCGAACACCGGGCAGTCCTTCACCGCCGCGTGCAACATGCCGGGGAGCTTCAGATCAATCGCGTATAGCTGTGCGCCGTTCACCTTGTCCGCGGTGTCGAGGCGCTTCATCGACTTGCCGGCGACCTTCCAGGTTTTCGGGTCCTTCAAGGTGATCGATTTCGGATCGGGCGGTGCGAGCTTCGCTGCGGCGGCCGCGACCTTTCCGTAGGTCGTGACGTGCTTTGATGCGGCATGCGTGATGACGCCATTTGCCACGGTCAACTGATCGACCGGCACCTTCCATTGATCGGCCGCGGCCTGCAGCAACATCATTCGGGCCGCCGCGCCACCGCGCCGGACGTAGTCCTGCGAAATTCGGATCCCGCGACTGCCGCCGGTGGAGAACTCGCCCCATGCGCGTTTGCGCGCATGACTTTGGCCCGGTGTCGGATATTCCGTAGCCACTTTCTTCCAGTCGCACTCGAGCTCTTCCGCAACAAGCTGCGCAAGGCCGGTGCGGGTGCCCTGGCCCATTTCGGAACGGGCAATGCGAATGACGCAGGTGTCATCGGGCTTCACGACAACCCATGCGTTCACTTCGGTTCCTGATGCGGCCGGACTCGCGGCACCCTGCGCCTGCGCTTCGCCCGAGCCGAATGAAAGCGGTAAGCCAAGGGCGAGTCCACCGCCTGCCACGGCGGCGGAACCGACGATGAACCGGCGGCGCGAAAGATCGGTGATCGTCGCACGTGATGATTTTTTCATGGCGTATCTCCTGGTGCGATCAGGCGGCGGGCTTGCGGCTGTTGGCAGCCGCCGCGCTTGTTTCCGCGGCGCGGTGTACGGCCGCACGGATCCGCTGATAGGTTCCACACCGGCAGACGTTGGTCATCGCTTCATCGATGTCTTGGTCGGTCGGCTTCGGTGTCTTGCGAAGCAGCGCTGCGGCCGCCATGATCTGACCGGACTGGCAATAGCCGCATTGGGGAACGTCGAGCTCCACCCACGCTTTCTGCACCGGATGCGAGCTGGTCGAGGAAAGACCTTCGATCGTGACGATGCGATCGGTCGCCTTGATGTTGGCGACCGGAATGGCGCAGGAGCGCACCACCTCACCATTCAGATGAACGGAACAGGCGCCGCACTGCGCGATACCGCATCCGAACTTCGTGCCGGTCAGACCAACCTGTTCACGAATGACCCAGAGGAGCGGGGTGTCCGGCTCCACTTTTATGTCGCGCGTCCTGCCATTGATGGTGAGCTTGGCCATCGTGATGTCCTCTGCCGATCCGAGATGATGCGGAATCGTACAGCAGAGGCGGGAAGCGCGATGGAGCCCGTGAGGGGCGGCGAAGGATGGAGGGCGGAGGGGGAAGCGGAAGGGAGAAGGGGGAAACGGGAAACGGGAAACGGGACCGGAGCCCCGCTTCCCGATCGAGCGTTACTTCTTGCCCGCGTCAATCAGGCATCGCTCTTTTTCCATGCCGGTCAGGTTTTCGCATTTCTTGTCGGGATTGCCCTGTGCATAGACGGAACCTACGCCAAGCAACCCGACCACAACACCTACTCGAATGATTGAAGCAAAGATTGTCCGCATTACAGTTCTCCTTTGTTGAGAGCGAAGTTCGGCACTGTCGCATCGAGATGCGACAAGGGATTGCGAAGTGCCTTGAGGTGGCGGGCGAATCAACGGGGAACGCATGCTCGGGTTCTCCACTGCAATTCGCCCACCGGGGCGCGCGCGACGACCGAAAATTCCAATCGATCATTGCAACGCTGTCGATAGGAGTATCGATCCCTGCGGGAGTTCCGAATGATGCGACGCATCGCGGCCGAATGGCATCGGCGGTCGATTGATCAGAACGAGCGGTTGATCCGCATTCGCGGATCACGATGGCGATTTGGCCGCGCGTTGCTAGAGGAGGAACGCCACGCCGCATCGCTCGCACACTTCATTGATTTTCGCGGCGAGGGCATCAGATATCGGAATGCCGTTGCGCAGCCGTTCTTGCCGGATCATTGCTTCGGGGTCACCGGGCACCAGCACCGGCTCGGATGGATTCGCCGCCGGTGTCGCATGGAGTATGTCGATCGCTGCGTCGAGATCGTCTTCAAATCCACCGTCTGGCCGAAACGTCTTCGGATCGATGACCATGAAAAAATGACCGATGTTGTCCGGTTCACCCGCCTGCTGCGACTTCACGCGGATCGGTGAGAACGAGCCACCCGATAGTGCGCCGCCAAGAATGTGCGCAAGCATCGCCAAGCCATAGCCTTTGTGACTCCCCATGTCCGCGGTGCCACCCAGGGGCGCAAGTCCTCCGCCAAGATCTTTCGGTCGCCGGAACACGATGTCCATGCCGGCCGAGGCATCACGGACCGCGTCACCATGCTCATCGACGACCCAACCCGGCGGCAATGCTTTGCCCTTCATGTCGTAGATGCGAACCTTGTTCGCCGCGACCGTCGAAGTCGCCATGTCAAGCACGAACGGACGATTGCGACGCGCCGGGGCGGCGAATGCGATGGGATTTGTACCGAGCACGGGAACCTTCGCCCGTGTGGGCACGACCGCGATCGTACGCGTGGCGCTCGTGACCAGCCCGATCATGCCGGCGCTCGAGGCAAGACGGGCGTAGTAGCCCGCCGCGCCGAAGTGATGCGAGTTGACGACCGACACGACACCGACGCCGAGGGTGCCTGCCTTGTCGATCGCAAGCTTCATACCGTACACCGCGGCGGGATGCCCGAGTCCGGCATCCGCATCGACTAGAGCGGTGACCGCGTTCTCACGCACGATGCGAAACTTGGCGTGCAGATTCACCTTGCCGCGAATGCGCCACTGGTCGTACTCCCAGAGCATCGATACGCCATGCGACTCGACACCGGCAAGGTCGGTTTCGAGCATGACATCGGCGGTTGTGCGAACCAGCGCGTCGTCCATCTGCCAGGCGGTGAGGACCGCTTGAATCTGCTCGCGAAGGCGTTCAGCGGGGACGTTCTTCATGGGTGGGAATCGTAGTCGCGGGGACCGCATGCTCGCATGGCTTCACCACAACGACACGACGGGCGCCGCGATTCCAATGGGTGAATCATTGAGAATCGTCGCGACCGTCGTGCCGTCGTGCCGTCATGCCGCCATGCCATCGTGTCTGCGCCGGCGGAGTACCGCACGCCTCCGCTGTTGCCTACATTCGTCCGCCAACCCAGTAGAAGATGAGCTTGACCGATTCAACGAGTGCATTGCGGGCGGTCTCGTTCTCTTTCCACCAGGCGGTCGGGAACTCTTCGTATTTGGAGCCGATGCCGATGACCTCCACGCTTCGCAACGCCTTTCGAAAGATCAGCCGTGCGCGATACACGTGATAGGGGGATGACACGAGCAAAATGGATTTGAGTTCCGGATGCAACCCGGCAAGGGTGCTCGCTTCCTCCGCGGTGCTCTTCAACCGGTGACCGAAGGTGGCGATCGCATCGTCCGGCACGCCGCGCCTTCGAAGCAAGTCGCGGCCGACGATCTCGAACCATGGAATCGCCACGCCTTCCTGCTCCAACCGCTCGAAGCGTTTCTCGCGCATCGGATCGGACAAGAGGATGCGCGGTGCGAACCCCGCCTTGTAGAGGTCGGCGGCCTCCAGCACCCGCGAGGGGTCTGCGCCAAGTACGACGATGGCCTCCGCATTGCGCGGCTGATCAGGCGAATTGAGAATGCCCGCGATGCTGGCCGCCCAGACGGCCGACGCGATTCCAATCGCCGTCACGAGCCCGACAATCGCTAGCGTGCAGCGCTTGAAGCATTGCATACTTCACACTCCACCTTTTCAGCCAACCCTTTCTCATTCTACTTGTATGCCACCCGCGAGCCCGCTCAAAACGTTGAAGCGCTGGATACAGCGCCTGCCTAGTGTCGAAGTCAGTGAAATGGATGGTGTGCGCTCCCTGCATCTGGGTGGGGACGCGATTCAAAGCTCGATGCGCATCGCCGATCCCGATCGGCTCGAGCTCTCGTATACGCGCGCGATGATGGCTTTCCTCTTGTTCCAATCCGCGCCGCACGACGCACTGTTGGTCGGGCTGGGTGGTGGATCGATCGCGCGCTTCCTCTACCGGCACTTCGAGCGAACGCGCATCACGGCCGTCGAGATCAATCCGAAAGTCATCGCCGTAGCCCGGCAATATTTCGGACTGCCTGCAGATGACGATCGACTATCCGTGGTCGAGACCGATGGTGCGCATTTCGTACCCGCACACCCGGAGAGTACCGATGTGTTGTTTCACGACGCATTCGAGGACGGGGATGCCGTCAGTGCGCTTTGCACCCAGGATTTTTTCGACGCCTGCGGCGCAGCACTCCGACCGAACGGCGTGTTCGCGATGAACTTCATGGCTGATGAACCCCAGTTCAACTCGTATTGCGATCGCATCTCGAAAACGTTCGACAACCGCATTCTTATTCTGCCGACGAGCGATCGGGTGAACCGCATCGTCTTCGCGATCAAGGCGCCGATCTCGCGGCTGTTGATCGACACCCTGAAGCGCGACGCGACGAATCTGGAAAAAAAATACGGCCTGCCGATGAACGCATCGCTCAAGGATCTGCTGCGCTTCAATCCCCATACGGTGGCGTACCTGACCATTGCCGTCTAAGACCAAAGGACCCGCAAATGAATGCACGGAATACGCACGCCGATATCCAGACCGAAACGAAGACTGACCTTGCCGCCGCATTGCGCAGCGCATCGCGCATGGGCCTCGCGGAGGGCGTCTGCAATCACTTCAGCCTTGCCGTACCGGGATCGGATGATCGTTTCTACATCAATCCGCAGGGGTTGCATTGGTCGGAGGTGACACCGGGCGATATCGTCACGGTCGATGTCGGTGGCAACGTGGTTGAAGGGCGCCACAAGGTCGAGCCGACCGCGTTCTTCATTCACTCGCGCATTCATCGCGGCAATCGGAACGCCCGCTGCGTGCTGCACACCCATATGCCGTTCGCGACGGCGCTCACCTTGCTCGAGATGGGGCGCCTCGAACCGGTGAGCCAGAACGCGATGAAGTTCTACGGCAAGGTCGCCTACGACGATCAATACAACGGGCTTGCACTTGATGACGCGGAAGGCGATCGCATGATGCGCTGTCTTGGTAATGCATCAGTCCTGTTTCTGGCCAACCACGGCGTCGTCGTCACCGGTGAATCGGTGGCCTATGCGTTCGACGATCTCTATTACTTGGAGCGGGCGTGCATGGTGCAAGTGTTGGCGGAAAGCACCGGCAAGCGCCTGCGACCGATTGCCCGCCATATCGCGGAAGCGACGGTGCGGCAGATGGATGCGGATCGCACGCAGTCGATGCTGCACTTCGCGTCGTTGAAGCGGTTGCTGGATCGGGATGAGGCGGGGTGGCGTAGCGCCTAAAGCCTAAAGCCGCTCAGAAATTCACCACGGGGGACGCGGAGGACACAGAGGAAAAGCGGGTGGGGTTGGAAACATCAGGTTCGGACTGGGTTCGGACTGACCCGCGGACGCTCTGTCTGCGATGACGCCTTGCCGCGTAGATGTGCAGGTCAGCAGTTGCTTTTTGCCGACTGTTTCACTAGCGCCGCTTGCAGATCAGATGCCAAGCCTTTGCCTGACCTCGGATGAAAGCGCGTGACCTTACCGATCTTCCCTATCACGTGGGCTCGCGTGGCCGTTATCGCCGAAACGCCTTCATTCTTGATCGTTCGTATCGTCCTATGCACGAGTGCCTGATTCCTTGACGCTCATCAAGTGGTAACGGGGGGAAGCGCTCGCCTACCGAGGATCGGCATCTCGTGATCCAGAAATACCATTTAGGCGACACGTTTTCTTGACGTGTCGACGCCAGCGACATAAGCTGCCAACATGGCGCAAAAATCAAGTTCTGGCGACATGAGCGCCGCGGCGGGGTGGCACCCTGACCAGCCCTACAACGACCTCCCGCGCCTCCCTCCCTTCAACGAGTTGGAGACGAAACCCGTTTTGAAGCAATGCATTACATCCCGAGCGGCGCTCGCCGAACTGAAGCAGGCGGTGGAGCTGATCCCCAACCCAGCGATGCTGATCAACACGCTTCCTCTCTTGGAGGCCCGGGCGAGCTCCGAAATCGAAAACATCGTTACCACTGCCGACAAGCTGTTCCGGCACATGGAAGCCGACAGCGGCGCCGACCCTGCTACCAGGGAAGCACTACGGTACCGACGCGCCCTGCTTGAAGGTGTTAAGGCGCTGAAGACCAGGCCCTTGACGACGCGGACGGCAGAGTCGATCTGCACGCAGATCAAAGGCGTCGAGATGAACATACGCAAGCTGCCGGGTACCGCCCTTGCCAACGATGCCAACGGCGAGGTGGTCTACACACCGCCCGAGGGCGAATCGCGCATCCGTGATCTGCTTGCAAACTGGGAGCGCTTTCTGCACGAGGAAGAAACGATCGACCCGCTCGTTCGGATGGCGGCCGCGCACTACCAGTTCGAGGCGATTCATCCGTTCACTGACGGCAACGGGCGAACCGGACGCGTGCTGAACAGCCTGTTCCTTGTCGAGCAAGGCCTGCTGCCGCTCCCGATCCTCTACCTCAGTCGCACCATCATCGCAAACAAGGCGGACTACTACCGCCTGCTGCTCGCGGTTACGCGCGACAGCGCCTGGGAGCAGTGGCTGCTCTACATGTTGCGTGCAGTCGAAGACACCGCGATCTGGACGACGGGCAAAATCGGTGCGGTTCGCAAACTGGCTGGCGATACGACCGAGTATGTGCGGGTGAAACTTCCGAAGATCTACAGCCGCGAGCTGGTGGATGTGATCTTCGAGCAGCCTTATTGCCGCATCGCGAACGTCGTTCGTAATGGGATCGCCGGACGTCAGGCGGCGTCCCGCTACCTCAAAGCGCTGGCATCAATCGGCGTGCTGAGCGAGCAGACGTTCGGCAAGGAGAAGCTCTTCGTGCATCCGAAGCTGATGACGCTGCTCACGCGGGACAGCAACGCGCTCGAGCCGTACGGGTGATGCATCGGGATTCCGAAAAGCCGACCGTGACCAAAACGTACGTTCCAAAAAGGGCCATTCGAATCAGTCGTTCGATGCGCGCGAATCTCAGTACGTTGCTCAACAACGCGAAATCGCCGCAACGATTTGCTCCACGATCTCCTCGGGCGTTCGATCAATCGACACCACGATCGCATCCTCCGGCTCTTCCAGCACGGCGAACTGTGATTCGAGCAATCCAGGCGGCATGAAATGTCCGCGGCGATCGGCCAGACGTTGCGCGATCAAACCCATCGAGCCGCGCAGATAGACGACCTGCATTGCGTCGATGCCGGCGACGAGTTGTTCGCGGTAGCGTGCTTTCAACGCGGAGCAGCCAAGGATGATGTTGCGCTCTTCGGTGATCTCGGTTCTTGCAAACGCATTCAGCCGCGCGAGCCAGGGTGCGCGATCGGCGTCGGTGAGCGGCGTGCCGGCGCGCATTTTCGCGACGTTCCCGGGTGGATGGAAATCGTCGGCGTCGTGATAGGCCCAGTCAAGGCGGGCCGCGAGTAACTGACCAATGGTGGTCTTGCCCGCGCCGGCGACGCCCATGATGAAGACGACTTGAGTGGGTCGCGTGGCTGTCATCGAATGGGGTCCATCCGGAATCCGGGTGCGACAGCGCGCGGATTCCTACGCGGACGCCTACTTACGTACCAGCCATAGATGCACGGACGCCGTACCGACCTTTATGGTCTGGTCGGGCGGCCAATCGCCTCCCCACTCGAACGCGTGCGAGACGATGCGCGCGCCATTGCGCAGTTGGTCCCGAAGCGTGAATTTGAGCTTCTCCATCATCTCGGGCAGAAGGTAGAGCGCAACGACGGTGGCGGGACGCACATCGGTCTTGAACAGGTCTTCGAGGCGGAACTCGACGCGATCGGCAACGCCCGCGCGCAATGCGTTCGCCTGCCCGGCGCGAACCAGAACCGGATCGATCTCCACGCCCAGCCCGCGTGCGCCGAATTTCTGCGCGGCCATGATCGGGATGCGTCCATCGCCGCAGCCAAGGTCATAGACGACATCGTCCTGGTTGACCGCTGCGAGTCTGAGCATCCCCTCGACGATCTCTTCCTTGGTCGTCACGAAGGGCGCATCGGGCGGGCGAATCGGGATGCGATCGAACGCACCGCACGAGCTGAGCGCAAAACCACCACCGATGCCAGCCAACGCACCGCGCCGATTCATGGTCGTGTGCTTCTATCCGAAAATCGCGGCGCGTACGGCCGGAAATCCCGCCGCGACAATGGCGATGCCCAGTATCGCGAACAGTACGGCAAGCCCGAAGCGCTTATGACTCAACGCGAGCGGCGCGAAGCCGAAGATCACCACCCCGACACCCGCCACCGCGCCGGTCTTCGCGTAATCGAGGCTCGAATAAAGCAGGTACGCGCACATCGTGCAAAAGATGAGCGGCAGGACGGGATAGAACGGCACCTTGAACGGGCGTTCGCGATCGGGCTCGCGATTGCGCAGGACGAGAATGCCGATTCCTACCAGCAGAAAGAAGAACCAGAACACCGGCGCGGTGTAATCGATCATCGTCTGCAACCCCTGCCGGGTCGCGGTGCCCAGGCCGATCAATGCGACCGACACGAGCCCCTGCAGGATGAGTCCTGTCGTCGGCGTACCCGTTTTCTCGTTCCATCGGCCAAGCCAGCGGAACACGGGGAAGTCACGGCCAAGCGCGAAGTTGGAGCGGGCGCCGACGATGACGGTAGCGTTGATGGAAGTGAGCGCCGATATCGCGACGATGAGACTAATCACGATTCCTCCGGCTGCACCGAACGATCGCTCGAGAAGATCCGCAGCGACGGTCTTCGAGTCGGCCACGCCTTGCAGCGACAACCCCCTGATGTACGCGAGATTGATGAGAAGATAGAGGATGGTCACGATCACCAGCGAGAAGATCAACGCCTTGACCATGCCCTGCTTGTTCTTCACTTCCGCGGAGATGTACGCCGCCTCGTTCCAACCGCCGTATGCGAACAGCACGAACACCAGTGCGAGGCCGATGGAAGGCGCCCAGGCGTTCGGGTCGGGTGCTTTCACCGGCATGGGTGCTGCGGGTACCACCAGGAACAAGCCGGCAACGATGATTGCGATCAGGCCTAACACTTCGAACGCGGTCAGAAAATTCTGCGTCGACTTGCCTTCGCGAATGCCGGTGATGTTGATCACCGTGAGGACCGCGACCGCGATGACCGCGTAGAGCGACGACGAATACGGACCGAGCGCCAGTATCTTCGTCGCGTAGTCGCCGAATGTGAAGGCAAGAAACGCGATCGAGCCGGTGGTAATCACGGCAACGCGCGCCCAGGCGAACAGGAACGCGAAATTGCGTCCCCACGCGCGTTGCAGAAAGAAGTAATCGCCGCCCGCGTTCGGGTAGCTGGTCGCAAGCTCCGCGTAGCAGAGCGCGCCGATGATCGACAGCACGCCGCCCGCGAGCCAAAGTCCGAGCACGAGCCACGGGTCGGCGGAACTCTTGGCGACCAGTGATGGCAACGTGAAGATGCCGGCGCCGATCACCAGCCCGACGATGATGCCGACGGCGTCGCGCGTGTCAAGTGTGGCTTGCGGCTGCGCGGTGGCGGCCGTACTGGCAGGCGTGCTCAATGGTTCCTCGCTTTGAAGGGCGGATCGATGGATTCGCGCGCCATCTGCGAGCGCATGACCGAACCTGAATCTCGTTCAGTGTAGCCGAGCGGTTCCATCCATGCACGCTGCGAGACGTTGGCTGTCTTGAAAGAAAGACGACTACAATCCCGCCCGGCGTCCGGTGCCTGGTCGCATGAAAGACGCACCGCGTGCATCGCAAAACCACGAATGGGGGAGGTTCCATGGACGCGCTCAAATCCGGCGCCGATGTACTGTTCATTTTGCTTGGCGCCATCATGGTACTTGCCATGCACGGCGGATTCGCGTTTCTCGAGCTGGGCACGGTCCGCGCCAAGAACCAGGTCAACGCGCTGGTGAAGATCATGGTCGATCTTGCGATCTCCACCATCGCGTACTTCTTTGTCGGCTATCTGATCGCCTATGGCGTCAGTTTCTTCGACGGTGCAGAGACGCTCACCGCGCGAAGCGGATTCGAGCTGGTGAAATTCTTTTTTCTGCTCACATTCGCCGCGGCGATCCCGGCGATCGTGTCGGGCGGCATCGCCGAGCGCACACGCTTCTGGCCGCAAGTCGCGGCGTCCTTTCTGCTTGTGGCGTTGATCTATCCGTTGTTCGAAGGGATCGCCTGGAACCAGCGCTTTGGTGTCCAGGCATGGATCAAGGGCCTTTTCGGTGAAGAGTTCCATGATTTCGCGGGCTCGATCGTCGTGCATGCGATGGGCGGATGGATCGGACTAGCCGCGATACTGACGATCGGTGCGCGTGCCGGGCGCTATGGCAAGGACGGCCGCATGACCGCGCATCCGCCTTCGAGCATTCCGTTTCTCGCACTCGGTGCGTGGATGCTTTCCGTCGGCTGGTTTGGATTCAATGTCATGTCCGCGCAGGAAATCTCCAAGATCAGCGGACTGGTGGCGCTCAATTCGCTGATGGCGATGGCAGGCGGCACGTTGGCGGCGCTTGTGGTGGGTCGTAATGATCCGGGATTCGTCCATAACGGCCCGCTCGCGGGTCTGGTCGCGGTGTGCGCCGGGTCTGACGTCATGCATCCGCTCGGCGCGCTTATCACCGGTGGCGTGGCCGGGGCGTTGTTCGTCTATCTCTTCACCTTGACCCAGAATCGCTGGAAGATCGATGACGTGTTGGGTGTGTGGCCGTTGCATGGCTTGGCCGGCGCGTGGGGTGGCATCGCCTGCGGAATTTTTGGCGCCAAGGCGCTCGGTGGGTTGGGCGGAGTGGCATTCATGTCGCAGGTGACGGGAACGGTGCTGGCGATCGTCATCGCGTTCGCAGGCGGTTGGATCGTCTATCGCGTGGTCGGCCTGTTCGGACCACTTCGCATGGATCCGGAAGAGGAATTCGATGGCGCGGATCTCTCCATCCACAAGATCAGCGCGACGCCTGAGGGCTCAGGAAGCAGGTAGTTCCGTTCGAGATGGAACCGCATGGGGCGCGCGAAAAGAGCAGGATGGAACCGCAAAGGACGCAATGGACGCAAAGTAAGACCTAGCTGATGACTCGGATGCTTCCGGACAATCAAGGGCGCGATAGTAATTATTCCTTGGCGCGCGTCCCTTGCGGTTCATCCATAATCCTGAAGTGATTCTCAAACCCACCCCCTTTCATCCTCGCACCAGCGTCCTCTGCGAAAGCCACGCTTGGCGACGCTGGTCGGGCTATGTAGCGGCAAGCTCCTATGAGCTGTCGCACGAGCGCGAATACCACTCCGTTCGCAACGCGGCGGCGCTATTCGACATCACACCGCTCTACAAGTATCGGGTACAAGGTCCGGATGCCGCACGCCTGCTCGATCGGGTCGTCACGCGGAATGTTGCCCGGACCAAAGTGGGCGACGTTCTGTACACGCCATGGTGCGATGCCCGCGGCAAGGTCATCGACGATGGCACGATCGCGCGTCTTGGCGATCAGATGTTTCGGATGACCTCGGCCGATCCCAATCTTCGATGGCTGGAAGATTGCGCCACTGGCCTCGATGTTCGCATCGATGATGTCTCTGAGCGCATTGCCGCGTTGGCGCTGCAAGGCCCGACGTCGGGTGCGATTCTCGCGAAGTTGACCGAAGGCGGCATCGACAGCCTGAAATTCTTTCGCGTTGTCGCCACCGCGATCCGCGGGGTGGCCGTCGAGATCTCGCGCACCGGCTACACCGGTGACCGGGGATTCGAAATCTGGATGGATGCCGAACACGCGCTTTCGATCTGGGACGCGCTCATTGAAATCGGTGCGGACTACGGCATCACGCCGGCGGGCATGCTCGCGCTCGACGTTGCGCGCATTGAAGCAGGACTCATGCTGATCGACGTCGATTACGTGTCCGCACGCAAGGCGCTGATCGAGAGCCAGCTTTCCTCGCCCTTCGAGCTCGACCTCGCGTGGACCGTGAATACGGATAAGCCCGCATTCGTCGGCCGGGAGGCGCTGGTGGCCGAGAAGGCGCGCGGACCGGCGTGGCAATTCGTGGGCATCGAAGTCGACTGGAATTCGTTCGAGCGCCTCTATACCGACGTGGGTCTCGCGCCCCGTGTGCCGATCCCCGCGTGGCGAATGAGTGTCCCGCTGTACGACGGCGGGGAGCAGGCCGGCTATGCCACCAGTGGCGGATGGTCGCCCTTGCTTAAGAAATACATCGCGCTTGCCCACCTCCCGACCCAATGGGCGGCGCCGGGCACCAGGCTCGAAATGGAAATCACGGTCGAGCATCGGCGCAAGCGCGCGTCGGTAACGGTGGTGAAGAAACCGTTCTTCAATCCGGATCGGAAGAGGGCGTAGCGATGCCCGCCCCCTACGACGCGATCATCATCGGTGCCGGCCACAACGGTCTGGTCTGCGCGGCCTACCTTGCTCGCGCAGGCAAGCGCGTCCTCGTGCTCGAGCAGCGCGAGCGGATCGGCGGCGCGGCGGTCAGCGAGCAGATCTTTCCGGGATTTACGTTCTCCGTCTATTCGTATGTCGTGAGCCTGCTCCGGCCCGAGATCATCCGTGATCTCGATCTGCCGCGGCACGGTCTGCAGATCCTGCCGCTGGAGAGCACGGTAACGCCGCTTGCCAACGGCGACTATCTCGCGCAGTGGAATGATCACGATCAGAATCGTCGCGAGCTTGCGCGCCATTCGTTGCGGGATGCCGAAGCCTATGACGAGTTCGGTCGGTTGATGCATCTCATGTCGCGTGCGATCAAGCCTATTCTCGGAATGCTCCCGCCCGATCCCGCATCCCTCGCGCCGCGCGAGCTGATTGGTCTTGGACGACTCGGGAAGTATTTTCGCGGGCTTGGCACCGAAAAATTCCATGCGCTCCACAAATTGCTCACGATGAGCTCGGCCGACTATCTCGATGAGTGGTTCGAGACCGAGGCATTGAAGGCGACCAAATCGGCGAGCGGCATCATCGGCGCATTGCTCGGACCGCGTTCACCCGGCAGCGCCTATGTGCTCCTGCATCACTACATGGGCGAGCTCGACGGTGTATTCCGGGCATGGGGATTCGCCAAAGGCGGCAATGGATCGGTCAGCACCGCGATCGCGGCCGCGGCGCAGGCGTTTGGCGCAACGATCCGCACCAATGCGCCGGTCGCGCAAGTGCTGATGAAAAATGGCCGCGCGACCGGCGTCGTGCTGGGTGACGGTGAAGAGATTCGCGCGCCGATCACGATCTCGGGTGCGGATCCGCGGCGAACGTTCATGCAGCTCGTGGGCGAGCAGCATTTGCCGATCGAGCTGATCGAGGGTATTCGTCGCTTCCGTTTCCGCGGAACGTCGGCGAAGGTCAATCTGGCGCTCGCCGAGGCGCCCAACTTCACATGCCTGCCCGGGATCGGCCCGCATCTTCGTGGCGCGATCTCCATCAGCCCAAGCGTCGATTACCTCGAGCGCGCCTACGACGATGCCAAGTACGGCGAATTCTCGCGCCGACCGTATATGGACATCATCCTGCCGTCGATGATCGATCCCGGGATGGCCCCGCCCGGGCAGCACGTGATGTCGATCTTCGCGCAGTACGCGCCCTACAATTTGAACGGTGGATGGACGGACGCGAAGCGCGAGGCCTTCGGTGATACGGTCATCGACACGCTCGCGGAACACGCACCCAACATCAAGTCGGCGATCCTGCATCGCCAGGTCGTGACGCCGGTGGATATCGAGCGCATGATCGGGCTCACCGAGGGCAACATCTTCCAGGGCGAGCTGTCGTTGCAGCAGATGTTCTTTCTGCGACCGGTCCCGGCATGGGCGAAATACGCGACGCCGATCCATGGCCTCTATCAATGCGGATCCGGTACGCACCCCGGCGGCGGGGTCATGGGTGCATCGGGCCGCAATGCCGCGCTCACGATTCTCGGGCACTCGCGATGAGCGCACCGATCGTCGTGATCGGTGGCGGCGTGAATGCGCTCGTCGCGGCCCATTGGCTTGCACGCGCCGGCAAGCACGTCGTCATACTGGATGAACGGATGGGTTCGGTGTCGCTTGAATCCGGATGGATTCCACCCGCGATCATCGGCGAGCTCGGGTTATCGCGAAACGGTCTTGCCGTGCAGGCGCCGGATCCCTGGATCAGCGCGCCATCGCCGGACGGTCGCCGACTCGAGCTGTGGCACGACGTGGCACGATCGGCCGATTCGATCCGGCCATTCAGCGTTCGTGATGCGGAGCGCTGGCCGGCGTTCTGCGAACAGATGCAGCAGCACGCAAACCTAATCGAAGTGCTCTACACCGCGCCGCCGCCAGACGTCATGACGCATGATTGGCGCGAGCTTGCGCGCGTTGCCAGGCTCGCACTCCACGCGAGGCGGCTCGGCCGGGCGGCACTCGAAAATTTCCTGCGCATGATGCCGATGTCGGTGGCCGATTTCCTCGATGATTGGTTCGAGGCCGACGTGCTCAAGGGCGTACTTGGCGCAGGCGCTGTGATGCATTTGCATCAAGGCCCGCGATCGGGCGGCACAGCCTTTGGTCTTCTTCATCATCATGTCGGCAGTGGGCTTGGTGTGTTCCGGCCGACGTTGTCCAACATCACGCAGGTTCTCGAGAAGCTTCCAGGCATCGAGCGGCGCATGAAGGCGAAGGTCAAGCGGATTGACGTGGCAGCAAGTGGCGTCACCGGCGTAACGTTGGCCGATGGTTCGAGCATCGAGGCGTCGTGCGTGGTATCGGGCGCGGATCCCCGGAGTACGCTCCTCGAATGGGTGGACACGGCTTGGCTGGATCCGGAGTTGGTACGCAGTGTGCGCAACATTCGTGCGCGTGGCGTGGTCGGGCGTGTCGTGCTTACGCTCGATCGCGCGCCGGGGTTCTCAATCCTGGTCATCGCCCCTTCGCTCGATTATCTGGAACGCGCCTATGACGATGCGAAGTATCGGCGTGTGTCGCGCGAACCGTTCGTCGAGGCGAGGTATGAACCGCAGGCAGGCTCAGGGCGGCATGTCGTCATGGCGCATGTGCAGTACGTCCCTTATCTGCTGGACGACGGCAAATGGGATGACGCGCGTGCCCGCTCGCTCGCCGAATCGGTCATTGTCC
This sequence comes from Burkholderiales bacterium, assembly GCA_046160305.1. Classification (GTDB taxonomy): domain Bacteria; phylum Pseudomonadota; class Gammaproteobacteria; order Burkholderiales; family SG8-39; genus SHXR01. The sequence goes on from JBJXGX010000182.1 coordinate 30,219, forward strand.
GCATGGCGAAACACGTGCCGGGTTTGCAGGCGACGATCCGCGATACGGCCGTCGCCTCCCCGATTGATCTTGAAGCATTCGAAGGTGCGCCGCAGGGACAGGTTTATCACGCGGAGCTCGCGCTCGATCAGCTGCTCTGGATGCGACCTTTACCGGGTCTTGCGCGTTATCGCACACCGATCAACGGCCTCTATCTGTGCGGACCCGCCATGCATCCGGGCGCAGGGATCGCGGGTGCAAGCGGCATGTTGGCCGCGCAAACGATCCTGCGGGATCGATCAGAGTGACAGCGAGGCCGCGGCACGACGTTCGTTTCGTCGCGTCTGATGCGCGAAAAGCCGGTCCGACAGTCCCGCTTTTCGCGTCTTGCCTTCCTGGGGATGAATCAACGCCTGCAGTTTCGGCAGGACCTCGTTGATGGACTCTTCGCCGGCCGCGATCAAGCGTCGCTTGTAGTGGTTCGAGAAGCCGGCGTAATACGGGAGGACCGGCTGCACGAGCACCGTCGTGTCGTCGATTTCGGCGTCGACGAGCCGGCGCTTGAGCGCACCTAGCATCAGCCACTCCGGTGGATACGATGGCATCGACGGCGCCTCATCGAGTCGTGCCTGCACGTCGACCGCGATGACGACATCCGCGCCCAACTGCTTGGCCACGCGGATCGGTACCGGCGCGACGCTCTCGCCATCGACGTAGTGCGCGCCATCGATGATCACCGGCATGAAGATGCCCGGAATCGCGATCGACGCACGCACCGCCAGGGCCGCGTTGCCGCGATTGAGGATCTCCAGTCCACCGGTTTCCACATGGGTGACGACCGCGGCGAACGGTTTCTTCAGGTCTTCGATGGCTTTGCCTTCGAGCAGTCGAGCGAGCCTTGCCTGGATCGCACGTCCTGTGATGTAGCCGTAGTCGGAGATCGCGAAATCAACGATGTCGAGCGGCGAGGTGTCGAGCGCGATGGCCTCGATTTCATCGGGCGTGAAGCCGGCCGCATAGAGCGCTCCAAGGACGGCACCACCCGATGTTCCGACGATAAGGTCGGGAATGTAACCCTTGGCTTCCAGCGCCTTGAGCACCCCGATCTCCGCGAAGACGCGCGGGCCGCCGCTGCCTAGTGCGAGCGCGATCACCTGACCACCGGGCTTGATGACAGGCGTGGGCTCGAAGCGTGGCGAGTCCTCGGCGGAATAGTTATCGGGCTGCTCGACGCAGCTCACCGGAACCCATATTCCGATCAGGAACGCAAGACTGCGGGCCAATACGCCCAGCATGACGCTCCTTTCGATCTGGTGAAGGGCTCCGGTGAATGCGCCACGCAATGAAAAAGCGCGTTCGGCACCACGCGATGACCGATGGAAGTCAACCTGATTTGGCCATGCGCGTCGCGCTCCAGCGCTCGGAACCGGACTGGCCTTCCATCCGCTCGCCCGTAATGCGCCCGATGTATTCGCGTCGGCCGCCTTGCCCATCCGGTGCACTGAAGCGGATCTCATCGCCTCGCACGGACCCGCTCAACGGCGACAGGCGATCGCCTCGTTGCACATTGCCTTCGATCTTCTGGAAGTTCTGCGAAATTTGCAAATTCGACTTGTTGCCGCCGACCTCCAGGGACCAGGTGCCTGCCGTCTTGGCTGGGACGATCCAAAGATACGCGCTCCGGCCTTCGACGGTCGCGGTTTCGTCGGCGACCCACTCGCCCATATCGAACGCATGCGACACGATTCGCGTGCCCGCTTTCATATCGAGCAGCTTCGGACGCAATTTGACATTGAGGCTTGGCAGCAGGTACATCGTAATCACCGACGCCCGGCTGAAATCGGTCTCGAAGATATCGGCCTTGATAAATTTCACCATCTCGGCCACACCTTCACGTGCCGCGCTCTGGTTCGAAAGCGTCACCATGTCGGGGTTGTATTCGATGCCCATCGCGCGCGCATTGAAGGTCTTGCTGGCGGCAATGGCGATGCGGCCATCGCCCGAGCCAAGATCCATCACGAAGTCTTTGGGGGTGACATTGGCCATGCGAAGCATGCGATCGACCAGCGCATCCGGTGTCGGTACCCAGATGACATCCTTGCCGGATTGCCCGACCTGCGGCTGAAATTCTCCCGGCTGGTTGGATTGAGCCGATACGAGCGTTGCGACGAGCGCGGCGCCGGCAAGCCCTGCGAGCGCGCGAAGTGGTTTGATCGTCATGCTTGAGAACCTTTCATTACAATCGATGCGAGCAAGTGCACGGAGTCCATCGACCAACGTGCGTGCGGGGGAAGCGGCGCCTATCCGGTGTGATGAATTATGGTGATGGGTCGCGCGGCGTCTCCCGGTGTGACCATAGCAGAATGACCCATTCGTCGCCAGCCGCAAGGCGCGCCGGCAACGCACGGTGGCGGCATCCGCCGCGCTCGCGCGTCCAGTGCCTGTACACTTCGCCGGAACGAACATGCAGGGGCCATCGCAATGCTCGCAGGCATACCGCCCGCCACCGTCGGTGCATCGATCGCCGAGATCGATACGCCGGCACTCGTCCTCGATCTCGACGCTTTCGAGCGCAACATCGCCACGATGACCACGGCGGTGCGCGGAACCGGTGCGCGCCTGCGGCCGCACGCGAAGAGTCACAAGTGCCCTGAGATCGCCAAGCGCCAGATCAAGGCGGGGGCGATCGGCATCTGCTGCCAGAAGGTGAGCGAAGCGGAGGCCTTCGTCGATGCGGGCATACGCGATGTATTGGTCTCGAACGAGATCGTCGGGGCGGCCAAAGTCCGCCGGCTCGCCCATCTGGCAAGGCGCGCGCGCATCGCGGTCTGCGTCGACGACGCGCGCAATGTCGCGGAGCTGTCGGCGGCGGCCAACGAGGCGGGCGTGGTTATCGATGCACTGGTCGAGATCAATGTCGGTGCCGATCGCTGCGGGGTCGAACCCGGTGAACCGGCGCTTGCGCTGGTGCGCGCCATCAAGGCCGCGCCGTTTCTGCGCTATGCGGGCATCCACGCTTATCAGGGCTCGGCGCAGCATCTGCGCGCGGTCGCCGATCGTCGCGCCGCGATCGATCGCGCGGCGGCAGCAGCGCGCAAGACGAAGGAACTGCTCGCCCATTACCGCATCCCCTGTGAAACCATTACCGGGGCGGGAACGGGCAGCTTCATGTTCGAGGCGGCAAGCGACGTCTACAACGAATTGCAGCCGGGTTCCTACATCTTCATGGATGCCGACTACAACGCCAACGCCTGGGACGGTTTCCCGCGATTCGAGCAGAGTCTGTTCGTATTCACCAGCGTCATGAGCACGCCTACGCGCGATCGCATTGTCGTGGATGCGGGGCTCAAAGCGTCCAGCACCGATTCCGGATTGCCGGTCGTGACGGGCTGGCCGGGCCTTGAATATACGAAAGCCTCGGATGAGCACGGCGTGGTGCGTGTCGCCGACACCGCGCGCCTGCCCGCGCTCGGCGAGCAGCTGCGACTGATCCCCGGGCACTGTGATCCCACCGTCAATCTCTACGACTGGATGGTGTGCGTGCGCAAGGAGCGGGTCGAGGCGGTCTGGCCGATCAGCGCGCGCGGCGCGGTCCGCTGAGCGTGACATTTCGCACGAGGCGATCGGCAGACCCGAAATAGCGGTGGGATTGACGCGTTCATCTTCGCATCGCGGGCCAGGCCCGATATCGACAATGTAGCGTGGATAGTGCCGCCACACTGACGTCGGTGAACGTCTTCCCGTCGACCGGGAGTTGGCACGGTAACGGGACCCGACTCCTCAACCGATCATGCTGGATATTTTTCGCGCGCTGTTTCGCAGCGAGCCGCCGCCAGGCGAAGGGGCCTCGTACTCCACAGCACATGATCGGGCGCTCGATCGGGCCTATGTGCGCCTAAACAAGGTTTCGTCCCTTGTCACGCCGGACGACGTTGCCAGCGGCCCGCCGCCGTCCCGGCGAGCGATGTCGTCCTATGTGCTCCGCGATCCGGTGCTCGATCGCGACGGACGCGTCGCGGGCTATGAGTTTTCGCTCGATCGCCAAAGGCAGATGCGGTTCAAGGACCGCCATGCCGTCATCCGCAAGCTGTACGACGATACGTTGATCCGCGAGCTTTCGGGGATCGGCGTAGATACGCTTCTCGATCATCGAATGGCCATCATCGAGGTGGCCACCCGGTCGGTTGCCAAGGGAATCATCAGCGACCTGCCCGGCGCAAACACCGTGCTTATCCTCGATTCCTCGCAGGAGGCCTCGCGCAATGGGGCGGCGTACGCCGGCATCGACGCCGTGCTGGACGCCGGATTCCGGGTAGGGTGGAAGCTCGACACACTTTCGGACGCCGTCATGGGCATTCTCGCGCGCTGCGAGTTCGTCCAGATCGACACGCCGGCATTCGACGGGGTTCAGTTGAAGGAGTTCGCGCGAAAATTGAAAAGCATGCATCGCCCGGATGGCGTGGCCCCGCTCGGTCTCATTGCACGAGATGTGCAAAGCTCGGATGATTTCCAGCTTTGTTTTCGCGTCGGATTCGATTACTTTCAGGGGCCGTTCATCTCGAGCCGGGAAAGCTGGACGCCGCAGAAGATCAATGTCAATCGGGTCCGCGTCATCCAGATCCTCGACAGGCTGCGAAGCGGCGCCAACAATGCGGTGCTCGCGGAACACCTTCGCACCGAGCCGGTGCTCACATTCAAGTTGTTGCGGTACGTCAACTCCCCGGCATTCGGCGTCAAGCGCCAAATCGGTACGATCAGCGAGGCGCTGCGTGTCGTTGGTGGCCAGAAACTGTACCGGTGGTTGTCCCTCCTCCTCTTCGACATGAAGGCGCGCAGCTTCGCCGAGCGCGCGTTGCTCGAGCAGGTGCTGATACGCGCCCGGCTGATGGAATCACTTGGCGCCGGAACGATCGAGCCTGATCTTGCCTATCTCACCGGCCTCTTCTCGATGCTCGAACAGTTTCTTGGCCAGCCCATTGAGGCTCTCTTCGCGCAAATCAACCTGCCCGCCGAAGTGGAGGACGCGCTCCTCAGGCAGACCGGACCCTACGCACATTTTCTCGAACTTGCGAAGGCGTGCGAGCAAGGCGAACCGGGGCTCATTGCAGTGATCGCCGCCACCTGCGGGCTCCACGAGAACGCTGTCGACGCGCAACTGATCGCCGCGATGGACTGGGCGTACAACGCGGTCGCGATCTCCGAGTGATCAAGCTGAATATTCTTCGTTCGCTGTTTCGCAGCGTGCCGTCTCCCTCCGAGGGCGATCTTCGGGCGCGCGTGCATGAGCGGGCGTACGGTCGTCTAAACGAAATTTCCTCAATCATCACTCGAGGGGGCGCTTCACTTCGCGCGCCGCCGTCTCCGCGGGCGATTTCGTCCTACTTGCTCCGCGATCCGGTGCTCGATCGAAATGAGCGTATCGCGGGCTACGAGTTTTCGCTCGATCGCCAAAAGCAGATGCGGTTCAAGGATCGCGGGGCCGTCATCCGCAAGGTGTATGACGATACCTTGATGCGGGTGCTTTCGACCGTCCAGGTCGACCGGCTACTGATCAATCGACTGGCCGTCGTTGAAGTGTCCGTCGCGTCGGTCGCAAGGGAATAAGCAGTCAGATGCAGCGGGGCAGCACCGTGATTGTCCTCGATTCCTCACAGGAGGCATCGCCCAATGAGGCCATGGCATTAGCCAGCGTTGGAGCCGTGGTGAACGCTGGTTTCAGGGTGGGCTGGAAGCTCGGCGAATCGTCCGAAGCTGTCATGTCCATCCTGACGAGCTGCGAATTTATCCAGATCGAGACGCCGGGTTTTGACGGTGTTCAGTTGAAGGAGCTCGCTCGAAAACTGCGGCGGGCAAATCGCCCGGATTGCGTGGCCCCCATCAAACTCACGGCGCGAGATGTGCAGACCTCGGATGACTTCCAGCTTTGCTTTCGCGCCGGGTTCGATTACTTCCAGGGGCCGTTCGTCACGAACCGCGAGAACTGGGCACCGCCAAGGAGCGAGATCGACACGGGCCGCGTCATCCAGATTCTTAGTCGGTTGCGCAACGGTGCCGACCATGCGGTGATTGCGAAGGAGCTTCGCATGGAGCCGGTGCTGACATACAAGTTGCTGCGATATGTCAACTCGGCAGCAATGGGGTTTCAGCGACAGATCGCTACGATTGATCAGGCGCTGCTCGCTCTTGGCGGGCAGAAACTGTACCGGTGGTTGTCTCTCCTCCTTTTCGACATGAAGATTCGCGGCTTTGTCGAGCGCACATTGATCGAGCAGGTGCTGGTACGCGCCCGAATGATGGAGTCGCTCGGGGCCAAGACGGTCGATCCAAATCTCGCCTTTCTCACCGGCCTGCTCTCGTTGCTCGATAAGGTACTGGGCCGACCCATTGCAGACCTCCTACCCCAAATAGGCGCGCCTCGCGAAGTGGAGGACGCGCTCATTACGCGGACCGGGCCCTACGTGCATCTCCTTGATCTTGTTATAGCGTGCGAGCAAAGTGATCAGGGCCTCATAGCAGTCACCGCTGCGGTGTGCGGCGTCGACGAAAACGCCGTCAACGCGCAACTCATCGCCGCCATGAATTGGGCGTACGAGGTAATGGCACTCACCGAGTGATGCGAACAACCAACGGATCCAATCATGCTCAATTTTCTCCGTTCGATGTTGCGCGGTGCGGAGACTCCGCGCGAGCTAATGCCGCGCCAGCAGGTCAACGAGCGAGCCATCGCGCCGCTGAACGAAGTTTCGCCACCTGCTCCCGCGGTCCAAGCGCCGCTCCAATTGCCATCACCTCGGCGAGAGATCTCGACGTTCGTGTGTCGCGATCAGGTGCTCGATCGCCATGAGCGCATCGCCGGCTACGAGTTCTCGCTCGATCGCCAGATGCAATCGCGCTTCAAGGATCGCAGCGCGGCGATCCGCAAGGTGTACGACGATGCTTTGCTCCGTGAGCTTGCAGCATCACGGGTTGGCAATCTCATCGCTGATCAGCTTGCCATGGTCGAGGTGGCGCTTGCATCCGTTGCCAAGGGCATGCCCGGCGAACTGCCGCGTGCGAACAGCGTGCTGGTCCTCGATCCGACGCAGGAAACCTTGCCCGATGAGGCGAGCGTGCTCGCGAGCATCGACCGGCTTGTGAGCGCCGGATTGCGCGTCGGATGGAAGCTCCAGTCCGCACCGGAAGCCGTGATGCCGATTCTCGCGCATTGTCAGTTCGTACAGATCGCAGCCGCCGCGTTCGACGGCATCCAGTTGAAGGAGCTCGCGAGGACACTACGGCGGTTGAACCGACCCGATGGTACGGTACCCATCCTGCTCATCGCTCGGGATGTGCAAACGTCGGACGACCATCAGCTTTGCTTTCGCGCCGGATTCGATTATTTCCAGGGGCCGTTCGTCACGCGTCGTGAGAACTGGAAACCGCCAAAGAGCGATGTCGATCGCGTCCGTGTCTTCCAGATCCTCGACAAGCTGCGAAGCGGTGCCGACAATGCGGTGCTTGCGAAAGCGCTTCACATGGAGCCCGTGCTGACATTCAAGCTGCTGCGCTACGTCAATTCGGCGGCGATGGGGCTGCAGCGACAGATCGGTACGATCGAGCAGGCGCTGCTCGTCATCGGCGGCCAAAAACTGTATCGATGGTTGTCGCTCCTCGTATTCGATATGAAGGATCGCGGCTTCGCCGAGCGTGCGTTGATCGAACAGGTGCTGGTACGGGCCCGTATGATGGAATCCCTTGGGGCCGGAACGGTCGACCCGGACCTTGCCTTCCTCACGGGTCTGCTTTCCCTGCTCGATCAATTGCTGGGCCGCCCCATCGGCGACGTGCTGTCGCAAATCACCTTGCCGCTCGATGTCAGGGACGCACTCCTTACGCAAACCGGCCCTTACGCGCCGCTCCTTGAACTTGCGAAGGTGTGCGAGCAAGGTGATCAGGCACGCATGGCCGCCGCCGCGCTCAAGTGCGGGCTCGCCGAGGAGGCCGTCAATGCACAACTCATCGCAGCCTTGAGCTGGGCGCACACGGTGGCGGCGATCACCGAGTGACCGCGCGTTG
>JBJXGX010000183.1:0-17811 GCA_046160305.1 Burkholderiales bacterium
GCGTATCGCGCATAGCGGTATGCGTATCGCGCATAGGGGCATGCGTATCGGTGCGCCCCAATACGAGGCACGCCTTAAGCGGGAATCATTGACCGCAGTCAAGGTGAGCAAGTGCGTGTTGTCCCTAGACTTCCTCGCTGCGGATGTGCAGCATGAGGCGAGAGATTATCGAGAGTTTATCGGGTGTCCGCCATGGGCGGTGGCAACCGATGACGGCCGGTGCAAGCGCTCTGCGGGGTCGAGAGGCCGCCCCATCGAGCGCGGACCGCACCGCGGATCAACGGCCCCGCCATCCGAATCGCAAACCAAACTTCCAGGAGTCCGGTGATGGGAAGCGTACAGACGCAAGTTGCAGCCGATGCGAAGCTCGCGAGCGGAGGCGAGACCGCCGCCGTTGCGGGTGAAACGACCGACGGGTTTCATCTGACCATCAATGCCCTCAAACTCAACGGCATCGACACGATATTCGGTCTGCCGGGCATCCCGATCACCGACCTCACCCGCAAGGCGCAAGCAGCCGGCATGCGCGTGATTTCGTTCCGTCATGAGCAGAACGCGGGCAACGCCGCCGCCATCGCCGGCTTCCTCACGCAAAAGCCTGGCATCTGCCTGACGGTGTCCGCCCCCGGTTTTCTCAATGGCTTGACTGCATTGGCAAACGCCACGACCAATTGCTTCCCGATGATCCTCATCAGCGGGTCGAGTGAGCGCGAGATCGTCGACCTGCAGCAGGGCGACTACGAGGAAATGGACCAGCTCGCCATCGCCAAGCCGCTCGCGAAGGCCGCGTTTCGCGTGCTGCACGCCGAAGACATCGGTGTGGGGATCGCGCGCGCCATCCGCGCCGCTGTCTCGGGCCGGCCGGGCGGCGTCTACCTCGATCTGCCCGCCAAGTTGTTCGCCCAAACCATGGACGCCGAAGCCGGCAAGAACTCGCTGATCAAGGTAGTCGATCCGGCGCCTCGCCAAATTCCTGCTCCGGACGCCGTGCAGCGCGCCCTTGCCTTGCTGAAGAGCGCCAAGCGTCCGCTGATCGTATTGGGCAAGGGCGCCGCCTACGCCCAGGCCGACGCGGAAATCCGGGCCCTCGTTGAGAAGACCGGCATTCCTTACCTGCCGATGTCGATGGCCAAGGGCCTCTTGCCCGACACGCACGAGCAGTCCGCCTCCGCCGCCCGCTCGTATGTGTTGCCCGAGGCCGATGTCGTGATGTTGATCGGCGCCCGCCTCAACTGGCTGCTCTCGCACGGCAAGGGCAAGACCTGGGGCGGGGCGGGCCACAAGGATTGGGGCGGTCAGACTTTCATCCAGATCGATATCTCGCCGCAGGAGGCCGATAGCAATGTGCGTATCGATGCGCCGGTGGTCGGTGACATCGGTTCCTGCGTGTCCGCGCTGCTCACAGGTATCGGCGCGAACTGGTCCAAGCCGCCGGCCGACTGGCTCGCCACCATTGCCGAGCGTAAGGGGAAGAACATCGCCAAGATGGCCGAGACCCTGGCGAAAGACCCGACGCCGATGAATTTCCATAGCGCGCTCGCCGTGGTGCGCGACATCATCAAGGCCAACCCCGATGCGATGCTGGTCAACGAAGGCGCCAACGCGCTCGACTTCACCCGCAGCATCGTCGACATGTACAAGCCGCGCCGGCGCCTCGATGTGGGTACGTGGGGCATCATGGGCATCGGCATGGGCTTTGCCGTCGCCGCCGCGGTGGTCAGTCGCGAGCAGGTGATCGCGATCGAAGGCGACAGCGCGTTCGGCTTCTCCGGCATGGAAGTCGAGACGATCTGCCGGTACAACCTGCCGGTCTGCGTCGTGGTCCTCAACAACAACGGGGTGTACGGCGGCACCGACGTGAATACGAGTGGTGGGTCCGATGTGGCGCCCACGGTGTTCGTCAAGGGCGCGCGCTATGACAAACTGATCGAGGCCTTCGGTGGCGTGGGTGTGCATGCCACGACCCCGGCCGCGCTGCGCAAAGCGATGGAAGAAGCCGTCCGTTCGCGCAAACCCACGCTCATCAATGCGGTCATCGACGAGACGGCCGGCACCGAAAGCGGGCGCATCACCAGCCTGAACCCGCAAAGCGGGAAGAAGAAGTAAGACCAAGGATTCTGGAGAGATGAATGGAAGCACTTAAGGGAATTCGCATCCTCGACATGACCCACGTTCAAGCGGGGCCGACCTGCTCGCAACTGCTGGCGTGGATGGGCGCCGATGTCATCAAGTTCGAGCCACCGCAAGGCGATGCGACACGCGGTCAGTTGCGCGACGTGCCGAATGCCGACAGCCTCTACTTCACGATGCTCAACTGCAACAAGCGCTCGATCACCGTGAACATGAAGTCCCCCGATGGGAAGGCGGTGTTCATCGATCTGCTCAAGAAGTGCGACATCATCATGGAGAACTTCGGTCCTGGTGTGCTCGATCGGCTCGGGTTCACCTGGGAGAAGGTCCATCAGATCAATCCGAAAATCGTCATGGGATCGATCAAGGGATTCGGATCATCGGGCCCCTATGCCGAATTCAAGGCCTATGAAAACGTCGCGCAGGCGATGGGTGGTGCGATGAGCACCACCGGCGTTCCCGAGGGCCCGCCCTTTGTCACCGGTGCGCAGATCGGCGATACCGGTACCGGATTGCACTTGGCGATCGGACTGCTTGCCGCGCTCAATCAGGCGAATCGGACCGGCAAGGGCCAGTATGTCGAGGTCGCGATGATGGACGGCGTGATGAACCTCTGCCGCGTCAAGTTCCGCGATCATCAACGCCTGACCCGCCAATCGCTCGCCGAGTATTCCGTGCCGACCCAGCAAGGCATGGGCGAAACGCCGCGTGCCGGTAACGATTCGGGCGGCGGGCAGCTCGGTAACGCGATCAAGTGCAAACCGGGCGGTCCTAACGATTACATCTACGTGGTCGTCCAGGAGGCAGTGTGGGAAGCGCTCGCCAAGCGCATCGGGCCCGTGGTGGGTTTGCCTGATCTTGCTACCGATGCGCGATTCGCGAAGATCGGTGATCGCCGCAAGAATCAAAACGCGATGTGGGCGATGATCGAGAAATTCGCCTCCGGTCATACCAAGCGCGAGTTCATGGCGATCCTGAATCCCCTGGATGTTCCGTGCGGTCCGATCATGAGCACCGAGGATCTCGCAAACGACGAGCATGTGCGCGGTCGCGACATGTGGGTCGAGCTCGATCATCCGGAGCGCGGCAAATGGTTCAACGTCGGCATGCCGATCAAGATGTCGGACTCGCCCTCGGTGATAAAGCGCTCGCCAACGCTCGGTGAGCACACCGACGAGGTCTTGAAGGAAGTGCTGGGGTACGACGATGCGAAAGTCACCGCGCTCAAAAGCGCCGGTGCCTTTTCGGCCCCGCCGAAAAAAGCAGCTTAAGGAGAGTCAACCGTGCGTATCGCAATCATCGGTCAGCAGGACTTTGGTAAGGCCGTCTTGGAGGCCTTTGTCGCGCGTGGTGATGATGTTGCGGCGGTGTTCTGCGCGCCGGAAAAAGAAGGCGCAAAGGCCGATCCGCTGAAAGTGGCGGCGCTCGAGCGGGGCCTCAAGGTGCATCAGTTCCCGTCGCTGCGAAGCCCCGAAGCAGAAGCGGCCATGAAGGCTGCGAACGTGCAGCTTGGCATTATGGCCTTCGTGTTGCAGTTCGCACCGCAGGAATTCGTCAACATCCCAAAGCTTGGCACCATTCAATTCCACCCGTCCCTTTTGCCGAAGTTTCGTGGCCCCAGTTCCATCAACTGGCCGATTATTCGCGGTGAAACGAAGACCGGGTTGACCATTTTTCGGCCAACCGATGGGCTGGACGAAGGTCCGGTGGTGCTGCAAACAGAGACGTCGATCAGCCCGGACGATACCCTTGGGTCCGTGTATTTCGATCGACTCTTCCCGATGGGTGTGCAGGCCATGCTGCAGGCGGCCGACCTCATTCTGTCCGGGAAGCATCGCGAGATCGTCCAGGATGAACAGAATGCATCGTACGAGGGGTGGTGCCGAACGGCGGAGGCCCGGATCAATTGGGCGACGCATGTGGAATTCACCTACAACCTGATTCGGGGCTGCAACCCCGCGCCCGGGGCCTGGACCACGCTCAATGGCAAGAAAGTGCAGATCTTCGACGCGAAGAAGCACCCGTTTCGTACCTTTGGTGCAGTGAAGGGAAAGATCGGCGAAGTCTCCGAGATCGGACCGGCGAGTTTTCGGATCACCGGGCAAGGCGGCCAGATCGAGGTATTGAAAGCAAAGGGCGAGGACACGAAAAAGATTGGCGGGAACGAGCTCGCCGCCGCACTTGGCATTGGGGTCGGAACGCTCCTCGGCACGTGATCAGCGTGCAGGCGAAGCGATAGGCAAAACCCTGGTTTCCGGGGTTTTGAATCGGCCTGTGGATGCCATCTGCCCGCGTGTCCCGCCGGTTTTGGAATTGCAGCCTATTGGTGCGCAAATTGGGGATCTGTCGAGCTTTAGGCATCCCCGATTTCTGCTGTTAGCCCATCGAATTGTTCGCGAATCGCATCGCTCAATCGTTTCAGGATTGAAAGAACGCGCGCCAAGTGATTGCTGCAAGGGCGGAATTTGTGCCCGCCTCCAACCGGGAAATCACCGCTTTACAAAGTGTTCTCACTTAAAATTCACCGAGTTGTGACGACAATCGGACATCTAACCTTTCGCGGAATTTCCCTGTGACCGCGCGTTCCACCTGGAAAAAAGACTGGGTTTGGGGCATTGCCCTCAGCCTCTGTGCCTTCGCCTTCTACTTTGCCGAGCCCGACGCTATTGCCGGTCTCGAGGGCAAGGCGTATGACCTTGCCGAGGCGCGCACGGAACGAGTTCCCTCCGATCGAATCGCGATCATTGCTATTGATGACGCGAGCATCGCGAATATCGGCCGATGGCCGTGGCCGCGTGACGTGCATGCCAAGCTCATCGATTTCCTGGGCGCATCGAAGGCGAAGGTCGTCGCGCATCTCGCGTTTTTCTCCGAACCCGAGAGGGATCGGGGATTGCCGTACATCGACCGGTTGGTCGCCGAGCACAGCACCGCTACCGCAATCCTCAACAGCAGCGACGATTCGGGTACGAAGCGGCTCGAGGACCCGCTTGCCAAAATGGGTGCCATTCTCGCCGAGGCGAACGAGGCACTTGATTCGGATCGCAAGCTCGCCACGAGTTTCGCGAACGCGGGCAACGTGGTCCTGCCGATGCTGTTTCGAATCGATGCGAATCAACCGGTCGGTTCCCCGGATAAGACGTTGCCCCCGTTTGTCGCGGCGAGCACGATCAAACCTGCGGGCGGCTTACCGCAGGTGAGAGATCTCCCGCTCCCCGCCACCGAAGTCGTGTCGGTTCCGATCGATCGTCTTGGCGTATCGGTGAGCGGTGTCGGTCACCTCCATTCGAACGCGGACAAGGACGGCATCTTTCGATCGGAGCCGCTGGTTGTCGATTACTTCGGCTACCTGGTGCCGTCACTCGCGCTAGCGGTGTCGGCGAAATCGCTCGGCATCACGCCGAAGGAAATGCGTGTTCACTATGGGCAGGGGCTGCAGCTTGGCAATCTGACCATTGAAACCGGTCCGCATCTCTCGATGCGTACGCACTTCTATCAACCGGAAGCGAGCCGCCAACCGTTCACGGTGGACTCGTTTTTCGATGTGGTATCGGGGAAGGTCTCGCCTGAAAAATATCGCGACAAGATCGTACTCATCGGCCCGACCGCGGCCGGTGTCGTGGCGCCGATGCACACGCCGATCAGTGCCTCCACGCCACCCGTGATGGTGCTTGCGCACAACGTATCCAGCCTGCTGCAAAGGCATTTCATCGCCTCGCCCGGCTGGGGCGAACTCGCCACGCTTGCCGCACTGGTGATCGTGGCGGTCTACGTCGCCGTCCTCCTTCCCAGGCTGGCATCGATCCCATCCGCCGTGGTATCCACCGCCCTCCTGGTCTTGCTCATTGCAATTCCCTATTTTGCGATCACGCGATTCGGCATGTGGCTGCAGCTCATGCTCCCTGCAACGCTCCTTGCCATTGGACACCTGCTCCTCACCTCCAAGCGGTTCTTCATGGCCGAGGCCGGCAAGGTCCTGGCGGATGCTGAATCGGCCGAATCCAATCGCATGCTTGGGCTTGCCTTGCAAGGGCAGGGACAGCTCGATATGGCATTCGACAAGCTCCGCAGGATTCCGATCAGCGAACCGCTCATGGACACGCTGTATGGGCTCGCACTCGATTTCGAGCGCAAACGCCAATTCAGCAAAGCGGAAGTCGTATTTCAGCACATGTCGGATTTCAATCCCAACTTCCGCGATCTCAAGCAAAAGCTCGATCGCGCCAAGCAACTCTCGCAAACCGTGATGCTCGGGGGCGGCTCGGGTAGCGCGGGCGCCACGCTCATTACCGAGGCCGGTGTCGAGAAGCCCATGCTCGGACGCTACCAGGTGGAAAAAGAACTGGGCCGCGGTGCGATGGGAACGGTCTATCTTGGGCGCGATCCGAAGATCGGACGGTTGGTTGCCATCAAGACCATGGCGCTTGGGCAGGAATTCGAAGGCGACGAATTGCAGGAAGCCCGGGGGCGTTTCTTTCGTGAAGCGGAAACGGCCGGCCGACTCAATCATCCGCATATCGTGACGATATTCGATGCGGGCGAAGAGCACGATCTCGCCTATATCGCGATGGAGTATCTAAAGGGCAAGGACCTCACTTCGAGAACGAAGCCCGAGGCGCTGTTTGCCTACGACAAACTGGTGTCGGTGATCACGCGGGTCGCCGAGGCGCTTGACTACGCGCACAAGAACAACGTGGTGCATCGGGATATCAAGCCCGCGAATATCATGTACGAAGAAGAGAGCGATACCGTCAAGGTGACCGATTTCGGGATAGCAAGAATCACGGATTCGTCCAAGACCAAGACGGGAATGGTGCTTGGAACGCCCTCCTACATGTCTCCCGAGCAGCTGAGCGGTCAACGTATCGATGGACGCTCGGACCTCTATTCGCTTGGTGTCGCGTTCTATGTTCTCGCCAGCGGCAAACTACCCTTCGATGGTGATTCGATGGCCGCGCTGATGTTCCGGATCGCCAACGATCCGCCGCCTGACATCCGGCAATTCAACCGGCAGCTCTCAGGTTCAATCGTCGCATTCATCAACAAGGCCATGGCGAAGGATCCTTCGCAACGATTCCAGAACGGCGCGCAGTTCGCACACGCGCTTCGTATCGCAAGCGGAGCCGCAGCAATGTCGAGCGCCCCGATTCAAGCAGTGAGCACCGCCCTATGAGCCAACAAACGGTCGGCCACCGTCGCGTCGCGCCACCGGACAGCATGCGTATATCGAAGCTGATCCCGATGAACCTCGCGCAATCCTTGGAAATCGCCTCCTGTACCGATGCGGGAATCGTTCGCTCGCACAATGAGGACTCGATCGCCTCCGACGCCTCGATCGGGCTCGCCGTCCTGGCTGACGGGATGGGCGGATACAACGCCGGCGAAGTAGCGAGCGGAATGGCTACAACGGTCATCGCCACCGAAATGCGCCAGGCACTCGCCAACCATCGGCCGTTCGATCTCGATGCCGAAACGGGTCGTCCAATCGGTCAAAGGCTGCTGCTCGACCAGATCGCCAAAGCCAATATGTCGGTCTATCAGGCCGCCCAGACACAGCCCCACTACAGCGGAATGGGGACGACGTTGGTGTCGGCGCTCTTCTACAACAACAGCGTTTCGTTTGCCCACATCGGCGATTCCCGTGGCTATCGACTACGCGACGGCGAGCTCGTCCAGATCACGAAGGACCATTCGTTGCTTCAGGAGCAGATCGACAACGGCATGATCACCCCTGAGCAGGCCCGCTTCTCGCATAACAAGAATCTCGTGACACGGGCGCTCGGCATTGATCCGGCTGTTGATGCCGAACTCACCCACTGTGATGCGCGTCCGGGCGATGTCTATCTACTTTGCTCCGACGGGCTGAACGACATGGTTCCCGACGACGATATCGGTATGACGATGCAGGCGTTGTCGGCGAACCTGAAGCTTGCCGCGCAGCAGTTGGTGCAAATGGCAAACGATAATGGGGGGCGCGACAATGTATCGGTAATACTAGTGCGAGTGCTGCACGACTATGCCGCTTCGCGGGGGCTCGTCTCGCGGATCCTCGGCTGGCTACGATAGGGGAATCGGTATGGCCAAATTTATTCTGAGCATGGACGGTCTTGTTCTGAAGGAATACACCGTCACCAAAGAGCGGACGACGATCGGTCGAAAGCCGCACAACGACATTCAGATCGACAATCTTGCCGTGTCGGGCGATCACGCGGTGATCGTCACGATCCTCAACGATTCCTTCCTGGAGGATCTCGGAAGCACGAACGGAACGCTGGTGAACGGCCAGCCGATCAAGAAGCATTTTCTCCAGAACAACGATGTCGTCGAGTTGGGAAAGTACAAGCTCAAGTACATGAGCGACACCGCGGCGGCCGTCCCGCGCGCACAGGATTTCGAGAGAACGATGGTTCTGCGGCCGAAGTCGACATTGTCGGCCGCGATGCAACAGATGCGGACTTCGGGGAGCATCGTCCCGATCGGTTCAGGTGCCGCGGCGGAGGCGGCCGGGCCCGTTACGGCGAATCAGGCGATCGGTACGCCGGCGATGGCCGAGGGTGGAATTGGGCTGAGCGCCTCCCAGCCGATGGCATCGATCGGTGAGTCCCAGCCGGGCAGATCTGCGTTCGGCTCGACCGTTTCTTCCGGCGCTCAACATCACGCGGCCGGCGCATCCGGTATTGGGGCGGGTGGCCAGGGACTCGGGGCGATTCAGGTCTTGACCGGATCGAACGCAGGCAGGGAGCTTGAACTCACCAAGGCGCTTACGACCCTTGGCAAGCCGGGCGTTCAGGTTGCCGTGATCACGAAAAGGCCTCAGGGCTATTACATCACCCATGTGGAAGGCTCGGTTTTCCCAATCGTCAATGGTCGCGCGCTCGATGTCCAGGCGCATCCATTGGGGGATCACGATGTGATCGAGCTCGCGGGTGTGAAAATGGAGTTCTATCTGAAGTAGAACTGCATTCACTGTCGCGCGTTGTTGGGGCCCTCCTGATCGTTTCGTGGAGGGCGCAGAGGCGCGGCATACCCGAGCATTTCTTAAAGACGGGCCCTCGACGCCTGCCGGCGAAACGCGCTATCGGGCAAGTGCGTATCGAATCAACGGTAGAGACGCAAAATTGAGCAACATCGCCGTCCGACGGACTCCCGTACCGCGCGCGCCACTGACCGGCGATTCCACCAAGTCGGCCCGGCGGGCTTTACAGCGCCAATGGCCGCGGGTAATGGTCGGGCTTTTCATCACGACGCTCATCTGCGCGCACGTATTTTCGGCGACGTCGTTCAGCTTTATCGAGCATTTCGATCGCTTGGCCTATGACGTTCGGGTCCGACTTGCCGCCACGGGTGCTGCGGATTCGCGCATTGCGATTGTCGATATCGACGAGGCGAGCCTAGCCAGGATAGGCCGATGGCCCTGGGGCCGGGATGTTGTTGCCGTGATGCTCGATAAATTGTTCGATCGATATGGTGCGCGTATCGTCGCCTTTGACGTCGTATTCGCAGAACCCGATCACTCGAGTGGGCTCAACGTCCTCGAATCGCTCGCCAAATCGTCGCTGCGCGATGACGAAGCTTTTCACGCCAGAATGGAAGAAATTCGACCGGCGCTCGATCACGATGCACGATTCGCCAAGACGCTGGCAAAAAGGCCGGTCGTGCTCGGGTTCTATGTTTCAAACGACCCGGATGCGCGCGAGCACGGAGCACTGCCGAGCCCCGCATTGCCCTCCGGTGCAATTGCCCCGCATTCGTCGGACTTCTACGTTTGGCGCGGTCACAATGGGAATCTCGCGAGGTTCCAGGACGCCGCCAAGAGCGGCGGCCATTTCAACTCGCTTCCTGACGTTGACGGCGTTTCCCGGCGCGTGCCGATGGTCGTTGAATACCGCGGGGAGTATTTCGAGTCGCTGTCTCTCGCTATCGTAAGGCAGTTGGATGGCGGCACCAGCATGAAACCGGTCTACCGCGATCCCAACGCGCATGGCGGCGCGAACAATCCGCTTCATGCGTTTCAAGTAGGCAAGTTGACCGTTCCGGTCGACGATCGTGGCGCGGCATTGATTCCGTTTCGCGGCGTGCGTGGATCATTCAACTATTTCTCCGCCCTCGACTTGTATGAGGATCGGGTTCCTGCGAAGGGACTCGCCGGCAGAATCGTTATCGTTGGCACGTCGGCGCCGGGGCTGTTCGATCTTCGGGCAACCCCCGTCGCGAGCGTCTTTCCCGGCGTTGAAATTCACGCCAATCTTGTGTCCGGGATCCTCGACCAGAGCATTAAGTCAAATCGCAGTAAACGATCATGGAGCGAGCGGATTACGATCGCCGGCGTGGGAATCGTGCTTGCACTCCTGCTGCCGTTCGTGTCCCCGCTGCGAGCAATCATCGTTACGGGTGTTATTGCAATCGCGTTCGGACTTCATGCCGAAATCGCGTGGTCCTACTGGAATGAATACGTTCCGCTCGCGCCCCCGCTCATATTGGTGGGCGCCTTGCTTGCAACGAACGTGCTCTACGGATACTTCGTTGAAACGCGCTCCAGGCGCCGCATGG
The DNA here is from genome assembly GCA_046160305.1 of Burkholderiales bacterium. Taxonomy (GTDB): domain Bacteria; phylum Pseudomonadota; class Gammaproteobacteria; order Burkholderiales; family SG8-39; genus SHXR01. Next base: position 10,681 of record JBJXGX010000183.1, read on the forward strand.
CGCAACTGTTCGGTGAATACGTTCCCCCCGAACTGGTCAATCAGATGGCGGAAGATCCCGAGAAATACTCGGGCGAGGCGAAGAACGAAATCCTGACCGTCATGTTCGGCGACCTGCGGAATTTCACTTCACTTGCCGAAACGCTCGATCCCACGGAATTGCGCCGACTCCTCAACGAGTACTTCACCGAAGTCACGCTGGTCATCCACGATCATCGCGGCACGGTGGACAAGTATCTGGGCGACGGCGTGATGGCATTCTGGGGCGCGCCTCTTCCGGACCCCGATCATGCGCGTAATGCCATTCGGGCCGCATTGGTGCTGCAGGATGCCGTGCGAAGAGCCGAGAGCAGACTTCCGTTCAGGCCTGCGGCGCCCCTTACGATCGGCATCGGGATCAACACCGGCCTGTCGAGTGTTGGGGACATGGGCTCCAGATTGCGGCGCGAATACACGGTTCTGGGTGATCCGGTGAATCTCGCGGCTCGCCTGGAGAGTCTCACGAAATACTACAACGTCGGCATTATCCTCGGTGCAAGGACGCGCGAGTTGATTCCCGATCTGGTGTGCCGTGAACTTGACCGCGTCCGAGTCAAGGGTAAGGAAGAGGCCGTTTCGATTTACGAGCCTCTTGGTTTTGAGGCCGATATTGGCCAGTCCCGGTCCGAAGAATTGAAGCTCTGGACGCAAATGCTCCGTGCATATCGGGCGCAGGAATGGGACCAGGCGGAAATTGCACTCATCAATATGCAGCGGCGCATGCCATCGGCGGGGCTCCATGAGTTATACGTTTCTCGAATCACGTACTATCGCAAACACCCGCCACTCCCGGACTGGGACGGCGTAACGGTATTCGATCGGAAGTAGGTGCGCAGGTAATGAAGGTACGCATTCTTGGCTGCAGCGGTGGAATCGGCGGACGCCATCTGCGTACGACATCGATGCTGATCGATCGCGACGTCCTGGTCGATGCCGGAACGGGCGTGAATGATCTGACCTTGCCCGAGCTGGCGGCCATCGATCACGTCTTTATCACCCATAGCCATCTCGATCATATTTGTTCCGTGCCGTTGATGGTCGACACGGTCGGGCAGATGCGTACCCGCCCACTCGTCCTCCACGCGTTGCCTGCAACCATCGAAATTCTTCGCAATCATATTTTCAATTGGTCGATCTGGCCTGATTTCACGCAAATACCCTCCGCCGAGGAGCCGTTTCTTCGGTTTGAGCCGATCCGGCTCGGGGAAACGTGTGACCTTGGAGGAAAGCGGAAGATCACCGCGCTCCCCGCGAACCACGTTGTTCCGGCGATCGGATATCAGCTTGATAGTGGACAAGCGAGCTTGGTCTTCACCGGTGACACCAGCACCAATGATTCGCTCTGGCCCATCGTCAACAAGATCAACAACCTGAAATTCCTCATCATCGAAACGGCTTTCAACAATCGGGAGCGGAATCTTGCGGAGCTCTCGAAGCATCTTTGCCCAAGCATGCTGGCCGAAGAGCTTTCGAAGCTCGCGCGAACGGCGGAAATCTACGTAACGCATCTGAAGCCCGGTGAAATCGAGCTGACCATGCTGGAAATTGAAGAGTGTGCGGGTCAGTTCGGTCCTCGCATGCTGCAAAACAATCAGGTATTCGAATTTTGAGATGACGACAATTGTTCGAAGGTGGGTTCCATGAGTGCTGCAACGCCGGTATCTGCCGAAATGCTCAAGCGCCTGCAACCGATCGGCGCGATGTCCGATGCGAGACTGGCCGAGCTTGCATCGCTTACGTTCGTTGAGCATGTCAGTCGGACTCTCGACCCGTTTCAAGGTCGTCCCGATCCGGGGACGAGCATCTACCTCCTGCGGGGGGAACTTGCGATTGATTCGATGAATGGCGGTCTTACCGTGATCGTGGGCGGCACCGAGGAGGCGTCTCATCCGCTTGGTCGTAGAGGGCAATTGGGATCCGCTCGTGCCATCACCGATATTGATCTGGTTCGCTTCGACAATGAACTCATCGATATCATGATGACGTGGGACCAGATTGCGACGGTCGCCGCCGATCCGGACGGAGCGGCCAATGATGCCGTTGCGGGTGCAAATCGATCGCCCTCGAACTGGCATCTGCTCACCGGCATGTTCAGCGTCAACAATCTGCGCGTCGGCGTGCTATCCAGACTGCCGACCGCACACATCGGCCGACTGCTGACCCGGTTCGAGCGCATCGAGGCGAAGCGCGGTGTTGCGGTCGTCCACGAAGGCGATGCAGGTGACTACTATTACGTGATTGAAAGCGGTCGTGCCGAAGTGACCCGCAAGGTTGGGGGCGTCGCGATGAAATTGGCCCAACTAAAGTCTGGTGATGCGTTTGGCGAAGAGGCGTTGCTCTCCGATATCAGGCGAAACGCCACAGTGATGATGGTGGCGGACGGTTCGCTTTTCCGACTTTCCAAAGCGCATTTTGACGAGATGCTTCGAGCGCCGTTGCTTCGCGAGGTTCCGGGTCCGGAGGCGAAGGCCATCGTCGCACGGGGCGGGCAGTGGATCGATGTGCGTTATCCGTCCGAGTATCAGTTCGATCGTCTTCCCGATGCGTTGAATATTCCCCTTGGTGAAGTGCGAAACGCGCCGCGGATCCTCGATCCGGGCCGCGAGTATGTCGTTTACTGCCAGACGGGACGTCGAAGCGCCGCCGCAGCTTTTCTGCTTGCGCAACGCGGCTTGAATACATATGTGCTCGCCGGTGGTCTCGCTGCATTTCGATCGGAGCACGATTAGGTCATCCCGAACTTTGCGCTTGATCGATTTGGAGTTTGCGCTCGGCCGTGCCTATGGGGTCGCGACGAAATGCCGATAATCGATTGGTAGGGTAACGATCAAGTGCGCGGGCTCAATGCCATGGCAGCGCGATGCCGTTCCGGAAGAGCGTAACTCGATCAGTCATGAGCTCCGGTTAGGAGTCCTGGGACTGCCGTCAAGCTGACATTAGGCGAGGGGTTTGGGGGTATGAACGCTGTAGTCAATAGCCAAGCGGGGCCGGTTGCCGACACGGGTGCAAAACTCGCCTTTCGGAAGCACCTCCAGATCGTCATCGAAAAGATCGCATCGGCTCGCAAGGTCGATGAAATGCTTGGGGCGGTGAGCGTTGAAATCCTGACTTTGTTCAATGCGGATCGATTCACCTACTACGCGGTGGGTGATGACAAGGTCTCGATCATCTCGCGCGTCAAGACGGGGCTCCATTCCTTCAAGGACCTGAAGCTTCCCATTGGCGAGCACTCGATTGCCGGTTATGTGGCCTTGTCGAAGCGTCTCGTCAACATCAAAGACGCCTATGACGACGAGGAACTTCGCCGGCACAGCTCGAAGCTGCGATTTCTGCGCGAAGTCGACCGGCGTACCGGATATCGCACGAAGCAGATGCTGGCGGCCCCGGTCATCGTTCCACAGATCAATGAACTCGCCGGCGTGGCGCAGCTCATCAACAACAAATCGTCGATGCCTTTCGGGCCAATTGCCGAAGAAGGTTTTCAGGAAATCTGCAAGGCACTTGGCGTAGGCATCCTGGCGGCGTCGCGAAGCGGGGGTGATGCAAATCCGGCGCAGGCGGCCCCAAAGTCCAAATATGACCAGCTTGTCCTTGCGGGTGCCATCTCGCATGAGAAATTCCTGGAGGCTCAGCAGTCCGCGCGGACCCAGAATGGCGATCTTGAAGAAATACTGATCGCGGAATTCAAGGTTCCGTTGCCGGCGATCGGCGGCGCGCTCGGCGCGTATTTTGGAGTTCCATACGAACCGTTCAAACCCGATCGCGTAAAGCCGATGGATCTCGTGCGGAATCTTCCGCGCGAATACGTTCAAGGCAATCAATGGCTGCCCATCGATGAAACCAAAGATGGCGTCGTTGTTCTCGCGCTGGATCCGGAAAGGATCAAGGCATCGCGGATCGCGGTCAACGTGCTCGCGAAACTGCGGATCACCTATTGTGTAACGACACAGCGTGAATTCGCGCTAACGGTCGATGCTTTTTTTGGTGGCGCATCGGGCAGCGAGGATATTGGTGATTTGATCGGAGGCGCCGAAGACGGCGACGACGAGGCTCAGGCTGACGACGCGCTCGATATCAGCGGTGCCCAGGACAATGAAGTCGTCAAGCTGGTCAACAAGATGATTATCGACGGGCACCGTCAGGGCGTCTCGGATATCCATATCGAGTCGTATCCGGGGAAAGCGAAGGTTGAAGTCCGCTTTCGCAAAGACGGCACCCTTGTTCCCTATTTCGAGATTCCCTCGTCATACCGTTCCGCGATCGTGGCGCGCATCAAGATCATGTGCGATCTGGACATCTCCGAACGGCGCAAGCCGCAGGACGGAAAGATCAAGTTCAAGCGATATGGCCCGCTCGATATCGAGCTGCGGGTCGCGACCGTGCCGGTGGCAGGGGGTCTGGAGGACATCGTGATGCGGATTCTCGCATCCGGGGAACCGATCCCATTGGACAAGCTCGGGCTCTCGCCGGAAAACAATGCCCGCTTGCAAAGCGTCGTCAGCAAACCCTACGGTCTCTTCTTCGTGTGCGGACCGACGGGATCGGGTAAGACCACGACCTTGCATTCGATTCTCAAACACCTCAATACGCCTGAGACCAAGATCTGGACCGCCGAGGATCCGGTCGAGATCACGCAAAAAGGCCTCCGCCAGGTTCAAATCAATCGTAAGGCGGGCCTCGACTTTCCGACGATCATGCGGGCGTTTCTGCGTGCCGATCCGGACATCATCATGGTCGGCGAGATGCGCGACAAGGAAACGACATCGATTGGTATCGAGGCATCGCTCACGGGCCACCTTGTATTCGCGACACTGCATACGAACAGCGCGCCGGAGAGCATCGTCCGTCTTCTCGACATGGGCATGGATCCCTTCAACTTCGCGGATGCGCTACTTGGCGTATTGGCGCAGCGTTTGGCTAAGCGCTTATGCTCTGGCTGCAAGCAGGCCTATACGCCGACGGCGGACGAGCTGAAGATCCACATGAACGAGTACACGTCGGAGCTCATGCACACGGAACGATTCAAGACCGACCCGAAGGGATCGCTCGAAGGCATGGCCGCTGAATGGCGAAAGAAATTCGCGAACGAAAAGGGCGAGTTCACCCTGTACAAGAAGGTAGGCTGCGATACCTGCAGCAACACGGGCTACAAGGGACGCGTGGGCCTGCACGAGCTACTGGTGGGTACCGACGACATCAAACGTATGATCCAAGAGGGGGCGCGTGTCGCGCAAATGGTAGCCGTCGCCTTGGACGAAGGAATGCGTACTTTGAAAATGGACGGCGTCGAGAAGGTGATGCTGGGCCTGACCGATCTTGCGCAGGTGCGTGCGGTCTGTATCAAGTAAGCCTGAGCGCGCTAGGCCGCCTGAGGTCGACCACAACGACACGGCGGTCGACGGCCACAATCACAGCGCGTCTCGTCGGGGCGCTGCACTATCTTCGCGAGTTGATCCGAACGCGGATTCAGATCTCGTTCAAGACGGTGCCGATCACCCGCGCCTTGGCGGTCGCCAGTTTGTCCCCGAGGGTCGTGACGGCCCGTGGTCGGGTGTGATCTTTGCGGATGACCATCAGCGCGCCATATGCGCTCGCGGCAACAGCGTGAGCGTCGGCGAATTGACCACCTGGGGGCGTATCGATCAGCACGACATCGAAGTTTTTTTCGACTTCCCGCAGGAGCCATCCGAAGTCGGGGCGCACGAGAAGCTCCTGGGGATTAGGTGGCAAGACACCCGCCGGCAGAATGCAGAGGTTCTCGAACGGGGCGACCTGCCGCACGGAACTCGCTTCCCCGCGGCCGGTGAGCACGGCGGATAGGCCGCTTTGTATATCGAGCCCGAACAAGGTGTGTTGACGTGGATTTCGCATGTCTGCATCAATCAACAGAGTCCGCTTCCCAAGCTGAGCAAAGCTGACGGCCAGATTCGCCGTGACATAGCTTCGACCTTCCGATCGTTCCGGGCTGACAACCGCAAGGGTTCTTCCGCCGCTTTCGTGATCGAGCCACCGCGAGATGATTTCCGATCGCAAGGCGCGCATCATCTCTGCGTGTTTGCCGAATGGGTGGTAGGCGGCGACGATTTCTTCGCTGACAGCGCTTGAGCCCGCCGCCAGATACGGGTAGTCGAACTGGCGCGACAAGGCATTTCGAACGTCTGCCTCGGTCACCAACCCGAGTTGGACGGCGGCCTCGCCAAATCGAATCGAGCGCTCGAGCTGATAGTCGAGAATGGCCTGGATATCTTCTTCCTGCAGCTTCCCGGCCTCGGCAAGAATTTCACCGATGCGCCGGCCCTGCAACGCGGGGACGCGGCGATTGGTAACAGGGACCAGTTCGGTAGACGCGGTTTCTGCTTGCATGCTTTTGCCCATGTGTAGTGCTCAGTGGCAAGATGGATGAATACGTCCGCCGAATTCCCGCCGTACAGGATCGTCGACAAGACGTGCTCGACGATTTTGGATGGGCGACGGGCCGGGGTCACGGCATTTTGCCGTTCGCACGCCAACATCTTGGGTCGGGGTCGCGAAGTCTGGGCGATCAGCGTCCGCGGTTCGGTTGATCAATCCCGCGTCGACAAACCTGGGAACCTCGTGTGTCCCGATCGGTCGCCGAACCGTTGCGGACATTGACGGAGCGATTGTGGAGGTCCAGAACTCGCCAACATCCAGCACACCTACCTCCGTGGAATTCCAATTATGGGTGCCACTATAGCGCAGACCGGCCCCGGAAAATCCGCGGACCAGTGCTCTCCGCTATTCGGCCACTGTCATATCTCGTGGCGCTAGTCGAGCGAGCGGGGGCGAAACAACCGCCCTGACACGATCCCTTCCCAGGCCGCCTCGATGACATAGACCAGGGACCACCAGTAACGTACCGCTCTTAGTCGAGGCTGGAGGATCAGCCGAAAAACCCATTCCAGACCAAGCCGGCGCAGCGCCGGTGGCGCCCAGGGGATTGCGCCGGAGTGATAATCGAACGCGCCACCGACCCCGATCATCCAGGGCGTTTTGATCTTCCCAAGATGCGTCTGGATCCAGCGCTCCTGTTTAAGCAATCCGAGGCCGACCCAAACGATATCCGGGCGTGCCG
>JBJXGX010000184.1:0-18370 GCA_046160305.1 Burkholderiales bacterium
GCTTGATGCAAAGGAGAGCCTTGACGATGTTGTCCGCGCAGTCGACGGACGCTTCATCGGACGCGCATCGGACTTCAATCCGTGAATATCGGAAGCTCGATCGGGCGCACCAAGGTTGCACGACGAATTCTGCTGCTTTTCGTGATCGGCGCGCTCTTGCCTGTCTCGACGGCGGGATTGATCGTTCATTTCAAGATTCGGGACGCGTTCATCGACGAGCGTACCCGGCATATCGCCCAGATTGCCGCATCACATGTGGCCACAATCAATGATCGGCTCGCACTGGCGGCCGGGTTATTGGCCAGCCGCGTCGTTGCGGATCCGGACCGGGTTGATGAAAACCACGTGATCGATCCGTACTTTCGCGCGGTGCATTCAATCGGCCTTTCGCAAGATTCCACCTCGCATGGCCTTCACGGCGCCGCGCGATGGTTAGCCCTCCTCGACCAGGACGCCATCGCTCAACTTGCAAACGGTCAGGCAGTTCTGCGTGTCGACGCGTCCTCGGGCGCCACCCCGGCGATTCTGCTGCTTCGCCAGCGAACACATTCTCAGGCGCCAGGATCGATCATCGTTGCGGAGATCAGGCCTGAGTACCTCTGGCCGAGCATCGATGACATGCTTGAGGGGACGCGCCTCTGCGTCGTGGATTCAAGCCATGTCGTCCTCCACTGCTCGGGACCCGCCACGGCTTTGGCAATGAACAAGATCCGGAACGACATCGCGAAGACGGGCGAGCGGAGGCTTGCGTGGAATGAGGGCGAGGAAGCGATGCTAGGAAGTGCTCGAGAGCTCTTCCTCAACGCATCATTTCATGCCAAGCATTGGACCGTCGTCGCCGGACAATCCGCCGAGCAGGTTCTTGCGCCCGTCGCGTCCACGAGCCGGGACCTCATCCTCGTCATGTTGGTCGGGATAGCGATCGCCGTCCTGCTCGGACTCATCCATGTGCGGCGAACATTGACACCGCTCGCGACGCTCACGAACGCCATTCGACGTATTGGCGCACGTGATTTTACCGCGTCGGTCCAGGTTGACGGATACGATGAATTCGGCGAGCTGGCAAGATCGTTCAACGCCATGTCACGTCAATTGGGGCAGCAGTTCGATACGCTCGAGGTGCTTGGCGAAGTCGATCGCGCCCTCCTATCGAGGAAGGACCTGGACGGTAGCGTGCGCATGGTGTTGTCGCGGATCCACGAAATCACGCGATGCGACCACGCACTTGCTTTTCTGATGGAAGAGAAGAGCGGTTCTGCGTTTCGCAAGTATGGCGATTCAAGAAGGAGCGAGAACGACGAGATTCTTGTCATTCCAGAACATGTAACGCACATGTTTGCGAGCGGGCACTCGTACATTTCGCTGCCCGCGACGGCGTCGAACATCGTCACGGAACCGATTCACGCGATGGGCGGCGTTCAGGCGGTCGTGTCGCCTATCAAGGTTGGTGACACTCTCCGTGGATTGATCGCGCTCGGGTATCAGACGCCTCACGAAATCAGCAGTGACAATGAAGAACTGCTCGCACGCCTGGGCGATCGCCTAGCGGTGATCCTCAACGCCGATGAGCGGGAGCGCGCGCTATTCAGTTCCGCCCATTTCGATGCCCTGACCGGACTGTTCAATCGGCGCAGCTTCCTCGAGCAGATCGGATCCGCGTTCACGGCGACCACCGATACGGTCAAGCCTTTTGCGATCTTCCTGATCGATCTTGATGGATTCGCGAACGTCAATGATGCGCATGGATTGGAATGTGGCGATGCGCTGCTCCGCGAGGCGACCACACGCATCCGGCTCAGCATGCGTGGGTCGAGTGTGCTTGCCCGCCATGGGGGCGACGAATTCGCAATAGCGGTGCCCAACGTCTTCGAATCGAACGAGGCCGCGACGATCGCGAGAAGGCTGATCGAGGCCCTGAGCGTTCCGTACGATCTGGCGCATCGGCAGGTCTTCGTCACGGCGTGCGTAGGTATCGCTTTGTTTCCGACCGACGAGCGTGATCCGCTTACATTGATGAAATGCGTGGAGATGGCGGCGAACCGGGCCAAGCGCTTGGGGCGTGGTCAGTTCGCGTTCTTCGAAGAAGCCATGAATCGTGATGCGATTGAACGCACGACGCTCGAAAACGAGCTCCGTGCGGCGATCGAAGGTAATCAGTTGACCTTATATTTCCAGCCGCAACTCGAGCTCGCATCCAATCGGATCTGCGGTGCCGAAGCGTTGGTCAGGTGGAAGCACCCGGTACGCGGAATGGTGTCCCCCGCCATGTTCATCCCGATCGTCGAAGAGCTCGGCCTGCTTCCTGCGATCGGGGCGTGGGTCCTGCGCAGCGCGTGCGCACAGATGCAATGCTGGCGTGCCGCAGGGGTCATGATCGATCACATATCGGTGAACGTATCGCCCAAACAGTTGGTGGAGCCCGGCTTTGCGGATCTGGTTGTCGAAACATTGCGCCGGTTCGATTTGCTCACTTCATCGGTGCACCTGGAGGTGACCGAGAGCGTGCTGGTCGACAATACCGGCGCCGCCGAGGAAGCGCTGGCGCGCTTGGCGTCGCTTGGATTCACCATCGAGCTTGACGATTTCGGGACCGGCTACTCGTCGCTCGCGTACTTGCGGCGCTTGCCGGTTGCGGTCGTGAAGATGGATCGGATGTTCCTCTTCAGGATCGAGAGCGATGAGAGCGCGGCGGCACTTGCGCGTGCGGCGGTCGATATGGTGCGGGCGCTGCGAAAACGGGTGATTTTCGAAGGTGTCGAGACGATCGAACAACTCGATATGTTGCGTTCGTGGAACTGCGATGTGATCCAGGGGTTCTATTTTTCCAAACCGATGCCCGCGGCAGAATTCGGAAAATTCTTCACGGAACGGATTGCAGCGGAGGTCCCGGCGGGCCGTCCTGTTCGTGCGCCGGCCGAAGCGATACATTGACCGGGCTGGCTAACGCGGGACCCGAACGCCCGCTCGTTCCAATCGCGGTAACACTTCATCGCAGAAGTACGGCAGCTCGTCGGCGAAGTTGACGAACGAAATGCCGATTCCGCGGAGCCCCGCTGCCGAGAGTCCGATCAATGTGCGCGCGACGCGATCCGGATCGCCCACGATCGGCAGGCCGCCCATGCCGTTGGCCTGATTCATGCGCTGCCGCTTGAATTCGTGCGCACCGACCGTTGCCTCGGACACTTTACGCTTGGCCAGAATCGCATCGACGGCCGACCAGTCCGCCTGATCCACGATGCAATGGCGATAGTAGTCATCGGCTTCCCGTTGCGTTGGTTTGCAGGTGACTACGCCCACCGTGTAGACATCGATTTCGCGCCCCTGTTTGCGCGCGTCCGCTTTTGCTTCCTGCACCGCTTGCGTGCTCGCCTCCGCTGACTGCCCGTACGCATTGGTGAAGAATGCATCGCAATTGCGGATCGCGAAGGCGCGACCGGTGGATGAGGCCCCGGCATTCATGATGAGCGGTCGCGAGCCGCCGTACGGTTTTGGCTTCGCGCGAACCTTCGTGAGTTTGATGTACTGCCCATGAAACTCGAAATCATCCGGACCTTCCCATGCGAGCTTCACCGCGTCGATCCATTCCTGTCCGTAGTCGTAGCGCGCGTCGTGCTCGCGCTGCTTCACCCCGAACATCTCGAATTCGTCTTCATTCCAGCCGACGACGATGTTGAGGCCGAAGCGGCCTTCGCCCACATGGTCGGCGGTCACGAAATGCTTCGCGGCGATTACCGGATGAAACAATGGCGCGTGCACGGTGCCGAATACGGTGATGCGCTTTGTCGAGGCAAGCAGACCCGTCGCCCAGGTCAGCGTCTCGAGCGTTTCGCCTTGGTAGTCGGTGTCCCCGCCATAGCCTTTCCAGCGACCGATCGGCAGCATGAAATCGATGCCGGCTTCATCGGCCATGCGAACGAGCCGCAGATTGTCTTGCCAGCTCCCGGTCCAGCGCTCGGGCACCGTGGTGACGGCGCGGCCCGACGAACAATTGGCGCCGAACAGGCCGATCTTCAGCGCATTGCCGTTGTACATGGCCATGCGATCCCGCAGCGTGGCCTCCTTTGATCGCACCGTCGAATCCCGGGAATCTATCGATGCGGCCGCGAGCGCGCCCACTCGGTGTACTTCGCGGCCTTCGTATGCGTATCGAGGTAGTACTTCGCGTATTCCTCGCCCACCATGATGCGAAGGCCCAGTCCCGAATCCTCCAGCTTCTTCACATGCTCGGGATCTTCCATGGCCTTCTTCAGGACTTCTTGCAGATGCTTGATCACCGGCGCGGGCGTGCCCTTGGGCGCACCGATCCCGCGGGTCGAGCTCGAGATGACATTCGGCATGCCCAATTCAGGCGTGGTCGGCACGTCAGGCAGGAACTTCGAGCGCGCGGTGTCGAGCACCGCCAGCGCGCGAATCTCGCCCGACTGCACGCGCTTGAAGATACTGCCGACGTTATCGAACGCGACATCGATATGTCCGCCGAGGATGGACGTAATCTGCTGCGCGCTGCCGTCCAGATGTACGATGCGAAAGATCGAGCCGGGTGAAGCCTCTTCCATCATGAGGATCGCAAGATGGTCGTCCGACAGAATGCCGGTGGTGGCGGCGCTCAGTTTGTTGGGCGTTGCCTTCGCGGCTTCCGCCAGATCCTTCAGTGTCTTGAAGGGGCTGTCGGCCTTGACCCAGATCACGCCGGGGTCCAATACCTGGTTGATGACCGGAATGAAACTATCAGGCTTGAAGATGGCCTTTCGCTCAGGGTCGAGAATCGTGGTGTTGACCGCCGGCAGGTTGAGAAAGCCGATGTTGTAGCCGTCCGGTTTCTGGCGGCTGAGATCGGTCCAGCCGACTTGACCACCTGCGCCGCCCTTGTTGACCACCACGATCGATTGACCGAGGATCTTCTCGGCGATGCCGGCGACGATGCGTGCGCCCACGTCGGTGCTGCCGCCGGGCGGAAAGGCAACCATCAGTTGCACGGATCGCGACGGGAAAGCCTGGGCGAGGGTGCTCGCCGGAAATGCGAACGCCATGAATGCAGGCGCCATGCAGAGGGCAGTTTGAAGCAGGCGATTCATCATGTACGACTCCTTGGCTTGCGGCGGATTGACGAGAGTCTACTTGGACTCTGCTTCTTTCATTGCGCGGACCGTGGCGAAGCTCAAGGTCGATCCGATCACCACAAGTGCCGCGACGATCAGCAAGGTGAGCGCGATCGGTCGGGTCACGAAGATGCTGAAATCGCCGCCCGAAATTTCGAGCGATGTACGGAGCGATTTCTCCATGAACGGGCCGAGTATCAGCGCGAGAACCGCCGGTGCGAGCGGCATGTTGAGCTTGCGAAGCAGATAGCCGATCACGCCGAACACGAGCATCACGCCGACATCGAACGCGGCCCCCTTCAGGCTGTATGCACCGACGATGCAAAAGACCAGGGTTCCCACGCAAAGGTACTGATAGCGGATCTTCAAGACCTTTGCCCAGAGTCCTACCAACGGAAGATTGAGGATCAGCAACATCACGTTGCCGATGAAAAAGCTCGCGATGATCGCCCAGACCAGCGCCGGTTGTTCCTTGAACAGGAACGGGCCCGGGGTAAGACCGTTGATGATGAACGCACCCATGAGCACCGCGATGGTGGGCGAACTTGGAACACCGAGCACAAGCAACGGGATCATCGAGGCGTTGGCATAGGCGTTGTTGGCGGTCTCCGGTGCGGCGACGCCTTCGATCGCGCCCTTGCCGAATTCCTCCGGCGTTTTGGAGATCTTTTTCTCGAGCACATAGGCCATGAAGGTCGGAATGATCGCGCCCACACCGGGGATCAAGCCGAGGAAGAACCCCACGAGCGTACCCCGACCGATCGCACCGCTTGCGCGGATGGCTTCAGCGCGCGACGGCAGCAGCCCTTTCAGTTTGGTTTCCAGCACCTGCCGCGCGGGCGTCTCCAAGGTGATCAGGATCTCCGCGACCCCGAAGAGGCCCATGACCACCGGAATGAAGCCGATGCCGTCGTAAAGCTCGGCAATGCCGAAGGTGAATCGCGGCGCACCGCGTACCGGATCGATGCCGATCAAGGCAATGAGCAGACCAACGACCGTCATCAGCAGGGCGGCCAGCAACGATCGGCCCGCGAGGCCGGTCACGAGGCACAACCCGAGCAGCATCAGGCAGAAGAATTCCGGTGGACCGAATGACAGCGCAAAGCGTGCGAGCGGCGGTGCGACGACGGCGAGTGCGATCGTCGCGAAGACGCCGCCGATGAACGATCCGATCGCCGAGATGCCGAGCGCGGTGCCGGCGCGTCCCTGTCGAGCCATTTGATAGCCATCGATACAGGTGACCACCGAGGCCGCTTCCCCCGGCACATTGATCAGCACCGAGGTGATCGTGCCGCCATACATCGCGCCGTAGTAGATCGCCGACAGCATGATGATCGCGCCGGTGGCATCGAGCTTGAATGTGAGCGGGATGAGAATCGCGGTGCCGGCGGCCGGACCGAGGCCGGGCAGCACGCCGATCAACGTTCCGAGTACGCATCCGGCGAATGCAAACGCCAGATTCTGGAGCGAGAGCGCGGCGGCAAATCCGGCACCGAGGAGTTGAAGACCTTCCATCAGCTGGGCGTCCCGCCATCAGAAGCCGAGCACGCCGATCGGCAGCGGCACTTTGAGCCACGCTGCGAACACGTGATAGATCCCGAAGCTGCCGACGAGCGAAAAGCCCGCGACGACGACCGTGCGGTGTATGTCAAGGACGACGAGGAGCGAGGCGATCATGACGAGCATCGTCAATCGAAACCCCAGCAGATCAAGCAAGAGCGTCGCGGCGGCAAGAATGGCAATCACCGTGACGACTTGTCGCACGGCCGCGCGCTCGAACGACAACGGCTCATCGCCCAAGTCGGCGCGTCCGGTACTCAACTGCCAGATCAGCCCGCCCGACAACGCCACGCCCAGCAGTCCCAGCCAGAACGGAAAAAATCCGGGACCCGGACCGAGCGTGTCCGAGAGCTTCAGCGCGAGCGACTCGAACGCGAAGGCCGCGCAGGTCACACCCAGGGCGATGGTCGCGATGAGCCAGCCGCGCGTCACGATGGTTGTGCCCCCCCTAGTCTTTCGGTGGCGGCTGCCGGCGATGCGAAAAGGTCTGCTCGGCACCGGTGATGAATTCGAGCAGCGCGGGGCGTCCTTCCATGGTTTGGCGACGCGCACGCAGGATTGCCTCGCCGATCTGCGCGGGATTGTCGACTCGTTCGCTCCAGCCGCCCAGTTCGCGCGCGATGTTGGCGTAGTTGCCGCCAAGCTGGATCGTGCCGTAGCGCTCATGCGAGAGCTTCATGTGATCGATCTCGATCGCCATCATGCTGTTATTGAGAACGACCGTGAGGATCGGGATCTTGCAGCGCACGGCTGTTTCAAAATCAAGGCCAGTCATGCCGAATGCGGCGTCGCCCATGAAGTTCACACAGAACTTGTCCGGTGCAGCAACCTTCGCGCCCATGGCGAGGCCGAGGCCGGTACCAAGCGCGTGCGACTTGCCCCATCCGATATAACTGTTAGGGACGGTCGCCTTGTAGAACGGCACGATCTGATCGCGCGGGCTCCCGGAATCATGAGTGACGATCGCCTCGGCGGGCGGCACCACCCGCATGAATTCGCTGATGACGCGATACGGCGTGATCGGTACCTCGTTGGAGGCGAGCTTGGCATTCCACGATTGCATCCAATCGTCGCGAAGGCGCGCGATCATGGGCGCGGTGGCGTCGGCGCGCTTGCCCTGCGGTCGCAGATCGCGTATCGCATCGATCAACTGTCGCAACACGAGCTTCGCATCGCCCACGATGGCGACATCGAGCTCGTACCCCTTGTAGAGATCCCGCGGATCGTTGGTCGCGTGGATGAATTTCTTGCGGTACGCGTGGATCGGGTTCACCAGCGAGTGGCGGGTCAAGCTGCTGCCGATCGCAAAGACGACATCGGATTCGGCCAGAAAATGTTTGGCGGGTCCGGTGAGCACGATGCCGCCCGTGCCAAGTGAAAGCCGATGATCCTCGGGGAACGCGCTCTTGCCTTCGAAGGTCGTCATCACCGGAAGATCGAGCAGCTCGGCAAGTTCCACCAGCTCAGGTGTTGCTTCGGCGTAGAGCACGCCCTGGCCCGCGTGCACCATCGGGCAGCGTGCATCGAGCAGCATGCGGGCGGCGTCGTCGATGTCGCGTGTGTCGCCCGCAGAACGCGTTGCGCGGACCGTTCGATAGGGCGACCGCTGTTCACCGATTTCAGCGCCGACCACGTCGGCCGGCACCTCGATCATCACCGGACCAAGCCGGCCATTGCGAAGCGCGCCAAGAGCGCGGCGCATGATGTTCGGAATCTCATTCGGCAGCGTGACCTCTTCGACCGACTTCGTGACCGAAGCGTAGGTGCGGGATGAGCGAAAGATCGGCAAGGTCTGGGCGATATCACGGGCTTGTCCGAGGGGCAGCAGCAACACCGGTGCTGAATCGGAATACGCGGTGGCCACCCCTGAGAAGGCGTTTTCGGCGCCCGGACCGTACTGCATCGCGAAGACGCCAAAGCGCTTGCCGTTGCTCACCCGCGCGAAGCCGTGCGCCATGTCGACCCCCACGCGCTCCTGACGGCAGAGTACCGGCCGGATGCCCGCGGCCGCCGCGGCTTCGATGATTGGCGTAGTGGGATAAGCAAAGAGAGTCGAGACGCCTTCCCGCTTGAGGGTGTCGGCGATGAGATCCATGACGCGCATGAGGGGCTCCTTATAGGACGGGTGCAGGCACTGGCGACGCAATCTACACCGCAATGGGAATCCTCGAAGTGCCGTTAGAATCCAGCGGTGATCCAAAATCCAATTCATCGAGGCGTGCGCGTCTGCGAACGCAGTCGATCGTCATGCGGCGCACGCCGATGAGCAAGGCCGCCGCGCCGCGCCTCACGTCATGGAATCCGGTCACCGCGGTGTACCTCGCCCGCGCGATTCGCGATTTCGGCGATGGGTTCATTGCGATCATCCTGCCGGTGTATCTGCTTGCGCTCGGCCTCTCGGCCTTCGATGTCGGTGTCATCGCGACGACGGCGCTCTTCGGTTCGGCGCTTCTGACGCTTGTCATTGGACAGCTGGGTGGGCGCTACGATCACCGGCGGCTCCTTGTCGCGGCATCGGTACTGATGGCGGTAACCGGGCTCGTCTACGCGGCGGTGAGCGAGTACGCGGTACTCCTTGTCGTTGCATTTGTCGGGACCATCAACCCCTCGGGCGGCAGCACGAGTGTGTTCGTTCCGCTCGAACATACGGTGCTATCGGGGGCGGTGAACTCGGCGACACGAACCCATGCATTCGCCCGTTATAGCTTGATCGGTGCACTGGCCGGCGCCTTCGGATCGTTGGCGGCGGCCGCACCGGAGTGGTTGGGGCTTGCAGGGATCGACAGGCTCGACGCGTTGCGTATCATGTTCATCGTCTACGCGGTCCTTGGCGTCGCGGGCGGTTTCGCCTTCGCGAGGATTCCGCGCCGGCCGATCGAGCATCGCACGCAGCGCACGGCTGCGCTTGGGCCTTCGCGCGGCATCGTCTACAAACTCGCGGCGCTCTTCAGTATCGATTCATTCGCCGGCGGTTTCGTCGTCCAGTCGCTCCTTGCACTTTGGCTGTTCGAGCGATTCCAACTATCGCTCAGTGCGGCGAGCGTGTTCTTCTTCTGGACCGGCGTCTTCTCGGCGTTTTCGTTTCCGGTGGCCGCATGGCTTGGCGGTCGCATCGGGCTCGTGAACACGATGGTGTTCACGCACATTCCATCGAGCCTTTGTTTGATCGCGGCGGCATTCTCGCCTACGCTGGAAGTAGCGCTTGCGCTCCTCCTCATCCGCTCCGCGCTTTCGCAGATGGATGTGCCGACGCGCTCGTCCTATGTGATGGCTGTCGTCACCGAAGCGGAGCGTCCGGCTGCCGCAAGCGTGACCGCCGTCCCGCGCAGCCTCGCCTCCGCCGCGAGCCCGGCGATCGCGGGCGCACTCTTCGCGGCAGGCTTGCACATGTGGCCGCTCTTGCTATGCGGCGGCCTCAAGATCATTTACGACGTGATGCTGCTCGTCGCGTTTCGTACGATCAAGCCACCGGAAGAGCGGGGCGAACCGGTAGGCGCGCAAGACGGCGCACGGAAAGCGTGATTCCGATCGCACGCGAGCGCGGCAGCCGATCGGATTGACGGCGCCGGCCGGTCGTCCCCGCGCCGTGCCGTACGACGTCATGCATAGTCCTTACGATGGATGCTTTTGCCGGCGGTCGCCATTACCATGCGCCTCCCTTGCGGTGGCCGTCACACACGCTTCGATCTTCGCCGGAATATCGTTGATCGTGGAACGCCGATTCGAGCCTCGCGTGCGGGGCCGCCTTCAACAACGCGCTCGGAGGTCCGATCAATGTCGCAGCATCGCCCATTTTTCTTGGCGCCGGCTTTCAGCCGTGCGCTACTGCTCCTCGTTGCGTTGGCATTGCTTATCCCCCCGCTTGCGAGCGCGCAGGTGATCGATCTTCTTCCGCGCATATCGGCCCAACCTCAAAACGCCACGATTGGCCGTGGCGCCAATGTTCGCTTCTCGGTGAGCACGCTGTTCAGTTCCGGCGGCCCCGTTTCGTATCAATGGTACGAAGGCAATACCCTGTTGCCCGGCAAGACCGCCTCGACGCTCGATCTGAGTAATGTTCAGAACGGGGCGACGTACTAGGTACGCCTTCGCAACAACTACGGCAGCCGGAACAGCAATATCGTCACCACGACCGTCGTGCAAGGCGGATTGGCACCGCTCGGCGGCCGGCCGATGTTCCTGTCGTCCGCCGCGCAGCAGCCTTCGGTCGCCGTGTGCGCCGACCCACATGTGGCTTGGATCGACACCAGCGCGGGGGTGGGACTGTTGAGGGTCAACCGCTTCGATGGGTATGTATGGCGGCAAGTCGGGGGCGTGCTGAATGTCTCGACCAGCTCTACTGCAGCGGAACCGTCGCTTGATTGCTTCGCTGGTCGTCCGGTGGTGGCGTGGAGCGAATGGGCAGCAACCGGCCGCAACGTCCATGTGGCGAACTGGAGCGGTACGCAATGGGCGCGCTTGCCTACGGCCGCGCTTCCCGGTGGGCTGCCGCATGACGAGCTGAATTCTGTCGCCGGAAGCTCCGCGATGAAGCCCGTGTTGCGCGTTCATCCTCAAGGTGCAGGGACCGGCGGCATCGCCGATCATTCCGCGGTCGCCTGGATCGAGGGATTGAGCGTAAAGGTCAAGCGCTGGAACGGAACGGGGTGGACGAACTATCCGGGCGGTAGTGGCCCTGGCGTCGGTGTAGCGCCTCCAGCGGGCCCACCGGATGTCGCGCTCTCTTTCGTCGAGCCGACGAGCACTGAGCCAGTTGTGGCCTGGGTCCAACCATTGAGGGGTGGCGTCAACGGCATCTATTCGAAGGTGTTGACGTCAGTCAATAGAGGTGGATGGTGGGTGTCCCTTGGTGCCGCTAATACATCGGTTACCAACACGGTCCGTCGCGTCGGCCTCGGTGTCGAGAAGTTCGATGTGCTTAAGGCACCGATCACTGTTTGGACTGAAGGCGCACCGAACGTTACGGTCTCATCGCGCAAGGTGGATCAGGTCGAATTTCAAGTAGCCACCGCACTGGCACCGGTCGTCAACCCCAACGCGTGGACCGAATTCGCGCCTGCATATAACGTTGGGGCGATGACGGCCTTCGCGTTCGCGCCCCAGGCGTTCAGTGCTCCGGCCTGCGGGCCCAGCGGCGGATTTCCGGCGATTTCCGTTCTCACCGGCGATGGCAGTGGATTCAGGGTCAGACAATCGGCGTGTCCCAACGGCACCCCGGCGTGGTTTTCTCTTCATCCAACGCATCCGGTGGCCTTGGAATCCGGCAGCTTGGCGATGGCTGATCAAAGCACACCGATTGTGGCCGGCGTGGAGATGGCCGGGACGCAGCACCAGCTGTCGATCTGGCGTTTCTATCCATAGGAATCCGCACGAACCCCGCGTGGATATCTGGGAAGGCGGCCCAGTCGCATTGAACCGATGCGGCCTCGGCTGCAACCCAAGGGCATGGACGCCCTCGCCACCGAGCGGCACCTCGCCCTCGCCGCAGACTTGCTCCCATTGGAGGTATTCATGAAGCGCCTAGTGTTGCTGTTCATACTCCTTGCGGCCGCCGCACCCGCCCTCGCTCAACGATATGTTTGGGTGAACGGCGAGCGGATGGGCCCGGCGTCTCTCGCGCAAATCGATGCGGCACACTGCCGCTACGTCCCCGACGGTCGCTACTGGTACAACCATCGAACCGGCGTATGGGGCTACTGGGGCAATCCGCGCCCGCAGGGACACGTTTCCGACTCCTGTCGCGCTGGTGGATCGGGCGGCGGTGGTGGGAGGCCCGCGCTCAAGCACGGGCCATTCGGAACCTACATGAGCGACGGGAGGTGCTCGTTCGTGAACGGCGTGCCGGTCGGCCGTTGTTGATGGATCGGCGCGAGCGGCGTATTCGGCAGCGATGCCGTCTCATGGAGGATCAACTTGAACGTGCCGGTGAGCGAACACTCGGTCGCGGTCCGGCACAGTTCCGAATCGCCATTCGCGCTGGAGCCGGGGCGCACGTCGATGATGCGCACCTCCAGGACGTCCCCGGGTTCCGCGCCACGGACGGCAATCGGCCCTGTGCAGATATGGACACCCCCGTGCCGCCGCCGGCTCCGAGCCTCTGGTCCATCGGGCCCGCGCCACGGCGATTCACGTTCTTCTTCTGCTTGTCCCAGTGCCCCGATCGATACCGCACTACCGCCGACAACGGATGAATCCTTCAGGACTCGATCGAACAACGGCTGCCCTTGGAACCATCACGCGGATGCAAGACGTTGCTTCACAGGTGCGCGCTCGTCGGCGATCGAATTGAACTATGGCATTTCGCGGGACATGCAAATCGGTTCGACGGTGCGTTCATGAGGATCATTCAGGATGAGTCTGCCAATCTTCGGTGCCGCCGCGGTGCCCATGTCATCGGCAGTGGACGGTGGTGGACGTGAGCGGACGCGTGATAGGCTTCATGCCGATCGAGGAGCCGAACACGCAACGACACGGTGAGCCCCGCATCGATCCCTCGCTGGAGACGAACATGGTTGATGATCGCGGACTGAACGGCAAGGTGGCAATTGTTACCGGGGGCGGCGCCGCCGGCGATGGCATCGGCAATGGCCGCGCCATGGCGATGCTGCTTGCGCGCGGCGGCACGCGCGTGTTGGTGGTCGATCGAAAGCAGGAGCTTGCCGATCGCACCGTCAAGATGATCGAAGGCGAGGGCGGCGCAGCGGCAGCATTCGTGGCCGATGTCACGGCCGAATCGCAATGCCGCGCCATGGTCGAGGCGGCGGTCTCACGATTCGGACGCTTGGATTTCCTCGCCAACAATGTCGGCATCGACAGCCGCGGTACCGTGGTCGAGGAGACCCTGGCCGCCTGGCAGCGACTGATGCTGGTCAATGTCGATTCGATGTTCCTCGCATCGAAGCATGCGATTCCCGCCATGATCGAAACCGCGAAGAGCGGCGCGATCGTGAACATCTCGTCGATCTCGGCGTTGCGCCCCCGCGGCTTGACCGCCTATTCAACCTCCAAGGGCGCGGTGATCGCGTTGACGAAAGCGATGGCGGTCGATCACGGTCCGCAAGGTATCCGCGTCAATTGCATTGCGCCGGGCCCGGTCTACACGCCAATGGTCATTCAAGATGGCATGAGCGATCGCGCGCGCGAGCAACGCCGCAAGGCGTCCGTACTCGATATCGAAGGCACCGGCTGGGACATCGGCAATGCGGCCGTGTTCCTCTTCTCCGCACACGCACGCTATATCACAGGACAGATCCTGGTTGTCGATGGCGGGGCGACTTTGAAGGGGCCACCGCGCGAGGCCGATTCGCAGATGAAGCGGTGATCGCGCGTTGTTTCGCGCTGCTGATTCAGCGGGCGATAGGGTCGGCGCGGATCCAACTTGAATCGATCAAAGGTTGCGCGTTGGGACCGATTGTGATCAGTTCCGGTTCAGGTCCGCAATTTTCCCAATCACGGTGGGCCTCGATGGTTTCGAGCCGCAACCGGCGCGTGGTAGAAGGCCGCATCCGAATTGCCGACCGATGAAAGCGAGGAAGGATTGAAGCTGCAAGCAAAGGTGGCCGTCATCACCGGCGCCGCCTCCGGAGTGGGACGCGCGACGAGTCTGGCGTTCGCGCGTGAAGGCGCCACGGTGGTGTGCGTCGACGTCGACGATGTCCTCGGGCCCGAAACTGCCGAGCTAATAGAGCGCGAAGGTGGTACCGCAGAATTCATCCACGCTGATGTGGCGCAGGGCACGGAGGTCAGCGAGATGGCACGGCGCTGCATGGAGCGCCATGGGCGTGTACACGTTCTCTTCAACAACGCCGGAGTCCTCACGCGCGCGAGCTTCGAGGAGCTGGAGTTGGAAGATTGGAACCGCGTCATTGCTGTCAACCTTACGGGACCCTACCTTTGCAGCGCGCGGCTGCTGCCGGCATTGAAGGCAGCAGGCGGCGCATCGATCATCCACCATGGCTCAATCGACGGTGCGCTTGGCAATCCCACGGCCGTTTCCTATTCGGTGTCAAAGGGCGGACTGATTCCGTTGACGCATGTCATGGCGCATGCACTGGCGAAATACGGAATCCGCGTGAATTGCATCAATAGCGGCGGCCTGCTGGCGAGCCGTCAGGGAATTCCGGTGCGCCTTATGCCCGAGCTTCGCGGTGGCGCGGTGAATACTCTAAACGCGCGAACGAAAGCGACCCCGCTCGGCCGCCCGGGCTACATCGAGGAATGCGCTTCCGTGGCGCTGTTCCTCGCCTCGGACGACGCTTCATTCATGACAGGAAGCGTAATGACCCTCGATGGTGGCCGCACCGGGATTACTCCCGGGACGGGCTAGGTGCGATTCCTGATACCTGTAGCTCGCGCTAATTCATCACATCGCGCCCGGCGGCATGCCCGCCATGACGAGGCTCGGCGCCGATTGTTTCGCAGTGGCGCATGGTGCGCGCACGGCTCACTTTGTCCTCGAAATTCCCGATGACGTCGCGCGCCTAGGTACTTGTAAATCTATTCACGCCGCGGCGCAAAACGTCGTGTCTCGCCATGCTTCAACACAAAGAACTCTTGCGCCGATAGCCCGTTCGCGGCCAACGCTTCGGCTAACACGCGTGGCGCCTCGTCCAACGGATCGTCAGCGAGGTTCGCGAACGTTCCCCAATGAATACCAAGCGATTGGCGTGCGCGAACGTCCCGGTGAACCTTCACCGCTTCATCCGGGTCTACATGCATGATCCGCATGAACCATCGCGGAGCATACGACCCGATCGGAATGGCCGCCAGATCAAACGGCCCGAGTCGATTGCCTACGTCGGCAAAGTCCTGCGAGTAGCCGGCATCGCCCGCAAAGAAGAATGAGAAGGTCGGATGCCGCACGACCCAGCCGCCCCATAACCGCCGGTTCGCATCGGTGAGGGTGCGCTTGGACCAATGCTGAACGGGCGTGAAATGGATTTCCACGCCTTTGAAGTCGACGCGCTGCCACCAGTCGAGCTCCACGACATCGCTGATGCCAAGTTGCGCGAACCATTCCTTGAGGCCAAGGCCTACGAAGAATCGCGGTGAGCCACCGGATTGATTGGCGAGCGCCTTGACGCTGTCGATATCGAGATGATCGTAGTGATCATGCGAGATGACGACGGCGTCAATGCGCGGCAGCTCGGCCAATCCTGGAGTAGGCGGCACCACTCTTCGCGGGCCTGCAAATCCGACGGGTGAGGCGCGCTCCGAGAATTGCGGATCGGTGAGCACGTTGATCGGTCCGATCTGGACCAGCACCGTCGCATGTCCGATCCAGGTGACGCGGTGCTCGGGGTGATTCCCCCGGAAGGATTCTGCGCCTTGAGTGACCGCAGCAAACCGCCAGCCGTCAGGGGGCGTATGGGGCAAGCCCTGGCGCCAACGCTCCCATTGCCACGCCCAGAAACTGCCTTTTTCAGGGTGCGGGTAGTTGTTCCGAAAACCTTCGGTGGTGTGATGTGGTTTTGCAGGATCGTAGTGCGAATTGTGAGCCGTGCAGGCACCGAGCGACCCGAGCGCGATCGACGCAATAACGAAGAACCTATTCAATGTTCCGACTCCTGGTCCCATGACCCCACGGCCCCATGGCCCCATGGATGTTGCGTACGCGATCATGCCGCACGATTTTCGCGCCGCGTTAATACGTGAGCAACACGGACAGGAACAACCGGTTGCTCCCATCCGGCCGATCCGCCGTGCCGCGCACGACATGCGCGAAATCGAGACGCCCCTGTACCCGCCTATCCAGACGATAGCGGAGCCCCGCCCCGATACTCGCGACGGTTTCAGCATTCAGCTGACCGGCCGGTACGTTCTCGCGCGTGGCGTGGCCCCAATCCCAGAAACCGCCCGCTCGCAAGTCGTGTCCAAACAGTCGACGGGACCAGAACTCCACGCTCGACACGAAACCGCTGTCGCCAAGTATCGTGCGTTCCTCGAAGCCGCGCACCGTTGCCACCCCGCCCCATGGCCAACCGCTCCACGCCGGCAATGCACCACCAAGGGCCATCTGCTCACCTGCGATCAGCGGTGAGCCCGCGATCTGGGCTCGCGCCCGTACGATCAATCGCAGGTCGTAGGTAAGGATGCGCGTCAGATCGGCATTGGCCCGCAGCGCATTCCATCCAGCATTGGCATTCGGGCGAGCCAGCGCATAGGTGGCATCGTCGTTTGCACTCCCGCCCTCGATGTTTCGTGCGTACTCGACGCCGTAGTTCCAGCCGATCCACTGGCCTTCCCAGTGGCCGCCGTAGCCGATCGTAAGCGGTCGCGCGCGTACGCTCGACGGAAGATTGGCGCCGGCGTATGACTTGTCCGCGAATCCGGCAATGATCTCGGCAGAATAGTCGCCGCGAGGCGTCAATTGATGGCGATACCGCAGGCCGGCGAAATGCCCGGGTCCGGTGAATTCCGCGACGCCCGCGATCGCACCGAATGCTGTCGTGGAGCGCGACCAGTACCCAGTGATCGCACCGGCCAGCGCGGGCAGCGGCACCGAATAGGACGCACCCCACTGCCGCGTATCGGCCGTGTTCTCCGGAGCGGTTACGGCGCCGATCGTCGCCACATGTGCCCGATCGAGAAGATTGGCGTGGCTGGCATTGAGGCCGAGCCTCACCCGTCCCGATGCGTCGGTACCGGCATTGTCGAGCGATGCGCTCGCCGACCACGGCCTGCGGCCGCTCACGGCAACGTCGGCATCGAGCGAATCGGGCGCCGTGCCACGCCGAAACAAGACCTCGATGGTGCGGGCGGGATGGTCGCCTGCCGCCAGCAGTTGGCGTCGCAACGCATTCGTGTCGAGGGACTCGCCCTCTCGCAACGTGGGTACGGCCGCGCGCAGGTGTGCCGCACTGTAGTCGGTGGTCGCCGCAACGTCCACCTTGCCGATGACGGACTTTCGCACCCTCAACCGCACGACGGACGCCGCGGCAGGATCCGCCAACGAAACGCCATATGTACCGAAACCCCGCTCGCGCAATCGGCGTTCCAGCGCGACGGCGGCGAGATAGCGCGCATCGATCCCGGCTGGCATGCCGATGAACGGCGCCACCGCGGCGCGCGCGGCGTCGATGCCGATCGGCATATCGCCCTCGATCTCGAATCCGCTGATGTCAGGGGGCACTGACTGATCGGCGGCTTCAAGCTTGCGGGCAAGGTCGAGCCACTCTCGCGAGCGGATCCATGCAATGAACTTATAGCCGGGTGGCTCCGGGCGGAACACGACCGCATCGCCTTCCTCGATCACCCAGTCGGTGATGTTGTAGATGAGATCGCCGTGATCACCGAGCAGAATATTCGTGCCCGTCTCGGGCGGCGTGGATACGCGCTCGCGCAGGCGCGGCATGGTCTCGGGACGACCGAGTCCGGTAAGCCAGAACACGCGCTCATCGGGCTGCCGCCCCGCGATGATCGCAACATGCTCGGCCGGGCGGCAGTATTGACTCGCGTAGACACGGCCCACCGGAATCTTCATCTGCGCGAGCGCGAAGCGGATCATTCGCGCCTCGGACCGGCCTTCCTCGCTCAGGTTGCGCTGTGAGGCGCAGTTCGCCAGATCGAAATCCTTCGTCGCCGAATTGCGTTGCTCGCGCAGTTTCTCCGACCAGTTCGTGAGCCCATGACGAAAGTAGATGACATAGCCGCCGTTCTGCATGGCGCGCATTAGCTCCGGCGTACCCAGCCACTCCGCTTTCCGTTGCGCG
>JBJXGX010000185.1:0-36567 GCA_046160305.1 Burkholderiales bacterium
CGAGCAGCGCCGCCTTGTGGCGGTGGAGCGGCTTCATGGCGTTGGTCAGCACGAGCACGGAAAAGCCGCGCGCCAGCGCCGATTCGAGCATCGGCACGATCTCGGGGTTCATGAAGGGCTCGCCGCCTGTGAAGCCGATCTCGCGCGTCGGCCAGCCCAGCGCCGCGATCTCGTCGAGATAGGCCGACGCCTCGGCCGCGGAAATATAGGCGAGCCGGTCGTTTTTGGGGCTCGATTCGATGTAGCAATTGGAGCAGGCGAGGTTGCACAGCGTGCCGGTGTTGATCCAAAGGGTATCGAGCGAGCCGAGGGTGATACGGGCGCGCCGCTCACCTTTCGCGGTAACGAACGGATCGACGAATTTTCGCGCGGTGTCGGGCGTTGTTGTCCGCTCGCGCGTCGCTTGCGTCATTAGCGAAGTCCTTTTCTGGTGGGGCGATGCGGCTCCCTTCTACAGGAGAATCTATACGCCGGGAAGAGGAGACAGGATGCACGGACTATGGCACATTTGAGTCGCCTGAATCCATTTATCGCACTGGCACGTACACCCGTAGCGGTGCCATGTCGGCGCATGGCGATCGCGATCTCGAAAAATCTTGCACCGTACTGACACCAACGCAAATCCGCCCCGCAGAATGCCCCAATGAGCGACGCCGGTCAAACCTGCCCGCCGCATTATCGCTATCGTCCTTCCGTGTTTCGCGGCGAACCTTCGCATTGCGCCGAAACCGTCTATGTGATCGGCGGTCTTTACGGCAACATCGAAGCATTGCACGCGATCTTCAGGATGCAGGAGAACGAGGCGCGCGCCGGCCGTCGCGTATCGCTCGTCTTCAACGGCGATTTCAACTGGTTCAATGTGGATTTGCAGGGTTTCACGGAAATCAACGCAGCGGTCCTCGCGCATGTCGCGATCCAAGGCAACGTCGAAGCCGAGATCGGTGCCCCCTCGGATAACGGCTGTGGATGCAACTATCCGGATTACGTCGATCCTACGGTGGTCGCGCGTTCGAATGCGATCATGCGCGAGCTGCAGTCGATAGCCGCTGATGCGCCAGGGATCCGTGGCGCGCTCGAAGCGTTGCCGATGGTGCGTACGATTCAAGTGGGCGATGCGCGCATCGGCATCGTGCATGGGGACGCCGAGGCGCTCGCGGGTTGGGCATTCGCCGCCGAATGCCTCGGTGCGCCTCGACAATGCGCCGTGTCCGATACCGTTGCGATCGAAACCACGCCGATCGAGAAGATTGCGACGTTCTTTCGCGAGGCGGATGTTTGCGCGTTCGCAAGCACCCACACATGCCTGCCGCTCGCGCGCGATTTCGCTGTGGACGGTGCGCCACACCTGGTGATCAATAGCGGTGCGGCGGGCATGCCGAACTTCGCGCGGTCCACATTCGGCGTCATTACTCGGATTTCGATCGAACCAGCGGTGCCGCGTGGCAGCTTGTATGGCATCGAGATCGGCGGCGTTCGCTTTGACGCTCTGCCGGTGCACTATGATCAGCGCGCGTGGGTGGAGGCGTTCCTTCGCAATTGGCATCCCGGATCTCCGGCGCACGCCTCGTACTTCGATCGAATCGTGAGCGGGCCTCGGTTCGATGTGAGCAATGCGATCGGCGGCCACGTGCGGCTTGCGTGAACGAATGAAAATGTCGAACTGACAGGAGAATGGAATGGGTCTGATGCGATGGGTCACGGTTTCCATGGTCATGGTGTGGATGGTCGTGCTCGCCGGCTGTGGGACGCGTTACGCCACGATGCGTGGGGTGAATGGTGAGGATCTGATGTTGCTCGGGCACGATCCGGTCGCCTATTTCACTGTCGGCAAGCCCACGCGGGGCTATCCGAACATCCGCGAAGACCATGACGGCGTGACGTTCTATTTCGCGAGCGAAGACAATCGCGCGCTGTTCCGCAAGGAACCCGCGAAGTACTTTCCGCAGTACGGCGCGTACTGCTCAAGCGGTGCCACGTTCGCCATCAAGCTCGGCCACGATCCGACCGAGTTCATCATCCGGAACGGGAAGATCTATTTCTTCGGCGATGTACTTGGCAAGGAAGCATGGCTGCTCGATCCCGACTGGAACATCAAGCACGGCGACGAAGTATGGCCGGAGGCGAAAGACACGGGATGGCGGTGGCAGTCGCTCAAACGCTATACGAACAAGGTTCCCTGGTACAAAACCGGCAAAGACATTCACGATGAATTCACCAAGAAATATCCCGGCCGGCAATGGCCCGATTTCGACCCGGGGGGCATGGTGACCAACCTGTTCCTGAAGGATCAGGGCTGGCGCGCGCGCGAAGGCTTCGGCCAACCGGTCGTAGGCCTGGTGGGCGTGGATCCCTGTCCGCCCGCGTGTCCCGGTACCGTATCGAAGGCGTTCGGCGAGAAGTAGCCTGGGGTGCGGTGACCGGCGCCGGTCGAGTGAGCAGCGCGCGGGGCTCGGCGGAAATTTCGATCACGGATGCGACGAACTCTCCGCGCTGGTGGTGAAGGGGACGAATTCACGGCGGGCTGCGCAATCGAGCGTGATTGGCAATCAACCGATATGAAATAATGGTGCGGATTTACGTCCGCCCCGCTGCACTCACCTCGCGACGGGATCGTGCGCGGCATCAAGGCCATCGCAAGGCTAATAACATTTCTCAAAGCATTCCATTGCCATGACCACGCTTGTAACCGGAGTCGCCGGATTTATCGGCATGCATCTCGCGGAGCGATTGCTTGCCGCTGGCGATACGGTGCTTGGCATCGACAATCTGAATGCCTACTACGATCCGAAGCTGAAGCACGATCGGCTCGCACGGCTCGCGCACCATCGCAACTTCCTCTTCAAACGGGTCGAGATCGCCGAGCAGGATGCGATGAAGGCGCTGTTCGAGGAGCATGGCATCCGGCGGATCGTGCATCTGGCGGCGCAAGCGGGTGTGCGCCATTCGTTCAAGGCGCCGCAGGATTACATCGACGCCAATATCACCGGATTCCTGAATGTTCTGGAGATGTGCCGCCATCACGGTACCGAACATCTCATCTACGCATCGAGCTCGAGCGTCTATGGCGCGAATTCGAAGCTACCGTTCAGCGAGCATGATTCGGTCAATCATCCGGTCAGCTTGTATGCCGCCACCAAGCGTGCGAACGAGCTGATGGCGCATACCTACAGCCACCTGTTCGGCATTCCGGTGTCCGGCTTGCGGTTCTTTACTGTCTACGGCCCGTGGGGCCGCCCGGACATGTCACTCTTTTTGTTCACCAAGGCAATCCTGCAAGGCGAGCCGATCCAGATTTTCAATCATGGCGACATGCAGCGGGACTTCACATTCGTCGATGACATCGTCGAGGGCATCGTCCGGCTGCTGCCGGTCGTTCCGATCGCGCGCCCCGGCCATTTGACGAGCGATCCGGCGACGAGCCATGCGCCATTCCGCGTCTACAACATCGGCAACAACAATCCCGTGCCATTGATGCGATTCATCGAGGTATTGGAGCAAGCCCTCGGCCGCGAGGCGATCAAGATCATGAAGCCGATGCAGCCTGGCGATGTCCAGGCAACCTATGCCGATATCGACGATCTGAACGCGGTCACCGACTTCGCTCCGCGCACGTCGATTGAGGACGGCATCGGACGATTCGTGGCCTGGTACCGGGAGTATTACAAGATCCCCGTGGCAGCGTAGGAACGCGCCGCGGTATCCCGCTGAGCTTATGCGCACGCTCGTTACCGGCGCATCCGGATTCATAGGGCGCCGGGTCGTCAGCCAGCTTGCCGCGCACGGTCACGACGTCGTCGCGATAACCCGCAATCCGGGTTTGGCGGCCGACCCGCAGGTGCCCCGCGTGGCGTGGCGTTGCGTCACCGACTTTCAATCATCGGTGGACTGGGCGCCCCTGCTCGATGGCGTCGATGGCATCGTGCATTTGGCCGGAATCGCGCATGTCCTCGACCGTGCGGATGAGACCATGCTCGACCGTTATCATATGGTCAACGTCGAAGCATCCGTCGCGCTCGCGCGTGCCGCCGCGGCCGCACATATCGGTCGCTTCGTGTTCATGAGCTCGGTTCGCGTGCATGGCGACCCACCCGATGACACACCGCTTCGCGAGTCCGATCGCTGCGAGCCCGTCGATGCCTATGGCCGCTCGAAGCTGGAGGCCGAGCGGGCGCTCGCGCGCATCGGGAGCGAAAGCGGCTGCCAGGTCGTCGTTCTGCGCTCCCCATTGGTCTATGGGCCCGGTGTGCGCGCGAATTTTCTGCGGATAATCGAATGGATCGATCGAGGCCTGCCGCTCCCGTTCGGTGCGCTCGCCAATCGTCGAAGCCTTGTCTATCTCGACAACCTGGTTGCGGCGATTGAACAATCGCTCACGCATCCGAAGGCCGCGGGTAAGACATTCCTGGTGAGTGACGGTGAGGATGTCTCCACCGCGGAGCTTGCAAGACGCATCGGCGTTGCGCTCGGCCGGCCCGCGCGGCTCGTCAACGTGCCGCTAAGCCTGATGCGATGGTCGCTCTGCTGCCTCGGTCGGGGCGCTGATTATCGGCGGCTGTTCGGCAGCGTCGCGGTCGACGCATCGCATCTGCGTACCGAACTCGGATTCAATCCACCGTTCAGCATGCAGCAGGGTCTTGGCGAGACGGCGCGATGGTATCGGGGCCGACAGAGTAGTACCACGCAACGATAGCCCGTCGGCCGTTCAAGCGACGCCGCAACGATTTGCGAATGCATGGAGTGCGCTCACGTAACAAGCCATCGGCACCCGCACAACACCAGCGCCCACCTGACCGATCCCCGCCTGCTTATGCGCGATACCGGTGGTCACGACGGGACGAATGCCGGTGTCGACGACCTTCCTCACATCGATGCCCACCGGCGCCGCCGCAAAATCAAGCGCGGGCAGTGACATCGCAGGATTGCGGCCGACGGTGATGTGATACATCTCGCGCGAATACTGCATCGACTGCGCCACGCTGCCGCCGGCAAGCAACGTGAGCGCAGGCGAGGCGGCGAATGAAAATCCACCGAATCCGGCCGTCTCGCAGATCGCGCTGTCGCCCAGATCGGGATTCGCGTCCTCCGCCTTGAAACCCGGAAAATACAGGCCGACCGGTGTGTCCGAAGGCGCTTCAAACCATTCACGTCCGAGACCGCTGACCCGGATGGCCGTGGTCACGCCGTTGCGCGCTGTTGCGGTAACGATCGTTGAATGCTCGATGCCATGCGCCGCATCCATGATGGCTTTGGACGATGCCATCGAGAAATTGAGAAAAAACTGCGACGTGTCGGCGATGAATTTCAACACTTCGTAGGTACGTCCGCTCTCGATCTTCGCTTTGGCAAGCGCTGTCGAGAGCGCCATATGGAACAGCGCTGTCGCCGCGGTATTGCGCGAATGCACCTCATCGCCCATCAACAGCGCCTGCGATTGAATGGCCTTCAGATCGATGCCGCCCACCGCTTCGAGCGCAGCCTTGATGGCGGGTGCGAGGACCGCCCTGAACCAGCGCAGGCGCGCGATCACATCCGGGCTGTTCGCACCGAACCTGAGGACCTTGCCGATTCCCTCGTTGACATTGGTATAGGCAACATTGCCATGCGCCTGATTCCGGACGACATACACCGGCATCGAGGCGGAGATGATTCCGGTCATCGGGCCGACTGCCTGGTAGTCATGGCATGAGGCGAACGGGATCTTGCCCGATTCAAGCAGCTTGCGCGCATCGTCGGCGTTGGCGGCCCATCCCTCATACAACACCGCGCCGATCATGGCGCCGTGCATCGGGCCGCACATGTTCTTCCAGGGCACCGGAGCGCCTGCGTGCAGGAGGGTGCGGCCCATATCGGGCCATACTTCGCCCGCCTCGCGCACATCGACCAGAATCGGCTGCGACGACAGAATGCGCTCGATCGCGACGCGATTCGCGGCATCGATGCGTGCGCCGATGCTCTCTGGATCATCCGCATCGCTCGCAAGCTGCGCGAGCGCCCATGCGGTGCGCGGATCCGCATCGCCCGGCGGTTGCCAGTCGAGTTGCGTCGCCGTGCCGCCAGCGCCCGTCACGCTGTCGGCAAACGTGTCCACGCCGATATTGAAAACCGAGAGTCCGGGTGCAATGAGGCTCTGTGCCACAGTATCAAACCTTGGTTGGAGAAGCCGTGTCGAGTGCGTAAAGAAAGCCGGTCAACATGTCCCAGCCCGAAGAGTGTCCGATCGACGTGAGCGCGCGCGCTGCGTCGACGACCTTGGTGAATGGGTTCGAATCGGCGAGTGCATCGACCAGCGCGTGAAGCACGCCGTATGTCGCGCCATGAATCAAATCGGCGAGCAAGGCCACGCTGATTTCATGTGTGCGCGTGGGTGCGATGGCGATCAGTCGCTCGCCCAGTCGCTGCCACGCGACATCGTGCGGTGATACAAGCCAGCGGGCAAAAAGCGCGCCACCCACCAGATCATCACCGGACGGTGTGAGTCCGCTACCCAGTCCAAGCAATGCGACCGCCGTCGGCTCGATCCGGTCATGATCGTTCGACGCGAGTGCCGCGACGAAACGCCGCACGATCGGTGACGCGAGATCCAGCGGGAAAGCCGGCGTGCGACCGTCCAGCAGCGTTGCGAATCCGCCCGGTTCCCCGACTTCGGTAAGGTGTCCACGCAATTCCGCGGTACGTAGGATCAGGGTGCGGATCGCTGCTTCGTCCAGTCGATGCTGATGATCGGGCGATGGCGTCACACCCGTTGGATCGAAGATAACGGTGGTTCCGCTCGCGAGCGGCGCGGCGATAGCGACCATCCGCGGATGCATCGATCGGGGCCGCACGCCGACCCAGATGATCTCGTCCGCCGCGCGCAGATAGGGCGCTTCCGGGAAGGCGACCAGCGGATCCGCACGGCCTTGGCTCTTCGCCAAAGCGCTCGCCGCGATTGATCCCATTGCAAGCATATGCGGCCGGGCGCCAGCGCGATGGGCACGAACGGTCGATAACGTTGCGGGGTTCATCATGCAATGATCCGGGTTCCGGCACGCCCCTCGACGGCATCGAAGGCACGTTCGAGCGAAGTGATGAGCACGAGCTTGCCGCCATGTTGCAAGTAGCTCACCGCGGCCCGGATCTTGGGACCCATGCTGCCCGGTGGGAACTGGCCCTCATCGTTATAGCGCCCGGCCTCCGCGATCGTCATGGAATCGAGGAAACGCTGTGTGGGTTTGCCGAAATCGAGCGCGACGCGCTCGACACCGGTCACCAGCAGCAAAGTGTCGGCTTTGAGCGCGGCGGCCAAGAGTGCACTCGTCAGATCCTTGTCGATGACCGCGGGGACGCCCTCCCAGTCGCCGTTGTCCAGGCGCACGACGGGAATTCCGCCGCCCCCTGCGGCGATCGGGATCACGTCGGCGGCCAACAACGCTTCAATCGCCGGGAGATCGACGATCGATCGCGGATCGGGCGATGCCACCACCCGCCGCCAGCCGCGTCCGGCGTCCTCGACGAACGTCCAGCCGGTTTCTTCCTGCATTTTTCTCGCGTCGGCTTCCGGAAAGAATTTTCCGACGGGTTTGGTGGGATTGGAGAACGCGGGATCATTTGGATCGACCTCGACTTGCGTGACGACCGAACAGGTCGGCGTCGTGAGGCCGTGTTTATGCAGCGTGTTGGTGAAGCTTTGCTGGAACATGTAGCCCATGCCGCCCTGGGAATGCGCGACGCACACATCCATCGGCATCGGCGGCAGCTCGCTCGCCGTGCGCGCCATGCGAAACAGAATGTTGCCCACCACCGGCCCGTTGCCGTGGGTCAGCACCAGCTTGTAGCCCGATTTGATGATGCGTACCAGATGCTCGCAGAGCCCGGCCATGATCCCGAGTTGCTCGGCGGCAGTGCCGCGTATGGTCGGCGGATAACTCGCATTCCCCCCTAGCGCGACCACGATGCGTCGTTCCGGCAAAGCGGGCTTTGGTCGCATGTCAGTGCTTTGATCCGATGATCGCGGCGGCGAAACGCGCGGCCGCGGTACTGTTCGAGAGGACGATTGCTCCGGCCGCGCGCAAGGTGGTCTCCTGTGTCGAACGCGACTGCGGATCGTCATCCGTGCCGCATACGAAGGTGAGGATCGGCAAGGTGCGGCCCGCCTGCTTCGCGACGGCCAGCGCTTCCCGGATCGACGGCGCCAATGCACCGGCCGGATCCTTGTGACTAGCATGCCCGAGCACGACATCGAGCAGGATAAGCGCAGTTTGCCGGTCACGCGCTTCAAGCGCGATCCGCTCGATGCGCGTCGCGGGGTCGATCATCGGATGCGGCGTGCCGACCGTGAATGCGTCGTCGCCCAGGTCGAGCGCGGTGTGTTCGATGCTCGTGCGCGGATCGGCAAGCGCCCGATCGTGGTCGAGCGGCGCGTTCGAGTGGGTCGCAATCCCTGCCGCACGCCAGATCGCTTGCGCCTCGGCGCAATAGGTGCCGCCGGAATACAGTGCGCGGATGAATCGCTGATCGGGGTGGAGCGATCGCGCGATCGCGGCGGCCGAGGACGTGTCAGTTGATGACAGCGCGATGGTCTGCCCGCGGGAAAGGGCAACCGCCATTGCGGCCGCGTCGTAGAGCGTCGAGGCGGCACGGACAGGGCCGCCTGTTTCGACCGTGGCGCCGATGAAGAGCACCACCGCCGGTTTGCCGATCGCTTGCAACTTATCAAGAACAACGCTCGTGACGTGCGCCGATGGCGGTTTTGATATCACGACCAGCACCCGCGTTCCGGGGTCGGCACCCAAGGTGTCGAGCGCCGATAGCATGGTGATGCCGCCGACCGCTTCGCTCAGATCGCGCCCGCCGGTGCCGATCGCATGCGAGACGCCTTCCCCAAGGTGATGGATTTGCGTCGAGACCTCCTGCAACCCTGTCCCGGATGCGCCGACCAGGCCGATCGCGCCACGCCGCACGACGTTGGCGAATCCCATTGGCACCCCTGCGATGATCGCAGTCCCGCAGTCCGGCCCCATGACCAGCAGGCCTTTCTTCCGGGCGAGTTGTTTGAGCACCACTTCCTGCCCGACCGGGACGTTGTCGCTGAAGACGAATGCGTGCATGCCGGCTTTGAGCGCTTTCATCGCCTCGGCCGCGGCATACGGACCCGGTACGGAAATCTGCGTGATGCGCGCGGCGCCGATGCCTTGACCAAGCGCCATGCCAATCGAGCGGAGCGGGATCGCGGCGTCCCCTGCGCTTCCAGGCGAGCGCGGCGCGATAGCAGTGAGTTTTGCGTCGATCGCGCGCAATGCCTGTTCGCACGCTGCGTCGTTCGCGGCCTCGACGATGATCATCAGATCGGCGGGTCCCGCATTGATCAGCCCGGCCGCAAGCAGTCTTGCCTCGTTCAGCAGCGCCTTGTTGGCAGGGGTTCCCATCAACAAGGTCACGCGCAGATCGGGGGTCGCCTGCCGCACGTCTTCGGCGATGCGCATCAGCGCGACGGAATCCTTGTACAGGCTCGACTTTACGAGCGATCGAATCGACACGATTTATGGGCTATCTGCGATGGCCGGTTCCGCTATCCGGACAATGAATTCGTGATGTCGTCCTGCGGGGAATCGTATTCCGGGAAGAGCGAAAGCTGCCGGCCGCCCATGAGCACTGCCTGCTCGACGAGATTCCTTGCTTCGCGCAATGTCGTGGCCTGTCCGCCGTGGTTGCCGACGCGCCACCGGTATTTCATTTCAAGATGCTTGCCCGGTTCGACCTCAACCTGACCGAGCCGCTTCTTGCCGAGCCAGTATCCGTGTG
The DNA here is from genome assembly GCA_046160305.1 of Burkholderiales bacterium. Classification (GTDB taxonomy): domain Bacteria; phylum Pseudomonadota; class Gammaproteobacteria; order Burkholderiales; family SG8-39; genus SHXR01. The sequence continues at coordinate 9,781 of JBJXGX010000185.1, forward strand.
ATTTGTAGCCGCGCTCCCAAAACGGTTTCGCGCGCACACGCGGTTTCTTCGATGTTGCCATGACGCTGCTGCGCCCTCCCTTGCCGTCGGACCCGTGCAGGATGATCGACGCCGGACCGAAGCGGTGAATTATCCACGATTTCCGGCGATTGCCAGCAAACCGCGCCGCTCGCCGTGGAGCGTCGTCGGGAATTCAAAGTCGATCGGCGGAAGCGCGCAGCATCGTGCTTGCCTCATCGCGGGCGAAGCCCTGCACGAACATGTCGATGCTCCGCGCGATCGCCGACTCGAGCGGCGTGTCCTCCCACATCTGCGTCAGGCGCTTTTGCGCCCGGATGGCGAGTGGTCCGTTCGCGACCAGCATGTTCACGAGCGCATCGATAGCGGGATCCAGCGCATCCGGATCGACCACCTGCTCCACCAATCCCCAACGCAGCGCCTGCTCCGCGTCGATGTTGGCGCCCGTCAAGACCAGCCACCGCGCCCGGCCCGTGCCGATCAGGCGAGGCAGCAACGCCGCTTCAACCACCGATGGCAGGCCGATGCGCACTTCGGGCATACCGAATACCGCGCGACTGGATGCGACGCGCAAATCGCACGTGGCCGCGAGTTCCAGGCCGGCGCCGAGCGCGTGGCCTTGAATGCGCGCTACGACTGGGACCGGGCAGTCGCGCGCTGCTTGGCAGGTCTCGTGAACCAGCGTGATGAATCCACGCGCCGACCCGGCATCCAGCGCTGCCATCTCGCGCACGTCGGCGCCGCCGATGAAGGATTTGTCGCCGGCGCTCGATAGAACGACTGTGCGCAGCCGGTCGTTGGACGACACTTCCTTGAAAGCGGCGATGAGTTCGCGCATGACCGGGCTGGAGAGCGCATTCGCTTTCGCGCCGCGATCGATCGTGAGTCGCGCAACGCCGCGTGCATCCATTTCGATTCGGACGAATTCCGACATACAGCGTTCCTTTCGTTCAGGGATACGGCGCGGCCAACCATGCGATCACGATATAGCGCGCAAGCCGCCCGGCGCATTGAAATGCGGCAACCGCGAGCCAATGCACGCGCAGCCATCCCGCCGCCAGACACAGTCCATCGCCAACGAGGGGCAGCCATGCGAGCGCAAGCAACGGTGCGCCGAAGCGTCGCACCTGCGAAAGGCGTGCGAAACGCCTGGGTTCGCGCGCGATCCGTCCAAGCAGGTAGGTCGTCATGCCGCCCAGCGTGTTGCCGATCGTCGCGAGAGTGATCGCAGGCGCGAGGGCGTGCGGATGGAGCTTCAAAAAACCGAACAGCACCACCTCCGATGACAGCGGAACAATCGTCGCGGCGATAAATGATGCGGCGAATAGTCCGGCAAGGCCCGCCTCCTCGGTGATCAATCGGTGCATGCTTCAAGCATAGCCTGCCGCCGTGCGCACCGCGCACCATCGGTGCCGCGGTGTGTCGGTGCTCCAGTACCGTGTCGGCGCGAGTGCTCGTGTACCATCGCCCGCATTGCCCGTTGCCCATCGTTCGAACCGCCATATCGCGTAATTACCTTGAGCGCATCCTGCGCGGGAAATCACGCGCAAGGCGTGGCGCTGACGGCAGAGCGGCTGGGCTGTCGCGCCGCGATCGTCATGCCGGTGACGACACCCCGGATCAAAGTCGACGCGGTCAGGGCGCGCGGCGCCGAGGTGATCATGCATGGCGATTCGTAGAGCGACGCCTACGATGCGGCCTGCGTGATCGAGCGCAAGCGCCGGCTCACATTCGTCCATCCCTACGACGACCCGGACGTGATCGCAGGCCAAGGCACGATCGGGATGGAGATCCTCCGCCAAACCACGGGGCCCATCCATGCGATCTTCGTTGCCATCGGCGGCGGCGGGTTGATATCCGGCGTCGCATCCTATGTGAAGCGGATACAGCCCAATGTGAAGATCATCGGGGTGCAACCGGTCGATGCCGATGCGATGGCCCGATCGATCAAGTCGGGTCGGCGCGTCACGCTCGCGCACGTGGGTCAATTCGCCGATGGCGTCGCGGTGAAGCGGGTGGGCGCCGAGACGTTTCGCATCGCACGCGCCCTCGTCGATGAGATCGTGCTCGTCGCCACCGACGCCATCTGCGCCGCAATCAAGGACGTGTTCGAGGACACGCGCTCTATCCTTGAGCCGGCCGGGGTACCGGCGATCGCTGGCGCGAAAGAATACGTCGCTCGCCATCGAATGCAGGGCCAGAAATTGGTGGCGATCGCAAGCGGTGCAAATACCAATTTCGATCGCCTGCGTTTCGTCGCCGAGCGCGCCGAAGTCGGTGAACATCGCGAAGCAATTCTGGCGGTGACGATCCCGGAGCGGCCCGGTGCGCTGATGCGATTCCTAGAAGCATTGCGCTCCGATTGGAATATCAGTTTGTTCCACTATCGAAATCACGGTGCCGATGCCGGGCGCGTCCTGGTCGGAATCCAGGTTCCACCGACCGAGATGCCCGCGTTCCGGTAGTTCCTCGCGCAGCTAGGCTACCCGCATGAAAACGAAAGCAGTAACCCCGCGTATCGGTTGTTCCTGGGCTAGCAATATGCGCGGTAGACCGCGCAGATTCCTGATGGAAGACGCTACACGTGCCTTTATGACCGCGAACGTGCCAAATGAAAACCTGGAAATGGACCGGATTTTGTCCTTAGAGCATCGATCGGCGGCGTCGCGTCAGATCGCGAAATCGCCCGACTGCATCCGTTTCACACCGGCCGTTTGCATCACCGCCCACGCTTTGGCCATCGAGCCGTTGAGATCGATGCCCCGGCATGCGTCTTCGATCACACCGGCCTGGAATCCGGCCGCCCGGGCATCCATCGCGGTCCAGGAGACGCAAAAGTCGGTGGCCAAGCCGACGATGTAGCACGCCTCGATCCCGCGGGCTTTCAGGTAACCGGTGAGCCCGGTCGGGGTCTTGCGGTCAGCTTCCATGAAGGCGGAGTAGCTGTCCACGTTTTGCCGGAAGCCCTTGCGGATCACCAGTTGCGCGTTCGGCAGGCGCAGGTCCTTGTGGAGTGCAGCGCCCTCTGTGCCCTGCACGCAGTGGTCGGGCCAAAGGACCTGTGTTCCATACGCAACGTCGATGGTCTCGAACGGCTTTTTCCCAGCATGTTGCGAGGCGAAAGAAATGTGCTTGGGATGGTGCCAGTCCTGGGTGATCACGACATTCTGGAACGCGGCGGCGAGTTTGTTGATCAACGGGACGATCTCATCGCCCTTCTGCACGGCAAGACTGCCGCCGGGAACGAAGCAATTTTGCACGTCGACCACAATCAGCACACTCTTTTCGTCGGGACGAATTTTTGACTGCGCGAGGGATATCGGCGCGAGGCCGGCGGCACCTGCGCCAAGTGCGGCCAAACCCGAAAGGAATTTCAGTGCATCGCGACGGGATAACGTTGGCATGAGTCCTCCTTGTCAATGGAGCGCACGATCAGATGCGCCGCCCATTTATAGCGCAACGATGGCGGGCTTGCGCGCCTGGGTCGTGCCGCTCACTGCGGATCGACCGTGACCAGCAGCCCGTCGACCCGGCGATACAACGCTCGCTCGGTCACCACGAAGTCCATCGGGATGTCATAGGACTGAGGGCGGATCGTGGCCATCCGTGACAATTCATAGGCCACGCCAATGGTTCGCGGTCGTTCGGGGAGTGCCGCCAAGGTCCGATCGAAAAAGCCCGCACCGTAGCCAAGTCGGTAGCCGGCGGCGTCGAATCCATTCATCGGGACCAGGAGCGTGGTCGGCACGACCTTCGGGCTAACTGTCGGATAGGGGATATCGAGAGCGCCGATGGCGACCTCGACGCCCGGGTGCCACTCGCGAAACTCAAGCGGGGTGCCCGGCGCGATAACCACCGGCAAAGCAGTCGTGCCCCCGCGCTCCCGCACGCGGCGAGCCAAGCGCCGCGCATCGTACTCGTTCTTGATCGGCCAGCAAAAAGCGACGATACCGGCGCTCAGGTCGGTAAATTCCCGTTCCAAAAACTGATCGATTGCCGCGCACCATTGTCCAAGCGTAATCGGGTCGACGCGTTGCCGAGCGGCGACCAGCGCTTCGCGTTGCGCCTTGCGCCATGCACGGAGTATGTCGTTTTGTGAACCACCCAACTGCATGAGTCAAAGTGCCGAACGAGGGGTGCCCAAAAAAAGATGGCTGAACGATGATGGCAGCCATCCGCATGCTATGCTGAATTGGATCAACAGTCGTATGCCAACAAAAATACTCGCTCTGCCCCGTGCGGCCCTCGCCGCGGTCGCTATGCTCTTTCTGGCGCCGCTCCATGCGGCCCCAAAAGACGACATCATTGTCGCCGCCTCCGACGCCTTCCAGAAAAAGGACGCGGCACGTTTGGCGCGCCATATCGAGCCCGCCCGCAGCCATCTGTTAGGCCAATACGTTGAATTCTGGGCATTGCGCCTGGCCATTGATGAGCGACCCACGGAGGTTGTGCGGGACTTTCTGACGCGCCACAAGGGCGCGTATGTCGCCGAACGGCTGCGCGCCGATTGGCTGCGCTCTCTCGGCAAGCGCGGACTGTGGGACGTGTTCCAGACGGAGCAGGCAGCGCTTGCGAACCACGACCTCGAGATCAACTGCTACGTGATGCTTTCGCGCTATCGGGCCGGCGATGCCGGGAGCGCCGATGCGTTTCGCACCCTCTGGCGCGAACCCCGCGATCTTCCCGAGGGTTGTGTCGCGATGGCGGAGAAGCTCGCACAGGACAGTCGCTTGCATGCTGACATGGTGTGGGAGCGCGCGCGAGCCCTCTCGGAGGTGGGTCAAACCGGTGCAATGAAGCGAACGCTGGCGTATCTCCCACCAAAGGAGTCGGTGACGCCCGGTTCTGTCGAGCAGATTCTCGCCAATCCACAGGCTGCATTGGAGGCGAACGGTTTCAATCTCACCACACGCAGCGGGCGCGAGCTCTATGCTTTTGCGCTTGGCCGCCTTGCACGGCGGGATCCGCAACAGGCGGCCACGCTGTTTACGCCGGCGATCCAGTCCAAGTTGTCGGACGTCGATCGGGCCCACGTCTTTGCGCAGCTTGCACTGCCGGCCGCGCGCAGCCACTTGGCCCAGGCTGTTTCCTGGTATGCCCAGACCGGTCCCGCCGTGCTCTCCGACGAGCAAGCCGCATGGCGGGTCCGCGCGGCATTGCGCGCGAGCAATTGGTTCGAGGTCGAACGTGCGGTAGAGTCGATGGGACCCGTCCAAAAAGAGGAGCCGGCCTGGACATACTGGCGGGCACGCGCATTGCGCGCGCTCGAGCAGAAGGGGGCGGCGCAGGCGCTGTTCGCCAAGATCGCCGGTCAGCACCATTTCTACGGCAATCTCGCGGGTGAAGAGCTGGGCATCCCGGTCGTGCTTCCGCCGCATCCCCAGTTACCCACCGACGACGAGATGGCCGCAATCGAGCAGGATGCCGGCCTGCAACGAGCGCTTGCCCTGATGCGGTTACAATTGCGCACCGAAGCGGTACGTGAATGGGCCTTCGCGACCCGTGGCTTGTCCGACCGCCAGTTGCTCGCGGCCGCGGAGCTTGCCCGTCGCAATCAGGTGTGGGATCGGGCGATCAACACGGCGGATCGCACGCAGGACGAGCACGATTTCAGACTTCGATATCTCGCCCCGTATCGAGACGTCTTCGCCGCCCATGCCGGCCTCTATGGATTGGATGAAAGCTGGGTCCTCGGACTTGTACGTCAGGAAAGCCGATTCATCCAGAACGCCAAGTCGTCGGCCGGCGCCTCCGGACTCATGCAGTTGATGCCGAATACCGCCCGCTTGGTGGCGCAACGCATCGGCATGAAGAAATTTTCATTGGATCGGGTGAATGAGCCAGAGGTCAATATTCAGCTTGGTACCAGCTACATGCGCCAGGTACTGGATGACTTGGATGGGCACCCGTTGCTGGCATCGGCGGGCTACAACGCGGGTCCCCGCCGCGCACAGCAATGGCGGGCAACCACACCCCTCGAAGGGGCGGTCTATGCGGAGTCGATTCCATTCAATGAGACGCGCGACTATGTGAAGCGCGTATTTTCGAACACGATGTACTACGCCCGCTTGCAGGGTGGCGAGGTCGCATCGCTGAAGACGCGGCTTGGAACCATTCCGCCCCGCGCGTCCGGTGTCCCCATTTGGAAGGCGGACTCGGGCTCTTGATGCTTTCAGCATTCCACCGGTCGCTTGTGCACCACCAAGACACCGGACACCGGAGACCGGACATCAGACGCCAAGGCACCAGGCGCCAGCTTCGGTTGCACGTCGTGGCGGGCCGCCGGGCCGTCGTGATGCGGCTTGGCGACTCGAAAATCTGCCGTGTCGATTAGGATTTCGCGATCGGGATTTCGGCGTGTGCGCCGCAGAGCGCACATAATCCATTAAGCTGACCCCCCATCACTTGAGCATCCCACGTTCATCCATGTCCCGAATCTGCCTGATCGGTGGCAGCGGCTTTCTTGGCCGCAATATCGCCGAGCTACTGGTCCGCGACCAGCACTTCCTCATTGTCCCGACGCGCCGGCGCGAGCGCGCCAAACGTAATCTTATTTTGCTTCCCACGATCGATCTGGTCGAAGCCAACGTGCACGACGATACCGCCCTCGATCGTGCGTTGTCGGGGTGTACCGCGGTCATCAACCTCGTTGGCGTCTTGCATAGCCGACCCGCGTCGCCCTATGGGCCGGATTTCGCCCGCGCGCACGTCGAATTGCCGCAGCGGATCGTGCGGGCATGCGGGCGCGCTGGTGTGCGTCGCCTGATCCATGTGAGCGCGCTTGGCGCCGCAGACGACGCACCGAGCGAGTATCAGCGCTCCAAGGCCGCGGGAGAGGCGGTCTTTCTGGCCGCGTCCCGAACGCTTGATGTCACTATTTTTCGACCGTCAGTCGTGTTCGGCATGGATGATCAGTTTCTGAATCTCTTCGCCGCGATGCAGCGACTGCTGCCGTTCGTGGTGCTGGCCGGTGGCGAGTCCAAATTCCAACCGGTGTTCGTTGGAGACGTTGCACGGGCGATCGTGGCCAGCGTCGACCATGAAGAAAGCTTCGGCAGGCGCTACGATCTGGCGGGCCCCACGGTGTACACGTTGCGAGAGCTGGTCGCGTATGCCGGCCTGATGGCCAAGTGCCCGCGCCCGATCATCAGCGTCGGCCCTGCGATTGGAATGCTGCAGGCGCGCCTGATGGAATGCGGCATTGTGAAGTTCATACTCGGCCGCCAGCTGTTGAGTCGGGACAATCTGCGCTCGATGCAAGTCGACAATGTTTCTAGCGCACCGTTTCCGTTCGGAATCACCCCAACGCCGCTCGAGTCGGTAGCGCCCACGTACCTCTCGGGCGTGTACGCGCGATCCCGCTACAGTACATACCGGTATCGCGGCGGCCGCTCGCCGGGGTTCATGCAACGCTAGGGGTCCGCGCGGCGGAACACCCGGATTTCTGCATTCAATGTGAGGACATCATGGCCAATCTGAGCCTGGTGATCGGCAACAAGAATTACTCGTCCTGGTCGATGCGCGCATGGGTCCTGATGACCCACTTCGGGATCGTGTTCGACGAAATCCAGACTTGGCTTTATCAGCCCGACACCGAGGCGCAGATCAAACGGTACAGCCCAACCGGGCTCGTGCCCTGCCTCATCGACGGTCCGATCCATATCTGGGATACCTTTGCGATCGCCGAGTATCTGGCCGAAAAGTTTCCGAACGAGAACATGTGGCCGGTCAGCCGCGAGGCGCGCGCGATCGCCCGGTCGGTCACCGCGGAGATGCATTCGGGGTTCGGCGCACTGCGGCGCTCGATGCCGATGAACATCCGCAATCGTTATCCTGGCAAGGGCCGCGGCGATGAAGTCGATCGCGATATCGCGCGTATCGAAGTGCTCTGGAATGATTGCCGGCAGAAGTTCGGCGCTGGCGGCGACTACCTGTTCGGCAATTTTTCGATCGCGGATGCGTTCTACACGCCGATCGTCTTTCGCTTCAGCACCTATGGGGTCCGCCCACGAGGCAGTGCAGCCATCTACACGCAGACGATGCTGGCGACCCCCGCGCTCCAAAAGCTTGCGCGCGAGGCGGCTGCCGAAGGTCATGCGCTCCCGGTCTACGACGATCGCTATCCCGCATAACGCGCACGCTTTGCGGCGCCTGCGAGTGCCATGAGTGCGCCATCATGAGTGCGCCATCGATTCGATCGAGGTTCAAGGTCTACGAGGTGGGCGGCGCGGTTCGCGATGCGCTCTTGGGTCGCCCGATCCAGGATCGCGACTTCGTTGTGGTCGGCGCCACCCCTGAGGACATGGAACGTGCCGGGTTCAAGCCGGTGGGGAGCGACTTTCCGGTGTTCCTCCACCCGGAAACGCACGAGGAATATGCGCTTGCACGCACCGAACGCAAATCCGGTCGCGGCTACAAGGGCTTCACGGTGCATACCAGTCCGGATGTCACCTTGGAGGAAGACCTCGCACGGCGTGACCTCACGATCAACGCGATCGCAAAGGATGCGGATGGTCGCCTCATCGATCCGTTTGGCGGCGAGAACGATCTCCGCGATGGCATCCTGCGCCATGTAAGCGACGCATTCGTCGAGGACCCGGTTCGCCTGCTGCGCATCGCCCGCTTTGTTGCGCGATTCGGATTTCAGATTGCACCGGAAACGAATGCGCTCATGCGCGCGATGGTTGCGAATGGCGAGGTCGACGCGCTGGTACCCGAGCGCGTATGGCAGGAACTGTCACGCGGTTTGATGGAGTCCACGCCGGTTCGCATGCTCGAAGCGCTTGATCAAGTGGGGGCGTTGGCGCGCGTACTACCCGAATGGCGCGATGTCGAGCCGGGCCGTGTCAAGCGTGCCCTGGCGGCCGCGGCCGCGGCGGAATTCGCCCTCGCTGCACGGTTCGCGATGCTGTTCGTGGGTGCACCGGAAGCAACGGTCGCGAAAGCGGGTGCCCGCTTGCGCGCACCGGTCGAGTGCATTGATCTGGCGGTGATGCTGGCGCGACATCTTCAATCGGTTGTTGGGTCAGCGCAATTGGATGCCACCGCGCTTGTCACGCTGCTCCAGCAACTCGATCCATTCCGGCGACCCGAGCGGTTTGCACTTTTTCTCGACGCGGTACGCGCCATTGATTCGAGCGCAGAGAGCGCGATCGGCCGGATGCGCTCGGCGCATGCGGCCGCGGCGAGCGTGTCGAGCGCGACAATCGCGCAGAGCCATCCCGGAAATGAGGCAAACGCCATTCGCGCCGCGCGCATCGCAGCCGTCCAGGCAGCACTCACGCAATGAGCATTGCTTCGATTGGCGCAGAGGCGCGCTTCCTGTTCAAGAGTCTTCTGCAAAATCTCGTCGCGGGGTTGCGACTCGCGCTGATGATGCGTGTCGCGCCCGCGAACTTTCGTGTTTCGGCCATCCACCTGCTCGTACTGCTTGGCTTCAATCTGCTCTTGTCATTTTTCGCGGACTTCCTGTTCGTGGGTGCGGCGGGCGAGTTGCGCCCGCATGCGCTGACGACCTATCTCGCGCAGGTCGCGTTGGTGCTCCTGGCGAGCACGCTGATCGCGGGCATCCTTGGACGCGCCGAGTTCGCGCTGCAACTGCCGGTCATGTGGAACGCCGCCGACTGGCTCTTTGAAGCGATCTTTGTCCTCGAAGCCCGGCTTGGGTTCATCTCGAATCCTGAGATGCCGTACGTATTGGCTGCCGCGTTGCCCATTGTCCTGGCGATCTGGCCGCTCGTGGTCATGCTCCGCGCGATCATGGTTGCTGGCGTCCTCGGTGCCTGGCGATTCGCATCCTCGATGCTTCTGGCCGCGGCGCTGTTCTGGACACTCACGAACGTTATTCCACGTTCCGAGCTTTGGTGGGCGCGTATCGATGCAGAACCGGCGGTCGCGAGTGGTATCGAGCGGGAAGCGGTGTTTCATCGTCAACCTCGTTTGCTTGCGCAGGCGCTCGGCCGCCTCGCTGCAAGCCGGTCGGACGCGCCGGAGCTTTATTTTCTCGGCGTGGCGCCGTTCGCCTCGCAGGACGTGTTTCTGCGCGAAATGCGCTCGGTGGCACGGATTCTAGAGAAGCGCTTCGCGATTGCCGATCGTTCCCTCCTGCTCATCAACAATCCGGCAACCCTCGAGAAGTTTCCGATGGCCTCGACCACGAATCTGCATACCGCGCTGATGCGATTCGGCGAGCAAATGGACGTCCACAAGGACATCCTGCTCCTCTTCATTACGACCCACGGCGAGCGCAATCACGACTTGGCGTTCGACCTGCCGCCTCTGGTGCTCGATCCGCTTCGTCCCGCCGACCTTGCCGGGATGCTCGACGATAGCGGCGTCAAGTGGCGCGTGATCGTGGTGTCGGCCTGCTACTCGGGCGGCTTCGTCGATGCACTCAAGAATCCGCATACGATCGTGATCACCGCCTCCGATGCACGCTCTACATCATTTGGCTGCGCGCACGAGAACGATTGGACCTATTTCGGAGAAGCGTTCTTCAACGAAGGAATGACCCGCACGCCCTCCTTCATCGACGCGTTCGAGATCGCCCGCGACTGGGTCGCGCGACGTGAGCGTACCGAGAGCCTCGAACCGTCGAATCCACAGTTATTCGTCGGCGATGCGATTCGTGCGCGACTTGACGCGCTTGGTCAAAGGTAGACGCACGAACGTCAGATCAGGCGGGCAAGCAGCGCCAACAGCGCCGACAAAACGATGGTCGTGGTGAAGGGCAGATAGATGTCGCGCCCGCGCACCCGAAGCGTGACATCGCCGGGCAGCTTGCCAAGACCGAATCGCGCAAGGAGCGGCATCAGTCCGGTCAAGAGCACCAGCGCGACGAGCGTCGTGATCACCCATTTGAGCATCCACGCATTATGACCCGCGCCGTCCGGCCGCGGGGTGTGTTTGTCGTACACTCGCTCGCGAATTCGTCGGATGCGAAGGAGAAGTCATGATCGATTTGTATACATGGGGAACACCGAATGGCCGCAAAGTCTCGGTGATGCTCGAGGAATGCGGCCTTGCCTACAACACGCACAAGATCGATATCGGCAAGGCCAACGATCAGTTCAAGCCGGCGTTTCTTGCCATCAGTCCGAACGGCAAGATCCCCGCAATCGTGGATTCCGAAGGGCCGGGCGGGAAGCGCTATTCGATGTTCGAGTCAGGCGCCATCCTGATCTACCTTGCGGGCAAGACCGGCAAGTTCATGCCCGATGATCTCGCCGGAAAGTACGACGCCTTGCAATGGCTCATGTTCCAGATGGCATCGGTTGGGCCGATGTTCGGGCAGGTCCACCATTTTCTGCGCGCGGCGCCTGAGCCCGTTCCCTATGCGATCGAGCGGTACGCGAAGGAAAAAGATCGCCTGTACGGCGTGATGAACAAGCGTCTCGGTGAATCGCGATACTTGGCGGGTGACGCCTATTCGATCGCCGATATCGCGACCTACCCATGGGTTTCCCGATTCGATTTCCACAAGACCAACCTTGACGATCATCCGAACGTGAAGCGTTGGTTCGACGAACTCGGTGCACGTCCGGCGGTGCAACGCGGGATGGCGGTGCCTTAGTCCTTTGCGGTAAATTAATGGTCAGTTCTTTCTCGCGTGTCGAATCAAGAATGCATTGATCTCTTCGATCCGCAACTGCGGTTCATGGGGATCGGGCTGATTGCCGACCACCCGGTTCATCCATGCCAGGTTGCGCTCCATTCGGGCGGTCACCGCCGGCCATTCCGCCGCGGTGTGACGTCGCGGATCCGGCAGGACATGACACTGCTCGCACGCCAGGCGGAATGATTGACCCGACGCGGTGTCGAGCTCGGGATAGCGACTGCGATCAATCGGGGGTTGCGCGTGGCGCCGGAGGTAGGCGGTGAGCGCACCGACCTCCGCAGGATCGGGTGTTGCCACATCGCCCATCATTTCTTTCATCAGCCCGCCCATGTTGCCCTTCCCATCGATGCGTTTCACCATGCGATCGACGACCCGCGGCCAGCGCGACGATTCATGCATGGCGGGATTCGGGAGGTGATGACATTGGACGCAGTAGCGCACCAATAAGCGTCCGCCTCGCGATTGCGGGTCCGGTATCGGCATGGTGGCCGGCGGCAGGATACGTTCGAGCATCGGTCCGTGCGGCGAATTGGCCCAGCGCTGTTGAGCGATGTCGACGACTCGCTCCGCTGCGCCATACGTCCGCGGTAGGGCGGCCGTGCAGAGGACGAGGATTCCGGCGACAAGGATGCGACGATTCATCGCGCTATTCTAGCGACCGGGCCAACCACCCCAGGCTAGATCGCCGAACGACGATCCCCGCTGGTGAAGCCGATGAGTGGGGGTTCGAATTCTTTCGTGAACGCGATGGCCTTGAACAGCTCGCCCATTTCCGCGGGCGACATGAGTCGTTGCACCGCGTTGGCCATCGGCAGGTAACGGTCGGCCTGCTCCGGTGAGGTGCGCGCGAGAAGCGTCGTAATGCCGCAATTGATGAGAAAGCTCGCCTGCGATGTGTATCCCGCCAGGGTGAGACCGGCTGTGCGTGCACTGGCGGACATGGCGGAAAAATCCACATGCGCGGTGATGTCCACCAAGCCCGGAAGAAAAAACGGATCGTCGAGCGCACGGTGCCGGAAATGGCACCGCAAGGTTCCCATTGAGCGTTGCGGGTGGTACAGCTCGCGGGCCGGGAACCCATAGTCAATGAATAGCACCGCGCCGCGCGCAATCATTGCGCCGACCGACGACACGAACGCGCGCGCGGCCAACGAGATCTCGGCGGTGTACGGCGGGGGGAGTGAGAGCGACTGACCGATCTGTTCGAGTTCCCCCACCGCGCGCCGCGGATCGAAGCGAAACGCGCCGCCCTTTGCATCCAGTGCGACGCCGAGCTCATCGATCCCGTGATCCGTGATGCGAAGCAGATGGACCGGCATCGCATCGAGCACCTCGTTGCCGATCACCAGGCCGTTGAACAAGGGCGGCAGCCGATTCAGCCAGATGACCCGCTCCATGTGTTGCGGGACCCGCGCGCCGATCAGATCGCGCTCACGCTCGCGCAGATCGGCAGACACCTCGAGGATGAAATAGTGCTCGGGCAAGCAGTCTTCGCGCTCGAGTTCTTCCAGGATGCCCGCGGCGAGCGCGCCGGTGCCCGCGCCGATTTCGAGAATGTCCGGGCAGCCCGCGCGAATGAGTTGCATCGCCTGGCGCGCGATCGCATCGCCGAATAGCGGCGTCAATTCGGGTGCCGTGACGAAATCGCCGCCACGCCCGAGCTTGCGGCTGCCGGCGCTGTAATACCCGAGCGCCGGGGCATACAGGGCCTCGGACATATAGTCGGCGAAACTGATCCATCCGCCGGCTGCTGCGATCCGATCGCGAATGTGCGCCACCACCCGGTGACTGTGCTCGCGCGCTTCGGGTGAGGGCTCCGGCAATGGCGTGATGGGCGGCATTTGAGGGGATGGTGGACCAATCCAGTAGAATCCACAACCTGCCTCGTTCGACCGCGCGTTTCGATCGACACCCGTACATGTCCACGTCCCCTCTAGCCGGCAAGGCTGCATTGATTACTGGCGGCGCCAAGCGCGTCGGCGCGGCGATCGCCCGGCGCCTCCATGCGGCCGGCTGCAACCTCGTTGTTCATTACAAGACGTCCCATCGCGAGGCGCACGCCTTGCAAGACGAGCTCAACGCTGCGCGGGAGAAGTCGGTGAGTCTGGTCCAGGCGGATCTGCTCGATATCGCCGGGTTAAGCGAGCTCGTCAAGACGACGGTGGCGCAATACGGGCGGCTCGATATACTGATCAACAACGCATCGACATTCAGTGCGAGCCCGGTGGGCGAGATTACCGAGCAACATTGGGACGATCTGGTCGGCTCGAACCTGAAGGCGCCGCTCTTTCTTGCGCAGGCCGCGGCGGCGCATCTGCGCAAGGCCGGCGGCATCATCGTCAATATCACCGACATTCATGCGGATCGGCCGCTAAAGAGCTATGTCGTCTATAGCGTTGCGAAGGCGGGGTTGGTCGGTCTCACGAAATCCCTCGCGCGAGAACTCGGGCCGGAGGTGCGGGTGAACGGCGTCGCGCCAGGTCCGATACTGTGGCCCGATGACGGATCCTTCGATGCGGTGACGCGCCAGCGGGTCATCTCGCATACGTTGCTCAAGCGCGTCGGGGATCCTGATGACATCGCACGGGCCGCTTATTTCCTGGTTGCCGACGCCCCCTATGTCACCGGGCAGATCATCGCCGTCGATGGCGGCCGGAGCGTCAACCTGTGAGGTACTGGAAGCGTTCGCGCGCTGCGATCCTCGGCCTGGGCGCATGGTGTGTGCTTGCCTCGATGGCGCAGGCCCAACCAGGCACAACGCCGGGGGAAAAGCCAAGCGCTCGGACCATCCCCATCATCGGCTTTGTCGAGGATGTGCCCGCCACCGAACAGATCGCCGGGCCCGGCAAGCCGGTCACGCTCGAGCCGCATGTGCGCGTCGCCTTTGCCAAGACGGCGGACGGCTGGAAACCCGCCTGCGTCTACAGCGAGGGCGAAACCGAAAGTCCGGAATGCCTGGATCTGGGACTTATTCGCAAGGTCACGTGGACCGTGATTCATCAGAGCAAGCGGATCGGCGAGGTCGAAACCGACGGTTGGTACGACGCGCGGTATTACCGGACCCTTGGCGTGCTGAAGCGCATCTCATCGTCGGTGCCGCGCGTGGGCAAGCCGGAAAAGGAATTCGCGTCATGGTTGGCGCCGGAAGCCCATCGACCCCTGGTCGCCTTGCGCGACGCGAAACCGATGGACCCACCCGGCTGGAGCGAAGCAAAGCCTTCGATCGCCGACATGGCCACGGCCCACGCAATCTTTCTGCTCGCATTCAAGACGCTGCCCAACTGCAAGGCCGATTCAAGCGGCAATCAACCGATCGAGGCGCGGCACTTGTCGGTTTCGCATTCATCGCAAAGCAAGGCCGGCGAACGCTTGCTGGGCGTGCGGCTCGACCCAAGGCTCGCCGTCGCCTGCGAAGGGCCGCTTGGATTGGAATGGTCTGATCTCTGGTTCCACGCGCCGGCCGATAGGCCACCTGCCATGCTGCCGGTCGACATCGAGACGGACCTCGCGCCGTTCCGCATGGTGCTCCTCGATATGGGTGACTTTGATGGCGACGGCAAACCCGAGGCGCTGTTCTGGTTTTCCTCGCACAACGTCGAAGGCTATCTGCTCGTGCATGACCGGTTCGAGCGGCAGGCTCGTTTCATGTGGAAGTATCAATGAACGCCCCGGATTTCCAGCGGATGGAGAAGGCGGCGCGCGAGTCCAACAAGCTCGAGCGCAGGCTCTGCCGATCGGTGGGCCAGGCGATCGCCGATTTCGACATGATCCGCGCGGGTGATCGGGTCATGGTCTGCCTGTCGGGCGGCAAGGACAGTTACGGGATGCTCGATGTTCTGCTCAAGCTGCGGGTGCGAGCGCCGATCGACTTCGAGATCATCGCGGTGAATCTCGATCAAGGGCATCCGGGTTTTCCAGAGAACATACTGCCCGATTACCTCACGCGGCTCGACGTGCCGTTTCGGATCGAAAAGCAGGATACCTACTCGATCGTGAAGCGGGTGATCCCCGAAGGTAAGACCATGTGCTCGCTCTGCTCGCGATTGCGGCGCGGCGTGTTGTACCGGGTGGCGGGCGAGTTAGGCGCCACACGCATCGCGCTTGGCCATCATCGCGACGACATCATGGAGACGTTCTTCCTGAACCTTTTTTTCGGCGGCAAGCTGAAGGCGATGCCCCCAAAGCTCGTGTCCGATGACGGCCGGCATGTCGTGATTCGTCCGCTCGCGTATGTGAAGGAAGCCGATCTCGAACGCTACGCCATCGAGCAGGCGTTTCCGATCATTCCGTGCGATTTGTGCGGATCGCAGGATCAACTGCAACGAAAGCAGGTGAAGGCAATGCTCCGCGATTGGGAGAAGCGATTTCCCGGCCGTGTCGAGTCGATCTTTCGCAGCATGCAGAATGTGCGCGGTTCGCATCTGCTTGATCGAACGCTGTTCGATTTCGCGAATCTGGCGCCTACTGGCGTGCCCGATCCCGATGGCGACAAGGCGTTCGATGGCGAGCCGTGTGAATCGCCGGCGGTTGGCGGATTTCCGATTCCGGTGATGGTACGGTAGGCGGGAAACGGGAACATTCGATCTCACGACCCGACTTCGCATTCACGCGTCAATGCATACGTAGTGGTCAGGTTTTCTTGACCGCCCGCTCGATCGCCTCGATTTCCGCCTCGATCGCCTCAGCCCCCGGAAACGCACGCTTCGCCTTGCGATACCAATAGCGCGCGTGGTCCAGATCACCTTCCTGCAGGTGTACGATCCCATGCGCCCAGTAGCCAAGCGGCGACTCGTCGTCCTGGACGATCTTGTGAGCGGCTTGCCAGTTCCTTGAAGCGAGCAGCTGGATGGCTTTCTCGATCATGGGGTGATGGCTCCGATTGCCCGAGACGGGATTATTACACCGATAAGCGTTTGCATGGTGCGATCCGCCTTGACGGCATTCAAGCCCGGATCAACAACACGGACTAAGTTAGTCCACATGGTGCTCGAATGTTGACCGTCAATATCCACGACGCAAAAACCCACTTTTCGCGCCTGGTCGATCAGGCCGCGGCGGGTGAGGAGATTGTCATCGCGAAGGCCGGCAAACCGGTGGCGCGGCTCATGCCGCTTGCACGGCCGCAGCGTGCCAAGCGCCGCCTCGGGCTCGCGAAAGGCAAGCTTGGCGTGCCCGACGACTTTGACCGGATGTTTGCCAATGCGATCGGTGAGCTCTTCGGTGTGCGGCGCAAGTGAGGCTACTCCTCGACACACACGTTCTGCTTTGGGCGCTGAACGGCGATCGGCGGCTGGGCACCGACACTCGCCGGCTACTGGAGCATCGCGACAACGAGGTCTGGTTCAGCGCGGTAAATGTATGGGAGATGGCGATCAAGGTGTCGCTCGGGCGCGACGACTTGAATGTCGACCCCGACGCGGTTGCCGAGCTTGCAAGGGAGTGTGGATTCGAGGAGTTCCCCATTCATTCGCGGCATGCATCGGCAACGACAAGGCTGCCCCCGTTGCACGCCGATCCCTTCGATCGACTCCTGATTGCTCAGGCCCACACTGAGAATCTCACTTTACTCACGATTGATGCGGCGGTGCTTGCCTACGGTCCTGTGACACTGCGGGCGTAATCAACGGGGCTTCGACAAGCTCTGGACAGGCTTGTCGAAGGGCTCACGACGAGCCTGTCCACGCCCTTAGCCCGAATAGGCCCGGGGTGGCAATGGACTGCATACGGGCCGCAAACAGGCTTGCTGAGGCGGCTGACCCCTCGGACTTCGCAGATTCTGGACTGAGTTTGCCAAGCCCTGGTTGTCAAAATAATTTTGCCATGCTAGCCTTCGAACCTCTTTGGAAGGCGCCCATGCCCAACGTTCCCGATCGCCTTATCTCGCTGTTTGGATCCCAGGCCGAGGTCGCCCGGCGCCTGCGGATCGATCGCGCCGTGGTGAGCCATTGGGTCAAGTGCGGCTATGTGCCTGCTCGCTGGTCGATGGAAGTCCAGTCGGTTACCGGCGGGCAGATCGGCTCGGATGAGGTGCTCCGGGAAGCAACGCTCGCCAAACCTATCCGGCTCAAATCGCGAGCCGATGACGAATCGCTTTTAGCCAACCAGGAAGGACTCGACATGAACCACTTCGCGCCGGCCAAGCGCATCACCTCGTTTCACCCGCCGCAGCGGACCTTGATGGGGCCGGGACCCACCGAAATCCATCCGCGGGTGCTCACCACGATGAGTCAGCCGGCGATCGGATATCTCGATCCGGTCTTCGTCGAGATGATGGAAGAGTTGAAGTCGCTACTTCGTTACGCGTATCAGACGAAGAATCCCCTGACGTTTCCGGTGTCGGGCCCGGGCTCGGTCGGCATGGAGTATTGCTTCGTCAACCTCGTGTCGCCAGGCGACAAGGTGATCGTGGCGCGCAATGGCGTATTCGGTGGTCGGATGATCGAAAACGTTGAACGCGCAGGCGGCACCGCGATCGTGGTCGAAAGCGAGTGGGGCGAGCCGGTCGATCCGAACAAAGTCGAAGCTGCCCTCAAAGCCAATCGTGACGCGCGCCTGCTTGCGTTCGTGCATGCGGAAACATCGACCGGCGTGCAATCCGATGCGAAGACGCTTGTCGCGCTCGCGCATCAGTACGACACGCTTGCGATCGTCGATGCGGTCACCTCGCTTGGCGGCTCGCCTCTCAAGGTCGACGAGTGGAACATCGACGCCATCTATTCCGCGAGCCAGAAGTGCCTTTCATGTACACCGGGCCTCTCGCCGGTGTCGTTCTCCGAGCGCGTCGTCGATTACGTCAAAGCGCGCAAAGACAAAATCAAGAGCTGGTTCATGGACATGAACCTTTTGCTCGGCTACTGGGGCTCAACGACCCGCACCTACCATCACACTGCGCCGACCAATTCGCTCTTCGGCCTGCATGAGGCGCTGCTGCTCATCCGTGAAGAAGGGCTGGAGAATTCGTGGGCCCGTCATACCCGTCATCATGTGGCGCTCAAGGCCGGGCTCGAAGCGATGGGCCTGCAATTCCTGGTGAAAGAGGGCTTCCGACTGCCGCAAATGAACGCCGTGCGCATTCCCGAATCGATCCAGGCGAAAGAGGCGGACATTCGCAAGCGCCTGCTCAACGACTTCAATTTGGAAATCGGTGCCGGGCTTGGGCCGTTGGCCGGCAAGATCTGGCGCATCGGCATCATGGGCTACAGCTGCCGGCCGGAGAACGTCATGCTCTGTCTGTCGGCGCTCGGCTCGGTGCTGGATGATGTCGGCTACGCGATTCACGTCGGCGATGCCGAGGCAGCCGCGCATCAAGCCTATGCGTCATTGCATACGAAAGCGGCGCACGCCAAGCAGCAGAAAAAGGCGGCCTGATCGTCGATCGGTTGTGGTGAGCCCCAGGAATCTGCGCGACAGTCGGCGCAGATTCCTCGTGCCGGGCCCTCGTAAAGCTACATCTTCAACACGACGCGACCCACGATCTTGCCGTCTTTGAGCTCCTGTAGCGAGCGCTCGACCTGATCAAGGCTCCGCGTCTCGATCGGGATCGACTTCAGCTTGCCCGCGCGCGCGAGCGCCACGACTTCCTTCAGTTCGGCCACCGTGCCGACGTACGAGCCTTGAATGGCGATGCAGCGTTGCGCCATCGGCACCAGGCTCACCGGGATCTCGCCACCGAAGAGGCCGCACACCACGTATTTGCCGCCCTTGCGAAGCGAGGCGACGCCCAATGTCGCGGTTTCGGTGGCGCCCACCAGGTCGATCACCGCCTGCGTGCCGCCGCCAGACATCTTCTGGAGCTTGGCGAGCGCTTCCTTGTCGCGGGAATCGATCACTGCACCCGCCCCGGCGGCCTTGGCGGCGTCGAGCTTGGCCGGATCGATATCGACCGCGACGATATTGCGATGCGCGAGCGCTTTCAATACCGAGATGCATTGCAGCCCGAGGCCGCCTGCGCCAATAACGACCACCCAATCGTCCGCATCGAACGGACCCGCGCGCCTGATCGCCCCGTAAGTGGTGAGTCCCGAGCAGGCGAGCGTCGCGGCGAATGCGGGGTCGACGCCTGACGAATCGACCAGATAGCGTGGATGCGGCACGATCAGATGGTCCGCATAGCCGCCCGGACGCGCGACGCCCATGAAGCGCGGCGTCATACACAGATTGTCGTTCCCGGTATTGCACTTCGCGCAGTTGCCGCAACCCGTCCATGGGCACACCAATCGATCCTGACCGATCGGCACCGCACCCGCGTCGGGCCCTGCTGCGATCACCGTGCCGTACGGCTCATGCCCCATCGTGATCGGCGGCTTCATGCCCCGGTCGGTCATGTAGAAGCGCTTTCCTCCGCCAAGCTCGAAATAGCCGTCGCGAATGTGCACGTCGCTATGGCACACGCCCGAGAACTTGAGCTTGATCAGCACTTCGGTGCCGGTGGGTTTCGGCGTCTCGCGCATCACCTTCTGCAATGGCTTGCCCCAGTCGACCACTTCATAGCTCTGCATCGCGACTCTCCTCTTGTAGGTGATTCATGCGCACATCTTGCGCGGATTCTAACCGTCTCCCTTCGATGTGCGGCATATGCACGCTCGCCTTCACCCGCCGCTGCCGATGAACCGGAACGCGCTGGCGATCGAACGTGCAGTCGGTATTGAATCTTCCGCGACATTCGCGAACGCGTCCTCGGTTCAACCCGTCTCTGGAGATCAGTATGAAACCGCGCGGCGAACGAATTGCATGCATGATCGAAACCGATGATGGCGCGCGCGGCGTCTATTCTGTCTACGCGGGTACCGAGCCCAAATCGGTGGACCGGGTTGACCCGGTCGAGTGGGGTGACACCAAGCCAAAAGGAAGCGTCACCGTCGCGATGTTCAGCATCATCGGCGAGATGGGCATGACCGGACAAATCATCCGGATCACCGGCGCCGAGTGGCTCGCGCTCATGCGCACCAAGCAGATGAACAATTTCTACGGGACCATCCTGTGGGGCGGTGGCCCGCTCAAGGTGGTCCAGGCGGCCGTCGCAATCGAGAAGAAATCGATCGCCGCGTAACGTCCGCTCAGCTCGGCGTCGCGCCCATCGCACGTCGACCGAAGCCGCCGCACACAACCTGGGATCGCGGTAGAAACCGCGAGAAATCCACGAACAGCCGAGGGAAACACCGCGCAGCCGATGCTTCATTTCCCGGCTTGGCGCAAAATGAGAAATATACAGAAATTGACGCTCTCCCTCGGACATGCAGCAAGACCCAGCCAGCAAGAATTCATGGCGTGCCTATGGCACCGTCGCAGTCATCCTCGTGGCCGTGTGCGTTGCCCTCGTGTCCGGCGGGCAAGCGATCTACGCGGAACGGGAATCTCGCAACCGGCTTACCCACGCGCTCGATCTCACGCGCCAAGTCCTTGAACTGCGGTATTTAGCCGCCGATCTCAATAGTACGCAGATCGCCTACGCCCTCGACATCTGGCGTAGCAGCCCGGCGGCGAGCAAGGATGATCATCCGGCGCGCAACGCCTTTCTTGCCGCGGCGGCCGCGTACCGCTCCAAGTTGAATGCGATCGATTCGACACGCTTGACCGGCGACGAGCAGCGCCAATATCTCGCCGCGCAACGGGCATACGAACAATTCATGCGATTGCAGGATCGGAATACTGCCGCCTACCGCGGCGGCGCCGGTCCCGCCACGCAGGCGCCGGCGACCACGGAGTTCGCGCCGTCGCTCGAACTCGTCGGCGATCTGGTCGAGCGTGTCACCTCACGCAGCGATCAGACGGCGGTCCAGGCGGCCCGGGCGAGCGATCGTGCCGGCGCATGGAAAATCGGCTTCGCTTTCGCCACCGCGCTCCTCGCCGGACTCTTCGGCGTCATGAATGTGCGCGCGATCATGCATCGCGTCAGGATGATCGGCAACCTCGACGCCCTATCGCGAACCGACCAACTGACCGGCGTGGCCAATCGCCGCCGCTTCGATGAAGAGTGTCCGCTTGCGCTTGAGCGGGCCCGGCGCACCGAGCGCCATCTGTCGGTGGCAATGCTCGATCTCGACAACTTCAAGTCCTTCAACGATACCAATGGTCATATGGCGGGCGACCGCCTGCTTGCCGCGACGGCCGGATCATTTGCGTCACGATTGCGCGAGGGCGACATCATCGCGCGCTACGGCGGGGAGGAGTTCGCAATCATCCTCCACGGATGCAGCGCGGATGCGGCGCGCGAGATCGTCGATCGCGTCCGCGAGGTGCTGCCGGATTCCCAGACGTTCTCGGCCGGTATCACCGAATCCGATGGCCATGAAGAAGTCGCGATGATGGTCGCCCGTGCTGGTCAGGCGCTCGATGCAGCCAAGCACGCCGGTCGCAATCGCACCGTCATCATGCGTCGCGATGCGACCGTCGAACTGCATCGCGACACCGATCTGCCCTTCGTCGTGGTGCGGCGCGGATAGGGCCGGGCCACCCCGACCGATGGCAGAGCACGAGCACCGGCATTCGTCGCACGGCCCGCACGCGCACCACGACACCGCAAAGCACGCGCATCACCATCAACATCACGCGCACGGTCCAAGCGCCGGTACGCGCGCATTCGCGTGGAGCATCTCGCTCAATGTTGTGCTGATCGGCGTGCAGATCGGCTTCGGGGTGATCGCGGGCTCGCTCGCGCTGATCGCCGATGCGGGGCACAACGTCGCCGATGTGCTGGGGCTCGTCATCGCATGGCTGGCGGCATCGGCCGCGCGGCGGCAGCCGACACCGCGACTCAGCTATGGCTTGCGCGCGACATCGATCTGGGCGCCGCTCATCAACGCGGGATTGATCCTCGTCGCGTGCGGCGGGATCGCCTGGGAGGCCGTCCACCGGTTCGCGACGCCGCGCGAAGTCGATGGAAGCATCGTCATCTGGGTCGCGTTGGCGGGTGTCATCGTCAATGGCGCCTCGGCATGGCTATTCCATCGCTCCGCCGCGCATGATCTGAATGCCAAGGGCGCGTACCTGCACCTCTTGAGTGACGCGGCGGTGTCGCTTGGTGTCGTCATTGCCGGCATAGCGATCGTCTACACCGGGTGGCAGTGGGTCGATCCGGCCACGAGCCTCATCGTCGTCGTGGTCATCGTGGTCGCCACGTGGAGTCTGTTTCGCGAATCGCTGCATCTCGCCCTGGGCGGCGTACCGCCTGGCATCGACCCGGAGAAGGTCCGCGTGTTTCTCGGTTCACACACGGGGGTGGTGGCGCTGCATGACTTGCATGTGTGGGCGATGAGCACGACCGAAGTGGCGTTGACCGCTCACTTGGTCATGCCGACCGGGCATCCCGGCGACGAATTTCTGCGGCAGATCTGCGAGACGCTCGAAGCGCGCTTCGGCATACATCATGCGACCATTCAGATCGAGCACGGCAGCATCGAGTGTCGGCTGGCGCCCGATCACGTCGTCTGATCGCAGCACCCATTTCAAAAAAGGAGACCCAATGCAATCCAGCGAATCCACCGCGCTTGCCGCCGAGATCGAACGATTGATCGCGCATCGGTTCGGCGCGGCGTGCACGGTCGACTCGACTCTCCAGGGGCTCGACGGGCTGTTTCGGATGGCCGACCATCGCGTCAAACGCCACTATACCGATCAACCGGTGGCGCTCGACCTGATCCGCATGCTCTGCGCGATCGCTCTGTCATCGCCCTCCAAGAGCGATTTGCAGCAGCGCGATATCGTGATCCTGCAAGACGCTGGCCAGCGCGCGCGGATCACCAGCTTTTTCCCGGGTGATCCTTGGATGGCCAAGGCGCCGTTCTTCCTCGTATTCTGCGGCAACAACCGCCGCCAGCGGCAAGTGCATACCTGGCGCGGCATCCCCTTCGCGAATGACCATCTCGATCCGTTCTTCAATGCGGCGGTCGATGCCGCCATCGCCCTCGGAACGTTCGTCGCTGCCGCCGAAACAGTCGGTCTCGGTTGCTGTCCGATCAGCGTGATCCGCAATCACGCGGAAGCGGTCAGTGAAATTCTCCAACTGCCGAACCATGTGTTTCCCGTCGCCGGCATGACCGTGGGGTGGCCCGCGCATCATCGCGAGATCAGCTTGCGGCTCCCGCTCGAGGCGACGGTTCATCTGGATCGCTTCAACGACACCGACGTGCAGGCGCACGTTGAGGCCTACGATAAGCGCCGCAATGCGGTGCAGCCGATCCGCCAGCAACGGGATGTCGCGGTGCACGGCGAGGCGCCTAATTACGGCTGGTCGGAAGACAAGGCGCGCCAGTATGCCAAAGCGGATCGCGCTGACTTCGGGGCGTATGTGCGGCAGCGGGGATTCAAGCTTTTCTAGCCGTCACTGAATCGCGCCGGCCGCTTCTCCTGCATCGCGGCCACGCCCTCCTTGAGATCGGCGGACCGTTGACTGGCGACATAGGCTTGGTCGATGGCCTGCGTATCCATCTCGCCACGGGCGATCGCATTCAAATGCTGCTTCATGCTTCGCACAACCCGGGGCGCGCCGGCCGCCAGCGAATCCACCATCGCTGTCACGCGCGCATCGAAATCGGCCGGTGGCACCAGCGCGTCGTAGAAGCCGAGCGCGTCCATCTGTTCGCAGGGAACGGGGTCGCCAAGAAGGAACAATCGCTTGGCCGCCGAAAGCCCGAGCCGCTCGACGTAGCGGCGCATCGCACCGGAGTAATAGTGAAGCCCGATCCGCATCGCGGGCATCACGAAGCGCGAGCCGGTGACGCCAACGCGAAAATCACAGGCGAGCGCAAGGTCGGTCGCCCCGCCGTAGACGCTCCCATTCAGCGCCGCGATCGTGGGAACCGGATACTGTTCAATGCTGTCTATGAGGGTGTCCCACTTGATCGCGTGATCGCTTGCGTCGAGATCGATCAGCGCCTGCAAGGTGTAGCCCGAGCTGAAGGTCTTCTCGCCCGCGCCGGTGAACACCAGCGCGCGCACCCCGGGAGTTCCTTTGATCGCATCCAGATGATCCCGCACTACCGGCAGATCGGCAGGATCGATCCGATTGTGTTCACGCGGGCGATTGAGGCGGATCGTGGCGCGCGCACCATCGATCGTAAGAATGGGTGGCGAGGAGCTTGAAGAGTCCGACATGAGAAGAGGCGCACACCTTGCGATGGGATCCACCCGATTATCAGCCATCCGATCCCCGCCCGACATTTTCTCGGGTAAAACACAACGCAGAGAATCCTGCGTGAGTAGGGCGGGCTGCATTTTCGCGTCGAGCGAGCCCGCCGTTACGTCGCCTGGCAATTCCAGCGCAATCGAAAGGTGCTGATGTCCGATCCAGCGCAAACTCTCTCGCTTACCGCGCTCCACGCTCTCCATCGCTCCTTGGGTGCGAGGCTCGTGCCGTTCGCGGGCTACGACATGCCGGTGCAGTTTCCGGCCGGCATACTTGCCGAGCACCTGCACACGCGCGCCAAGGCGAGCCTGTTCGATGTATCGCACATGGGGCAGATCCGACTCAGCGGCCCCGATGCAGCGGCGGCCCTCGAATCGCTGGTGCCCGCCGACATCATCGGTCTGCCTGTCGGTCGACAGCGCTATACGTTCTTTACCAATGACGCTGGCGGCATCCTCGACGATCTGATAGTAGCCAACGCGGGCGATGCCCTGCTGATCGTGGTCAACGCCTCGCGTAAGGCGGAGGATCTGGCTTGGCTGCAGTCGAGCATCGGCACCCGGTGTCGAATCGATCCGATGTTCGAGCGCGCGCTGCTCGCGTTGCAGGGGCCGGCGGCATCGCGCGTCATGGCTGCGTTCGCGCCGATCAGTCCCGCAATGAAATTCATGCAGTTCGCCCGCTTTGCGTTCGATGGCATTGAATTTTCGCTTACACGCTCAGGGTATACGGGCGAGGATGGCTTCGAGATCGGACTGCCCGCGGTCGACGCCGAACGGTTCGCGCGCCGGTTGCTTGCCGACAGTGAAGTCTTGCCTGCGGGCCTTGGCGCGCGGGACTCGCTGCGCCTGGAAGCGGGGTTGTGCCTCTACGGTCATGACATCGATGGCGAGACCACGCCGGTCGAAGCAGCGCTCGAATGGGCCATCCCAAAGATTCGGCGCGAGGGTGGCGCCAGAGCCGGCGGCTTTCCGGGCGCGCCGATCATCCTGCGCCAGATCGAAGGGGGCACGACCCGTCGTCGGGTGGGATTGATTCCCGAGGGTCGCGCGCCGATTCGCGAAGGTGAGGTGCTCTTCAATGCCGATCGGGTTGCGATCGGCCGGGTCACCAGCGGCGGCTTCGGTGCGACGGTCAACGGTCCAATCGCGATGGCCCTGGTCGATGCAGGCTTCACTGCACCGGGAACGCTGCTCACCGCCGTCGTGCGGGAGCGCCCGCGCGAATGCCGCGTCGTCCGGCTGCCATTCGTGCCCCAACGTTATCACCGATGAATCCTGCTGCCATTCAAGGAGTCGAACCATGAGCATGCGTTTCACAGCCGACCATGAGTGGATTCGCATCGAAAGCGGTGACGTGGCGGTCGTCGGCATTACGGCGTTCGCGCAGGAGCAGCTTGGCGACATCGTGTTCGTCGAATTGCCCGCGATCGGGCGAAAGGTGAAGCGAGGCGAAGACATCGCCGTCATTGAATCGGTCAAGGCCGCCGCGGATTGCAAGGCGCCGGCATCGGGCACCGTGATCGAGGTGAACAAGACCCTCGAAGAAGAACCGGGAAAGGTCAATCAGGAGCCGACCGGGGGCGGTTGGTTCTTCAAGTTGAAACTCGATGCGCCGGCCGAGCTTGCTACCCTGATGGATGAAACGGCCTATCAAGCAAGCATCGCGAAGTAGCAGCGCGCACTGGGGGAACAAGAATGTCAACGATTGAACTGGGCAACGTTCGAGTACATGACGCGCCGGCGATCGACGATCTGGAGGCGCGCGATGAATTCGTCGGACGACATGTGGGACCTCGGGCGGACGACATCGAAGCGATGCTGCGATCGGTCGGCGTGACAAGCCTCGATGCATTGATGGAACAGGTTGTGCCGAAGTCGATCCGGCGCGCGCGGCCCCTTCGCCTGCCCGCCGCGCGAACCGAGGCCGCCGTGCTGTCGTCGTTGCGCGAGATCGCGGGCGAGAATCGCGTGCTGCGTTCATTCATCGGCATGGGCTATTCGAACTGTCATGTCCCATCGGTGATCCT
>JBJXGX010000186.1:0-38985 GCA_046160305.1 Burkholderiales bacterium
CGCACCGCGCACTACCTGCAGGATGTGGCCGAGCTGTTTCGGATCGTGCAGGTGAACGGAGCGATCGAGGCGCCGGTACTCCTCGTGCTGTCGAGCGGCGCGACATTCGCGGCGCCGGCCCGTACGCGCGAAATTGTCGCGCAGTGGGCGACCCCGTCGGTGGTCACGATTCAAGCGGAGCATTGGCCGCTCACCGAGAAACCGGACGAGGTACGACAGGCGATCGAGGCGTGGGTAGAGGGACTTCCTACAGCAACGCAAACGATTTCCGCAGGAACGTAGGCGGGCGGATTGAACGTTCGGCGAGCGTGTCATTGAAGAGGCGGGCATTGGATTCCGGTCGCGCTCGTTGCGTCCGTTGAGTCGTCGTGGTGAAATCGGCGCTCGCGGATCGTTTGCGTGCGACTCGCTCTTCATTTCACCGTCAACACGACAGGACACCCATGTTCGATTTCTTCGTTCCGAATCATCCCTTCGGCGGTCAGACATTGCGCCTGGTGGCTCAATCGCAGCAAGGCGGTGGCGATGTATTCGATATCGCGCGCACTTGCAGAAAGATCGAGGTCGGAAACAAAGAGAGTTGGGAGCATGAGTGGCTGGAAATCGCGAAGGCGACCGAGGCGCGCGCACAGAATGCCTTGCGTGCGGGGCATCGGGCCACCGCGATGCAGAATTACTTTCACGCCAATCAGTATTATCGGATGTCCGATGTGTTCCTCACCTACGCGCAGAATGCGCGCAAAGCCGAGCGCTATGCCAGGGCACAAGCGTGCTTTCGAGAGGCCGCGAAATTGCATGAGCCGAAGATCGAGGTGGTTGCGGTCCGCTCCGGGAATGAAACGTACGACGGCTACTTCTGCCATCCGCGCAATCCGAAACCGGGCAAGTGGCCGGCGGTTCTCTTCCTTGCGGGCGCTGACGCCTACGCGGAAGAGGTCTATTTTTCGAGCAAGCCGTTCCTGGATCGGGGGGTCGCCGTGCTGCACGTCGATACACCAGGTCGCAGCTCTTCGATCTATCTGAAGAATATTCCGACGCGCGCCGACTATGAAGTGCCGGGTAAGGCTTGCGTCGACTATCTATTGTCGCGGCCGGAGGTCGATCCCAACCGCGTCGCGCTGGTCGGCATCAGCATGGCCGGCTACTACGCACCACGGGTTGCGGCCTTCGAGCATCGCATCAAGGCGTTGGTGCTCTGGAGCGGTTGCTACAGCATCCTCGATGATCTCTACGACTACTGCGCTCATCTGCAGCCGACGTGCCAGCGCCTGCTTGGTGGCGTCAGTCACGAGGAAGCGCGCCGCCGGTTGAAGGACTTCACGATGGCCGGCATCGCAAAGAACATCACCTGCCCGACCCTGATCTCGCACGGCAACAACGACACCTTGATGTCGGTCGAGGGCGCGCGGCGGTTGTTCAACGAGATCGGCGCGACCGACAAGTCGCTGAAGATCTATGACGACAATGACCCGGGCGGGCGCATTCATTGCAGCCACGACTACTGGGCACACAACGTGCCGTTCATGATCGATTGGCTGGAGGAGCGGCTTTAGACTCGAGTGGGCGATGGGTTCGTGGCGCTAATCCGCTTTGATCCCTGCCTTCTTGACGACCGGTCCCCAACGCTCAAGCTCCGCTTTCAACTGCGCGGAGAACTCGTCCGGCGTACTGCCGACCGGAAGCAGTCCAAGTGCCGCGTACCGCTCGCGGACTTCGGGTGTCCCGAGGACCGCGAGCATTTCCCTTTGCAGGCGATCGACGATGGGACGTGGTGTCTTGGCTGGTGCAAGCAAGCCGATCCATGAATCGACGATAAAGCCGGGAAGACCTGCCTCGACGAAGGTCGGTACGTCAGGAAATAGCGGCGAGCGTTGCGCGCTCGACATTCCCAATGCTTTGAGCTTTCCGCTTTTTACGAATTGTTGGGCCGTCGCGATTGCGGTGTAGACGAGCGGGATTTGTCCGCCGACGACATCACCGATCGCCTGTCCACCGCCCTTATAGGGGATGTGGACGAGGTCGAGCCCGGTGATCTGTTTCAGCATCTCCGCGGCGACATGATTGGGACTGCCGGTCCCCGATGTGCCATACGAGAGGCTCCCGACCTGGTCTTTTTGCGCGATCAATTCGCCAAGCGTGTTCGCCTTGACCGACGGATGCGCGACCAGGATGAGTGTCGCGTCCGCGAGTTTGGTGATCGGCTGAAAGTCGCGCAGCGTATCGAACGGAATTTTCTGCGCGATGTGGGGGCTGATGGTGAGCGTTCCGTCGAACCCACCCACGATCGTATAGCCGTCCGGCGCACTCTTGGCGACCATCTCGGTACCGATGAAACCGGTGGCGCCTGGCCGATTCTCGACGACGAGCTGCTGGCCCAGCCGCTGGGACGCACGTTCGGCGATCACGCGCACACCAGTGTCGAGCAATCCGCCCGCCGCGAAAGGGACGATCAGCCGGATCGATTTGACGGGATACTCCTGCGCCGAAGTGCCGAGTGCCGTCAGCGCAATCGCGACGCCGAGTGTCAATCGCTGGTTCATCCTTTGCCCCTCTCTCTCAAATCGTGATGACCACTTTGCCGACTTGTTGATCAGCATAGACGTAGCGGTGCGCTGCACTGATCTCATCAAGCGGAAACGTTCGATCGACCAGCACTCGGATCTTCTTGCTGACGAGCGCGTCCATCAGATCGGCGCTGAATTGTTGCGCCGATCGTGCGCGCGCTTCCGGGGTTCGCAGGCGATTGCTCACGCCGAAGAGATGCAGACGCCGCATCGCGAAGAAATCCATATCGAGTGCGACCTTGGGCGGGCCGGTAAGCTGGCCGATCGTGGCGAACCGTCCGTCCACTGCAAGCGATTGCAGGATTTCCTCGAACAGCACAGCGCCCACAAGGTCGATGGCGATATCGGCACCCCGTCCATCGGTCGCGTGCTTGACCGCTGCGGCGAAATCCGGCGCACGGGTGCGAATCGGGAGGTCGAGGCCAAGAGGCGTGAGCCGCGCGAGCTTGTCGGCGGATCCGGAAGTGCCAATCACTTTGGCGCCGAGAAACTTCGCGATGCCAAGGGCCGCGACACCAACCGCTGATGACACGCCGGTGATCAGCACGCAGTGGCCAGGTGTGGGGTTGGCTTGTACGACCAACGCATCGTGCGCGACGACGAACGATACCGGCAGGCAGGCGGCGGCCACATCGTCAAGCGCCGAGGGAATCGCGATGGCTTCGAATTCGTTCATCACCACCCGTTCAGAGAATCCGCCTGCGCAACGTCCGGCAACGCGATCGCCCGGCTTGAAGCGTTGGACCTCCGCGCCAATCGCGACGATCTCACCCGCCGCATCGATTCCGCCGACGTTGGTTGCGGGAACCGGGGCGCCCTGTTCCTGGAACTTCGTGCGAAGCAATGTCGCCTCGCCACGATTGATCGATGACGCGCGGGCCCGAATGAGGAGTTGCCGTTGACCGACTTCTGGCTCGGCAATGTCGCGAACTTCCCAATGAATACCGGCAGCATCGACCGATGGCAGCGCTGCTTTCAGGATGTGCTCCGCGCATCATTGCCCGCGACCTTGCGAACGCGGCTACGCAGCAATGCCTCGTAGTCGAAGCCTGGCGGCGTAGGCAGGTAGGCGAGCGTCCATGCACCTTTGATGTTGCGCGTCATGTGACCACGTCCGGTGAGATCGTCGACGAATAGCACTGCACCGGGAAGAAACCGCCGCGCGCCGCTCTTGCATTCGATTTCCATGACGCCGCTCACGACCAGGACCCACTGACGGCGAGGCCCGACGTGATAGTCAACGGCGTGGTGCTCGGGAAACGATCGGAAGAACAATCGTTCCACCGGAAACGATGCCGAGTTGGCGCCAGGTTTGTCCGAATCGAACTCTACGTCGAGGTCTTCGAGGAACGCTTCGCCGTCCGCGCCGGTGTAGATGCGGGTGAGCCGCATGTCAGCTCGGCTTGCCGCCGACGACCGTGGTTCGATGCAGCACCCGCTCCTCATCGCCATAGTCGTGCACGGCGTAGTGCACGGCGCAGCGGTTGTCCCACATCACCACGTCACCGGGTTGCCAGCGATGGCGATAGACGAACTCATAGCGCGTCATGTGATCGAGAAGATAGCCGAGCAACCCGCGACTTTCCTCGACGGTCATCCCTTCGAAGTGCTGGCTGAAGAGCGTATTCACGAACAGGCTCTTGCGGCCGGTGATCGGATGGGTGCGCACCACCGGATGGCTCTGCGGCTTGGCATTCGCATCGGTCACGCCGGCGAATTTTGCGAGCACGGTATCGACATGGACGCAGTGCAGGTCCGCGAGGAGCTTTTGCATCGCGGGCGACAGTGCATCGTACGCCGCGTAGCAATTGGCGAACATCGTGTCGCCACCGGCTTTGGGCAGTACCTGCGCGGCGAGCACCGCGACGCCCGGCGGTTCCGGCTGAAACGTCGCATCCGAATGCCAGGCCTCGGTGACCGTCTTCGCTTTGCCCCAATTGACGACGGGCAGCACTTCAGGATAGCCGTCGAGCTTCTTCACATAGGGTGTGGTGTACACGGGCCCCCACCGTCGCGTGAACGCGAGCTGCGCATCGGGTGTGAGGCACTGGTTGCGAATGACCAGCATCGTGCGATCGTAGAGCGTCCGTTCGAGGTCGCGAAGCGACGTATCGTCGAGTTGCGTGATGTCGACGTTGAGCACTTCGGCCCCGACGAGGTTCGTCAGCGGGCGGATTTCGGGATGCGCCAGGGTCAGTGTTTCCATGATCTCCTCGGTGTTCAAGGCACTCTTGGTCGCTGTGTTCGCCTTCATCACTGCACGTACGGTCTTCCATCAGAACTCTGCGAGGTCCACCGAGCAGAGTTCTAGCCGGACTGCTCGATCTGTCGCGCACGCTCCCGAAGCTCGGTCTTCAGGATCTTGCCGTAGTTGCTCTTGGGCAGGTTCGCCACGAAATAATAGGCCTTCGGGCGCTTGAAGCGGGCGATATTCGCCAGGCAAAGCGCGTCGAGCGCGGCCTGGTCCACCGTGACACCTTCGCGTTGCACAACGAACGCGATGACTTCTTCGCCCCATTCCTTGCTCGGCCGGCCGATCACCGATGCTTCGAGGATATCGGCATGCTGCAGCAGCACTTCCTCGACTTCACGCGGATAGATATTGCTGCCGCCGGAGATGATGACGTCTTTCGATCGGTCCTTGAGACTGAGAAAGCCGTGCTCGTCGAACACGCCAAGATCCCCGGTGTGGAGCCAGCCTCCCTTCAAGGCGCGGGCGGAGGCCTCCGGATTGTTCCAGTAGCCGGTCATCGTGACTTCACTTTGCACGATCACCTCGCCGATCTCACCGATCGGCATGTCGCGATCGTCTGCGTCAACGACGCGTACCGCGATGCCGGTGCGGGGTACGCCGACCGATCCGAGGATCAGGTCGTAGCGAGGATGATCGGTGCGTGCATGCCATGCCTTTGACAGATAGGAGATCGTGTTGGGCGTCTCACCCTGCCCGTAGCCTTGCCACATGCACGGCCCGAAGCGGGCGAGCGCGCGTTTCAGGTCCTCGAGATACATCGGTGCGCCGCCGTAGATGATCGTCTTCAGATGGTCCCGTCGAATGTTGGCGCTGGCCGGATGCGCACTGAAGCGATTCAGCATGGTGGGCGCGAGGAACACCATGCTGTTCGGATGGCGGGCGATGAGCTCGACCAGTTCTTGTTCATCAAATCCATGTGATTCCGGAATGACTTGATTCGCACCCTTCGCGGCGTAATAGAGCGCGAAGAGGCCACTTGCATGCGAAAGCGGCGCCCCATGCAGGATTGCGTCGTCCGCGCCAATCGCGTCGATGTCCGCGTAATTGCGCAATGTCATCTGCAGAAGATTGTGGTGCGTGAGCGTCGCACCCTTGGGCCGGCCGGTCGTCCCGCTCGTGTAGAAGAGCCATGCCGGATCGAGTGCCGCGGACGGATGCATCGCGATGGGCGCGGCCGTGCATAGGTGTTCATGTTCGCGCGAACCGAATACCACCATGCGCTTCAGCGTGGGCGTGGCTGAGGCGACCGGACCCAGGGTACTTTCAAGGTCGGCGCTAACGAAGAGGAGCGCCGCACCCGCGTGCTCCAGGATGTACGCGATTTCCTTCGGATGCAGTCTGGCATTCACCGGAACGATGCAGAGCCCCGCAAACCAGGTGGCCCACATCACCTCGATGTAATCGGTTGAGTTGGTCGCCACGACGACGACCCGCTCGCCCGATCGATCGCCGCCGAGCGCACGAAGGCTCGCGGCCAGCCGCGCGACATGTTCGATGAATTGTCGATAGTCGCGGACCTGCGTCGCACCGACCGAGATTGCGGGACGCTCCGGATGGACGCGCGCCGCGGCAACCAGGAGATGCGCGACATTCACGATACGCGATCCCGTCCGAGGATCGTGACGCAACCGACCGCTTCTTCGAAGCCATACAGGCCGCCGCCGTTCTCGGCGAGTGCGATCCGCGCGTTCGGCACCTGTCGTGCGCCGGCGTGCCCGCGCAGTTGGGTGACGAGCTCGAAGATTTGTCCGAGTCCGGTTGCACCGATCGGGTGGCCTTTCGATTCCAAGCCGCCCGATGGATTGACCGGGAGTCGTCCACCGAGCGCGCTCGCCCCCGATGCGGCGAAGTGTCCGCCTTCGCCCGGCGCGCAAAAGCCGAGCAATTCCGTCTGCAACAACTCGGCGAACGCGGACGCATCATGGACTTCGGCGACCGATACATCTTCGGGGCCGATGCCGGCGGCCTCATAGGCGGCAAGCGCGGCGGTACGACACACATGCTTGTCGTACTCATGGGCTTGACGGGAGACGCCGCTTCGCACCGTAGTGCCGAGCACCGCGATCGGACGCGCATTCGGAAAACGATGCAGCGCCGATTCATCGACGAGGAGCGCAGCCGCCGCGCCGTCGCTGATCGGCGAGCACATCGGCAGCGTGAGCGGCCAGGAGATCGTGCGCGCGGCGAGTACCTCGTCGACCCCCATCGCTTTGCGATATTGGGACAGCGGGTTGTGTGCCGAGTGGTCGTGATTCTTCGCGGCGATGGCGGCAAGATGGCGCTGCGTGGTGCCGAATGTCTTCATGTGGAATTTCGCCATCGATGCATAGACGTCCATGAAGATGCTGCGCTCGCCGGGTTCACTGACACCGGCGGGTGTCGCGACGCCTTCACCGAGTTTGGCGAGGTCGGCGGTAATCGCATCGACCGCATGCACATCCCAGGCGCCGTTGAACACGGAGAAGGTTTTTTCGCGGTCGGTGCCGTACATTTTCTCCGCACCGACGGCGAGTACCACGTCGGCCATGCCACCCCGAATGTACGCATACGCCATGTGCATTGCGCTCGACGCACTGGCGCAGGCATTCTCGACATTCATGACGGGTACGCCTTCGAAGCCCATGCTGCGAAGCGCAATCTGCCCGCCGATCATGTGCTGCCCTTCAAGCGGGGACTGTGTGGCATTCGCGAAGAACGCGGCCCTGACATCCTCCTTGCTCGCCCCGGCATCTTCCAGCGCGGCGCTGACCGCTTGATTGGTGAGCGCCTTGACCGAGCGGTCGATGAACTTGCCGAAGGGCGTCATGCCGACGCCGATGATGTAGACCTTGCCCATGTTGAAGACCCGCCGTGTGGGGTGAAGCAGCCGGAGGAACGAAGTGCGATGGGCGCCCATCGCTCGCGGAGCTTAGAAGGGTGGTCGGGAGGTGTCAATCATGGCGGCCGGCGATTGAATCCGATCGCCAAAGGTGTAAGATTTCGGTGAGCTTTAACCCCTATCACCTTGAGGAGACGCCAATGAGTGCTGTCGCTAAGATGCCCAGAACGGCTAAAGAGCGTGGACGGATCGCGCCGAAGAAGCTCGCGCATTTCGTTCTGCGCACCAAGGAAGGTCGGGTGCAGCTCATTCTCGATTGGTACAAGAAAGTGCTCGAGGGCGAGGCGATGCTCGAGACGCCGATGATCGGCTTTGTCACCTACGACAACGAGCACCATCGCGTTGCGGTACTCGCGCTGCCCGGCGTTGGCGACCATATCGACATGACCTGCGGCCTGCACCATGTGGCATTCACCTACACCGGCCTCAAGGACCTGATGTACACCTACAACCGGCTGAAAGACGAGCACGACATCAAGCCGCAGTTCTGCATCAACCACGGCCCCACGACCTCGATGTATTACTTCGATCCCGACAAGAACCAGATCGAGCTGCAGGTCGACAATGTGCCCGAGGAGAAATTCGCCGAGTATTTCGCGAACGGCGAGTTCACCCAGAATCCGATCGGCGTCGTGTTCGATCCCGACGAGATGACCGCGCGCCTGAAGGCGGGGGAACCGGAAGAGCGGCTGTTGAAGCGCCCGAATGCGGCGCCGCCCGATCTGCGGGATTTTCCGGTCAATTGATCAGTTCTACTTGATCACGGACGAATGATGCCGCGCGACGCCCGGCGAAGATTCGGGGATCCAACAAGAGGGCCGTGAGGTTCCCTATTTGGATTCTGCCTCGCCGGCACGGGGAACCTCCCCGAGCCAGGTCAAGAGATCAATGAATGGCGTCGCGCCGATTTCCTTGAATCCGGTGACGCCAACTTCCTTCAGGATCGCCACGCCGGCATCGGACGAGTCGAGCGCGGTCAGCGCGGCGCGTATCTTGGCGATATCGGTGGCCGGGATCTTCGGCGAGGCAACCATCGGCACCGTTGGTAGTTCACGGCTCTTGGCGATGACGCGACCTGATTTTTTCTCCCAGGTACGCCCGACACCGGAAAACGAAGCGACCACACCAACGTCATAGAAATCCCGTTCGAGCGTCCACGCGATGCCGGCCTGGTCGCTCATGCTCTTTACATTTTCGCTCGCCATGTCGATCTTGTTGTCGCGCATCATCGCGTTGGCGATGCGCCACATGTACGCGAACCGGTCAGGCGTTACGATACGTGTGCCTCGAATATCGGCGATCGTCTTGATTTTCGACTCGTTGACCACGATGAAATAGGCGTGGCCCACCTCTCTTGCCGCCACGACCGGTTGATAACCGTAGTCGCGAACTGCTTCGGCAAGAACGTCGACCGGACGTGAGAGTACCAGCCCAAACGTCTTGGACTCAAGCGAGCGCCTCAGGTTGGCTGCGCCCCGTACTGGCACCATGACAATCGGCCCACCGAGCGCCCGCTCGATGACCATCTTGAAGCGTTCGTAGCGGAGCAAGATGTCGCTCGCATCGACGTTACCCGCCGCGCCTTCGTTCACGGCGAGCACCAGCCGTGGCACCAGATTCGGCGCGTTCCCTGCGTTGGCTCTGGCGGCCGGTTGCTGAGCCATGCCGGGCGTCGCCACGAACACGGATAGGGCAAGGACCAACATGCTGCGACGAATCATCGACAGACCTCGCTCGATTGATGGAAGTACTACGGAACGAGCATACGGTTCCGTTCCGCGGGCGCCACGAGGTCGAAGCCGTGACGCTGATAGATCATCGCGGCTTCGTCGCTACGAATGAACTCGATCCAGGCCGTGGCGGCAGCCTTGCGCGGCGCGTTGCGGATCAAGGAAATCGCCAGCTCGTCTCGATTGTTACCCTGAGTGGGCAAGGCAATAAAGTCGAAATGCTTCGGAATGTGCGTTTTCAGATAATCCCCGAAATGAAAATACATCGGCGCGACGTCGACCTCGTCGTCATAGATGAGTTGCGGGTTCTCGCGGTGATGCACGGCCACCGGCGAGACGGTGGTGGACTTCTTGAGGATCATGTCCGGGATTCCCGACCCACCCTGGGCACGCAGCGTGTTTGCATAACTCTCGAAGGAGGCGGGTTCCCGCTGGGGTGAGGAGATGGCCACACGCACGTCGTCGCGTAACAAGTCCGCAACGCCGCGGATATTCTTCGGATTTCCTGCCCGCACGAGCAGAACGACGCCGCGGTTGCGGGTATAGACAGACCAGCCCTCGATGTACTTCGATGCCGCGAGGCGGCGCTGCTGGCGGGCACCAGTCATGAACACGTCCGGCCAGAGCTTGTCGGGGCGCACGTCGATCCAGTAGTTTCCGAGCGTCAGTTGCCCGGAATCCATCGCATCGATCAGGCGTCCAGGGGGCGTCGTCGCGTAGAAGATGCGATCGACTTTCAGGCCCTTGAAGCGATCCTGCTTCGCGACCCAATCGCGAAACGATGTAATCAGATCCGGCAGTGCGCGGTACTGGTTGCCTGCCATGAAGAGGACCAGATCAGGGTCCTGAACGCTGCCGTGGAGGTCGAGCACGATATTCGACTTCTCCGATACGTATATCGAAGATTTCGGCAAGAGCGCGGAAGGCAATTCCTGCGGCCAGGGGAGCGGCGATGGCGGTCTCGGAGGTGACGACGTGGTACAGGCGCTCAGCACAACCGCGGCAGCGACCATGAGCCAGATACCGGGATTCGATCGATTCGCTGAACTCAAACTCATCCTATTTCCCTTTCAATCCCAACTGCGTGACGACCGGCGCCCACTGGGCGTGGTCCTTGGCGATCTGCTTTGCAAACGTGGCCGGATCAGCCGCGATCGCCTCACCGCCGGCGGCGGCGACCCGACTGCGGACTTCCGGTGAGGCCATGACCTTGTTGAACGCCTCATTCAGGCGCTGCACGAAGCGCGGTGGGGTGCCGCGCGGGGCGAGGGCACCGAACCAGAAATCGGACGTGAGCGCCGGATAGCCTGCCTCGCGGACGGTTGGGACATTCGCGTAGGTTGCTGACCGCTGCTCACCAAGCTGCACGATCACTTTCATTGACGAGGCACTCGCCGCGCCCGCCACCGCGGTCTCGGCAAGGCTGAATTGCACTTCACCTGTGAGGATCGCCTGGAACGCCGGCCCGGCCCCCTTGTAGGGAATATGGACCATATCGATGCCAAGGCGATGCTTCATCATCTCGATCCAAAGATGTGCATAGCTGCCCGGACCCGCGCTCGAGTAGTTGAGCTTGCCGCGGTGCTTGCGCGCGTGCTCGATCAGCTCGGCGAGCGTATTGCCGGATCCGGGCTCGTTCCACGCAAGAATCAGCACCGACTTATAAACGAGCGCGACCGGATCGAAATCCTTGAGCGGATCGTAGGGCGGTGGATCGCCAAGCAAGGGTGCGTTGACGATGCTGCTCAGATTGCCGAACACGATCGTGTAGCCGTCGGGCGGTGCGTTCTTTACGGCGGTTACGCCGATCACACCCGCAGCGCCCGGGCGATTGTCTGGCACGACGGGCTGGCCGAGGTTGATGCTCATCTGATGGGCGATCACGCGACCGAGGACGTCGCTGCCGCTGCCCACCGCGGTTGGCAGGACGAATCGAATGGCACGGCTCGGGTAGTTGTCCGCAGGCGGGGTCTGCCCCCATGCAAGGGTGCAGTCCGCGGCGAGCGCGAGGCCCGCGAGGCGAACGGTCCAATGCATGATTCTTTGGTGAGTCATGGTGTGTTTTCCCTCAGAAATCCGCGCGGTCCGCGGCGCGGTCGGGGCGCGGATTTCTCTACATGTCCTCTGAGACCTGTCGCGCATAGTATTGCCACACGCCACCGACCCGCGGTGGTCCCTTCGCGCGTTCGATCGGCCCGCGAAAATGCGGCAGCTCGGCAAGCGGCGTGCGGTTGTCCAACTCCGCAATGAGTGCATCGGGAATGCAGGGATAGTCCGGCCCCACCGCGCTCATCGCGTAGTAGTTCATCTTGGCTTGTTCCTCGAGGTGGAGCATGTTCATGACGGCCTCCTCGAGATCGGCACCGGTGGTCGTCGCGCCATGGCCTTGCAAGAGCACGGCCTTGTGTTTGCCCAGATACTTCGCGTGGTCCATGCCTTCCTCATCACTTTGCACGGTGCGCATATGCGGGTACACCGGCAACGGCTTGGCGACGAGCTGCACGCCCTCCTGGGCCATTGGCCGGATCGTTCGCCCCAGAACGCTCATCAGCACCACGAAGGTCGGGTGGACGTGCACGACCGCGTTCACCTCGGGTCGCGTCTTGTACACGCATGAGTGGATCTTGACCTCGAAGCACTGCGTCGAGCCGGGCGGACCGTCGAGCATGCGGCCTTCGGTATCGCAAAGAATCATGTTCTCGGGCAGCATGGCGGGCAGCGCATCGAGCTTGTAACCCCGGCCCTTTACGACGAACTGATCCGGCTTCCCCGGCACGCGCATGCTCGCATGCCCAAGGCTCAGCCGGTGTCCGGTTGCGAGCCCCATCGCCGACAGGATGCGGTTGGCGATCGCCACCTGGCGCTTGACGTCCTCGAGAATGCCGGTCATTTTTGCTCCTTTTGATCCGTGTTTCGCGCGCGGGCGGTATGCTTCGGGAACACCTGATTCGCCAACGCGCCCATGCCATCTCAACGCACGCTTCGATTCGGCATCGCCGGTCTTGGTACCGCGAGTACCGCGATCCTGCCCGAGATCGTAGCGCATCCCCACATGACAGTGACCGCAGCCGCCGACCCGCGGCGCGAAGCGCTCGGTAAATTCGCGGCGCAGTTTGGTGGTGAGACCTACGAATCGGTCGAAGCCATGTGCGAGAGCCCCAATATCGATGCGGTGTTCGTGTGCACCCCCAATCATTTGCATGCGGAGCATACGATCACCGCTGCCCGCCACGGCAAACAGGTCATCGTCGAGAAGCCGATGGCGCTCACCCTTGCCGAGTGTGCTGCGATGATCGAAGCCACCGAGCGGAACGGCGTTCGGTTGCTGGTCGGTCACACTCACGGGTTCGATGCGCCGGTCCGGGCGATGGCGAAAATCATTCACAGCGGTGAGCTTGGCCGTCCCTTGATGCTGAACGGCTGGTATTTTACCGACTGGATCTATCGTCCGCGCATGCCCGATGAGTTGGTGCCAGAGAAGGGCGGTGGCGTCGTGTATCGACAAGGTCCGCATCATGTGGACATCATGCGCATCCTGGGTGGTGGCATGGTGCGAAGCGTGCGCGGTTCGACCACCATCGCCGATCCCGCGCGCCCGGTGGAAGGCAGCTATGTCGCATTCCTCGACTTCGAAAATGGTGCCACCGCATCGATCACGTTCAGCGGCTACGGGCGTTTCGATTCGAGCGAGCTCACCGGAGGTGTCGGCGAGACGGGCCGGCGCCGTGATCCCGAAGCTCATCTCAAGTCGCATGCGCGCGTGCGAGGCTATCAGAAGCCGGAAGACGAATGGACGTTCAAGGACGCGGTGCGCTTCGGCGGGGCGCGACAGGGCGAATGGGAAGTCGTGGCCGCCGGCGACACGGGGCGGGAAGGGCGCATCGGGCATCCGTTTTTCGGCATCCTCGTGGCGAGCTGCGAGCGGGGCGACATCCGGCAGACGCCGGGTGGCCTTCGTATCTATGAGAATGACACCCGTCGCGAGATCGAGGTGCCGATGGCTGCGCTCGAACGGGAAGCCGAGCTCGATTTCATGTACAACGCATGGGCCGACGACACGCCGTTGGCCGCGCACGATGGTCGATGGGGCCAGGCAACGCTCGAAGTGTGTCTTGGTATTCTGCAGTCCGCGCGCGAGCGGCGCGAAATTCCGATGACGCATCAGACACCTTATCCAATGAGGGCTTGATCATGCTCACCCACGAAGAAAATCAGCGGCTCACTCAAGTGGGCCCCGGCACGCCAATGGGGAGTCTGCTGCGTCGCTATTGGCATCCGGTCGGCACGATGACCGAACTCGATCAGACACCGGTCATGCCGGTGCGGATTCTCGGTGAAGACCTCGTGCTGTTCCGCAACGAACAAGGCGCGATGGGTCTTCTCGACCGGCGCTGTGCCCATCGGGGCGTGTCCCTTGAATTCGGCATGCCTGAAGATCGCGGCCTGCGCTGCCCCTATCACGGCTGGCTTTACGACCGCACGGGCCAGTGCCTCGAACAACCTGCCGAGTTCGATGGCAAGAGTTTTTGCCACAAGGTGCGCATCAAGGCGTATCCGGTCGAGGCCTTGGGTGGGCTCGTATGGGCCTACCTTGGTCCGCAGCCAGCGCCGCTGCTGCCGCGCTACGATCTGTTCGTTCGTGAGGATTACGAGCGTTCGATCGGCATTACGCGTGCGCTGCCCTGCAACTGGTTCCAGATGATGGAGAACTCGCTCGACCCGGTGCACCTTGAATATCTGCACGGCATCTTCTACAACTACGTGTTGAAGCGACAGGGGAAGCCGCCGCGGGCCAAGGTGCGTCACCATCTGCGCATCGGCTTCGATGTGTTCGAACAGGGCATCATCAAGCGCCGGATCCTCGAAGGCCAGACCGAAGAGAGCGACGAGTGGAAGATCGGCCATCCGATTTTATTTCCGAACATTCTGGCGGTCGGTGATTACGCGCTGCCCGAGTTCCAGATCCGTGTGCCGATCGACGACACGCATACCCAATACTACTGGTACCGCTGCAAGCCGCGCGACGGGAACGCACCGGTCCAGCAATCGATCCCGGTGTGGGACAACCCCTATCAGGACGAGAACGGCCATCTCATCGTCGACACCATCAACGGTCACGATCTCACGATCTTCATTGCGCAAGGTGTGATCGCCGACCGCACCAATGAACGGCTCGGTACGTCGGATGCGGGGGTCGTTCTGCTTCGCAAGGTGTTCCGCGAACAGATCGAGAAGATCGAGCGCGGCGAAGATCCGATGGCGGTGGTGCGGGACTCTGCCAAGAATCGAATCATTGATGTACCCCGCGAGCACAAGGCGCATTACACGATCAGCGGCGACTTCTATGCCAAGGAGAAGGTGGTCGAGATCAGCGGGCAATGGTAGAAAATAGGGGACAGACCACGTTTTTAGAAAATAGGGGACAGACCACGTTTTCAGTAAGCCGTGATTTTGCCGAAAAACGTGGTCTGTCCCCTATTTTCTTTGTCCCCTATTTTCTTGCCGATCAACTTTATCAATCGTTTCCTGCCGAGGGCCTCATGACCGACTACCCGATCTTCTCCGGCGATTCGCATGTGAGCGAACCACCCGACCTGTGGACCAAACGAATCGATCGCATGTACGCCTATCGCGCTCCATTCGTCGAAACGCGCGAGAAGGACGGCAAGCGGCAGGACTTCATGATCTACGAGGGCTTTCCGCCGCATCCGGTGTCGATCGGATTGGCGGCCGCGGCTGCCGGCAAGGATGGCGACAAGGCCCAGTTCCAGATTCGCGCGAATCGGTACGAGGATGCGCTGCCCGGCGGCTGGGATCCGGTCGCGCGATTGAAAGACCAGGATATCGACGGCGTCGAAGGCGAGGTGCTCCATCCGACGCTCGGTTTTCGGATGTTCTGGCTGCATGACCACGGCCTGCAGCGCGCAGTATTTCGCGCTTACAACGACTGGCTTGCCGAGTACGCAAGCCACGATCGCAAGCGGCTGGTTGGATTGGCGCTCATCTCGGTGTACGACATTCCGAAAGCAATCGAAGAGATTCGCCGCGCTCAGAAGCTCGGACACCGCGGAGTGATGATTGCCCTCTCACCGCCCGCCGGGCAGCCCTACAGCTCGCCCATGTACGACCCGATCTGGGCCGAAGCGCAAGAACTCGGATTGCCGATCGTGCTGCACTCGATCACCGGCAGCGAGGAAAGCCGGCTATCGATCGCCTACTGGAATCCGGATATGACGATCTATCCGGTCGTGCGTCATCAGGAAGCCGAGCGCACACTCGCGCATCTGCTTTGTTCTGGCGTGCTTGAACGCTTTCCGCGATTGAAGTTCGTCTCCGCCGAGAATGGCATCGACTGGATGCCGGCGAGCCTGGCGCGCATGGACCGCGCCATGACCTTTGGCACGCGTGCCTTGCAGGTTGAAGTTTGGCCAACGAAGCTCACGATGAAGCCAAGCGAATACTTCCGTCGCCAGATGTTCGTCGGCTTTATCGACGAGCCCGAGGCGGTGCCGATGCGCAATGAGATCGGTATCGATAACCTGATGTGGGCGTCGGACTATCCGCATTTCGCGTCGACCTGGCCGAAGTCGAGGGAGTTCGTGACGAAAGCGACCGCGGGGGTGGATGTGGCCGAGCGAAAAAAACTCGTCCGTGACAATGCGCGACAGCTGTTCAATGTCGCGTGAGGTTGCGAGACCGGCACAACGACAGCCCAACAAGACGACTCGACCGACACCACGACTCGACCGACACCACGGACCCATGCAATATCGCGCGTGCACCGCCGAGTGGTCGTGGTGAATCCGTTTCTTGCCGCTCGATCAATCCGGCTTGATCCCGGCCTCCCGCACGACGCGGGCCCATCGTTCCAGGTCGTTCTTCATGATGGTTCCGAGTTCTGCCGCTGTGCCGGGGAATGGAACCAGCCCCAGCTTGCCAAAGCTTTCCTGCACGGCCGGCAGTCCGAGTAGCGCGTTCACCTCGGTGTTGAGGCGCGTAATGATTTCCGGTGGTGTGCGGCCCGGTGCCATGAAACCGATCCAGATTTCCGGATCCATGCCATCGATGTTGCGTTCACGGAATGTCGGGACGTCGGGTGCGATCGAGGAACGCTCCTTTCCCACTACGGCAAGGACTCTCACTTTGCCCCCGCGCGATAGCGACATGCCTTGAAAGACGGTAAAGAAGCCGGCCTCCAAGGTACCGCCGATCACGTCGTTGACCATTCCGCCCAGCTCCTTGTACGGGACATGCACGATATCGATTTTTTCCTGCAGGCGAAACAGTTCCATGAACAGGTGATGCGGGGTACCGGTTCCGGGTGAACCGTAGTTCAGCTTGCCCGGCCGCGACCGCACCAATGCGACGAACTCGTTGATGTTGGTGGCCTGCACGTTTGGGTTGATGCCAAGTGCCATCGGTGCCTTGGCAACCGGACCGATTGGCGCGAAGTCCGCCACCGGGTCGTAGGGCAGGCTGGTGCGCAAGGCCGGTGCCGTTGTAAAGACGATTGCACCCAGCATGATCGTATGCCCGTCAGGTGCCGCTTTGGCCAATGCGGTGGCACCGATCACCCCGCTCGCACCGACACGATTATCGATAATGAACGGTTGACCCAGGCGCTGCCCGAGCATTGGTCCAAGCTGGCGGCCGATAAAGTCCTGGGCTGAACCGGCCGTGACCGGGACGATCATGGTCACCGGCCGCGACGGATAGCTTTGGGATAGTGCGGTCCCTGATGCAAATTGGGCACATAACATCGCAGCCAGAGCGCGCATCGGTGTCTGACGGCACATTCGGACGAATCGGCCGATCTGCATCATTGCAGTCATGTTCAATCCTTAGGATTTCGAATGCGACATGTCGATTAGGATATCGTCGCCCTCGATCTTCACGCGATACGCGCGCACTGGAGTATCGCAAGGCGCGGCGACCGGCGCACCACTGCGCAGATCGAAGCTGCCCGCGTGCAGCGGACACACGACCGTGCAGCCCTCGAGCCACCCCTGATCGAGGTAGCCGTGCGCATGACTGCACAATGCGTCCAACGCGAATACTTCGCCGCCAACGCAGGCAAGCACGATTTCGGCGCCATTCGCTTCCACCGCCATCAGTTGGCCTTCGTCGATGTCGCTCCGCGATGCGACTTTTATCAATCCGCTCATACGCGGACGGGCCGGATATTGCATTCGAATAACTGGAAAGATGCTCCCATCCCGGTCGCTCCTGGATTCTGCAGCTACGACTGCCCGCCACTGCAGTTGATCGTCTGCCCGGTAATGAAGGACGCGTCATCCGATGCGAGGAATGCGATCGCCGCAGCCTGCTCATCCGGCATGCCAGCGCGTTTTATCGATTGTTGGCTGCGAATGTCGGCAATCATTTGATCGCGGTAGGACCGATACTCGTCGGTTTCAGGCGCTTTTGCCAATACGCCCGGC
Source organism: Burkholderiales bacterium (assembly GCA_046160305.1). Classification (GTDB taxonomy): domain Bacteria; phylum Pseudomonadota; class Gammaproteobacteria; order Burkholderiales; family SG8-39; genus SHXR01. The sequence goes on from JBJXGX010000186.1 coordinate 17,868, forward strand.
TGAATTGTGAGACGCGATGTAACGCTGTCTTTCACCTCGGTGCCGCCGGGCGATACGCAATTCACGCGAATGCCGTGATCGCCATACTCCATCGAAAGCACCTTCGTAAGTGCGATGATGCCGCCCTTCGATGCAGCATAGGGGCCACGGTGAAGTCCGCGCGGCGATTGTGAACCTAGGTTGACGATCGACCCGGATTTCTGTTCGATCATGATGGGCAGCACCGCGAGGCAGCACCACATCGTCGGGTAGAGGCTCCGCTCGAATTCCAATCGCACCTGCTCTTCGGTGTAGTGGTGATAGGGCTGGATCCAGATGGTGCCGCCGACGTTGTTCACCAGGACATCGATCCGGCCGAATTTCTCGCGCGTGGCGGCCATCAGTTGCTGGGCGCCGGTGAAAGTGCCAACGTCGGCGAGGACCTTGAATGCCTCGACACCGTGTTCGCGCAACGCATCGGTGGTTCGCGTAGCGGACTCGTCGATGCGCTCGGCGACGACGACTTTCGCGCCCTCCGCACCCAGGCGCTTTGCTGTGGCGCGGCCGATTCCTTGCCCCGCACCGGTGACGATGCAAACTTTATTCTTGAGGCGTTGCCCGCCGGCGGCGCGTGAGTCGAGTTCAGGCATGGTAGACCTCTATAGTGAATTGCTGATGGCCGATCCGCACGATCAACTTCCTCGCACCGATTCCGCCACCAGATCGTCGATGTTCGGCCGCTTGCCGATAACGCCATCGATAACGAGTTGATCCGCAACGAGCTCCAGGACCTGTCGATTCGCTTTGAGGCCGTACGGATAAGGATCCTGGCCGAACGCACGAAGTTGTGCGTCGAGATCACATTCGGGCAGGATCGAGCGTGCCACCGCGCTACGCCGATACGCCTCGACCTTCGAGCGCTCGAACGCCTGCAGCATGCTCATGGCGAGCCCCGGCCGCTCAACGAGGTGGCGCTTCTGGACGATCAAGGTGTGATTGACCGGCGTGATGCCAAGCGCAATTTGCACCGCTCCCAGGACATCGATCCATTGTTCGCGCGAAAAGTGACGGATGCCGGGTGCCGCCCGGACTTCGACTTCCGGCGCCCCAACCACCGCATCGACTTCGCCGCGCTCGAGCATTTGCTGGGGCGTGGTGCGCTCATCGATATTGATGATCTTGATGCCGGTCGCGGTTGGCTGGTCGAACCCCATCGCGTGATCATGACGGAGCCTCGCCGGGCGCGTGTTGATCCAGGTGATTTCCCGCGGATGAATCCCGTAGAGCGTCTTCAGCATGATGCGAATCCAGATGCCGCCGGTCATGCTGAAGTCCGGGATGCCGAGCCGCTTGCCACGCAGGTCCGCAAGGCTTTCAATACCGGCGGCTTCGCGAACGAACAACTCGCGGTACAGGAACACGGGCTTCGAGGTGAACACCGGTATGGCGATCCAGCCCGCATAGGCGGGATTCGGATGGGTCCGCGTCGCGATGTAGTGCGAGATCGAGAACTCGAACAGATCGAAATCGTTCTTCGTGAGCGCGCGCAGGAACGCGGCGCCGATCTCGCCGTTATCCCATTCGAGCGCAACGCCCTCAGGCTTCACGGCACCGTCGATGAGCGGTTCGATCCGTGCGTTCGCACCAAATGAAATGAGCAGCTTCCGGGTCGTGTTGCTGGTACGCGTATCGGCCATCGTGAATCCTTGTCTAGTCGAGAACGATTCGTGCGGCGGTGACGATCTTGCGATAGCGCTCGAGATCGTCTCGCAAAAGCGTGCCCATGGCCTCCGCGCTGCCGGGATGGGTGACAATGCCCTGTGGGAACAACGCGTCGCGAACATCGGTCTGCTCAATCAACGCGATGACTTCCTGCGTCAGCCGATTCGCAATCGCGGGCGGTGTGCCCAGCGGCACGAACATGCCGATCCATGAATCGACGTCAACGCCGTTGATGCCCTGTTCCCGCAGGGTCGGGACATCGGGCGTCCACGGTGTGCGCTTGTCGCTGATCGTCGCGAGCATGCGAAGCTTGCCGGCCTTCACATGGGGCAGCACCGCGTGCACGGGAAAGAACGCAACCTCCACCCTGCCGGCAAGGATGTCGGTCACCGCACCGGCCGATCCTTTGTACGGCACATGGGTGAGATCGGCGCCGGTGACCTGCTTAAAGAGTTCGGCAACGAGGTGGTGCGGCGTGCCGTTGCCGGGCGATGCGTAGTTCATCGTGCCCGGTCGCTGCTTCGAGAGCGCGACCACTTCGTTGGGCGTGTTCGCCGCGACCGTCGCCGGCACGATCATGGAGAGCGTAAGAAACGCCAACCGCGCGATCGGTTGCAGGTCTTTCGGATCCCATCCGAGATCCTTGCTGAGCGCTGGGGCGATGGCAATCGTGCTCGGTGCGATCAATATCGTGTGACCGTCCGGCATTGCCTTTGCGACCGAGCTCACACCGATATTGCCGCTCGCACCGGTGCGATTCTCGACGATGAACGGGCGTCCGAATTTCTGTTGCAGGCGGGGCGCGAGCGTGCGTGCCGTCATATCGGACGCGGTGCCGGTGGTGGTCGGTGAGACGATCGTGACCGGCCGGGTCGGATACTCCGGACTGCCTTGTCCGAGGGCCGATCCGATCGTGCTCGCGAGGAGCGCGATTGCGCCAACGAGTGATCGCATTGCAGCGCCCGGTGCCGGCTAGAGGCCCCGCGGGAGAATCGGCTTTTCCTTCAGCACCTCGCTTCGATAGATATCGGAGATCGACGCCCACCGGAGCTTGCACGCCTCTTCGGCCACCTTGCAGGCGCGCGCCTGCAGAGCGGGTGTATCGAGATACTTCATCGCGAGATTGATCTGGCGGGTCGAATGCTCATCGTCGGCTTCGGCATGTTCTTCGAAGAACGCAATCGCGCGCGAACCACGTGGATAGCCATAGTGTTTGGCGAAAGCGGGCAGGGTAACTTCCTTGTTGAGCGCCACTTGCTGGCCTTCCTGGGTGGATTGCATCGCGAGCACCACCCCGACCGGCTCATGCTGCATGGTCCGCACATAATGCAGGGCGCGACCCCACCAGGCGGCGGTCGGTTCGAGCGCTTTCACTTCCGCATCTTTCAAGCCCGACGCGCGCGTGAACGCGAAAATGTCGAGCATGTGGTCGTGCGGCTTGTGGCCTTCGCGTTGGATGGCGGCAAGGCCCGCCTCCTCAGCGAGGTTCTCGATGATGGAGCTTCGAACATCCCCCGGTGCGCGGGTAAAAAGGTACCCGAAGCTTGGCAGCACGACCGTCACGAACTGGTAGTGCTGTGCCATGTACAGACCCATCGCGCGGAGCGGCAGTTTGCCCTGGCCGAACAGCTTGAAGAACGGGTGATTCTTGGTATGCCATTGCTCGCGGATCGCGACGATGCGATTGCCGATCGAGCGGGCGCCCGGGGTGCCGATTTTCTTTTTCATGGCTGTCTCCTGAAGTTGGTTGAGTGCGGATCTACGCCGTGGCGCGTTCCATAACCGCGGCATTGCCTGCCTCGCGTTCGATCATATCAGCGACGATCTGCCGCGCGCGCGCCGGTGCCTGGTCGGCGCGCGTGTAGACGGTGCGCGATTCGAGTGGCGTCTTCTCCAGGATCCGTTGCTGCGCTTCGATCATCGCGCGATCTTCACCGAAGGTCTTGATGATGCCGGCGCGCAGCATTTCGGTCATCTCGGCATCGTCTTGCTTGAAGTAACGCGGCAAGGCCCAGAAGTAATGGGACGATTGGTCGGTCTCGGGCGTGAGCGAGTTGATGACCCACCACACCAGCCCCTTCGATTTATCCATCGTACCGGTCGGCACCGCCCACACCTCGATGATCACACTGCATGGCGGCACGAAGAAAAACCGCTGGTAGCGGTCGATATTCGTGGTGAAGCCGGCGGCCTTCACGAAGAGCTTGGGTGGGGTGCAGTTCGGCATGAACCGCTCGACTTCCACATGATCGCCCTTGATGATCGTCTTCGCCGGCGTCTCGCCAACCGCCTGGTTGCCGATCGTGGCCTGATGCAGGTACGCCTCATGCGAAAGATCGAGGAGGTTGTCGATCAGAAGTTGGTTGTGCGCGCCAACATAGTAGTAGTCGGACAGCGGGCACCAGCCCGGTTCGATCTGCCAGCGAAAACTCTCTGGAATGAGGGTGGCATCGGCAAGGGCCCGCTCGCCCAGCCAGATCCAGAGAAACCCGTATCGCTCAAGCAGCGGAAACGTCCACGCGCGGAAATGATCCGGAATTTTTTCCTCGCCGGGCAGGCGGATGCATTTGCCCGTGCAATCGAATGTGACGCCGTGATAGCCGCATTGGATCGCATCGCCCACGAGCTTGCCCATAGATAGCGGCACCAGTCGATGTGGACACCGATCAAGAAACGCGGCGGGATGACCGGCTTCGGTCCGATACATGACCACCGCTTCGTTGGCGATCGTGCGCTTCAGAAGCGTTCGCCCGACCTCGCCACTCAAGGCCGCGACATACCAGCAGTTTTTTGGAAACACGCGGTCCTCCCAAGTCGAATCGAAGCGATCATGCATAGCTTAAGAGATTCGGTGCCGCTTTGCTTGGCCTTCGCGGGACAGGGCATTGACATGCCGAGCCGGTCGGCTTAGTTGCAGGACGCGCATGCTTTGGGCATGATGTGAACCTTTACGCCCCCCTTTGGCGATGCCGCTCGGCCTCCTGCGTTTTGGCTTCTCGCGCCACCATCCGGAACCCCGGATGTTCCAGCGCCATGATGTGCTCAAGAAGCATTACGACGTCGTCATCATCGGTGGCGGCGGGCATGGTCTCGCGGCAGCGTACTATCTTGCGCGAGACCACGGCATCACCAATGTCGCGGTGCTGGAGAAGTCCTATCTTGGCGGCGGGAACACCGGCCGCAATACGACGATCATCCGCTCGAACTACCTGACACCAGAGGGCGTCGCGTTCTATGACCAGAGCGTGCGCCTCTGGCAGGACCTCTCGGAGGAGTTCGATCTCAATCTCTTCTACTCGACCCGCGGCCACTACACGCTCGCGCACACCGATGCGGCCATGCGCACCTCGCGCTGGCGGGCCGAGGTCAACAAGCACTACGGGGTCGACAGCGAAGTCGTCGACGCCAAGGCGGTGCAAGAGGCCGTGCCGATGATGGACATGTCCTGCAACGGTCATGCGCCGATTCTGGGCGCGCTCTACCACAAGCCCGGTGCCATCGCCCGCCATGACGCCGTGGCCTGGGGCTACGGACGTGGCGCCGACTTGCGCGGCATCGAGATTCATCAGCAGACCGAGGTCACCGGCATCGACATCGTGGGCGATCGTGCGGTCGGTGTGCAAACCAATCGCGGCAATATCGCTACGAGCAAGGTCCTCTGCGCGGTCGCCGGATCGACGCCACGTATCACGAAGCTCGTGGGCATTCGCACCCCGATCGAGATTCGTCCGCTCCAGGCGATGGTGACCGAACCGCTGAAGCCGTGGCTCGATGCGATCCTCGTGTCGGCGAGTTTGCATGTGTATGTGAGTCAATCGGCGCGCGGCGAATTGGTGATGGGCGCCTCGCTCGATCCCTATGAGCTGCATTCGACGCGCTCGACCTTCGATTTCGTCGAGAGTCTCGCGCCCCACATGCTCGACATGTTTCCGTTCCTGTCGACGGTCAAGATCAACCGGCAGTGGGCGGGGATGGCCGACGTTACCCCGGATTTTGCACCGATCATGGGCAAGACCCCGGTGGAAGGCTTCTACCTCGATGCGGGCTGGGGTACCTGGGGATTCAAGGCGACACCGGTCTCGGGCAAGACAATGGCCCACACGGTCGCGCACGACAAGAATCATGCGTTGATCGAGGGCTTCAATCTGTCGCGATTCGCGCGTTATCAATTGACGGGTGAGCGCGGCGCCGCATCGGTGGGCCATTGACATGAAAGTGATGGCCTGTCCGGTCAACGGTCCGCGCCCGGTGAGCGAATTCGTGTGCTTCGGTGAGCATCGCGATGCGCCCGATCCGGCGCAAGCGACCGATGAGGCATGGGCCGACTATGTGTTCAACCGCAGCGGAGCGCCCGAGGTCAAGCGGGAATGGTGGTGCCATGTGCCAAGCGGCATCTGGTTCATTGCCGAGCGGGATACGCTCGCCGATCGCGTATTGAAGACCTATCTTTGGAGCGCCGCCGGTCGATGAGGCTCGCATCGGTCGCGCGCGAGTGGATCGATCGCAATCGGCGCATCGAATTCACCTACGAAGGACGCCGTTTCACCGCGTTCGAAGGCGACACTATTACCGCCGCATTGTGGGCCGCAGACGAGCGTGTGCTTGCGCGGAGCTTCAAGTATCACCGTCCGCGTGGCCTCTTATCGCTGGCCGATCACGATGCGAACGTTTTGGTTCAGGATGGTGGCTCTCCAAACGTGCGCGCCGACGTGATGCGTGTTCGCGACGGCATGACGATCGACGCGGTGAACACGGTGGGCGGCGTGGCCCGCGATCGGCGCCGCTTCCTCGGCTGGCTCGCACCTTTTCTGCCGGTTGGGTTCTACTACAAGGCCTTCTACTCGAAGAAGTGGTTTCCCACCTGGGAGCTGATGTTTCGCCGCTACGCCGGGTTAGGCACCGTAGACGTCCAGGCGCCGCGTGTCTATACGCCGAAGCGGTACGACTTCTGCGATGTGTTGATCGTGGGGGCCGGCCCGTCGGGTCTTGCCGCGGCGATTGCCGCCGCCGATGCGGGTGCGACGGTGGTCATCGTCGATGAGAACGAACGCGCCGGGGGAAGCGGGCTCTTCAATCTCGGCGCTGATGCGAGCGTGGCGATCCGTACCGCAGCGCTCATCGAGCGCGCGCGCGCCCATCCGCGCCTCAGCATGCGCACCGCGACCACCGCAGCCGGATATTTCGCCGATCACTGGATTCCGCTCGTCGATGCGGCGCGCATCACCAAGATGCGGGCGCGGGCGGTGATCGTCGCGCAGGGTGCGTTCGAGCAGCCCGCGGTGTTTCGGAACAACGATCTGCCCGGCGTGATGCTCGCGTCCGCGGCGCAGCGCCTCATCTACCGGTTCGCGGTGAAGCCATGCGAGCGCGCGGTCATTCTCGCCGCGAACACCGATGGCTATCAGGCGTCCCTCGATCTGGTCGCGCAGGGTGTTCTGGTCAGAGCGATCGTCGATTTGCGTCCCGCCGGTGAGCCGTCCGAGCTTGCGGCGCGCGTCGCGAAGCAGGGCATCGATGTGCGCCTTGGTTGCGGTGTGTACGAGGCCCTTGGCGCGCGCGATCGACTGCGCGGCGTCGTGATCGCGCCGATCAATGCGAACGGTACGCTGGATGCGAACCGTCGATCGGTGGTTGCGTGCGATGGCTTGCTGATGAGCGTCGGATGGGCGCCTGCCGCGCAGCTTCTGTTCCAGGCAGGCACGCGCAGTCGCTATGACGATGCGATCCATCAGTTCGTGCCGGACGTGCTGCCCGATGGAATTTTCGCGTGCGGTCGCGTCAACGGCGTGCACGGCTACGCGGAGCGATTGGCCGATGGCGAACGCGCCGGCAGAGAGGCCGCCCGGTTCCTCGGGTATCCGGCGGCAGTGTCCGATCCGGTTCCGCGTGACGCCTTCGCGCGATCGCATCCTTATCCGATCTTTGCGCATCCGAAGGGCAAGAATTTCGTCGACTTCGACGAGGATCTGCAACTGCGCGATTTTTTCGATGCGGCCCAAGAAGGCTTCGACAACATCGAACTGCTCAAACGATTCACCACCGTCGGCATGGGTCCGTCGCAAGGCAAGCATTCGAACATGAACGCGATTCGCATCCTTGCACGTATTCGCGGCTTGCCGATCGAACGGATCGGGACGACGACGGCGCGCCCGTTCTATCACCCGGTGCCGATCGCGCATCTGGCCGGGCGCGGGTTCCAGGCGGTGCGCGAAACACCGTTGCGTGAGCGGCATGCATCGCTCGGGGCGGTGTGGATGCAAGCCGGCCAATGGTTGCGACCGGAGTATTACGCCGTCGCAGGCAAGGCGCGGCCCGCGGCGATTCACGAGGAGGTCGGCGCGGTTCGCAATGCGGTGGGCCTCATCGATGTCGGAACGCTCGGCAAGATCGAAATATCAGGTCCGGATGCGGCGAAGTTCCTGGAACGCGTCTACACCGGGCGGTTTGCGAATCTTGGTGCGGGGACGACGCGGTACGGACTCATGGTCGATGAAGCGGGCGTAGTCATCGACGATGGTGTGGTCGCGCGATTGCCGAATGAACGTTTCTATTTCACCACCACCACCTCGGGCTCGGCGACCGTGTTTCGTGAGCTGCAGCGACTCAATACGATGTGGGGCATGGCGTGCGGATTGGTCAATCTCACCGGCACGATGGCGGCGGTCAATCTGGCTGGTCCACGATCGCGCGAGATGCTGGCGTGTCTGACTGCATCGAATGTCAGCGAAGCCGCATTCCCCTACCTCGGGGCGCGCGAGATCGACATAGCAGGCATCGCGGCGCGTGTGCTGCGAATCGGATTCGTTGGCGAGCTGGGCTATGAGATCCACGTGCCCGCGGATCGCGCCATCGCGTTGTGGGACGCTTTGATGAACGCCGGCCGGCAGTACGGGATTCGCGCCTTCGGCGTGGAAGCCCAGCGTCTGTTGCGATTGGAAAAAGGCCATATCATCATCAGCCAGGATACCGATGGCCTCACCACGCCGTTCGAAATCGGGATGACATGGGCACTTCGCATGGATAAACCGTTCTTCGTCGGGCAGCGTAGCCTTGCCATTCAGAAGTCCTTGCCGGTACGGCAACTGCTGGTCGGATTCGAGCTCACCGGTCAACATGCGACATCGGTCGCCGAGTGTCATCTGGTCATTCATGCCGGTGAGATCGCCGGTCGCGTCACCAGCGTGAGCTTCAGCCCGACCTTAGGCAAGGTCATCGGACTGGCCATGCTGCGACCCGACCTGGCAAAGGGTGGCAGCACGTTTTCCATTCGCGTCACCGATGGATCGATGGTGGAAGCGCGTATCGTCCCCACGCCGTTCTACGACGCGGAGAACGCGCGGCAAAAGTTCGCGCAAGCCGCATGAGAACGAGCCCGCTACAGGTCGAGCATGGCGATGCAGTGGACCGCTGGATCACGGTGGGCGATATGCGTCTGCCCTATTCGTTCCGTACGGCCGGCACCCACGAATCGCTTGCGATGGCCGATCTGTCGGCGCTAGCGCGCTGCGGTATCAAGGGACCGGGCGCTGCAGAGTGGCTTGTCGGTAACGGCGTTCCGGTGCCCGAGCGCCACAACCGATGGGTCGCGCTGGTGGGTGGCGGGATGATCGGCCGTCTTGGGCACACCGAGTTCTTCGTCGAGGATGGACCGCGGGGCAATGCGGTCGAGACGATCGCGGGTCGATTCGGCATCGGTGCGGAGGGCGTCTACTGGGTGCCGCATCAAGACGCCGCGATCGTGCTCAGCGGCGCGCGCGTGAACGAAGTGCTGGTGCAGACCTGCAATATCAATTTCAGCGCGATCGACTGGCGCGACCGCGAGCTGGTCATGACATCGATGGTGGGTGTATCGGTTCTGGTGATTTCGCGAGAGAATCGGTATCACCTATGGTGTGATCCCACCTTCGGCCCGTACCTTTGGCGCACGCTCGCTGCAATCGTTGGCGAGTTGGGTGGTGCGCCGATTGGAATCGGCAGCATCTATCCGGAACTAAAGTGAATGGGGAGCAGGGAATGTCAGCCGCCGCTGCCAAGCAGTTTCTGAAAGACCACGACATCAAGTTCATCCTGGCCCAGTTCGTCGACATCCACGGCTCGGCCAAGGCGAAAGCGGTGCCCGCGCAACACCTCGACATGGTGTTGAACAATGGCGCGGGCTTTGCCGGATATGCCCTGTGGGGGTTGGGCATGGGGCCGCACGGGCCGGACTACATGGCGGTCGGGGATCCGAGCACGATCAGTCTCGTCTCGTGGATGCCGGGCTATGCCAGCATGGCGTGTGATGGTCACGTCAAAGGCAAGCGCTACGAGTATTGCTCGCGCGTCGCGCTCAAGACGCAAGTGGAGAAGCTGGCCGGACGCGGGATGATGCTCTTTACCGGCATCGAGCCGGAATTCATGCTGCTTGCGCGGGGCGCCGACGGCAAGCTCGGGCCGGCCGACACCACCGACAATCTCGAAAAACCGTGCTACGACTACAAAGGGTTGGCGCGAAGCTCTGCGTACCTCGATCGGCTGGTCGGGGCGCTGCAGCAAGCCGGATTCGACATCTACCAAATCGACCATGAGGACGCGAACGGACAGTTCGAGGTCAACTACACGTATGCCGATTGCCTGACCACCGCGGACCGCTTCGTCTTCTTCAAGATGGCGGCGGCGGAGATCGCGCGCTCGATGGGGATGATCGCCACGTTCATGCCCAAGCCGTTTTCAAACCGCACCGGGACGGGCGCCCATTTCCACATTTCGATGGGCGACGCGAAAACCAAGAATATTTTCCATGACGACCAGGACAAGAATGGATTGGGCCTGTCGAAACAGGGTTACCACTTCCTTGGCGGCATCCTCGCGCACGCACGGGCATTGACCGCCGTCTGCGCGCCGTCGATCAATTCCTACAAGCGGCTGGTCGTGGGGCGTGCGCTGTCCGGTGCGACCTGGGCGCCCGCATACATCGCCTATGGCGACAACAATCGCACCGCGTTCGTGCGGATCCCGTATGGCAGGATCGAACTCCGACTCCCCGACGGTTCATGCAATCCCTACCTTGCGACCGCCGCGATCATGGCCGCCGGCATGGATGGCATCGATCGCAAGCTCGATCCCGGTGCACCGAACAACAACAACATGTATGAGTACACCCAGGCGCAATTGAAGGAGCTCAAGATCAATCTGCTCCCGCAGAATCTCGCGGAAGCGCTCGATGCGCTCGAAGCCGATGAGGTGATATGTGGTGCGATCGGCCCCCGGCTTTCGCAGGAATTCATTTCGCTCAAGCGCATGGAGTGGATCGAGTACTCGCGCCATGTGTCCGATTGGGAGCAGTCGCGCTATCTGGAGTTCTTCTGAAGGATCGAATCGCCAATGTGTGGAATCGTCGGACTCCTCGTCAAGAAACCCAAGTACCGCGCCAAGCTCGGCGAGTGGATGCTGCCGATGCTGATCGGCATGACCGAGCGCGGTCCGGATTCGGCGGGGCTCGCGGTCTTCACCGAGCCGGTCGCGAAGGGTCGCAGAAAGATTTCGCTTTATGCGGGCCAGCATGCAATCGACTGGAAGAAGCTCGCGCGTGCGGCCAAGACGAAATTGGGTCGCGACACGACCCTCGTTACGAAGCTGAACCACGGCATCCTGGAGTCGAAGGCTACGGCGCAAGCGATGCGAGCGTGGATCGTTGAACAGTATCCGCTTCTCCATGTGTTGTCGGCAGGGCAGGCCATCGATCTCTACAAGGACACCGGCCTGCCGGCATCGATCGCGGGGCGTTACGACTTCGGCAAATTGCGCGGCACGCATTTGGTCGGACACACGCGCATGGCCACCGAATCGGCGGTCACGCCTGCCCACGCGCATCCGTTCACCGCGGGCGAAGACTTCTGCCTCGTTCACAACGGCTCGCTTTCCAATCCCCACAGCATCCGCCGGAAGCTCGAGCCGCTTGGCATCCATTTCGACACGGACAACGACACCGAAGCCGCGACGCGCTTTCTCGAGTGGCGCATGCGGGAAGGCGATACCCTGGAGATGGCGCTTCGCAAGGGATTCGAGGAACTCGATGGGTTCTACACCTTTCTCATGGGCACGAAGAATGAACTCGCGCTCGTGCGCGATGCGTTTTCCTGCAAGCCCGCGGTGGTTGCCGAGACGGACGATTATGTCGCCATCTCCTCGGAGTTCCGATCGCTCGCGAGGCTGCCCGATGTGAAGAACGCGAATATTTTCGAGCCGATGCCCGAAGAGATCCACGTGTGGAGGGCATGAATGGCTGCTGACATTGCCTTCGATCTGGCCCGGCAACCGCTCAGGGCGCTGAATCAATTCCTGCACCGCAAGCTGAACGGCACCAAACATGTGCGGGTGACCAATCCCGATGGAGCGCATTCCATCGCGGTCGGTGTCGACGCGCCGATCGACATCACGATCGATGGCCACGCGGGCTACTATGCAGCGGGCATGAACAAGCAGGCGCGCGTGACCATCCACGGCAATGCCGGCCCGGGTGTCGCCGAAGGCATGAGTTCAGGCATGGTGCGGGTGAAGGGCAACGCATCCGTTGCGGCAGGCTCTGCCGCGCATGGCGGACTACTGGTGATCGAAGGCGACGCATCGTTGCGATGTGGCATATCCATGAAGGGGATCGACATCGTCGTGGGCGGCAGCATCGGCGATTTTTCCGGATTCATGGCGCAGGCAGGACATATCGTCGTATGCGGCAATGCGGGACATCATCTCGGCGACTCTCTCTACGAGGCGGTCATCTATGTGCGGGGCACGATCAAATCGTTCGGTGCCGACGCGCATGAGGAACCGATGTCCGCCGAGGACGTGCGTGTGCTCGGCGATCTGCTCGCACGCGCCGGCATGAAGCACGACCCGATGCAATTCAGGCGCGTCGCTTCCAAGCGTGAGCTCTATCACTGGAACGCCGACGCCAATCAGGAGTATTGAAGGATGCGTGCATGAAGCGGATGCGAGGAAGAAGCGGATGAATCGCCCCATCGATCCGGGACTGGTGCCGCAGGAGCCGGTTCACCGCGAAGAAAGCGCCACGTTCGATCGCACTATCATCGACTACATTCAACGCGCATCGGCGACCGGGCTCTATGAAATCCGCGGGCTGGGTGCCAAACGCAAGCTCCCGCATTTCGACGATCTCGTATTCCTGGGCGCCTCGTTGTCGCGCTACCCGTTGGAAGGCTATCGCGAGAAGTGCCATACGAAAACCGTGCTCGGCACGCGTTTCGCCACCAAGCCGATCACGCTCGACGTCCCGATCACGATCGCCGGGATGAGTTTCGGTGCCCTATCGGCCAACGTGAAGGAAGCATTGGGTCGGGCCGCCACGGCGATGGGGACTTCGACTACGACCGGTGATGGCGGCATGACGCAAGAGGAACGCACGGCCTCGAAGACGCTCGTGTATCAGTGCCTGCCCTCCCGCTATGGATTCAATCCCGACGATCTGCGCAAGGCCGATGCGATCGAGGTCGTGATCGGGCAGGGCGCGAAGCCGGGCGGCGGTGGCATGCTGCTTGGGCAGAAGATCAATCCCCGCGTGGCGCAGATGCGCGTGCTGCCGGCGGGCGTTGATCAACGCTCGGCATCACGGCATCCGGATTGGACTGGGCCGGACGATCTCACGATCAAGATCAAAGAGCTGCGCGAGATCACCGATTGGGAAAAGCCGATCTATGTGAAGTTCGCCGCCACCCGCGTCTTGCATGATGTGAAGCTCGCCGTGCACGCCGGGGCTGATGTCATTGTCATCGACGGCATGCAAGGCGGTACCGCCGCAACCCAGTTGGCGTTCATCGAACATGTGGGCATTCCCACGCTGGCCGCGGTGCGGCAGGCGGTGCAGGCGCTGGAGGATCTGCAGATGCGCGGCAAGGTGCAACTGGTCGTGTCCGGTGGCATTCGAACCGGTGCCGATGTCGCCAAGGCGCTCGCACTCGGTGCCGATGCGGTATCGATCGGGCAGGGTGTGTTGTTCGCGCTGGGCTGCAATCAGCCGTCCTATCATCAGCATGGCGCTGTCCATTCCGCGCTCGACGGCTACGCTGCGCTCGGTACGGCACCGGGCTTCTGTCATCACTGCCATACCGGGCAGTGCCCGGTCGGTGTGACGACCCAGGATGCAATTCTCGAGCAGCGTTTGGAACCGGAGATCGGCGCACGTCGCGTGCGGAACTACCTGAAGACGCTCACCATGGAGCTGACCATGATTGCCCGGGCCTGCGGCAAGCAGGATGTCCATCATCTGGAGCCGGAAGATCTCGTGGCGCTCACTGTTGAAGCGGCCGCGATGGCGGGGGTGCCGTTGGCGGGAACGAACTGGATTCCCGGGCGAGGGTAAGTGCGGCGGTCGGGGAAGAGTATTTCTTCAAATGAAAAGGGGAATGGTATGAAGACCCTGATCAAGAATGGACGCATCGTCACCGCGGTCGACGACTACGTCGCCGATATCCTGGTCGATGACGGTCGCATTGAAACGATCGGCAAGGCGATCGCGGTCGGCGGTGATGTCCAGATCCACGACGCATCCGGGCTGCTGGTTTTGCCGGGTGGCGTAGACGTGCACACGCACCTCGACTGGGCATTCGGCCCGTCGCACACGGTGGATACGTTCGGGACCGGGACCAAGGCTGCCGCTTTCGGTGGGACCACGACGCTGATTGATTTTTGTAATCAGACCGCTGGTGAGAGTCCGCTCAAGGGCTTGGAGCAGTGGCACAAACGTCGTGAAAGCGCGTGTGTCGACGTTGGCGCCCATATGATCATGTTGGATGTCAACCCTGGCAGCCTCGAGGACATGAAGTCGCTGATCCGGCGCGAAGGGGTCTCGAGCTTCAAGCTGTTCATGGCCTATCCCGGCGTGCTCATGCTGGATGACGGCGCGCTGTTCAAGGCGATGCGCGTGGCGGGCGCCAACGGCGCGCTGACCTGCGTGCATGCAGAGAACGGACCGGTCATCCAGGTGCTGGTACAAGAGGCCCTGGAGCAGGGATTGACGGCACCGAAGTACCACTCGTCCACGCGCCCGTCGATCCTCGAGGGCGAGGCGACCCATCGTGCGATCAGGCTTTCGGAGCTCGCCCGTGCACCGCTCTACATCGTGCATCTTTCGTCCGGCGATGCACTGACGTATGTAGCCGAAGCGCGCGATCGCGGCATCCCGGTCCATGCGGAGACCTGTCCCCATTATTTATTCCTGACCGACGAAGAGTACGAGCGGCCGGGCTTCGAAGCGGCGAAATATGTGATGACACCGCCGCTGCGCGATCGGACGCACGCCCAGCATCTGTGGCGCGGCTTGAAAACGGACGATCTGCAGGTGGTGTCCACCGATCATTGCCCGTTCTGCTTCAGCGCCCAACCGTACGGAATCAAACACTCCAAGCAGTTGGGGGCTGCGCGGTTCAGTGACATTCCGAATGGCGCGCCGGGCGTGGAGACGCGGCTGCCGCTGGTCTTCGAGGGGGCGGTCCTCAAACAAGGGATGTCGATCAATCGGTTCGTCGAGATCACCGCGACCGCACCGGCGAAGCTCTTTGGTCTCTTCCCAAAGAAAGGCACGATCGCCGTTGGCACGGATGGCGATATCGTGCTGTTCAACCCGGACGAGCAATGGACCATCCGCGCGGCGGAGCATCACAGCCGCATGGATTACAGCTTGTTTGAAGGTCGTACGGTGACCGGCCGCGTCAAGAAGGTGTTTCTGCGCGGGGAATGTATTGTTGATGGTGCATCGTGGCTTGGCCATGAAGGCATGGGGCAGTTTCTGAGCCGCGGGGAATCGGGACGGATTTGAGCGAACGAAAGGTGGAAGCGATGGCGAAAGACATTCAAGTTGCGTTCGGTGTGCACGTCGATGCGGTCGCGGGCTGGATCGGTTCCTACGGCGGCGAAGATTCCCCGACCGATATTTCACGCGGCATGTTCGCGGGCGAGGTCGGCGTACCGCGATTGCTCAAGCTGTTTGAAAAATACGACATCAAGACCACCTGGTTCACGCCTGGCCATTCGATGGAGACGTTTCCGGGCCAGATGAAAGAAGTCGCCGCGGCGGGCCACGAGATCGCGCTGCACGGCTATACGCACGAGAATCCGATCGCGATGACGCCCGAACAAGAGGAGGCGATTCTCGATAGGTGTATCGAGTTGGCGACCAAGCTTGCCGGGCGCGCGCCGGTCGGGTACATCGCACCATGGTGGGAGTTGAGCCCGGCGACGGTTGATATCCTGCTCAAGCGCGGCATCAAGTACGACCAGAGTTTGATGCATCATGATTTTCTGCCGTACTACGTGCGGGTGGGGGACAGTTGGACCAAGATTGATTATTCAAAGCATCCGCGCGAATGGATGAAGCCGCTCGCGCGCGGTAACCGGGTCACCGGCTTGGTCGAGATCCCCGCGAGCTGGCATCTTGATGACCTGCCGCCGATGATGTTCATCAAGGCCGCGCCCAATAGCTACGGCTGGGCCAATCCGCGCGATCTCGAAGTGATGTGGCGCGACCAGTTCGACTGGGTCTATCGCGAGATGGACTACGCGGTCTACGCCGTGTCGATTCATCCTGACATCTCCGGTCGCCCCCACGTGCTGCTGATGCTTGAGCGTTTGTTTGACTACATCCGCAGCCATCCGGGCGCGCGTTTTTGTACATTCGAGACCATGGCCGACGATTTCAGGCGCCGTCATCCCGCACCCAAATAGGCGGACCGTTCATCGGGGGCGGGCTCCGCGCGATAGCCCCCTATGAACGTTGATTCTTGCTCACTCACACCTTGATTCACGCGGCAGTGGCAAGGTCGGGCGCCGCGCCCTTGCCGCGCACCTCGGCTTCTTCGAATTCGGCGGCGGCTATCGCACGATCGAGCGCGGCACGCAACTGCTTCGCGGTCGCGAGCGTCAGCTCGACGCCGGCACGCGCACCCGGCCCAAGTCCCCGATTGATGAAGTCGAGCGTAATCACATCGCCCAGCGGCGCATGGCGCGCGTGATCGTAGGCGACCACCGTCTGCGTGAGTGGAAACCACTCGTCACCGCGCTTGGCCATGCCCTCGGCGGGCGCGATTTCGACGATCGATGTACACATGGGCCACTCCTCACTTCGCGAGATGTTTGCCGAAGAACGCGAACACCTTGCTCCAGCCGTCCATCGCCGCCTCGGGACGGTAGAGCGGCCGGTGCCAGTAGAAGAAGCCGTGGCCCGCGCCGTCGTAGCGATGGAACTCGTAGGACTTGCCATGCTTCTTCAGCTCTGCCTCATGTTGGCTGACCTGCTCGGGGCTTGGCGCGCGGTCGTCGTTGCCGAAGAGGCCAAGAAGCGGGCATGAGAGGTCTTTCGTCATGTCGATCGGCGCGACCGGGGTCTTGTCGTTGAGTTCCTCCTTGCCCATCACTACGCGGCCGCCCCATAGGTCGACGCACGCATCGACGTCCTTCCGCTGGGAGGCATAGATGAACGCGTGCCGTCCACCGGAGCAGGAGCCGAAGAGGCCGACCTTGCCGTTGTGGTTCGGCTGGGACCGCATCCATTTGACGGCCGCCGCGGTGTCGCCAACCATTTGCGAATCGGCAATGCCGCCGTCGGCACGTACCTTGGCGGCGACGTCATCCGGATTCCCCGCGCCGGCGCGTTCATAAAGATTGGCGCAGATCGCAAGATAACCATGGTGTGCGAAGCGGCGCGTCGTCTCGATATAGAGCTCGCTCCAGCCGGGCAGATGGTGGACGAGCACGACGCCTGGGAAGGGGCCCGCGCCCTCGGGCTTCGCGACGTAGGCCGTGATGGGCGTTCCCTTGTCGCCGTTGATCGTGACGTTCTGGCAAGTCATGCCTTTGTAGTAGGACATCTTTGCTTTCTCCTTTGGTTGACGCAATCGTATGTTCAGTATGTTCAGACCTACGCGATCCGATCAGGTTAACGGATCTCGCCCCGCGCAGTCGACCCTTTTTTTTGACCCTTTTTTTTTGGACATTGCCCGCAGCCTGCGCTCGGGGCTCTGCGCGCCGCGCGAATTCCTAGTGCTGCCCTTGCCGCCCAAGATAGGCACCGAGCACGCGTTCGTCGCCCGCGAGTTGCGCGGACGGCCCATGCATCAGCACGCGACCATGCTCCATCACGTAGGTTCGATGCGTGACTTGCAGGGCATAGGACGCCATTTGCTCGACCAGCAAAATCGAGAGTCCTTGCCGGTTCAGGTCGATCAACACCGGAAATAGCGTCTCCAGAATTTTTGGTGCAAGCCCAAGCGACAGCTCATCCACGACGAGAAGCTTGGGCTGCGACAGCAATCCGCGGGCGATCGCGAGCATCTGCTGCTCACCGCCCGATAGCGATCCGGCGAGCTGTGCGATGCGTTCGCGCAGGCGCGGGAAAAGACTCAGCACCCGCTCGGTGTCGTGCCGGATTCCGGCGTCGTCTTTGCCGGCACGCGTATAGGCGCCGAGCGCGAGATTGTCTTCAACCGTCTGGTCCGCGAAAATCAGGCGACCTTCGGGCACCATCGCCAATCCGCGCGCGACGATTGCGTGGCTTGGCAGTCCGGTGATCTTCGCGCCATTGAATGTGACCGTCCCGGCGGCGGGTGCGTGAACACCGGCGATGGCGCGAAGTGCGGAGGTCTTGCCGGCACCGTTCGAGCCGATGATGCCGACGAATTCTCCTGGACCAACGTCGAGGTCAATGCCGCGAACCGCTTCGATCCGGCCGTAGCTGACCCTGAGGCCTTCCACCTTCAACAGGGAAGCGGCGGTTTGCATCAGGTCAATGTTGCCGGTTGAACGGGTGGGGGATTGGTGAGGATCGCGCCGGTGCCGAAGTAGGCTTCAATGACCAGAGGATTCCCTTGGACTTCCGCGGCGGTTCCGGAGGCGATGACCTTGCCATAGTCGAGCACGGTGACATGATCCGAAATCGACATGACCATCTCGACGTGATGCTCGACGAGGATCACGGTCACACCATGCCCGGTGAGCATGCGGATGAGCGTCTTCAGGTCTTCGATCTCGGCATGGGTGAGCCCGGCGGCCGGCTCATCGAGCAGCAGGAGTCTTGGACGCAAGGCGAGGGCGCGCGCAATCTCAAGGCGTCGTTGGTGTCCGAACGGCAGATTGGCCGCTTCTTCGTCGGCGTAATCGGCCAGGCCGACGAATGCGAGGAGCTGGCGCGCCTGCTCCAGATACGCGTTCTCTTCGCGAATAAATCGAGGCAGGCGACACAGGGTTTCGACGACACCGCTGCGGTAGTGCGAATGAAACCCCACGAGTACATTTTCGAGCACGGTCATCTGACCGAAGAGCTCGGTGTTTTGGAATGTGCGGGCGATGCCGCGCCGTGCCAGCACATGGCTCGGCAACCCGGTGACATCGTGTCCTTGGATCGCGGCCGTTCCCGATGTCGGTAGATAGAAGCCCGAGATGAGATTGAGCACGCTCGATTTGCCGGCGCCATTGGGTCCGATCAACGCATGCACGGTACCCGGTTTCACATCGAGCGCGACATGGTCGACGGCGGTGAGTCCGCCGAACTGGAGCGTGAGGTTGTTGGTGGTCACCGACACCGGTTGGCGCTCACCGCTTACCGGAAAGAGCAGATCGAGTGGAATCGAGCGATCCGGCCACGCCTCCATTTTCCGCGCGCGCGAGGTGGTGGTGAATCGCCTGAGGATCGCCGAGAAGCTGCCGACGATTCCTTTGGGCAAGACAAACATGATGAGCGCGAGCAACACGCCGTACGCGAAAATCTGCCATTCCCGCAGGTCCTGCAGGATCTCGGCGATGTAGGTGAGAATCGAGGTGCCGATCACCGGCCCAAGCAGGGTGCCGGTACCACCCAGGATCACCATGATGAGAAAGCTCACCGAGTGGAAAAACGTGAAGGTCTCGTAGTTCACGAAGAGGTTGAGAAACGTGTAGAGACCACCGGCAAGCCCCGCAAAGACCGCGGACAGCACGAAGGCCAAGGTGCGCGTGCCGGCGATATTGATGCCGAGCGCCCGCGAGGCGTTTTCACTTTGCGAGGTGGCCCGCATGGCGCGGCCGAAGCGCGAGTAGATGATGTTGTATTGGATGATGAAGGCGGCGACCAGACACCCGGCCACCACCCAGTAGTAGATCGGCCGCACCAGGCGCACCCCGAACACTTCGCCACGTGGAATGCCGGTCAATCCCTGCGTGCCGCCGGTGACGGACAACCATTCGACCAGGATGTTCTGGAACACCAGACCGAACGCAATCGTAATGACGGCGAGGTACACCCCTTTTACCCGTACCGTCGGGTAGGCGAGGATCGCACCGAACGCTGCGGTGGCGGCGATCGCAATCACCATCGAGGGAAGAAATGAGAGACCCACCTTCACCGCGAGCCAGGCGGCCACATAGGCACCGAGACCATAGAGTGCCGCTTGCCCAAGCGATACCAGCCCTGCATGGCCGATCAATACGTTGAGGCCCATCGCCACGATCATGAGGATCATGCAGCGCATGAGGAGGCCGATCTGGTAGCCGCTTGGCTCCAGCTGCCTGAAAATGACGAGGAAGGCGATGCCCGCCACGAGGATCGCAATGAACTGCCGGCGCGCGGTCATACCTTCGCGACCTCTTTGCGGCCGAAGATGCCTTGCGGGAACCAGAGCAGCACCAGGATCATCAACGTAAAGCCCACCGCGTTGCGGGCACCGGTGCTGATGTAGCCCTCGATGAATTTCTCGATGAGGCCGTAGGCGATGCCGACAATCACGACGCCGCGCGCATTCGAGATGCCGGCGACAATCGCAACGCCGAATGCTTTCAGGCCGATCAACGCGCCCATGACCGGTGTTGCCTGCACGACCGGTGCAATAAGGATCCCTGCCAGCGCACCGATCGCGGCGGCGAGGGCATAGGCGATGAGTGCGATTTTGTTGACATCGATGCCCATCAACCCGGCGGCCACGCGATTGAAGGCGACTGCGCGCATGGCGCGGCCAAGCATCGTGCGCTTGTAGAACGCTTCCAGCCCGAACATGAGACCGATCGCGACGATGGGTAGCAACAATTCCTGCAGGTAGATGCCGGCGCCGCCCCACCTCACCGGTGTTTCGGCGAGCGGGGAGTACAACGGCTTGCCGAGCGATCCGTAGGTAATCGTGGCGCCGCTTTCAAGAACGATCCCGATCGCGATGGTCGTGAGCATCCAACCGATCGCATTGGGCTCGCGATTGAACGGACGCACCAGAAACCGCTCGATCAGCGCGCCTATCACCGCGCACGCGGCCATGGACGCGATCGCCGCTACCACTAACGGCACGCCCAGCCCGACCATCACGACTGCCAGCACGGCACCTAGCATGTAGACGTCGCCATGCGTGAAATTCGCCGCGTTGGTCGCGGCCCACATGATGTAGAAGCCGAGCGCGACGAGCGCGTAGAT
>JBJXGX010000187.1:0-9674 GCA_046160305.1 Burkholderiales bacterium
AGCGTCCTCGCGGCGCGAGACGAGTGCGAACGCCTGCGCCATGTCCCGCCATTGTTGGCCGATGCGCTCGCGAAGGCGGGTCTGCTGCAGATGATGCTTCCGCGCAGCATGGGCGGGAGGGAAGTCGCGCCGCTTGACGCCTTCGATGCCATCGAAGAGATTTCGAAGGTGGACGGATCGATCGGCTGGTGCACGATGATCGCGAGCGTTCTCACCGCCTTCGCAGGCTGGCTTCCCTCCGACGTAGGTCGCGCGATGAGTGGCGAGCCCGCCGACTTGCGCCTTGGCGGATCGATTCGACCGCAAGGCCGGGCACGCCGGGTCGATGGTGGCTATCGCATCGAGGGCCAATGGGACTTCGCAAGCGGTATCCATCATGCGCGCTGGGTGGTGTGCCCGTGCGTGGTGATGGATGGCGACAAGCCCGTTCTCTTGAGTTCAGGCGCGCCAAAGACACGCATCATGTGGTTGCCGGCCGAAAGCATCACGATCATCGACACTTGGAACGTGGTCGGATTGCGCGGAACAGGCAGCCACGATTTCGCCGCGCGTGATGTGTTCGTTCCGGAGATGCACACTTCGTCGTTGGCGGACCCGCCGCAGCAGCCGGGTCCGCTATACATTCCGCGTTTATTCCTGACCTGGGTATGGACGGCAACGGTCGCCAACGCGCTGGGGATTGCGCGTGGCGCGATGAACGCCTTCATCGACATGGCCTCGACCAAGGCCTCGACGTCATCGCCTACGTTGCTGCGTGACCGGCCCCTTGTGCAAGCGCGCGCGGCCGAGGCGGAAGCAATTCTCGGCGCGGCGCGGGTCTATGTACGCGATACGGTCGGCGAGGTCTGGATGCGCGTCACATCGGGCAACAAGGACTTGGATGCCGCGATCACGCAGGCGCGCCTGGCGATCACGCACGGCATGCACGAAGCCGCGCGCTCGGTCGATCTTGTCTTTCATGCGGCGGGCACCAACGCCGTCTATGCGAGGAATCCGCTGGAACGATATTTCCGGGACATCCACGTCACCTTGCAACATGGTGCCGCGCTACCCGCCCATATGGAGGCGGCAGGCAAGTCGCTGCTGGGTTTGCGGCCGAGCGATCCGGGTTGGTGAGGAATCTGCGCGGCGGACCCCGCAGATTCCTTTGAGCAGTCGCCAATGTCGCGCTCACGCGACGGACAACCCCCCGGGCGTCTTGCCCTAAGGAATTTGCGCGGCGCGCCGTGCAAATTCCTAGTACCAGGTGACCACGCCGATTGGCACGTCCAGCATGGCACCCACCAAGATAATTTCGCCCTTGTCGATCATGGTGCGCAGGATCGGGCTCTTCTGCTGGATGTTCTGCAACGTGAGCTTGACGTTGGCATCGGCAACCTTCTCGACAAACTTGTAGTTCTTCGAGTTGCGCGGCTTGCCGTCGTTCGGGCTTAATCGGCCCGAATCTTCGCGTCCGCGATCACGCGTTTCCAACGCTCGAAGTCGCTCTTCACCATTTCGGTCAGCCGCTCCGGATTGCCGCCGGCCGGCGTCAAGCCCTGCTTCGCGAACGTGTCCTTGACATCGGGTAGCTCAAGCATTGCATTGACGTCGGCGTTGATCTTACGCACGACTTCCTGCGGCGTTGCGCCGGGTGCGAAGAGCGCGAACCACACATGCGACTGCACGTCGGGGTAGCCGGCCTCCCGCATCGTCGGCGCATTCGGGAATATCGTGTTGCGCTCATCGCCGAATACCGCGAGCACTCGTGCTTTCCCGGCGCTCACGATCGGCGCGGCCGTATGCACAGGAAAAATCATGGTGTTGACGTACCCGCCGGCAAGATCGCGCGTAGCGGTGGCGCTGTCCTTGTACGGAATATGCGTGATGTTCACGCCGGCGACGAGCTTGAACAATTCCATCGTGAGATGTTGCGGCGTGCCGTTGCCGGAGGACGCATAGTTGAGCTCACCCGGCTTGGCCTTTGCCAATTCGACCAGTTCCTTCAGCGTTTGCACGGGCGTATTCGCGCTGACCGCGAAACCAAGCGTACCGATCGCGACCAACGCGACCGGCGTGAAGGTCTTGAGCGGATCGTAGCGCGCCGATTTGCTGAGGGCGGCATTCAACGTGAAGGTGGTGGCATGCATCATCAACGTGTAGCCGTCGCCCGGTGCTTTCGCGACATGATCGGCGCCGATATTGCCGCTCGCGCCGGGCTTGTTGTCGACGATGAACGAATTGCCCCAGCGCTCGCCAAGCTTCTGACCGGTGAGCCGCGCGAGGATGTCAGGTCCGGTACCGAGCGAAAACGGCACAACGATGGTGACGAGGCGACCGGGCGCCGGATAGGTCTGGGCCCCTACCGTGGCGGTCGCAAACAGAGCGGCCGCCGCGCTGATCAATAACCCGCATCGCAACATCACCGACCGATCAGATCGAAACATGCGCCGTTCCCGCCTCCGCTACGAGCCGTGCTTCGCTTGCGGCTTCTTCGAGATGTTCGTGGATGGAAACAAGCGAGGCTGACCGAACGCGATGGGTAACGGGATCGAGTCCGGGCAACTCGCTTGCGTTGGACAGCGACTGCGCGGTCTGCAATAGTCGGCGTCGCGCCCGCACGATCGCGATATCAGTCGATGCGAGGTACTCGAGCGAACGATCGGTGATCGGTCCCATGCTTTCCTGGATCGATGCATCCTGCATCGAAATGCCTTTTACGCCGCTGTAGTAACGGCCGCTTTTCTGCCCGGCGCGATCGATCAGATAGTCGTTGTCCTTGTTCGCCGCCGGCCGATACGTGCCGGGAATGAGGTCCGCGTAGATGCTTTGCCCGCTGCGAATCGCTTCCCACTCGATCTCACTTAGCGGCCGCGTCGGATGATGCGACATGCTCCACGTCCAGCAATTTTCATCATCGATGGGGACCCACGCGTGTCCGTGCAGCGCATGATCGCCGTAGGGCGGAATCATCGTGTACCAGGGCATGATCCATTGCGTCATGCGCCAGTAGTAGTTGCCCGCCTCCGCGTTGCGCCGCGCGCCGATGAGAAGTCCACCGGGCGAATCCACGACCTCGAATTGCGGCCGCGTGTCCTTCTGATAGTTGGACCCTTTCGTGCCTTTGTGCAGCACATCGGTGTGCATCTCGCCGCTATGCAGGACCGAGACATGACTGGAATCGATGCCACCTTCCATTGCCTGCATGTAGTTGCATTGCTGCAGGCGCTTCGACACGAAGCGATGCGATTCGGGCACCAGGGTCCATTCGAATTCGGGGAAAGCCGGACGAAGCGCCGGGGGACCCATGTATGCCCAGATTGCGCCGCCATTCTCCACGCACGGATAGGCCTTCACTTTCACGCCTTTGCAGAACGTGCTGCCGGGCGGTTCGGATGGAATGTCGATACATTGACCGGTGATATCGTACTTCCAACCGTGATAGGCGCAGCGCAATCCGCTTGCTTCGTTGCGCCCGAACCAGAGCGATGCGCGTCGATGCCGGCAGAATTCGTCGAGCAGGCCGACGCGACCTTGCGTGTCGCGAAATGCGATCAGCCGCTCGGAGAGGAGTTGCACACAAACGGGCGCGCATTCGGGCTCAGGCAACTCCTCCGACAATAAAGCAGGAATCCAATAGCGCCGGAATAGCTCGCCCATTGCCGTGCCGGCCCCGGTGCGGGTGAGCAACTGATCTTGATCGGGTGTGAGCATGAGGCGCCTCAGCAAACGGTTGTGCGATGCGTGACGCAAGGTCCGCGATCAATGATAGTCGTCTTCCCGTTGGTGGCGGAGAGCGAGCACGGTAACCGTTTGCGCATCGTCGATCTCGAACAATGCGACGTATCCGGATCCACCAAACGGGATCACGATCTCGCGCAGCAGTGCGTTGTCGGGCGTTGCCTTCCGGTAGCTGAATGGCGAGTGTTGGAGTCCCCGCAATCCGTTCTTGATTGCCGCGAGCGCGCGGTCCGCGGCGAGCCAACTGCCGTCGTCTCGTTCAACGGCGAATTCATAGAGTCTGAGAAGATCGTCTTCCGCATCCCTGGTGAAGCGTACGCGATACGTCACGCCGGCGCTTTTTTCTTTGCGCGGGCCAGCAGCTTCTCAAGACGGCCAATCACCGCGTCAGCGGGAACGTAGACACCGGATTTTCGGGCCCTATCACGCGACAACAGGCCGCGCGCAACAAATTCTCTCTGAGCGCGTCGCCGCTCGACATTTGCGCGAATGGATTGTTCGACGAAGGCCGACAAGCTCTCGCCTTCCAACAAAACTTCTTCGGCGGCTTGTCTGAGGCCAGGGTCGACCCGGAGAGAGGGAAACGTGGCGGATTTCATCGCTGACCTTGTGCGTTGCAATTGCGATGCAGTATGACGAACCGGGCGCCGGAAAGCAAGGCCGGGTCAGGCTGTCCGCAAGGCCTCTAGGAGCTCGCCGCCGCGGTGCCGACGCGATCGCGTCCTACTGCTTCACATCCACCCCCGATGTCTTCGCGAGTTCGCTGATCTGTTTGGTCTGCGTGCGTCTGAATACATCAAGCTCCTCGCGCGTGCCGCCGACAATGTCGATCCCGAGGCTCTTCAATTGTTCGCCGAACTCGGGCTCCTTCACGAGCGTGGCCAATTCGGCGCTGACCTTCGAGAGAATCGCGGGCGGCGTCCCGGTGGGCGCCACGATGCTGTACCAGCCGAACATCTCGTACCCCGGAATCGCCTCTGAAATGGACGGCACGTTCGGCAGTAGCGCGGCCCGATTGCGACTCGTTACGCCAAGTGCTCGCACTCGTCCTGCTTGAATCATCGGTTGCACCGCGGTTACCACCGCGTAGGTCAACTCAACTTCCTTCGCGATCGTGTCGGTAATGGCTTGTGGAACGCCCTTGTACGGGACATGCAGCATGTCCGTGCCGGTCAGGCTGGTGAGCATGACCCCGCATAGGTGCTCCGAAGACCCGGATCCGGCTGAGCCATAGCGAAGTGCTCCCGGTGATTTTTTGGCGAGGGCGACGAGCTCGGCGAGCGTCTGTGCCGGCACTTGAGGGTTGACGACCAGCACGAACGGTACGGTGCCGATCAGCCCGATCGACGCGAAGTCCTTCTCCAGATTGAACTTCACGTTGGGAAAGACCGACGTCGCTACCAGCAATTGCGAGGTCAACATCATCCATGTGTAGCCATCGGCCGGTGCGCGAAGCACGAACTCAGCGCTGATGATGCCCGCCGCACCCGGCCGGGAATCGACGATGACCCGCTGGCCCCATGATTTGAACAAGCGCTCGGCGAGGACGCGTGAAATCAGATCGGGGCCTGAGCCCGCCGCGCTGCCGATCACGAGACGAATCGGCTTGTCAGGAAAGGTCGTCTCGGCGGCGAATGCAGGTGACGTGAGCACCAGTAGGGTGCCGGTAATCGCCGCGAATGCTCTCAACATATCGACTCCCATTGCTTCGTAAGATTGCTTCGTTACCTTGATTCGCAACATTGATTCGTACTGACTCTATCGATCAGCGCGATACGGCATCGACCTTGTTACCGTCCAACACCCGCCTGATCGCCCGCACGATGCCGACATAGCCGGTGCACCGGCACAGATTCCCTGACAGTTCTTCTCGCACGCGAGGGTCATCCGCATCCGGCAAGCGCAGCACAATGTCTCGCGCGGTAATCAGCATGCCCGGTGTGCAGTAGCCGCATTGCAGCGCGTGCTCCGCGGAAAATGCCTCGCGAAGCGCGTTCATCGTCGTGTCGTGTTCGAAGCCCTCGATCGTCCGCACCGTTGAACCGTCGCAGGCGACCGTGTAGGCGATGCAGGAACGTGCCGGCCCGCCATCCATCTCGATCGTGCACGCACCGCAGACACCATGCTCGCAACCGATGTTGGTGCCGGTGAGGTGCAGGTGCTCGCGCAGAAAATCAGCGAGATTGGTGCGAGGCTCGACGGTTGCCGCTGCACGCTTGCCGTTGACGGTGAGTGAAATCGATTTCATGACGAGATCTGCATGGCAGCGCGCCTCAGCGCAACAAGGTGGACTTGATATTCATAGCTGCCCGCCACGAAGCCCGCACCGGCTATCGCACGTGCCGCCTTGCCCTGGTCGAACGAGCCGATGAAGGCCCTCGCATCGGCGATCGGGAAGGGCGCGCTGGCTGTGGCGCCGACGATCCCACGCGAAAGGCCACGCGCTTCGTCGACGACGAACGCCCCGATGGCCTCGGCGAACTCTCCCGGCTTGCGGTTGAACTTGTAATAGCTCCAACGCGCCTTGGCCGATAACTTCTGCACCCGGATCGAGGTCACGATCTCATCCGCCTCGAGCACGGTGGATAGCGGTCCATTGACCAACGCCGAAGCGCGTATTGTTCGCGTGCCCTTTGCACCGCGAACCTGGATCTCGGCATCGAGCAGCACCATCACATTGAGCCAGTCGGCGGCGGGATCGGCATGCGCGAGGCTCCCGCCGATCGTGCCGCGATTGCGCACCGCGCGATACGCAATGCCACGCGCGACTTGGCGAAGCAACCCGTTCGTGGCATCCGGTACGCGGCCATCCTCAATCGCCGCATGCGTTGTCGTCGCGCCATACACGACCGCGTCACGTTCATCCGATGTGGAACCTAGCTCGGCGAGGCCGCGCACATCAACGAGGAGCGCCGGCTGCGCCAAACGCAGATTCAGGATCGGCCCAAGCGACTGCCCGCCGGCGATGATTTTGGCCTCGCCATTACCGGCCGCGAGCAGCTTGATCGCCTGATCAAGATCGCGCGGTTTTTCGTAATCGAACCTGGCGGGTTTCATGCGTTCGTCGGATCGTCACTACTTCACGACGTTGACGTCGGTCGTGCGGCCCGCGCGCGCCGCCCAATGCTCCCAGGCACGATGCAGGCCGCGCGGCATCATCATCGTGTCGATCAGTTTGCTCGCTTCGCCGTCGGAGAGATACTTGATCGGCCGTCCCGAGGCCATG
Source organism: Burkholderiales bacterium (assembly GCA_046160305.1). Taxonomy (GTDB): domain Bacteria; phylum Pseudomonadota; class Gammaproteobacteria; order Burkholderiales; family SG8-39; genus SHXR01. The sequence continues at coordinate 6,947 of JBJXGX010000187.1, forward strand.
GTGAGGACGCTTGCCTCCAGTTGCATCCGCGCATTCAGCATCAACGCGATCGATGCGATCACGGTCAACTTCAGGTCCTTGGTCGCGATGGCCGCGCCATGGCCGCGCATCATGCACGCACTGCCTCGCCCAAGTGCCTTGGCGAGCGATATGCCGGACTTGTCATCCGTGACCATCATTTCGTCATCGTTCGGGAAATCGTCGCGGATGTCCCAGATGGGCACTTCGGGCCCGATGCATCCGGCCAGCACCCACAACGGACGGATCGGCGTGCCGGTCACGGTGAAGGGAATCACCGTGTGCGCATGACTGTGGCACACCGACATCACATCGGCCCGTTCCTTGAAGAGCGCGCCGTGGATGAAGCGCTCGGCGTAGATGATACGGTTACGCTGATCGATGGGGTTGCTGTCGAGATCGAACTCCATGATGTCTTCTTCGGTGACCACCGAGGGACTGCGTGAACGCGCGAGCAGATAGCGGTCCGGCCGATCCGGATGGCGCACGCTGATATGCCCGAACGCATCGACGACGCCTTCCTCACCGAGGATGCGGTTGGCGGTGACGAGATCGCGAATGATGGCTTGCAGCGCGGGCGATGACATGGTGACCGGGTTCCTGATGTAAATATTGTTAGTTGAGAACGTCGGGGTTCAGGCAATTCCGCGGCTTCTCTCCGCGCAGGATGAAACCGGCGAGCGCATCGACGGCGAGTAGTCCCATTTCAATGCGTGTTTCCAACGCGGCGCTGCCGATGTGCGGCAGCAGCGTCGTGTTCGGAAGCGACTTGAACCGCGTATCGAGATTGGGCTCGCGGGCGTACACGTCAAGACCGCCCGCGCCGATATTGCCGGCGCGGATCGCATCGATCAGCGCGTCCTCATCCACCAGGTCACCACGCGCGATATTGGTGAAGATCGCGCCACGCGGCAGGAGTGCAATCCGCGCGTCGTTGACCGATCGGCGCGTCTCGGTCGTCAAAGGGGCGGCCACGCAGAACACATCGCTCACGCGCATGAGGTCATCGAGCGTCGGGTGGAAATGCGCGCCTTGTTCGTGATCGGCGGGCAGTCGTGTGCGATTGTGATAGTGAATCTCGAGATCGAAGCCGCGCGCACGTTTGGCGATGGCCTGCCCGATGCGGCCCATGCCGTAGATGCCCAGCCGGCGACCACCAAGCTGGCGGCCAAGAAACGCGGTCGGCGACCAGGGACCCCATTCGCCGCCTCGAAGAATGTGTTCGGCCCGCGTCGTGTCACGGGCCGCTGCGAGGATGAGGAACATCGCGATCTCGGCCACCGCGTCGCTCAGCACGTCGGGCGTGTAGAACACCGGTAATCGCAAACTGCTCGCCGCGGTCAGGTCGATATGCTCGAAGCCGACGGAGTACGTTGCAATCGCCTTTACATGGGCGCGCAGGCGGGTGAGCCGCTCGGCGCTCATGCGGTCCGTGGCCATCAGCACGATCGCGTCCATGCCGTGAGACCACGTATCGAACGCATCGCCGATCGGCCGGTCTTCGGTCCATAGCGTCACGTCGAAAAACTTCGCGGCATGCGCGTGCACCGCATCCGGGAGACGGCGAGTAATCAGAAGGCGCGGCTTTGACGGGAGACTCATGCTCGCTGGAAGGTGCGTATCAAAGTGATCGGTGACCTTTCGACAGCGCCGCCAACAACCGGCGTGGCGTGATCGGACTTTCGAGCATTTCAACGCCAAGCGGCGCGAGCGCATCGTTCACCGCGTTGGCGATCGCGGCAGGCGGGGCGATTGCGCCGCCCTCACCGATGCCCTTTTGCCCGAAGAAAGTCAGCGGAGAGGGCGTCTCCATATGCAGCACCCGCACCGCGGGCACTTCGGTCGCACCAGGCAGCATGTAATCGGCGAGCGTTGAGGCAAGCGGCTGACCGTCCAAATCGAACGGCATCTCTTCATAGAGTGCCGTGCCGATGCCCTGTGCCGTGCCACCGAATATCTGGCCGTCGACGACCATCGGGTTGATCAAGGTGCCGCCGTCTTCGACGATCACATAGTCGAGAATCTCGACCGCACCAAGCTCGGTATCGACGGCAACGACCACCGCATGACACGCGTAGCTGAATGTGCCGGTGTCCTGCAACGGCTTGTAGCCAAGGGTTGCTTCGAGCCCGCCGGTGTCGACATCGGGTGGCAGCAACTGCGGCTGGCGATACCAGACATGGGCGACTTGCGCGAGGGTCATCTTCTTGTCGGTGCCGGCGACGCGTACCTCACCATCGGCCAACACCAGGTCGGTCGCGGCTACCTCCATCAACTTGGCTGCGATGTTGCGAACGCGCTTTTCGATCTCCTTGCAGGTGACACCGACCGCGCCACCCGACATCACCATGCAGCGTGAACCCCAGGTGCCGGTCGAGTACGGTGTGACCGCGGTATCGCCGTGAATGACGCGTACGTTTTCAGGGTCGATGCCGAGAATCGAATTCGCGACCTGCGCCAACGTGGTCTCAAGGCCCTGCCCGTGGGAGTGCGCGCCGATCCGCACCTCCAGCACGCCATCCGGCGACAATCGCGCATTGCACTGCTCATGTCCGGGCACCATCGGGATGCCCCAGCCGTAGTAGACCGATGTCCCGTGCGCGGCCTGTTCGCAATAGACGGAAAAACCGACGCCGATCCTGCGACCGTCCGGCTCGCCATTCTTCTGGCGCAGTCGCCACGTAGGCAGATCGATCGCGTTGACCGCGCG
>JBJXGX010000188.1:0-4029 GCA_046160305.1 Burkholderiales bacterium
GCTCGTGAAAATACGACCCCTCGCCGATCGAGCCGTCGACGAGCTCGGCCAACTCGGGCTTATTCGCAGGATAAAGATCGGCTTCCATCGAGACGCGTAGCGAGCGCGGCGCATCGGGCAGTTGCCCGAGAATCGACTGGCTGCCGATCACAATGATCCGTGTGTCACCGGCAATCGCGCCGGCGGCGCGTATCAGGTGCTCAAGCTCTGAACGCTTCGTAGATTGCCTTTCGTTCCGACGGCTTCAGGATGCCGGCGAACGGCGAGGATTGCCGCAACCGGATCGCAGCCTCATTCCAATCGACCATAACGCGAAGCAGATCGGCAACCGGCAAATCGAGTAGGCCGCGCCATTCGTCGAGCACCGCGCGCCCGCCATCATCACTAGCCGCCACCCAGCGCTCGAGATTGGCGCGTGCACGGTCAATCAACTCGGGATGCGCACGTACCTTCCGCGCGATTGCCGCATGGAGTGCCAGGCTGCGCAGCTCGAGCAATCGGTGATCAGAGAAGTGCGCCGTGGGTTCGCCGTCCGAAACCCATCGCCGCTCGAGCCGCATCCCGGCCGCACGACGGCGCGCACGATAGCGCCGCATTCTCTCGGCGGGCGAAGCGCGCATGCCTCCTACGCTTTTTCCGGAACGTGCGGTCGATTTCATCTTGTGATCGTAACGCGTTACCGCCAAAACCTGCAAGAGCTTTGAATGAATCGAGTCGTAAATCGTGGTCCATAGGGAACAGAGTGCCCCACGATATCCGACTCGACCATGGCGATTCATCGGGCATCTCGAGGGCGCGTTTCTCGATGTGTTCGAACAAGAGCCCCGGCCGAACGATTCGCCGTTCTGGACGATGCCCAATGGCATCGTCACCCCGCACTGGGCGTGCCATTCGAGCGCCGCATACGATAATGCGGGAGCGACTTTTCTTGATAACCTTGCGCGTCGGCGAGACGGTATGCCATTGCGCAACGACCTCACCGCCCGCGTCCGCAATCTTCCGGAGCCTGACATGACCAACCTCGCCCACGTCCCCCTGCAATCGATGAAGAAAACCTGTTCGGAGGCGGAATGGACGGCGCGCATCGACCTTGCGGCGTGCTACCGGCTCATCGCCCACTACGGCATGTCGGACATGATCGCGAACCATGTTTCGGCGCGCGTGCCGGGTGAAGACAACGCGCTCCTCATCAACGCCTATGGCATGTTGTATGAGGAGATCACCGCATCGAGCCTCGTCAAGATCGATCATCATGGCAAGGTGCTTGCACGCCCCGACTTCGGCCCGCTTGACTACGGCATCAATCAGGCCGGCGTGGTGATCCACACCGCAATCCATGAAGCGAAGCCCGAGATCGACTGCGTCATCCATACGCACACCTGGCCGGGCATGGCGGTGTCGATGCTGAAGTGCGGCCTGCTGCCTGCAACACAGACCGCCATGCGCTTCGCGCAAATCAGCTATCACGACTACGAAGGCGTGGCGCTCGACATGTCGATGCAGGAGGCGCTCGTGCGCGACCTCGGCGACAACAACGCGATGATCATGCGCAATCACGGCCTCCTCACCGTCGGCCGGACCGTCCCGGAAGCGTTCAACGCGATGCATCGGCTTGAGCTGTCTTGCCGGACGCAACTCGCCGCGATGGCCTGCAATAGCGCATTGCATCCGGTGCCGGCCGATATCGTGTCGAAGACCTTTCTCAACTACCAGCCGGGAACACGCCGCCCATTTGGCGTGCTGGAATGGCCCGCACTGCTCCGCAAGCTCGATCGCATGGACCCGAGCTATCGCGAGTAGCGCCCAGCCGCGCAACGGGATTGGCCGGCGCTCCTTCGGCCGCCGAATAGCACGGGGATTCGGTACGCGGATCGATCTGACAACAGGGCTGCCTTGCTCGCCGCGTTGCCCCTATTTGCAGCGGCGCGGGCTGGTCTTGACTTAGTCATGTTCATGGTCTAGATTAAGACCATGATATCGATCAATATACACGAGGCGAAAACCCAGCTCTCAAAGTACCTTGCCAAGCTGCGGCCGGGTGAGAGTATCTTGATTTGCAAGCGGAATGTCCCGATCGCAGAGTTGCGGGCCCTGCCTCGACAAGGAGGCAAGCCGCGCCCGATCGGGCTGGCAAAGGCGGAATTTTCCGTTCCGGAGAGCTTTTTCGAACCGCTGCCCGATACCGTCATCAATGAATTTGAGGGCGAGCCGGTTTGAGGATCCTGCTCGATACCTGCACGTTTCTTTGGATCGTTGCGGAGAGCTCGGCGTTGAGCGCAACCTGTCGCAACCTGTTTCGCGATCCGGACAACGACATTTATTTGAGTGCCGCATCCGCGTGGGAAATCACCGTTAAACATCACCTTGGCAATCTTCCGCTGCCCCTGCCACCGCAAGAATTCGTCCCTGCTCAACGTCTCGCGCATCGAATCGATTCACTGCCGATCACGGAGGCCGCCACCGTTCAGCTCGCCTCGCTTCCAGATCGCCATCGTGACCCGTTCGACCGGATGCTGGTATGTCAGGCCATCGCCGAGAGCCTGATCATCCTCACTCCGGATGCGCTGATTCGGCAGTATCCCGTCCGAACCATGTGGTGAGCAACCGTCATGAGAAACACGACATACGAGAGGCCTCGATGACCAATCTTTCCTGTGCGGATGTTCTTGCCGGCAAGGCGCCCGCCGACGCACCGGTGACGGTGCGCGGCTGGGTGCGCACGCGCCGCGATTCGAAGGCGGGCTTCTCGTTTGTGAGCGTCTCAGACGGATCGTCGTTTCATCCGGTCCAGGTGGTGGCGGCCAACACGCTCGCGAACTACGCCACTGACGTCCTGCATCTGACTGCGGGTTGTTCGCTGGAGGCGACGGGGATGATCGTTCCGTCCCCCGCCAAAGGGCAACCATTCGAAATGCAGGCGACCGCGGTGAAGGTCGTAGGTCTGGTGGAGGATCCGGATACCTATCCGATCCAGCCCAAGGCCCATACGCTTGAATTCCTGCGTGAAGTCGCGCATCTGCGCCCGCGCACCAACGTGATCGGTGCAGCCACGCGGGTGCGCCACACGGTTGCCAAAGCGATCCATCGCTTCTTCGATGACAACGGCTTTTTCTGGGTGAATACGCCGATCATCACAGCCTCCGATGCCGAAGGTGCAGGCGCGCTCTTTCGCGTGTCGACGCTCGACCTCGCGAATCTGCCACGCACACCCGCCGGCAAGATCGATTTCTCGCAGGACTTTTTCGGCCGCGAAACCTTCCTTACCGTGTCCGGGCAACTCAATGTCGAGACCTATTGTCTGGCGATGTCGAAGGTCTATACATTCGGCCCGACGTTCCGCGCCGAGAATTCCAACACCAGCCGGCACCTGGCCGAATTCTGGATGATCGAACCGGAGATCGCGTTCGCGAATCTGTCGGATGACGCAAGCCTTGCCGAAGCGTTGCTCAAGCATGTCTTTCGCACGCTGCTCAATGAGCGGCCGGACGACATGGCGTTCTTCGATGAGCGCATCGAGAAGGGGATCGTCGCCAAGCTGCGTGGCATCGTCGATTCGGAATTCGTACGCATGGACTACGCCGAAGCGATCGCGATCCTCGAGCGCTCGAAAGAAAAATTCGAATACCCGGTGCACTGGGGCATCGACATGCAATCGGAGCATGAACGCTACCTCACCGAAAAGCATGTGGGTCGCCCGGTGATCGTCATGAACTATCCAAAGGCGATCAAGGCGTTCTACATGCGCCTCAACGATGATGACAAGACGGTCGCCGCGATGGATGTGCTCGCACCGGGCATCGGCGAGATCATCGGCGGGAGTCAGCGCGAGGAACGGCTCGATGTGCTCGACCTACGCATGGCCGCAAGCGGCCTCGATCGCGATCACTACGGCTGGTATCGCGATCTGCGGCGGTACGGATCGGTGCCGCACGCGGGTTTCGGCCTTGGGTTCGAGCGGACCGTGGCCTACGTGACGGGGCTTTCGAATGTGCGGGACGCGATTCCGTTTCCGCGGACGCCGGGGAGTGC
>JBJXGX010000189.1:0-25274 GCA_046160305.1 Burkholderiales bacterium
CAGATTGCCGCATGAATCGATACCATCGGCAAAGGATCGTGCCCCGCCGCCGCCGACCGAGTCGGTGAACATGTTGACCCAGGCGCTCCCGTCGTTGCGACGACCCGACAGCACGGCCATATTCACCCCGCCGTAGCCGATTGCGATCACCTCCTCGCGCAGCTCGGGTGCGAAGCCATAGAGCTTGGCCATTGCCTCCCAGACGAGATTGCCGGTCGATTGCGATGCATTCACCGTCGCCATGCTGGTCGCTGCGGGGAATGTCGCATTGTTGAGGGTGCCTTCCTCCGAGATGATCTCGATGCAATCGAGCAACGCGCCTTGCGACCAGGGCAGATCGAAACAAAGCAGCGGAAACAGTACCTGCGTGACACCGCCGATGAGTCCGCTGTACGCGCAATTGATCGACCCCCCGGCCTGCTTCGCCGTACCGGTGAAGTCGTAGGTCAGCTTGTCGCCCGCTTTGGTCATCACGAGCTTGAGCTCATAGAGCCGATCGTTCACGCCGTCGTGCTCAAGAAGCGTATTCGCGTAGAACGTGCCATCGGGCAATCGCGAGACGCGCTTGCGCACGCTGCGCTTGACGTAATCGATGATCTGTTCCTGGATCGCGAGGAATGTCGTCAATCCGTATTCGCTCACGATCCCGCGCACCCGCTCGCGCGTGGTCACCTGCGCGGCGATCTTGGCCCGAAGATTGAGCGCGTTGATCTGCGGTGTACGCGAGTTCCGCAGGAAAAAGGATTCCACATCCTTCCGGAACCGCCCGGCCTCGACGATTTTCGTGGGTGGCATCAGCGGGCACTCTTCATACGCGTTCCGTGCCCCGACGCTCCAGCTCCCCGGTCGCGGGCCGCCGACATCCATCTCGTGCATCACGACCCCGGTCCACGCGACCATGCGGCCTTCCGCGAAGACCGGTGCGACCACCGCGTAGTCCATCGCATGGAGAATGCCGTGCCACGGATCGTTCGTGAGGAACATGTCGCCGTCGTGGATGTCGTCCCCGAATGCCTTCAGCACGCACTGAACCATCACATCGAGTGCCGCTGCTTGCCGGATGACATAGACGCCGGTGAAGAGCCCCCGACCATCCCCGGTTAGGAGCGCGGCGTTGTAATCGCCGGTTTCATAGACCGCGGGCGATCCGGACAGGCGCATCGCCATAAGGCCCATCTCGTCGTTGATTTCCCATAGACGATGGCGCAGGACTTCGAACGTAATCACATCGACTTGTTTGCGGGTGTCCATGGTCCGTTCCTCGGCGGTTAGGCGAATGATGCGACGGATGGGTTGATGAGCGTCATGCGTCGGCTCGCAATGTGATGCCGCCGAACTGGTCGACCTTGATGCTCGTATTCGGTGGCACCACGACGGTATCGGCAAAGCGTTGGATGATCGCCGGGCCTACGATGTGCTGGCCTGCGACGAGACGTTCGCCGGTGTGGACTTCGGTTGCAACAAATCCGCCGGCGCTCGCGAAAAAAGCATCGCGGCGACCAATGCGTGAGGAGCCGGATCCCTCGCCTGCAGTCGATTCGAGATTCGGTCGGGTGATCGGAATCGTGCCGATCGAGCGCACCGTCACGAGATCGATCCCGGCCGCGGTGTAAGCGCTGCCCGCGCCATAGCTCGCTTCATAGACGGTCGGAAAATTCTTGCCGAGCGTATGGACGTCGGAAAGGCTCAACAGGCCGGTCGGCGCATCGATCTCGAGTTCATGGACCTGCATGCCGAAGCGCATATCGACAGTACGGCTCACCTCGATCTTCGCCGACTCGAATCCGGCATCCGCGAATCGTTTGAACATTCGTGCATCACTGCTCGCGAACTGCTGATTGAGGAGGGCGAGCTGTGATGCGTCAATCGGCAGCCGATAGGCGACGGTGCGCTCCTCATGAAGCACGATGTCGGTCGTCAGCATGCCGAGCGCCGAGAAGACCCCGGATTCAGCGGGCACGTATGCGGTCGCCGCGCCGACCTGCGCGGTTAGAAACGCGGCGAAGATCGGGCCGGCGCCACCATAGAGGAAGAGCGAGAATTTGCGCGGATCGAGGCCGCGCTCGACGGTGACCTTGCGAACGAGATCGGCCATTTGCGCGTTCGAGATCTCGAGGATGCCGGCAGCGACCTCGATCATCGGGATGCCGAGCTCTTTGGCAAGGCGATCGAGTGCGGCTTCGGCGCGTGCCTTGTCCACGCGTACCGTGCCACCGAGCGGGAATTCAGGCGAGAGATAACCAAGCGCGACATGGGCATCGGTCACCGTGGGTTGTGTGCCGCCCTTGCCATAGGCGACCGGCCCCGGATTCGCGCCAGCGCTATGCGGGCCGACGCGCAGGCTCCCGCCATCGTCGATCCACGCGATGCTGCCGCCACCGGCGCCGATCGACTTCACGAAAATCTTCGGCATCAGATACGAATACCGGTCGATCACGGGCGACGGATCCATCTGCAGGCGATCGCCGAACACCAGGCCGACATCGAATGTGGTTCCGCCGACATCGGCACAGATTACGTTGGGCTCGCCGATCAGCATCGATACGAAACGGGAGCCGAGAACGCCGCCGGCCGGTCCGGAATCCACCGTCAAGAGCGGCCTGCCGAGCACCGCATCCACCGTGGTCAATCCGCCATTGGCCTGCATGACAAGCAGCGAGCAGCGCATGCCAAGCTCTTTCAGCCGGCGATCGAGGCGCACCAGATAATCGCCGACGATCGGCCCGATGTAGGAATTGAACGCGGTGGAGACGCAGCGCTCGTACTCGCCGGACCGCGGGGCGACTTCGGAGGACATCGAGACGAACAGCTTCGGATATTTGCGACGGGCCAGCGCGGAAAGCTGCTCTTCATGCGACGGATTCACGAATGACCAAAGCAGCACGATCGCAAGCGCGTCAATGCCGTTGGCGACCAATGCATCGAGGGAACGCTCCGCCGCCGCCAGATCGAGCCGAACGATCACCTTGCCGTCACGGTCGATCCGCTCGGTCACCGCCTGAATGTCCTCCGGTGCGATGATCGGCGGATCCGCCTTGGAAAGATGGGTGACATGGATCTTCTCGCGCTCGGAGAGACCGGTGACCTTCTGCCGAACGCGTCCAATGGTCATCGTCTGCTCATGGCCCTTGGTCATCAAGAGACCCGTACGCACGCCGCGCCGCTCGGTGAGTGCGTTGGTGCCCACGGTCGTACCGTGCACGAACGCGGTGGTACGCTCGACGAGTTGCCGCGCGCTGATATTCAGTCGCTCGGCGGCCGCATGCAGACAGTCGATGACGCCAAGCGACGGATCCTGCTTCGTGGTCAGCGCTTTGGAGACGAAACGGAAACCCGACTCGCCCTGAATGACGCAGTCGGTGAAGGTGCCGCCGATATCAACGGCGATGCGAAGCGAACGATCGAGACTCATGGCGCCATTAGACCGCGCCCGGGTGCGCGCGTAAAGCACCGCACCTGTGATGCGGCGCGCGGACATCGGACCGGATTGCGCGGACCGGATTGCGAGGACACGATTGCTATCGGTATTCGGATGCGACCGCGATGAATCCGGAACACCCGATTCGGATCGTCCATGCCCTTCATGGGGCAGATCGTCGAACGCGCGGCCACGTCCGAATCAGTGCATCACCTCACGGTCGGCCGCATTTCCGTGCGACCGGCCTCATATACCGGACCGACAATGACGCTCCGTGCGAATTCCGCTCGGACGCAGTTCCCCTTCCCTCCCCGAGAGCTCCAATGAAGAAACTTGCCCTGATGTGCGTCCTATCGATGGTATGCGGCCTGGCGCAGGCAGATTCCCACGTCCGCAAGGCGTGCGAAGAATTGAAAGCCGAAATCGCCGCGAAAATCGATGCCAACAAAGTGCCCAACTACTCGCTCGAGATTGTCGACAACGACAAGGTCGGCGCTGCAACCGTGGTGGGCAGTTGCGACGGCGGCACGAAGAAGATCACCTACACACGCAACTAGGACGGCCCGCGCGACATCCATTTCGATCTTCGAATATGGGTGCGATCCCTGTTCGCACAACGTTCCCTTCTCGCCCCGCGCGAGAAGGGCTAGGGATGAGGGGGCTGAGCGTCGTCACGTAGCGGCGTGCAGCTCAGCACGTTCCCGCCCGTAGGGTCGTCGCCAGCCAATCCGCCATCGCGGTCCGATACTGGAACGCGTGGTTGTGGCAGCAGTGCACGCCATCGTCGTCCATCATCAAGGTCGCGTACTGGCCTAGCGCTTCGGCGACGCGGGTCGCCTGCGTCCATTTGAAGATCGCGTCGCGACGGCCGTGCACGACCAGCACCGGCGAGCGCACGCGATCGATGCAATCGGCAAGCGTCGCGGCGCCCATCTTCCCCTTTGCTTCGTCTTCGGTGGTCGAGGCGGTCGCGAACACGAAACCATTGCGGATCGAGGCGGGCATGTTCGGCCAATCGCCGAGGTCGAATGTTCCGCCGAATGCAACCGCTGCGGCGATGTTCGGATTCATGGCGGCGGCGCGAATCACATAGAAACCACCCAGGCTGCGACCGAGCAGCCCGATGCGACCTGCATCGATTTCAGGCCGCCTGGTCAACATCTCGAACGCGGCAAGGATGCAATCTTCGTATCCTGCGGCAAGCGGCATCGTCGAGCGAAACTCGCCCTGCCCCGGTCCATCGAACGCGAACGATGCGAGCCCACGGCGCACGCACATCTCCGAGACGGTGATGAAGTCTTCTTTCGTTGAATCGAGTCCGGGGACCAGGAGCGCACACGGCAGCGGGCCGGGCGCACCAGCCGGCAACCGCAGATAGCCCGGCAGCTTCGCGCCGCGAAACGGAACCTCGATGCGTTCGGCGGGCGGCGTCAGCAATGGCGCCGCCTCGCGAAACGCCGCGACCTTCATCGCTTGCAACTCGGCCTTGCGAGCCGGCGCATGAAAAGCGACCACCTGACCGACGTGATAGCAAAGGCTCGATCGCACCAATGCATCGCCAGCGGTGATGCGGTGCCCGGCCGCGAGGCGCTCACCCGCCAGCCTCTTGTGCGCATCACCCGCCTTGGCCCAGGCCTCGGGCCAACCCGCCCAATCGCTGACCGTCGCACGCACGCCGACGATATCGTTGGCATCCACCCCATCGGCGACGAGTCGCGGAATCCAATAGTTGAACACTTCATCGGTGAAGGCGTCGCTCTTCGCATCGGCGGACATCGCGGGGACCTCGACATTGATTGGGCAAGCCGACATGTTAACGTTGACCGGCCACCTCGGCATGCCAAGCGTGAATTCACGCAATAATAGAACGCTCCGCAACGGTGCAGACGACTGGAGATCGAGGACATGGCGTCAATCAAAACGGCAGCGTACGAACTCAAAACGCACTGCAAGCGCTATGAAGGCCGGGTGGTGATCGTCACCGGCGCGGCGCAGGGCCTCGGGCGAGTGATCGCGCGGCGCGTCGCGGAAGAAGGTGCGAGCGTGCTGCTCGCCGATGTGCAGGAGGCCCGCGTGAAGCGCGCGGCCGAGGTCCTTGCGAAGGAAACCGGCGCGCGACTCATCGGCATGGGGGGCGACCTGAGCGCGCCCGGGGTGGCGGACGCTGTCGTCAAACGCGCACTCGATGAATTCGGGCGTGTCGATACCCTGGTCAACAATGCCGCGGCGTTGATCCGCATGCGCCTCATGGACTTCACCGAGGAATTGATGCAGAAGGCCGTCGACTGGAATGTCTGGAACACGTTGCGCGCGTGCCGGGCCGTCTTGCCGCCGATGATTGCGCGGAACTATGGGCGCATCGTCAACATCGGCGGCGAAGCATGGCGGGTCGGCGTGCCGTATCACACGCTGTTGGCGGGCATCGGCAAAGGCTCGATGGTAGGGCTCACCGCCACGCTTGCCGGGGAAGTCGCGCAGAACGGCATCACGGTGAACTGCGTGTCGCCCGGCGCACTCGAAAGTGAAGCGGATGGCGATCCCGACCCCAATCGCAACGCAGGTCGCGATCCGACCTGGACGCCCCCCGAGGTGCTGAATGATCTGAATGCATTGGGTGCAAGTCGGGCGGTCGCGATCGGCCGCCTCGCGCATCCGACCGAGATCGCCGCCGCCGTCGCATTCTTCGGCTCACCCGAAGCGTCTTATGTCACCGGCCAGCACCTGGGCGTCAGTGGCGGCCTCGCGATGATCTGACCATTTCAAACCCAGCGACCGACCGAGGAGCAGTCATGAGAAAATTTGTTGCCGGCATCATTGCCGTCGCCCTTGCCGGGTCTGCCACCACGGCCCTTGCGCAAAAAACATTCACGTTGCGAATCTCGACACCGAGCCTGAACGACGTGAATCATGAGTTCATGAAGACGTTCAAGGCCGGGGTGGAAGCCGGATCAGGCGGGCGCATCAAGGTCGATTTGTTCCCGGCGGCGCAACTCGGTCCGTTGACCCGCACCATCGAGGGCGTCTCGCTTGGTACGGTCGACATGGATTTTCCGGCGACCGGCTTCCTGGTCGGCTACGATCCGCGCTACATCGTGTTCGACGCACCGGGTCTCTTCGATGATATGGAGCATGGGCATGCGGTGCTTCGCGACCCGGAAATCCGCAAACGCTTCGAGAATCTCGGCGCGAGCCGCAACATCGAGTCGCTGTTCTTCGCCTTGAATGGGCCGCTCATGCTGCTCGCCCACAAGCCGGTACGTGCAGTGAGTGATCTGAAGGGGCTCAAGCTGCGCGTCCCCGGCGGCGCGCCGATGCACTTGGAACCGTTTCGCAAGCTCGGCGTGTCGCCGCTTTCCGTCCCGCTCACCGAAGTGATGCCGGCGATGCAGAACCGCACGATCGATGGCTTCATGTCGGGCTTCAATATCATGACGTCGTTCAAGTATTGGGATATCGCAAAGCCCGCGACCGAATTGCCTGGGAGCTTTCTGGTCGGCAGCGCGATCGTCAACCGCGCAACCTTCAAGTCCCTCGGACCGGAACTCGAAGCGCTCGTTCGATCGGAAGCGCGCAAAGCCGAGGTGCTGTATTCGACCTGGGGCGTCGAAGATCTCGGACGGATTCGCAGCACCTGGCAGAAGAACGGCGGTGAAATCATCGCGATGTCTGCCGCGGACAAGAAGCGCTATGTCGATGAGGCCTCGTCGGTGCTGCCTGCGATTCTCGCCACGAACCCTGCACTCAAGGAGGACCACGAGGCGCTCGTGGCCACCGCAAGAAAGTACCGCAAGTAGTCTCAGGAGAGATCGTTGATGCGTTTCGCCCTGCCAGCCGCCATCGCGATGGCAATCGCGCTTGCAACCGATGTGGGCGCGCAAAATTACCCCGCGAAGCCGATACGCATCATCATTCCGACCGCACCGGGCGGCAACCCGGACTTCATCGCGCGGCCCATTGCCCAGAAGATGAGCGAGAGCCTGAAGCAACCCATCGTCATCGACAATCGTCCGGGGGCGGCTGGCATCATCGGCGTGGAGTTCGTTGCGCGCGCCGCCCCGGATGGCTACACGATCCTGTTCGGTGCGATCGGGCATGTCGCGACACCCTCCGCGCTGCACGCGAAGCTGCCGTTCGATGCCATCAAGGATCTCGCGCCGATTTCGCTGCTGGCCGCGGCGCCCTTCGCGCTGTTCGTGCATCCATCCGTATCTGCGCGTACGGTGCGCGAGCTTGTGGCGCTAGCCAAGACACGTCCGGATCAGATCACCTACGCGAGCTTCGGGGTCGGCAGCTTCACGCACTTTCTGAGCGAAGCGCTCAATGCGGGCACCGGCGTCAAGATGATCCACGTGCCCTACAAGGGAAGCGCCCCCGCGGCAGCCGCGCTGCTTGCCGGAGAGGTGATGGCCAGCTTCGACGCATTGCAGGCAACCCTGCCGCAGGTGCGGGCGAATCGATTGCATGCGCTGGCGATTGGCGCGGCGCGGCGCGCGCCGATTGCGCCTGACATCCCGACCTTCGCGGAAGCCGGATTTCCCGACATCAGCGCGAGCGCATGGTTCGGACTGTTTGCTCCGGCCAACACGCCGCGCGACATCGTGATCAAGCTGCACGCCGAAGCGGTCAAGGCGCTCGCGATCACCGAGATTCGCGAAAACCTGGAGCGCGCGGGCATCGAACCGATCGGCAACACCCCCGAGGAGTTTGCCGCGCAGGTAAAGAGCGACATCGCGAAATTCACCACGATCGCGCGTGAGGCCGGCATACGCGCAGACTGATTCAGGAATCCGGAGCCTACGATGCTTACCCGTATCGACCACGTCATGATCTGCGTGCCCGACCTGTCGCAAGCCATCGAGCAATACCGGAAGATGGGGTTCAACATGCATCCGGGCGGCAACCACCCGGGCAAAGGCACGCACAACGCGATCGCGTTCAATCAGGACGACTACATCGAGCTGCTGGCGATCCTCGATCAAACCGAATACGGAGCGGGATCGGGAAATTCATGGACGCGCTTGCCGGAATTCATCGCGGGGGGCGGCGGTATCCGCTACGTGGTCGTGCAGAGCGATGACCTGAACGCCGATGTTGCCGCCATGCGGGGTCGCGGTGTCGACGTAAGCGATGCGATCGAAGGCGGCCGTCGCACACCGGCCGGGCTGGAGCTTCGTTGGAAAGCCGCGACGCTCGGTCCAAAGAACCCGCTGCCGATTTTTTTCATTCAGCATATGACACCGATCGAGACGCGTCGCGGGCAGGTGCCGGGCGGCGCGATTCACCCCAACAAGGTGTTTACGCTTGAGCGTGCGTACATCGTCACCGAGAACGCAGAGGCAACCGCTGCAACGTACGCGAAGGTCTTCGGCGTTCCGCAACCGCCGCTGCAACGCGGCACGGTGATCATGTCGAACATGGCGGTGTTTCAGATCGGCCCAACGGGCCTTGGCATCGCGCAACCCTACGCACCGGGGCCAGCGGCCGATGCGTTGGCGCGCCGTGGGCCCGGCGCGTTTCAGGCGCTCTACCGCACGACGAGCATGGGTGCGGCGGCCCGCTGGATGCAAGAGCAAGGGATGGATCCGCTCGCACGCGGCGTGCGCAACACCGGTGAGCAAGCGATGCTCGCGAGCCCCGCCGTCGCGGGCGGAGCGTATATCGGTTTCGTGGGGACGGAATAAAATAATAGGGGACAAATAATAGGGGACAGACCACGTTTTTCAGTGAAAACGTGGTCTGTCCCCTATTACTACTATTATTCTAGTTGGAAGGTCATCGCAATGCGCATCGAGCCGAGCATGAAGCCACCCACGGACCTCGTTGTCCTCAGCACGATCTCCGCGAAGGAAGCGCTGATCGCGCTGATGCCTGAATTCGAGCGCATAAGCGGGCAGAAGGTCGACATCACCTACACCGGTGCGCCCGTGCTTATCCAGCAGATCCGCAACGGCATGCGAGGCAACCTCTTCATCGGTCCTGAAGAGTACGCTCACCCGCTTTTCGAGGAAGGCGTTTTGCTGGCGGGCAGCCGCATCCCGTTCGCTCGTTCCACCACGGGGCTGGCAGTGCGGGCCGGTGCACCACGGCCGGACATCAGCTCGCCCGCGAAGTTGAAGAGCGCCCTCCTCGCGGCAAAAGGCGTGTCCTACAGCGAAGGGGCGAGCGGCATGATGTTCGCAAACGTGCTCGAGCAACTAGGCATCGCCGCCGCGATCAAAGCGAAGTTCATCGCCCCGCGCGCGGGGGAAATGATCGGCGCGGTGGTGGCGCGGGGCGGCGCTGAAATCGGCATACAACAGTTGAGCGCGCTCCTACCGGTGCCAGGCATTGAGATCGTCGGACCGCTTCCGGATGAACTGCAAAAACCAATCATCTATGGAACCCATGTATTCGCCCATGTAGAACAACACCCGGCGGCCGCGGCGTTCGTGCGCTTTTTACGCTCGGAGGCGGCCGCTGCGACGCTGCGCAGGAGCGGGCTGGAACCTGCCTGATTCCCTGCGGTGGCCGAACACGCCGCCCTTGTCGCACCCCATCCTGCTGCTCACTCGACGGCACGAATTGCGCAATAGGGGACACGCAACACGCAATAGGGGACAGACCACGTTTTCCAGTGGAAAACGCGGTCTGTCCCCCATTGCTCCATTGTTTCAGTCTGGGCAGCGGCCCTGTTCACTCCGCCTGGATCTTGCCCACCTCGATGATCCGCGCCCACTTCTCGGTTTCCGTGCGCTGCCACTCCACCAGTGACTCGGGCGGCCCCGCGAACGACTCCCAACCATCGCGTGCGAAGTATTCGCGCGTCTCGCTGCTGTTCATGATGTCGACGAAATATCTGTTCAAGCGCGTCACGACATCGACCGGCACGCCCGCCGGCAGCCATGCAGCCACCCAACCGGTCACCGCGTAGCCGGGCACGCCGGCTTCGGCGATCGTCGGCAAATCGGGCGCAATCGGCGATCGCGTGGCCGACGACACCGCCAGTGCGCGCAATCGTCCGGCACGCACCAGCGGCATGGCGACAACCATATCGGGAAACGCCATATCGACGCGTCCGGCGACGATATCGGTGAGCGCGGGCGGCACGCCCTTATACGGCACATGCACGAGATCGATGCCGGCGATCATCTTGAAGAGTTCGGCGCCACCCCGCGTCGAAAAATTTCCGCTGGCGAAGGTGTACTTGCCCGGCTCTTTCTTTGCGGCGGCAATCACGTCGCTCACGGATCTGAAGGGTAGCGCGGGATTCACCACCATCACCAGCGCGCCACGAATCAATCCCGTCAGCGCGGTAAAGTCTTTGACCGCATCGTACGGAAGATTCTTGATGAGACCCGGATTGCCCGCGTGCGTCGTGATCGCCGACATCAGCACCGTGTACCCATCGGCCGCGGCGGATTTGGCGGCCATGACGCCGATGATTCCATTGCCGCCCGGCCGGTTATCCACGATGACGGCCTGGCCCGTAGCGTCGGTAAGCTTCTGGCCGATGTAGCGCGAGGCCTGGTCGGTTGCCGATCCCGCGGAAAACGGCACGACGAACCGGAACGGTTTCGAGGGGAAAGCCTGACCAGCCGCGGGCGCTTGCGCGAACGCGGGGATTGCGGTGATGCCGATCAGCAAGAGCACAAGGCGTTTCATGATCGCGTACCTTTTCAATTGGCCTATTTCAAGTATCCGGCCCAGCGCGGCAGGAACATTACAAGGTCAGGAACCAGGACGAGAATAAACAGGAGCGCGATAAGCGCGCCGATCAGACCCCAACTTTCTGCAATGATCTCGCGTAGCGGAATCTTCGCCAGCGCCGAGAGCACGAAGAGCAACAGTCCGTACGGTGGCGTCACCAGGCCGATCGTCACGTTGAAGATAATGATCACCCCGAAGAACACCGGATCGATCTTGAGCGCGACCACGCTCGGTATCAGCACCGGCACGAGTACGAGCAACATGGTCGTCGCATCGATCAAGCAGCCCAGCACGAGGAAGACCACATTCACCGTGAGCAGGAACCCGAGTGCCGACAATCCAAGGCCACCGATCCAGGCAGCCAATGCCTTATCGAGCTGTTCGGCAGTGACGGCATAGTTGATCGCGAACGCGCCGCAGATCATGAGCAGTATGACGGCGGTCTGCCGGCTCGTCTCGACGAAAACAGCGAATAGCTTGGCCGGATTCAATTCCCGATAGACAGCCCCCGCCAATACGAGCGCATAGAGCGCGGCGACAGCCGCCGATTCGGTGGGTGTGAATTTCCCGGAATAGATCCCGCCCAACAAAACGACCGGCATGCCAAGCGGGGCCGCCGCGCGAAGCAATCGCCGGCGCCGTTCTTTTCCGCTCACCGGGGCTTCAAGCGGAAAGCGGCGACGCGCCGCGGTCACATAGACAACGAGCATCATCGACACCGCCATCGCTATCCCGGGAACGACGCCGGCCAGGAACAATGCGGCGACCGACACATTGGCGATGAGTGCGTACAGAATCATCGGGATCGACGGCGGAATGATCGGACCAAGCGTGGCCGAAGCCGCGACGATCGCAGCGGCGAAGCCGCGCGGATAACCGGCGTTGCTCATGGCGCGGATCGTCACGAGCCCAGGACCCGCGGCATCCGCCATCGCGCTCCCACTCATGCTTGAGAAGAGCACGCTCACGAGGACGTCGACCTGCGCGAGCCCGCCACGGATGCGCCCAACCATGGTGTGGCAGGCCTCGAACAGCCGATCCGAAATCGATCCGGCGTTCATGAGATTGGCCGCGAGCATGAACATCGGTATCGCGAGCAACACGTAGTTGTTATAGAGCGTGTTCAGAATCTGATCGGCCGCCAACCCGATGTCGCGGCCGGCGGCGAATAGATACACGAGGCTTGCCACGAGCATCGCGAGCGCGATCGGCAGGCGCGCGAGCGTGAGGCCGACGAACACACCGATCAAGAGCAGGAAAGCAAAACTCACGGCGACGCGCCGGGCAGAGCACGCTTGTCCCGCCACGCCAGGCGCGCTGCATGCGCAACGAGCATGAGCCCGGCGGCGACCATGAACACCACGAAGCAGGCGTACACGATGTCGAGACGCCATTGCAGCGCAGGCGTGCGCTCGCGCGACAGGAACAGGATGAAATCGGCGCTCTTTGGCGTCGCGGCCAAGAGGCAGAGACCCGCGCCACCGAACGCTGCCACGGTGACCCAACGCTGCACGTGCGGGGATAGCGCACCATGGACGAGTTCGAATGCAACGTGATCTTCGATCCGGACCACCAGTGCACCGGTGATAAAGACACACCAGATGAACAGGACGACAGCCAGCTCATCGATCCAGACGAGTGGAGCACCGAGCAGATATCGACGCACGATACCAACGAGGATTGCGATGAGGATCGCCGCCAAGGTTACGGCGGCAAACCATTCGCCGGCACGGCGAAGGAATCGAACCGGTCGTGGTGTGTCCGGTTCGATTGGACCCGGTGAATTAGGGCCCGGTGAATTAGGGCTTGGCGCACTAAGGCCCCGCGCACTAGCGCTCGGCGAATTCGCGCTCGGCGCATTCACCGGAATAGGCATCGGCACGTTGCCTTAGCGAACGCGCATGACGTCATCCATCATCTTGCGGTCCCAAGGCTTGGCAGCGTCTGCGTTCGCATACACCTTGTCGGCATTCGCGCGAAAGGCCGCGAGATCGGGACGCGCGACGGCGAGCCCTTTGGCGGCAAGCCCGTCGATCACCGTCTTTTCATCGTTCAGGCGCTGCTCATCGTTCCATTTCGCGCTTGCGATTGCGGCGGTCTGTACCACGCTGCGTTGCTCGGCCGTCAGTTTGTCCCAGAACGGCTTGGCGATCGCAATGAATATCGGCTGCACCAGATGCGCGGTGATGACCAGTTGCTTGGTCACTTCGTGGAACTTGGCCGCACTCATGATCGTTGGCGGATTCTCCTGGCCGTCGATCGTGCCGGTTTGCAGCGCGAGATAGATCTCCGGCATCGCCATCGGCGTTGGCGTCACACCGATCGCCTGGCCAAGCAACAACCAGTCCGGTCCCCCGGGCATGCGCATCTTGAGTCCGGCCAGATCAGCGGGGCTCGTGACGTTGCGGGCCGCACGCAGGTTGACCTGGCGTGTACCCAGGTAAGTCGGTGCAAGAATGACGATGCCCATCTTCGCGGCGACGGTGTCGGTGTAAGTCTTGCCGATCGGGCTCGCGAAGACCTTGATCGCATGCTCATAGTCGCGAAACAGATAGGCCCGATTGAAGAATCCATACTCCGGGATCTGCTGCGCGACCTCGAATGTCGTCATCGTGCTCATCTCGAGGTTGCCGCGCTGCATCGCCGGCACTTCGGTCCCCTGGCGGAACAGCTGGCTGCCGGGGAAATTCTGCACGTCGATCGTCGCCGCGGCCTTCTCGACGTCGGCCTTGAATTGCAACTGCGAGCGCGCGAGAAAATCCGCCGGTGGCGCGGCCGAAGAGAAGCGCAGTACGGTCTTTTGCTGCGCATCGACCGGCGGCGTCGCGAACGATGCGACCAGCGCGCAGGCTATGAAACCGAAGAGGCGAACGGATGGCATTGCACTGTCTCCTGGGATGCTGGTTGTCGTCGCGTCGCGTCGCGTCGCGTCGCGCCGCGTCGCGTTATGCATGATCATTCCGGTCTGATCGTTCCGGCTTGATCAATCCGCCCGAATATTCGCCCTCTTCACCACCGGCTCCCACTTCGCGAAGTCGGCACGAATTTGAGCGCCGAACTCATCAGGCGAATTGCCGACCGGATTCATGCCAAGCGCGGCATAGCGTGTGCGCACATCCGATTCCTGCAGCACCGCGGCGATCTCACGTTGCAGCCGGTCGATAATCGGCCGTGGTGTTTTTGCGGGCGCGAGAATGCCTACCCACGATGTCGCATCCACTTTCGAGCCCATCTCGAGAAAGGTCGGGACGTCCGGCATCGCCGGGTCGCGCTTCGAGGACGCAACGCCGATGGCTTTCGCACGCCCTTGCTTGACGTATGGTGCGGCCCCCGAGATGTAGGACATAACGAGCGGTATCTGCCCGCCAATCAGATCGGCGAGCGCCGGGCCGCCGCCTTTGTAGGGGATATGCAGCATGTCGAGCCCGGATTCGAAATTGAGCAGTTCGCCGACCACATGCGAGGTCTGACCATTGCCCGCGCTCCCGAACGACAACGTGCCGGGCTTTTGCTTTGAAAGCGCAATGAGCTCGGGCAGGGTATTGGCCTGCACACCCGGATGTGCGACCAGTACGATGGTCGCATCGCCAAGTTTTGTTACCGGTGCGAAATCGCGAATCGGATCGAACGGCAGGCTCTTGAACGTGTGCGGGCTGACGCAGAAATTACCATCGAAGCCAAGCAGCAGCGTATAGCCGTCTGGTGCCGCCTGCGCGGCGAGTTGTGTGCCCAGGTTGCCGCCGGCCCCAGGCCGGTTGTCCACATTCACCTGCTGACCGAGTCGCACGCCCAGTTTTTCAACGATCGCGCGCACACTGTTGTCCGTTACGCCACCGGGCGCGTACGGCACGATTATACGAACGGGTTTGACCGGATAATCCTGGGCGATCGCGCCGTTGCCTGCTTGCAGCAGCGAACAGGCGACCGCGACGACCGCGAAAGAAAAGCGCATTACCGACTCCTTGCTGTTGTAGACAAAGGCCGCACGATAGGTTTTCGAAAGCGTAGTACCGGCGCCCCGGCCATGCGAATGATCGCACACGCTTGGAACGCGGGTGCCGGACAATACACGCCGTCAAGAAGGGCCACCGTCAGGCGCGGCCGCCGTCCGGATGCTTCGGATAAGATGCGCCCGATGTATCCTCGACAGAAGTTTCCGTGCACCGATCAATCGAGATGGAGGTCAAGATGCCGATGCGTGTTGTGGGACTAGGGCATGTGGGCATCTACGTCAGGGACCTCGCGCGGATGTCGGCGTTTTACCGGGATTTCATCGGCATGACGCTCACCAAGACCAACGATTCGAGCGCGTTCTTCAGCAGCGATCCGAGCCGTTCCGACCATGAGATCGTGATGATGCTCGGGCGTCCGTCGGCCGAGGACCCGCACCTGATCAATCAGATCTCGATGCGCGTGCCGACATTGAGCGATCTGCGTGAATTCCATCGTCGACTCATGTCCGAAAAATACCGGATCCATCGGGTCGTGACGCATGTGAGCGCGATCGGTTGCTACTTCGATGATCCCGAAGGGAACACAACGGAGCTCTTCTGGCTGACGGGCCTGCCGTCCTGGGTGCCGATCGGCATCGACATCGACATCGAACGGCCCGACGGAGAAATCATGGCGGACGTGCACCGCTATTGGGAGAAGGTCCGCCATGTCCAGGTCGGGGAGAAAGCCGATGCAAAAACGCGCGCAGCGATCCGCGAGCTCACCTCGAGCCAGGCGATCAAGGCGGGTTAAGCCTCGTCTGCTCGTACGCCCCTCACCAAGGACCCTCCCCTTGTGTGCCGTCCGCGCCCTGCCGAGGCCCGAATTACCGGTCGCAGATCCCAACGCCGGGGAGATGGCCATTTGCGTACTGGGCGGTGCGGCACGGATCGTCGATGCCGGGTCGGATGTGACGATAACAGGGACATCCGGTGCATGGTGGTTCGTCGAGACCGGCACACCTTGGTCGCTCGAGAATGCAGCGACCGATTCGGCTGCGGAACTGCTGGTCATTCGCGGGACACCGGGGTTGTAGGCGCTGACCTGCTCGCGTGATTTCGCGATTAGCGTGTTTCCGCTCGAAATCCCGTTGCACTACTTCGCAATCCGCGAAGCTATCTTGGTCGTCGTCGAGCGAACGTATCTCTGCAGCTTTTTTGCCAGATCCTTTGCGCCATGCGGCAACGACGGCATGACTTCTTCAACAGATTGTCCGATGGCATCTGGGATTTTTCGCGCCAGTTCACCCGCCTCGTTCGCGATGAATCGAGGTTGCATGCGAAGCTGCCCCGCCATGGCGGTGATGTTCTCGCGCGTTACGGCGCCCGGTTTCGTTTCGCCACCGATCGAGAATGCAAACTCAGACGATAACCCTGGGTACAGGCGCGTACACATCAAATCGTAGAAGGGCGTGAGCGTCACACCATGCCCCGGCACCCGGTACACGGACAGGTTCTTCGCGTGACTGTCGTTATTGCCGACGTAGAGATTGAAGAATATCCACGCCACGAAGTTGCGCAGGTCCAGCGCGGGCTGGGAGCTGTATGTGCGGATCAACGCCGCGCAGGTTGCGATGCCGGGCCCTCCCTCCTTCTCATATTTCTTCTCCGAGACGAGGCCTACAAGCTGGCACAGGTCGTACTGAATCAAGCGGCCGACCGTGCCGTCCGCATGCGTGAACCGGTCGAAGCGGCGGACGACGCAGGACTGCGTGTGAGGCTCATAGAAGACCTCCGCCACCGGCAACCCGCACTTCGCGGCGGTCATCATGATGATGGATTCGTTGGCGGCCGAGTGCCACACCTTGGCGAGGCGTTTGATGTTGGGCTTGAGGATATGGGTCGACGGCGCCGTTCCGTTGGGAAGGCGCGGGACCCCATCGCCAAAAATTGCAATGCTGGTCTTGTCCTGCGCTCCCGCAAGCGAGATGCGCGCATCGCGACCCTTGATGTCGACCGCGGCCGTTGATTTCTTGACGAGAAGGTCCCCGAGTGCTTTCCACGAGGTGGTCTTGTACGTTGCGAGTCCCGGCGCCTGTCCGGCCGGCAGAATGACGAACCCGCCAGCCGTATCACCCGCGACTTCAAGGAGCATTGCGAACAAGGTGGACGCTTTCTTCTGTTCCGCGATGTAGAGGCGCGATTCACCTTCGGGCAGCAGGTTCTCGACATACGCCTGCACGGCCGCCGTGTCGTTACGTCCGGCACGGAGTGGGATCGCCGCTACCGGTATCGGATCGGCCCGTTTGAGCCACGTAGCCGAGTATTCGAACGCGACGGGGGACGAGTCGTGGATCGTGCCTACGAGCTCAGAACCGAAGAAGACATCGAGGCGGCTCGCCTGCGGCATCAGAGCGCCCGTGCGGTCTTGACTCGCACGATCACCTCGAGCCCGAGCAGGTCCATCACATCGAGGACCTTTTGCAGTTGTACCGTCGGCTTGCCGTTCTCGAGCTCGACGATGAAGCGGTTGCCGGTGTTGCCGAGGCCGGCGATGTCGAGTTGATTGAGGGCGAGCCGTTTGCGCCGCTCGCGAACCAACACCCCCAACTCCGCCGAGGTGCGGATAGCGGCGTCCTGCACCACTTCATTACCGATCGGTAATTTTGCGCGTTGCGGAGGCATGAATCGATCCGATAGTTACCTATCGGTAATTTTACGATTCCGTATGCTGCCCAGTCAATCAAAAATTACCTAACGGTAATTTCAGGGCAAAACGCAGCACCCCAGGCTTATCGGGCCCGCCCCGTTTTCACGAACTCGCGCGAGGCTTCGAACAGCTCGAGATCCTTCTCGTATTCGGCGGCATCCGCACGGTCGATCTGGATCCATTCCCTGGAGCTTGCCAACCCGGCAGGCTGAAACGGGCCGACATTGGCCCGCGAGAAATGCAACTCGGTCGCGGTGGCGGCGGGCAGCCGAATTCCGATGCCATTGCCGCTGATGCACGCAAACATCTTGTCGCTCACGAAGTAAGCGTCAAGGCCGTTGATTTTCCTGGCGCTGACGCCGGGGAGCTTGAGCAGCAGAGCGTCGATCTGCACCTTGCGGCTAGGTTGAGGTTTATCGGTACCGATGAGGGATCCGCCTTTGGTGTGAGTAGCAATCGAATCATAACGCCAAATACGGCGAGGCCGTCCGAGTTGCACCTAGAACCGTCTGCCCTCCCTCATTGGGCGTACTTCGCGACCTTTTCCAGCAGGCGGTCCCGGTCGATCGGCTTGATGAGAAAGTCGGTCGCGCCGGCCGCACGGCTCATCTTCACCGACTCGAGGTCGCCTTCGCCCGAGATGATGATGATCGGGGTCGCGCGGCATTGAGCGATCGACCGGATCTTTCGCGTCGCGCCGATACCGTCCAATCCAGGCATCATGAGATCCATCAGGATCAGACAGAATTCAGTTTGCCCAAGCTGCGTGAACGCTTCATTGGCGTTGGCCGCAAGGCACGATTCGAATCCTCCGGATTCCAGCGTCGCGCCAAGGACTTCGCGCATGAGCTCGTCGTCGTCCACGATCAGGATTTTCTTGGTTTGGGTGCCGCAGGCGCTGAGCCCTTGCGCCATCAGTTTGCCGATGCCCGATGCGACCTCATCGAACAAAGCGGCCAGCGTCGGGTCGCCGGCGGCGTTGGCCTTGATCGCCTGCCGCTTGCCAAGTGCGTCCCGCCGAATCCGGCCGAGCGCCTCGAACGTGGCCTGCACGGCGTCGAGTCGGCGCTTGAATTGTTCGATCTCCCGATGGCTTTCCTTTCTCAACATCGCGCGATGTAGTGCGAGATGAATGCATTCGACCTGGGGAGTCGGCTTGGCCGTTGCGTAGTCGTCAAACGAACCGCTCACGCACAACTCGAGAGCCCTGGGACTGTGCCGCTGTAGACAGAGCGCGACGCCGTAGGGTGCTGCGTTACCTTGAACATTGGCGCGTTTGAGGAGCGCCGCGTAGAGGTCCGCGGAAGCGTCGAGCTCATTGATCGCGAACAGAATCGCGTCGGGTATGGTTTCCTTGTAGGCAAGCGTCGCTGCCTCGAGCTCGCTGTGAACCACGGTCACATGCCATCCTGATGGGACCAGCCGCGTCAACGGTTCCCGATCCATGGCGTCCTGCACAACCAGCAAAACCGATAATTGCTTTGAGCCCGAGTCGGTCATTTTGATTCTCCAGCGGTGCTACAGGCGCCGTCTCCTTTCGGATTGGTCGCTACGCATTGACGGGCTGCTCGTCTTCCAGTACCCGTTCCAGTGCAACGCGGACTGATTCGTATTCAGCTTGCAGCAACGATAGCTGCGAGAGGACCGTGGTGAGCTGCCCCGTCGCGGCCTCCGCTTCGAGAACGATGCAAAGCCGGTTCATTTCCGATGCGCCAAACTGCGCGCTCGCTGACTTTAGCGTGTGTGCGGCGCTGCGCAACGCGTGCCTGTCGTCGTCAACTGTTGCATCGACCATCCGCTGAATTTCTTTAGTAGCGCTCGCGAAGAACAACCCCGCGAGCTTGACGAGCATGTTCGGTTTGCCCGGTCGTCCGAGCGACCGGAGCTTGGCGAGGATCTCGGGGTCAAGCTTCGGTGACGCCTCTGGCG
Source organism: Burkholderiales bacterium (assembly GCA_046160305.1). Taxonomy (GTDB): domain Bacteria; phylum Pseudomonadota; class Gammaproteobacteria; order Burkholderiales; family SG8-39; genus SHXR01. The sequence continues at coordinate 19,676 of JBJXGX010000189.1, forward strand.
CCGATGGCCCGGCATCATCCCGTTGCTGCGACGCGCTCGGGGACAATCGCTGTATCGCGGCATCCGCGCGTGGACCACCGCGTGGAGCACCAACAGTCAGCCAACGCTCGAGCATATCGACCAATTGCGCCTCTTCGAACGGTTTGCTCATGTAGTCGTCCATGCCCGCCGCCAGACAACGTTGCCGATCGGTGGACATCACGTGGGCAGTGAGCGCGACGATCGGCAGGCGCGACCCATTACCCAACTCGCGCGCGCGGATCGCTGCGGTCGCCTGAAAACCGTCCACCTCGGGCATCTGGCAATCCATGAAGACCATGTCGTACTGCCGGGTTGCAACGGCGTCGAGCGCCTGCTTGCCGTCGGCGGCGGTATCGACAACGCATCCCAATTCCTCGAGGGAAGCCAACGCGATCTCGCGATTCACCGGATTGTCTTCGACCAGCAGAACGCGGCCGGTAAATGACGCCTGGGCGATCTGATCCGCAACGGCCGGCTGGTCGGCTGTGGTTCCAGCCGCGCGTAGCACATCCCGCATGCATCGCGCGAGTTGCGATTCGGAGACCGGCTTATTGAGGACGCGGTCGATTCGCAAAGCGCGCAAGGTCGCTGCCGGCACTTCCTCATCGATCGCGCTAACCAGCACTATCCGCAACGCATGGAGCGCGACGCTGGATCGAATTTCTCGTGCCAGATCGAGACCGTTGAAACCCTTGGAATTCATCGACATTACCGCGACCCGGAACGGCGTGAGATCGGCCGCCTCGTGCAACACGGCTAGCGCTTCAGCCGGATTTGCGGTGGACCGCACGCGCGCGCCCCACCCTGCCATCTGCAACGCCAGGATTTCACGGCTGGTGCTGCTGTCATCGACCACAAGAGCATGCAGGCCCTGTAACGCCACGGGGGCGGCATCGGAAGCGGGATAGCTGCCCAGGGCTAGTGGAATCGTGAACCAGAAGGAAGACCCTTGGCCGGGCTCGCTCTCCACGCCAATCTCCCCGCCCATACGTTGTACGAGGTCCCGACACACGGTGAGTCCCAACCCCGTGCCGCCATAGCGCCGTGTGGTGCCGCTATCGGCCTGGATGAAGGGCTCGAAGATGCGACTCTGGACGGCGGCATCGATACCGATACCGGTGTCTTGAATGATCACCATCAGGCCGATCCCGTCGGCTGCAGGGGGAAGGGCCTGCACCAATACTCGAACCTCGCCTTCGGCCGTGAACTTGAGCGCGTTGTTGAGCAGGTTCGATATGACTTGGCGGATGCGGCCCGGGTCGCCACGCAGCGCATCGGGGACCTCGCGCGCTATGCGACAAGAAAGCTCGAGCCCTTTGGCATGGGCGCGCTCGGCGAAGAGTTGCACGACCCCTTCCACGGCATCTCGAAACCTGAAGTCGATGACCTCGAACTCGATCTTGCCCGCCTCCATCTTGGAGAAATCCAGGACGTCGTTCAGTACCTTGAGCAGTGCCACGCCGGAGCTCTGCACCGTACTTGCAAAGTGCCGCTGTCGTTCGCTCAACTCGGTCTTGAGCAAGAGACCGGTCATGCCGAGCACGCCATTCATCGGCGTGCGGATCTCATGGCTCATATTGGCCACGAATTCGCTTTTGGCCAGACTGGCGGCCAGCGCTTCATTGCGTGCGCGCTCGAGCGCGGCCTGCGTTTGTTTGAAGAGGCTGATGTCGCTACACAATCCAACCGATCCCACTGCGTCTCCGCGGTCATCGAAGAGTGGCGTCGCGTTGATGAGGCAGTTGACCTCGGTGCCATCCGGCCTGGAAAACGCGATCTCGTACGCTCCGCTCTTCCCGTTGGACCGCGCCGCAAGCTCGGCCTGAAAAATGGTGGCCTTGTCACTATCAACGAAGTCGAAAACGGTCCGACCGAGTATTTGCTCGCGCGTCCGGCCGAGCAGCGTGCACATGGCCGGGTTCACATCGAGCGTTCGGTGATTGACATCGATGTGCCAGAATCCCTCATGCGTTGCCTTGAGAACGCTCGACATGACTTGTTCGCGATCGTGCAACGCCAGCTCGACCATCTTGCGCTTCGTGACGTCGTGGACGATCGAGATCGCACCTCTAACGGTCGCGTCGTCGTCAAGGAGCGGCGTTTGCGGAATGGACAGGTAGCGTACCCCGCCCGTTCCATCGCCGGTATGCGTCACGTCCAGCTGGTAGGTGCGTCCGGCCCGCAGAGCTTCCAGGTTCTGGTCATATTCAAGAACGGTCAGCTCGCGCAGATACAGCGTGTGCGCGGATCGGCCGATCGCATCGGCCGCAGCGAAACCGAATAGCTGCTCGGCCCCCTTGTTCCAGACGGTGACCAGGCCATCCAAATCGCGGGCAACGATGGCGTCATTCGATTGCTCGACGATCAGAGCCAGCCGGCGATTTTTCGCCTCGCTCTCGAGCAGCCGCGCTTCATTGCGCTTTCGGTCGGTGATGTCACGAACGAAAGCAGCGATGATGACCGTGTCCCCGATCCGGGTCGCCGTGAACGACGTCTCGGTGGGGAATTCCGTTTCATCTTGGCGTACCGCGGGGGTTTCTATGCGTCGATTGAGGATCGAGGAGGATCCCGTTACCGCGATTTTCTCGATCGTGCGGCGAAGACCGGCACGATGGCGCTCGGGGGAAAGAAGTTCTACAACGTCCCGGCCGAGAACGTCCACCTTGCCTCGCCCGAACATCCGCTCGGCCTCCGGATTCCAATCGATGATTCTGCCCGCCCCGTCGACCATGACGATCGCATCGAGCGCATTCTCGATGACGTGCCGCGCCCGCGCCTCCGCGGCGGTAAGCGCTTGGGCAAGGCGCTTCTCCTCGGAAACGTCCCTGACGATCACAATCACGCCGATCACTATTTCCGCTTCGCCGAAGAGGGGCGTGAAGGTACCCGCTACCTGGATTCGTCTGCCGGTACGCGTGACGCGCTCGCCCTCGAAAGAATGGGAAATCCCCGCACGCAAGTTTCCGAGAAACTCGTCATGCTCATCGTCGTTCAGGTCGCGCCGATACAGCGAGCGCACCGACTTTCCGATCGCCTCATCCGATGAGAATTCGTAGACTTGCTCCGCACCCTTGTTCCAGAAGGTGACCTGCCCATCCAGATCCAATGTGAGGATTCCGTCGGTCGACTGCTCCACGATTCGCGCGAGGCGCCGGCTCTCCGCCTCGCTCGCGCGAAGCTCGTTTTCCATCCGTTTGCGCACGCCGATGTCGCGCGCGATGGCGACTTCACCGATCACGCTTCCCTGCTCGTCGTGGATGGGCGATCTCGTCGCTTCGATCGTGATGGAAGCACCGCTCTTGTGTGTGCTCACCGATTCGAAGCTTGTGGACTCCCCACGGTGCATGGTCTCCAGTATTTTTGCGAACGCCTCGTCGCTCAGGTGGCGCAAATGGAGTTGGTGACTGGACGTCCCGAGCGCTTCTTCAGCCTTGAATCCGTAAAGGCGTTCGGCACCCTTGTTCCACAAGGTCGTGATTCCATCGAGGTCGCGCGCGATGATCGAGTCCGCCGACTGCTCGACAATCAATGCTAGACGCCGGTTTTTCGATTCGCTGTCCTTGAGAGAGGCTACCAGCTGTTCGACTCTCGCAGCCATGTCGTTGAAAGCGGAGAGGCCGAATGCAATCTCCGGCGGGCCGTCGGACGGAGCGCGTGCCGAATAGTCACCTTCGCCGAATCGACGCGCCGCGGCCGCCAGATGATCGAGGGGTCGCATGCCACGCCCAACGACGACCAGCAATACCGCCCACGCGAGCGTGACGGCGGCGACGAGGAAACCAAGCGTTCGCACGAGGATATTCCAGGCCTGGTTCGATGCTGGCGTCGCATCGAGCCGGACCACGACTTGCCCATACGGGATACCGCCAATGACGATGTCGCCATGGGTCTCTTCACCCGAGGTTGCAATGAATGCACGAAACCAGTGCGGGGCGTCCTGCGGAACTTCAGGGCCGCTGGCATTGAGAACGTTCCCGCGCGGATCGATCCAACTCACGCGTGCGATCCCTCGCTGCCGTGAATATCCATCCAGGACTTTTTGAATGGCAGCGTAGTCGCCGACCACGGCGGAATCGCTGATTGCTGGAACGAGGATCGAAAGATGACTATTCGCTCGCCCGTCCAGTTCCAATCGATAGCGTTCGATCTCCGCCGAGACGAGACTGACGATCAGTGCGCCGGCGAGCGGGATGAGTACAGCGGCGCTCGAGAGAGCGATGCGATGAAAGAACCTCAGGCTGTTCCAGAGACGGCGGAGCACAGGCAACCTTTCATTTTTTTCTCGAGTATGATCATCGCCGCGATTCCGCCATTACACCCATGAAGAGCATCTCGACATCGGTATCCGCCGGCTTCACACAGACGATCGAGAGTGAGGCGACGATCTTCACGGCACGGTCGGGGTTGGCATGCATGTGATCACAGCGACGGCGGCAACCACGCGAACCGCACGGATCACATCGACGTGTGTCGAGCCTGGGAAAGGGTGCGTGCGCGGCGGGCCGTGAACAATGACGTGGACGTGTCCTGCGAATCGATTGGAATCGCATCGTTCGCGTGGTGCGGTCTCATGCAGCCTTAAGATCGCATCTGCGATTTCGATATCCGGCCCAAGGAGTCCCTGATAACGCTCTCGACACGCCCCGCACCTTCACGGGTATGTCGATCGCTATGTCGCTCTCGAATTGGCCGATGACGATAGGCGGCTTGCGCGCATGCGCGCACGGGTTCTCACGCGAAATTTCATAGTCCGACAGCAACAGCGGCCTCCAGGCGCGACTACTCGATCCCGGCCGCAACGAACAGCGGCTTCCCGATCGGGCCACCGAGGAAGCGGACAAGCGCCTGCGCTGCTTCCTTGTTGATGCCCGCGATCATCGGGGTTGCGATGTATGCCGTGTAATTCTGGATCTCCGCAGGCAGCGGGCCGACGTAGTTCATGCCCTTTTCCTTGTACAGCAGGATTTCGGTGATCGCGGCGAAGCCGACTTCCCTGCCCTTCCCTTTCAGGATGTGCTCCATCACGGAAGCGCCATCGGCGTAGCGCGTCGTCTTCGCTTCGACCTGCTCATAGACACCCATCTTCTTGAGCAGCCCCTCGAAGTAAAGACCGGTGGAGGCGCGGTTGAACACGATCGATTCCGCTTCGAGCACCGTGCATTTGATCGCATCCGCATTGGCGATGTCCGGTACCGATGCGCTCGGGCGTACCAGGACACCCATGCCGACACGCCCGACATTGACGCCACCGCCTTCCATCTTGTTAGCAGAGGCGAGGTCCTTGATGGCACCGGGCGGCGCGATGACGACATCGAAGGTTTCGGCTGCACCGACGCGCTTGACGATCTGCGGCGTCGTGTTGAAGGTGAGCTTCACCGTGTGGCTGCTTTCTTTCTGAAATGCGGCGGTCGCGGTTTTTAGCCCCGGCTCAATCGCGCCACCGGACAGGACGGTAACTTCCGCGGTTTGGCCCGTGCCGGACAGCAGAAATAGAAGACACGTTACGACCAAACGAATTGTTGTCATATTGAATCTCGTTGACTGCATGTTAGAGATGAAACCACTGGCAACGAAGCGG
>JBJXGX010000190.1:0-14113 GCA_046160305.1 Burkholderiales bacterium
TGGGTGATCAGATGATCGGCCCGCTTATCTACGGTATTTCCAACGATCCGGTGGCGACGGCGAAGGTGCTGAGTGATTTCGCCAAGAGCAACGACAAGTTCATCATCAAGGGCGGTGCGATGCCCAACACCGTCATCTCCGCGGCGGAGGTGAAGACGTTGGCGAACATGCCCTCGCGCGATGAACTGCTATCGAAGCTCATGGGAACCATGCAGGCGCCGATCGCGACGTTTGTGAGGACGCTGAACGAGATTCCTGCACGATTCGTTCGCACTGTCGCTGCGGTTCGCGACGCGAAGCAAACCGCGTAGGTATTCGAAATTTCCGGAACCGACTCGAAATCCAGTAACGCATACCAGTACTTCAGGAGCAAGACATGGCACTAGCCAAAGCAGACATCCTCGACGCAATCGCCGGCATGACGGTCCTTGATCTTTCCGAGCTGATCAAGTCGATGGAGGAGAAGTTCGGCGTCTCCGCCGCGGCGGCTGCCGTTGCGGTGGCCGCCCCCGCGGGTGGTGGCGCTGCAGCAGTCGCAGAGGAACAGACGGAATTCACCGTGATGTTGACGGGCATAGGCGAAAGCAAAGTAAACGTGATCAAGGCAGTGCGCGAGTTGACAGGGCTTGGGCTGAAGGAAGCCAAGGACCTGGTAGACGGTGCGCCGAAGGCGGTCAAGGAAGGAATTCCAAAGGCCGAAGCCGATGCGGCAGCCAAGAAGCTGACCGATGCCGGGGCGAAAGCCGAGGTCAAGTAACGGTAGCGGGCTGGCGGACTTCGTGTCCGCCAGCCATTCACTTCCACACCAAGCGGCCGCGTTAGTCGAGGGCGACCAGGAGCGAGCCAGCAGCCAGAAGCAGTAGCCATCACCAGCCGGCAGCAATTGAGTGGCCAGAAGAAATTGCGTTCGTATTCGCGGTAGCCGAAGCAGCGTCCTTTCTTCTGTCCTCTGTCTTTTGACACGGAGCGTCCATGACGAGCATTGCCTACACTTCGACCGAGAAAAAGCGCATTCGCAAGAGCTTTGCCAAGCGGACAGGCATCGCCAAACAAGCGGGTGCGTTGGCGGTTCCCTATCTGCTAGCAACGCAACTTGAGTCCTATGCCGCATTCCTGCAGGCGGAAACCGCGCCGTCGCAGCGGAAGAACCAGGGCCTGCAAGCGGCATTCACATCGATCTTCCCGATTTCGAGCCACTCAGGCAACGCCAAGCTCGACTTCGTGAGCTTCGCGCTTGGCGAGCCACCCTTCGACGTGAAGGAATGCCAGCAACGCGGGCTCACATTCGCCTCGCCGTTGCGCGCGAAAGTCCGGCTGACGATCATGGACCGCGAGGCCGCCAAGCCGACGGTCAAGGAAGTGAAGGAGCAAGAGGTCTACATGGGCGAGATTCCGCTCATGACGGACACCGGCTCGTTCGTCGTGAACGGCACCGAGCGCGTCATCGTCTCGCAGTTGCACCGGTCGCCTGGTGTGTTCTTCGAACACGATCGCGGCAAGACGCACTCATCCGGGAAGTTGCTTTTCTCGGCGCGGATCATCCCCTATCGCGGGTCGTGGCTCGACTTCGAATTCGACCCCAAGGACTACGTGTATTTTCGCGTGGACCGTCGCCGCAAGATGCCGGTGACGATTCTGCTCAAGGCAATCGGCATGAAGGCCGAGCAGATCCTCGAGCACTTCTACGATTTCGACGATTTCCGGTTCGCCAACCGACTCGCCCAGATGGAGCTCGTGCCTGAACGTCTGCGCGGGGAAATGGCGCGGTTCGACATTCTCGACAAGAGCGGCAAGGTCATCGTGCAGAAGGACAAGCGCATCAACGCGCGGCACATCCGCGAGCTCGAGTCGGCCGGCATGACACGCATCGACGTCCCGGACGATTTCCTGCTTGGCCGGGCCCTCGCGCACGCGGTGATCGACAAAGAAACCGGCGAGATCATCGCCAACGCCAACGATGAGCTGACCGAAGAGCTGCTGGGCAAGATCAAGGACGGCGGCGTCGAAGCGTTCAAGACCCTGTACACGAACGACCTCGATCAGGGCGCCTATATTTCCTCGACCTTGCGGATCGATGAGACGGCCGACCAGTGGGCCGCGCGCGTTGCCATTTACCGGATGATGCGCCCAGGCGAGCCACCAACGGAAGATGCGGTCGAGTCACTTTTCAACGGCCTTTTCTACCACGAGGACCGGTACGACCTCTCCACGGTCGGGCGCATGAAGTTCAATCGTCGCGCCTATCCCGAGAAGATCGACGATCGGGCACCCGGCTGGTTGAAGCGGTTCTATCAGCGCTGCGGTGGAAGAAACGAAGACGGCAAAGGCACCGTGTCCAACGACGACCTCCTGGCCGTGGTCGGAATCATGGTCGAGCTTCGCAACGGACGGGGTGACATCGACGACATCGATCACCTCGGCAATCGCCGTGTCCGGTCCGTCGGTGAGTTGGCCGAGAATCAATTCCGCGCCGGTCTGGTGCGTGTTGAACGCGCGGTGAAAGAGCGGCTGTCCCAGGCTGAGACCGAAAACTTGATGCCGCACGACCTGATCAACGCCAAGCCGATCTCCGCGGCGATCAAGGAATTCTTCGGCTCAAGCCAGCTCTCGCAGTTCATGGATCAGACCAATCCGCTCTCCGAGATCACCCACAAGCGCCGCGTCTCGGCGCTTGGACCGGGCGGTCTCACTCGCGAGCGCGCGGGCTTCGAGGTGCGTGACGTGCATCCGACCCATTACGGTCGCGTCTGCCCGATCGAAACACCAGAAGGTCCGAACATCGGCCTGATCAATTCGCTGGCGCTCTATGCGCGGACCAACAAGCACGGCTTTCTGGAAACGCCCTATCGCAAAATCGAGCACAGCAAGGTCACCGATCAAATCGATTTCCTCTCGGCGATCGAGGAGGGCAACTACGTCATCGCGCAGGCGAACGCGCAATTGGACGGCGAGGGCAAGCTCACCGACAGCTTGGTGTCCTGCCGCAACAAGAACGAGTTCACGTTGCTCACGCCCGATCGCGTGCAATACATGGATGTGTCGCCGGCCCAGATCGTGTCGGTGGCCGCCTCGCTCATTCCGTTCCTCGAGCACGACGATGCCAACCGCGCCCTGATGGGATCGAACATGCAGCGTCAGGCGGTACCGTGCCTGCGCGCCGAAAAGCCGCTGATCGGCACCGGCATCGAGCGCACGGCGGCGATCGATTCGGGAACCGCGGTGGTCGCGCGACGCGGCGGATTCGTCGATTACGTCGACGCGAGCCGGATTGTCGTGCGGGTGAATGACGATGAGACCGTACCGGGCGAAGTCGGTGTCGACATCTACAACCTGATCAAGTACCAGCGTTCGAATCAGAATACCAATATCAACCAGCGCCCGATCGTCGGCAATGGCGAACACATTGCGCGGGGCGACGTGATCGCCGACGGTGCCTCCACCGACCTTGGCGAGCTCGCACTCGGGCAGAACATGCTCGTGGCATTCATGCCATGGAACGGCTACAACTTCGAGGACTCGATTCTCATCTCGGAGAAGGTGGTCGGTGATGATCGCTACACCTCGATCCACATCGAGGAGCTCACCGTCGTTGCCCGCGACACCAAGCTCGGGCCCGAAGACATCACACGTGACATTTCGAACCTGTCCGAAGGCCAGTTGGGCCGATTGGACGATTCGGGCATCGTCTACGTCGGTGCCGAAGCGGAGGCCGGCGACGTCCTGGTGGGCAAGGTCACGCCCAAAGGCGAGACGCAGCTGACGCCGGAAGAAAAGCTCCTCCGCGCGATCTTCGGTGAGAAAGCCTCCGACGTGAAGGACACGTCGTTGCGGGTTCCCTCGGGAATTTCCGGAACGGTCATCGACGTCCAGGTATTCACACGCGAAGGCATCGAGCGGGACAAGCGCGCACAGCAGATCATCGATGACGAGCTGAAGCGCTACAAGCAAGACCTCGCCGACCAGTTGCGAATTGTCGAAGGGGATGCATTCGGCCGGTTGGAACGCCTGCTGATCAACAAGACCGCCGCAAAGGGCCCTAACAAGCTGGTGAAAGGCGCGAAGATCACCAAGGAATATCTGGATGAGCTCGAGCGCTATCACTGGTTCGATGTTTCACTCGCCGATGAAGAGCCGCAATCCCAGGTCGAGGCAATCAAGGACAGCCTGGCCAAAATGCGCGAAGAATTCGACAAGGCGTTCGAAGCCAAGCGGAAGAAGCTCACGCAAGGCGATGAGCTGCCTCCTGGCGTGATCAAGATGGTCAAGGTGTATCTGGCCGTGAAGCGTCGTATCCAGCCGGGCGACAAGATGGCCGGCCGCCATGGCAACAAGGGCGTCGTATCGAAGATCGTCCCGGTCGAAGACATGCCGTATCTGGCCGATGGCACGCCTGCCGATATCGTGCTCAACCCGCTTGGCGTTCCCTCACGGATGAATGTGGGCCAGATTCTCGAAACCCACCTTGGCTGGGCGGCGAAGGGCCTGGGTCTGCGGATCGGTGCGATGTTGAAGGCGCAGGCCAATGTCGCCGAGATCAGAAAGTACTTGGAGAGGATTTACAACTCGAGCGGCAAGCCGGAAGACTTGACCAAGATGAGCGATGCAGAAGTGATCCGCATGGCGGGGAATTTGCGCAACGGCGTTCCGTTCGCGACGCCGGTGTTCGATGGCGCGTCGGAAGCCGAGATTCGCGCGATGCTGGAACTCGCCTACCCGGCGGATGATCCGGTGAGCGCGAGCCTTCAGCTCACACCGAGTCGCACGCAGGTCACGCTCTATGACGGACGCTCGGGCGATGCATTCGATCGCCCGGTCACCGTCGGCTACATGCACATGCTGAAACTCCATCACCTCGTCGACGACAAGATGCATGCGCGCTCTACGGGTCCGTACAGCCTCGTCACGCAGCAGCCGCTTGGCGGCAAGGCGCAGTTCGGTGGTCAGCGTTTCGGCGAGATGGAGGTATGGGCGCTCGAAGCGTACGGCGCCGCATACACCCTGCAAGAGATGCTCACGGTCAAATCGGACGATATCAACGGCCGCACCAAGGTCTACGAGAACATCGTCAAAGGCGACCACAAGATCGATGCGGGCATGCCGGAATCATTCAACGTGCTGGTGAAGGAGATTCGATCGCTTGGCATCGACATTGATCTCGAACGCCATTAGGCAAACATGGTGATGCGCACGGATTCAGGGCAAGCCTACCCGGACAGCCCACTGATCGAAACCATGCGCGTTGCCTCTGACTTTCGATCGACCGGCGTGCGGTGCGCGTCGAAGTGGTCGGTAGTTTCCGGGCGACAGCGGCTGATTTTCCAAGGAGCGGTTCAATGAAAGCGCTACTCGATCTGTTCAAGCAGGTCCAACAGAACGAAGAGTTCGATGCCATCAAGATCGGCATTGCTTCACCGGAGAAAATCCGGTCTTGGTCATACGGTGAAGTAAAGAAGCCGGAAACCATCAACTATCGAACCTTCAAGCCCGAGCGGGACGGTCTTTTCTGCGCCAAGATCTTCGGTCCGATCAAGGACTACGAATGCTTGTGCGGCAAATACAAACGCCTCAAGCATCGCGGCGTCATTTGCGAGAAGTGCGGCGTCGAGGTCACCCTTGCCAAGGTGCGCCGCGAGCGCATGGGCCACATCGAGCTCGCGAGCCCGGTCGCGCATATCTGGTTCCTGAAGTCGCTCCCCAGCCGGCTCGGCCTCGTGCTCGACATGACCTTACGCGATATCGAGCGGGCGTTGTACTTCGAAGCATATGTTGTCGTCGATGCGGGCATGACGCCGCTCAAGCGCGCGCAATTGTTGACCGAAGACGACTATCTCGCCAAGGTCGAAGAGTTCGGCGACGACTTCACAGCGATGATGGGGGCTGAAGGCGTCCGTGAGCTGTTGAAGCAGATCAACATCGAACGGGAAATCGAGACCCTCAAGAAAGACCTCGAGGCCACCGGCTCGGATGCGAAGATCAAGAAATTCGCCAAGCGGATCAAACTGCTCGAGGGATTCCAGCGCTCGCACATCAAACCCGAATGGATGATTCTCGAAGTGCTGCCGGTGCTGCCGCCGGAGCTTCGTCCGCTGGTGCCGCTCGATGGCGGCCGCTTCGCCACGTCCGACTTGAATGACCTCTATCGGCGCGTGATCAACCGGAACAACCGGCTGAAGCGCCTGCTCGAACTGAAAGCGCCCGAGATCATCGTGCGCAACGAAAAGCGCATGTTGCAGGAAGCGGTCGATTCATTGCTCGACAACGGCCGTCGCGGCAAAGCGATGACCGGCGCCAACAAGCGTCCGTTGAAGTCCCTCGCGGACATGATCAAGGGCAAGGGCGGCCGTTTCCGCCAGAACCTGCTTGGCAAGCGTGTCGACTACTCGGGTCGTTCGGTCATCGTTGTCGGTCCGCAACTGAAGCTTCACCAATGCGGCCTGCCGCAGAAAATGGCGCTCGAGCTCTTCAAGCCGTTCATCTTCAACAAACTGGAACTGCAAGGCATCGCGACCACGATCAAGGCCGCGAAGCGCGAAGTGGAAGCGGAAACCGGCGTGGTATGGGACATCCTCGAGGAAGTCATCCGCGAGCATCCGGTCATGCTGAATCGCGCGCCGACCCTGCATCGGCTCGGCATCCAGGCGTTCGAACCGGTGCTGATCGAAGGCAAGGCGATCCAGCTGCATCCGCTGGTGTGCGCCGCATTCAATGCGGACTTCGACGGCGACCAGATGGCCGTGCATGTGCCGCTTTCGCTTGAAGCACAAATGGAAGCGCGCACCTTGATGCTCGCTTCGAACAACATCCTGTCCCCGGCCAACGGTGATCCGATCATTGTGCCCTCGCAGGATATCGTTCTCGGCCTCTACTACTCGACCCGCGAGCGTATCAACGCCAAGGGCGAAGGCATGATCTTCTCCGACATCGGTGAAATCCAGCGCGCATACGATCAGGGCCAAGTGGAGCTCCACGCCTCGATTTCGGTTCGCATTACCGAAGTCGACCTGGAAGCAACCGACGGAAAAGACGAGAAGGTCACGCGTTACAAAACCACGGTGGGTCGGGCGTTGCTGTCGGAGATCCTGCCCGAGGGGTTGCCGTTCGAACTGATGAACAAGCCCCTCAAGAAAAAAGAGATCTCGCGTCTTATCAACGGGTCATTCCGGCGCTGCGGCTTGCGCGAAACCGTGATCTTCGCCGACAAGCTGATGCAGGCCGGATTCACGGCGGCGACCAAGGCAGGCATTTCGATCGCCGTCGATGACATGCTGATCCCGAAGCAGAAGATGGACCTCATCTCCGCTGCGGAATCCGAGGTGAAGGAAATCGAACAGCAGTACACCTCGGGTCTGGTGACGGCCGGCGAACGCTACAACAAGGTGGTCGATATCTGGGGCCATGCGGGCGACCAGGTCGGTAAGGCGATGATGGAGCAGCTGTCGACCGAGCCGGTGGTGAACCGGCGTGGCGAGACGGTGCGCCAGGAATCCATGAACTCGATTTACATGATGGCCGACTCGGGTGCGCGCGGTTCGGCGGCACAGATTCGCCAGCTCGCTGGAATGCGTGGGCTCATGGCGAAACCCGATGGATCGATCATCGAAACGCCGATTACCGCGAACTTCCGCGAGGGCTTGAACGTTCTCCAGTACTTTATTTCCACCCATGGCGCGCGTAAGGGTCTTGCCGATACGGCGTTGAAGACCGCCAACTCGGGCTACCTGACCCGGCGTCTCGTCGACGTGACCCAGGATCTGGTGGTGACCGACGACGATTGCGGGACCGATGCCGGATTCACGCTGCGAGCGCTGGTGGAAGGTGGCGAAGTGGTCGAGGCCCTGCGCGAGCGGATCCTCGGTCGGGTCACCGCGATCGAAGTGATGCATCCCGACACGCAGGATGTCATGTTGCCCGCGGGTACGCTCCTCAACGAAGACGAAGTCGATCGCATCGAGGCGCTTGGCATCGACGAAGTGAAGGTTCGCACCCCCCTTACCTGCGAAACACGGTGGGGTCTCTGCGCCAAGTGCTACGGACGTGATCTTGGCCGCGGCAGTATCGTCAATTCGGGCGAGGCGGTGGGCGTCATTGCCGCGCAATCGATCGGCGAGCCGGGCACGCAGCTCACGATGCGTACGTTCCACATCGGCGGTGCGGCATCGCGAACCGCGGTGGCAAGTCAGGTCGACTCCAAATCGAACGGTGTCGCCCGCTTCTCGCCGCAAATGCGCTACGTCACCAACCCGAAAGGTGAGCGCATCGCGATCTCACGTACCGGCGAGATCGTTATCGGTGATGAGAACGGCCGCGAGCGCGAGCGCCATAAAGTTCCGTACGGCGCCATGCTCTCGATCGATGACGGCAAGACGATCAAGGCAGGGCAGATTCTCGCGACCTGGGATCCCCATCATCGCCCCATCATTACCGAGTACGCCGGCACGGTGAAGTTCGAGCATGTGGAAGAAGGATCCACCGTCGCCAAACAGATCGACGATGTGACCGGCCTGTCCACGCTGGTGGTGATCGATCCGAAGCGTCGCGGCAGCTCCAGCGCCAAATCGCTCCGACCGCAGGTGAAACTGCTGAACGAGAAAGGCGAGGAAGTTCGCATCGCCCAGACCGACCACGCCGTCAACATCACCTTCCAGGTCGGCGCGATCATCACCGTCAAGGACGGTCAGCCGGTGGCGGTGGGTGAGGTGCTCGCCCGCATTCCACAGGAAACGTCCAAGACGCGCGATATCACCGGTGGCTTGCCGCGCGTCGCGGAACTCTTCGAGGCACGCTCACCCAAGGACGCCGGTATGTTGGCCGACGTGACCGGGACCGTGTCGTTCGGCAAGGACACCAAAGGCAAGCAGCGTCTGGTGATCACCGATCTTGACTCGAAGGCAAACGAGTTCCTGATCCCGAAAGAGAAGCACGTCATGGTCCATGACGGTCAGGTCGTCAACAAGGGCGAGATGATCGTCGACGGTCCGGCCGATCCGCACGACATCCTGCGGTTGCAGGGCGTCGAGGCGTTGGCCCGTTACATCATCGACGAGGTGCAGGACGTCTATCGCTTGCAGGGCGTTCGCATCAATGACAAGCACATCGAGGTGATCGTGCGGCAGATGCTGCGTCGCGTGCAGATCGAGGAGTCGGGCGATACGACGTTCATCACCGGTGAGCAGGTCGAACGCGCCGACGTTCTCGAGAAGAACGACGCGTGCGAGAAGGATGGCAAGCGCCCGGCGGTCTACAGCTATGTTCTGCTTGGGATCACCAAGGCGTCGCTGTCAACCGACTCGTTCATCTCGGCCGCATCGTTCCAGGAAACCACGCGGGTACTCACGGAAGCCGCGATCATGGGCAAGCGGGACGAGCTTCGTGGCTTGAAGGAAAACGTCATCGTCGGGCGCCTTATTCCCGCCGGTACCGGTCTCGCGTATCACCAGGCGAAGAAGACCTTGCCCGCGCAGGATCTGTTCGAGGAGCCGATCGATGGCGACGAGGACACGACCGCGACCGCGGAGCAGCAGGCCTGACATAGAACCTGAGCGTTGCAGTAGCATCCGAGGGGCGGTCCGAGACCGCCCCTTCTTCTTGGTTGATTCCCGGCGCGCCCTCGCGCTATTCGCGCAACGTCAGCCGCCGCGAATCCCAGGAAATCCCGGCGAATCCCCGCGTCAGAACAGATGGATCGCGGTCGGCCAGAAAAATGCAATGAAACAGAAGCCGATGCCGAGGAGGCCGAGCCCTCCTGCAATCCATGTGAGAACCGACGTACCGGTGATGATCGCCGCCGACGCGAGCACGATCGCGATCTGGACCGCAGCGGACGCCACCTCGTAATGATGGTAGGCGGCAAGGGACCGGTCGCGCTTCGCTTCAGTCGCCTTCGCCCGCGCCGCGAGCTCTTTTCGGCCTTCGTTCGTTTCGGGTTCCGATTCGTACCGGGCGGCGACCTTCTTCCAGTCGGCGATGCGCTTCTCCATCGCTTCCCGTGTCTGCGGGCTGATGGCTTGCGGCAACTCCGTCTCCATGGTGTCGGCCGCTGTCCGAATCGTGGTCAGCCGAATCGTCTTCGCCTGGAAGAATGCCCACAGATTCGACGCTTCGATGTTCATGCTGAGGGCGGCCGTTTGCGATCCCTTTCCGAGCGTCTCCGAGAACGCGAGCACCAACGCCAGGACGGCGATCAATAGGGCAATCTTCTTGTTCGATGGATCAATGTGGCCTGCGCCGGACATTCCTGCCTCCTAATCAGTTTCCGAAAACCCGCAGTCTCATGCAACCGCGCGTTGATGTACCCCGATGTATCGCCTCCTGGACGCGACAATAAAGCGTCCCGAACGATACGGGCAACCGGATTCTCCAGTGTTTCCGGGCAACCTCCAACCCTCCCGCCGACATCGAAGTGCTCAACGCAGTCAATTGAATCGCGTCTCCCATTGACGACACGTGTAAGAAAGCAATAAAATCCACGGTCTTTGCTCCGACGAATGGGTCGGCGTGATGGACGCACCAGCGTTGTTGTTCTGTTCTGTTCTGGTGTGGCACCGGCCTGGCGGGATTCCGCTTCGATCGGCCTTCACCGCCCTCTTCGCCCTGCAAGTCCCGGACCGGCACCGCAAGAGCGCCGCTAACTCACCGGGAAAACCGCGCCGTATCGCAAACTGCCTCGACCCCGGAACAACCCCGAAGGCTGGACCCAATAGCATGCCCACAATCAGTCAACTCATTCGCAAGCCGCGTGTCGCCGTACGAACGAAGAGCAAAGTGCCGGCGCTCGGCAACTCTCCGCAAAAACGCGGCGTGTGCACACGTGTGTACACCACGACCCCAAAGAAGCCGAATTCGGCGCTGCGCAAAGTTGCTAAGGTTCGCCTGACCAACGGGTTCGAGGTGATCAGCTACATCGGTGGCGAAGGCCACAACCTCCAGGAACACTCGGTGGTATTGATCCGCGGCGGCCGCGTCAAGGACCTGCCGGGCGTGCGCTATCACATCGTGCGCGGAAGCCTGGATACCCAGGGCGTCAAGGACCGCAAGCAAAGTCGCTCCAAGTACGGCGCCAAGCGCCCGAAAGCGGCTTGAACAATTCAGAACAGAGACCACCATGCCTCGACGTAGAGAAGTACCAAAGCGCGACATCCTTCCCGACCCGAAATTCGGGAGTGTTGATCTCGCCAAATTCGTGAACGTGTTGATGACGCGCGGCAAGAAATCGGTCGCCGAACGCATCATTTATGACGCGTTCGACCAGATCAAGACCAAGTCCGGCAAAGAGCCGCTCGAGGTCTTCAATCAAGCCGTCACGAATGTCCGACCGATGGTGGAAGTAAAGAGTCGCCGCGTCGGCGGTGCGAACTATCAGGTGCCGGTTGAAGTGCGCCCGGCCAGACGGGCGGCGCTCTCCATGCGGTGGTTGCGCGAGGCTGCGCAGAAGCGGTCCGAAAAATCGATGGACGCCCGCCTTGCATCTGAGTTGATCGAAGCTGCCGAAGGCCGCGGCGGTGCAATGAAAAAACGCGAAGAGGTGCATCGGATGGCGGAAGCCAACAAAGCCTTCTCGCACTACCGGTTCTAAGGCGGGAGAACAACCCAAACGGTGCCCGACCGCGGGGACCGTGATTCGAACGTAACGATCCGACTTCTCCAATCGGGGCGGCATCAGACCCGCCCCGCGTCATTTGAGTCGAGCTGTCGGACGAGCTGGAAGGAATGTAAAGCGTGGCACGCAAGACTCCCATCGGTCGCTATCGAAACATCGGCATCAGCGCGCACATCGACGCCGGCAAGACCACGACCACCGAGCGCATCCTGTTCTATACCGGGGTGTCGCACAAGATGGGCGAGGTGCACCATGGTGCGACGCAGATGGACTGGATGGAGCAGGAGCGCGAGCGCGGCATCACGATCACGTCGGCCGCCACCACCTGCTTCTGGAAGGGCATGGACAGCTCCTTTCCGGAACATCGGATCAACATCATCGACACGCCCGGACACGTCGACTTCACGATTGAAGTCGAGCGCTCGTTGCGCGTTCTGGATGGCGCATGCATGGTGTACGACTCGGTCGGCGGCGTCCAGCCCCAGTCCGAAACCGTCTGGCGCCAGGCGAACAAGTACAAGGTCCCGCGCCTGGCGTTCGTCAACAAGATGGATCGGGTCGGGGCGAATTACTTCAAGGTGTACGACCAGATCAAATCGCGTCTGAAGGGCAATCCGGTCGTCATTCAGATACCAATCGGCGCGGAAGACAAGTTCGCCGGCGTCGTTGACCTCGTGAAGATGAAGGCCATCTACTGGGACGATTCGACCCAAGGGATGAAATTCGAAGTCAGGGAAGTTCCTGCAGACCTGATGCCGCTCTGCGAAGAGTGGCGCGAGAAGATGGTCGAAGCAGCCGCCGAAGCGGACGAACAGGTCATGAACAAGTACCTTGATTCGGGCGCGCTCACGATCGAAGAAATCAAGACGTCCCTGCGCAAACGCACCATCGCCAACGAAATCGTGCCGATGCTCTGCGGCTCGGCATTCAAGAACAAGGGCGTGCAGGCGATGCTCGATGCTGTCATCGATTACATGCCATCACCGGCCGACATTCCACCGGTCAAAGGCAACAAGGAAAACGGCGACGACGATACCCGCAAGGCGGCCGACGACGCGCCGTTCTCCGCCCTCGCATTCAAGATCATGACGGACCCGTACGTCGGTCAGCTCACCTTCATCCGGGTGTATTCGGGGACGTTGAATTCCGGCGACACGGTGTACACCTCGGTTCGCGGGCGCAAGGAACGTATCGGCCGGATCCTGCAGATGCACGCCAATGAGCGCGAAGACATCAAAGAGCTGCGTGCGGGCGATATCGCAGCGGCGGTCGGATTGAAGGATGTCACCACCGGTGAAACGCTGAGCGACCCGAACAAGGTCATTATTCTGGAGAAGATGGTCTTCCCGGATCCGGTCATTCATGTCGCGGTGGAGCCGAAGACCAAATCGGACCAGGAGAAAATGGGCCACGCGCTGTCCCGCCTCGCCCAGGAAGATCCTTCGTTCCGTGTGCGTACCGACGAAGAGTCCGGCCAAACGATCATTTCCGGCATGGGCGAGTTGCACTTGGAAATTCTCGTCGATCGGATGAAGCGCGAGTTCAGCGTCGAGGCGAACGTCGGTGCCCCGCAGGTCGCGTACCGCGAAACGATCCGAAAAGTCTGCGAATCGATCGAAGGTAAATTCGTTCGCCAATCGGGCGGACGCGGCCAGTACGGCCATGTGGTCTTGAAGCTCGAGCCCCAGCCCGGCAAAGGCTACGAATTTGTGGATGCGGTGAAGGGCGGTTCCATCCCTCGCGAATTCATTCCTGCCGTCGGAAAAGGGGTCGCCGAGGCATTGCAGGATGGCGTGCTCGCGGGATTTCCGGTGGTCGACGTCAAGGTCACAGTGTTCTACGGCTCCTATCACGAGGTTGACTCGAACGAGAACGCCTTCAAGATGGCCGCTATTTTCGCCTTCAAAGACGGCGCACGAAAATCGTCGCCGGTGCTTCTGGAGCCGATCATGGCGGTTGAAGTCGAAACGCCCGAGGATTTTATGGGTAACGTGATGGGCGATTTGTCGTCCCGTCGCGGCATGGTCCAGGGCATGGAAGATCTGCCGACCGGCAAGGCGATCCGCGCCGAAGTGCCGCTCGCCGAGATGTTCGGCTACTCGACGACGGTACGCTCACTCACGCAGGGGCGCGCGACCTACACGATGGAATTCAAGCACTACGCGGAAGCGCCTAAACAGGTAACGGATGCAATAGTGACCAAGATGACGGGCAAGGACGACAGAAAGTAACGAAGCAACTGGATAGACCTTAAGGGTTAGGACATGGCAAAGACAAAATTCGAGCGGACCAAGCCGCATGTGAACGTGGGGACGATAGGCCACGTGGACCATGGCAAGACGACCTTGACGGCGGCGATGACGCACATCCTGGCCAAGAAGTATGGTGGAGAGGCGAAGAACTACGATCAGATCGATGCGGCGCCGGAGGAGAAGGCGCGGGGGATCACGATCAACACGGCGCATGTGGAGTATCAGACGGCCAACCGGCACTACGCGCATGTGGACTGTCCGGGGC
>JBJXGX010000191.1:0-4481 GCA_046160305.1 Burkholderiales bacterium
GCGATCCTGTTCCACAACGGTGGCGATGCCCGCGAGCTGATCATGCGCCTTGCCCAGCGCGGCAAAGGCTTGCCGGCACGGGTGATTCCCCTTGAAATTCATCACATCGCCGCGGTGGGGCTCGACTTGGCACTCGCTGCGATCAGCTACGGCGCCAGCCAAGCGATCGTGCTCTCGACCGGTGTGGAACTCGACGAGTACGGCCCGGCGATTGAAAGGCAGTTCGGTTATGGGCAAACGATCCTGAACGCGCTGGGCTTCGCGGGATCGCATCTGCACCTTCTTCGTGCGGCCGAGGCGCGCGACCTGGAGAAACAGATTTGGAACCTGCCGACGGCGGCATCTGTCAGCAAGGGGGCAACCTTCAATCTGTCGAACGACAAGCGTACGACGCTCGAATTCGTCCTCGATCACCTGGCGAAGCAGGCACCGACGCCGCAATCGTCGATCGCGCTTGGCAAAGGCGCACCGTATGGGGCGATCACGATCAACAAGGAAACGTGCACGCTCTGCAAGGCTTGCATCGGCGCGTGTCCGGCCGCAGCGTTGCAGGACTCGCAAGACGCACCGCGCTTGCGTTTCATCGAGGCGAATTGTGTCCAGTGCGGTCTGTGTGAAGTCACCTGCCCGGAGCAGGCGATCGCGCTGATCCCGCGCTTGTCGATCGGACCGGAACGGAAGAACGCCGTCACATTGAACGAAGCCGAACCCTTCAATTGCGTTCGATGCGCAACACCCTTCGGCACCAAACAGATGATCGACAACATGATGGGACGCCTGACCGCGCATTCGATGTTCGCAGGCGGCGGCGCATTGCGGCGGCTGCAGATGTGTGCAGACTGCCGGGTGGTCGACATGATGGAGAACAAGGATGAGGTGTCAATTCAAAACGTTAAGCGTTAGGAATCTGCGCGGCAGTGCGCGCAGATTCCTGGAATGTTAAGGGCGGCGTTGGGTGTCGATTTACAGAGAGCGATGGACTTCTTGTCTTCTTGATGTGCGCCGATGACTGATCCGAGCCTTCTCCAAGTTCAATCCGCGCTGACGCCGGAGGATGTCGCACGTCGTGATTTCTATGCGCTGCTCGCCCGCCTGTTCTTCGCCGGCCCGGATAGAGCGCTCCTGGATGCCGTGGCGGCTCTTGCCCCGGACTCATCCGATGCGACAGACGGCGGCGTCGCGAACGCGCTCGCGGCATTGGCGGACGCCTCGCTCCGCGCGGACGCCGACGAAGAGCATCAACGCTTCGATGACCTTTTCATCGGTGCGGGCAAGGCGCCGGTCACCCTGTACGTTTCCCACTACCTGGTCGAATCCGGTCGGGAGAAGATCCTCGTGCGCCTGCGCGACGATCTTGCCGCGTTCGGGCTGGCACGCAAAGGCGTGGCGCGTGAACCCGAGGACCACATTGCCGGGCTGTGCGACTTGATGCGTCATCTGGTCGATCAGGGGTCGGGCGAGGCGTCGCTTGCGCGCCAGCGGGAGATTTTCGAACGCTACCTGGCAAGGAGCATCACACCGTTGTGCGATGCAATCCTGGCCCACGCCGACCGTGGCTCATTTCTCGAAGCGGTAGCGCATCTGGCGAAGGCTTTTTTGGTCGTTGAGGCGGAGGGCTTTTCGATGCTTGGCTGACGGGCGCAAGCGCGAGGCTGCTCCTGCATCGGGATTGCGATTTACTGAGGACATCGTGCGGGGGTACAATGAATTTGTAAGGTGCCTGTAAGTCTGGGAAGTGGTATTGCAGCGCGCCGCCATGCCAGAGTGAACGACCTACGAGACACCCAGGGTGCCCCAACGAGGATGTCGTTGTTGTCAGGCGACACCATCGTTCTACGAGCAGCTTCACGAGCGTTCACGTACGAGGAGACACGACATGAGTGACAAGCATTCGAAGCTGTCCCGCCGGCAGTTTCTCACCGTAGTCGGTATCGGGAGCGCGGCGACCGTCGCCGTCGCCGCAGCGGTGACCGCCAAGATCGCGCCATCGTCCAAATCGCCCGCCAAATCGACCGATAAGCGACGCGGCAAGGGCTATCAGGTCACCGAGCACGTCCAAAGCTATTACCGGACCACTCGCGTCTAACGCGCGCGTCCCGCGAAGGAGATCCCCATGTTGCTGACCCGCAAGAATTCCACCGCGGCGGTTCCCGCATCGAGCCGGCTCACCCGCAATCTCGCCGGCATGCTCGCCAAGACGATGGATCGCCGCGCGTTCCTCAAGCGCTCGGGTATCACTGTCGGCGGCGGCGCATTCGCGAGCCAACTGCCGTTCAACCTGATCGACAAGGCCGAGGCCGCGACGCCTGATCCGGCCGCCGGCAAGATCGAAACCAAGCGCACCGTTTGCACGCACTGCTCGGTGGGCTGCGCGGTGGATGCGGTGGTTCAGAACGGCGTCTGGGTGCGGCACGAGCCGGTATTCGATTCGCCGATCAACCTGGGCGCCCATTGCGCCAAAGGGGCGTCGATCCGCGAGCATGGCATGACCGATCACTCGCATCGCCTGCGCTATCCGATGAAGCTGGTCAATGGCAAGTATCAGCGTATCTCTTGGGAGACGGCGCTCACCGAAATCAGCGCGCGCATGCTGGCGCTGCGCAAGGAATCGGGGCCGGATTCCGTCTATTTCGTCGGTTCGTCGAAGCATTCGAACGAGCAGGCGTACCTCATGCGGAAGTTCGTGTCGCTCTGGGGCACGAACAATTGCGATCACCAGGCGCGCATCTGCCATTCCACCACTGTCGCCGGCGTCGCGAATACGTGGGGCTATGGCGCGATGACCAACTCGTACAACGACATGCAGAACACCAAATGCATGCTGTACATCGGCTCGAACGCCGCCGAAGCGCATCCGGTGTCGATGCTGCATTCGCTCCACGCCAAGGAAGCCGGCGCCAAGATGGTGGTGGTCGATCCGCGCTTCACGCGCACCGCCGCCAAGGCCGACGAATTCGTGCGCATCCGCTCGGGCACGGATATCCCGTTCCTGTTCGGCCTCTTGCACCACATCTTCAAGAACGGCTGGGAAGACAAGGAGTACATCCGCACCCGCGTCTACGGTATGGACAAGATCCGCGAAGAAGTCCTGGCCAAATGGACGCCCGACAAGGTCGAAGAGGCCTGCGGCGTAGGCGAGGCGCAGATGTTGAAGGTCGCCGAGATGATGGCCAAGAACAAGCCATCGACCATCGTCTGGTGCATGGGACAGACCCAGCATACGATCGGCAACGCGATGGTGCGCGCCTCATGCATTCTGCAGCTCGCGCTCGGCAACATCGGTGTGTCGGGCGGTGGTGCGAACATTTTCCGCGGCCACGACAATGTGCAAGGCGCCACCGATGTCGGCCCGAATCCCGATTCGCTGCCCGGCTACTATGGCATCGTCCCGGGCGCCTGGGCGCATTGGGCGCGTGTGTGGAACGTCGATCTGAAGTGGCTGCAAGATCAGTTTGCACCGGGCATGATGAACAAGCCCGGCATCACCGTCTCGCGCTGGATCGATGGTGTGCTCGAGAAGAACGAGCTCATCGATCAGGATCCGAACATCCGCGCGATGTTCTTCTGGGGGCATGCGCCGAACTCGCAGACGCGTGGCCTCGAGATGAAAAAGGCGATGGATGCGCTCGATATGCTGGTGGTGGTCGATCCGTATCCATCGGCCACCGCGGCGATGGCGGCAATGCCCGGTGACGATTCGAAGCCGAATCCGAAGCGCGCGGTGTACCTGTTGCCCGCCGCCACCCAGTTGGAAACGGAAGGGTCGTGCACCGCATCGAACCGTTCGATCCAGTGGCGGGAAGCCGTGATCGAACCGCTGTTCGAATCGCGCTCCGATCACGCGATCATGTACCACTTCGCGCAGAAGCTGGGCTTTGCCGATCAGTTCCTGGGCAAGCGCGACGGCAAGCAGAACATCAGCCTCATCAAACGTCCCGCGGGCTATGAGGAACCGAAACCGGAAGACGTGCTCGCTAACGAGATCAATCAAGGCACCTGGACCATCGGCTACACCGGCCAGTCGCCTGATCGGCTCAAGGCCCATATGCGCAACATGCACGTCTTCGATGTGAAGACCTTGCGTGCGGCGGGCGGCAAGGACAAGATCACCGGCTACGATCTCACCGGCGATTATTTCGGACTGCCATGGCCTTGCTATGGCAACGCCGCGCTTAAGCATCCGGGGTCGCCTAACCTGTACGACACCTCGAAGCATGTGATGGATGGTGGCGGCAACTTCCGCGCCAACTTTGGCGTCGAGCGGGAGGGCGTGTCGCTATTGGCCGAAGACGGATCGCATTCGACGGGCGCCGATATCACCACCGGCTACCCCGAAATCGACCACATCCTCTTGAAGAAACTCGGCTGGTGGGACGAGCTCACCGAAGCGGAGCGCAAGGAAGCGGAAGGCAAGAACTGGAAGACCGATCTGTCCGGTGGACTGATTCGGGTCACGATGAAGAATCACGGCTGCCATCCGT
>JBJXGX010000192.1:0-9245 GCA_046160305.1 Burkholderiales bacterium
ATAGTCAGTGCATCCTGTCTCCCCTTCACGGCGTATAGAATCTCGTGTAGAAGGGAATCGCATCGCCCCACTGGAAAAGGACTTCGCTGATGACGCAAGCGACGCGCGAGCGGACCACAACGCCCGACACCGCGCGAAAATTCGCCGATCCATTCGTCACCGCGAAAGGTGAGCGACGCGCCCGTATCACACTCGGATCGCTCGATACGCTCTGGATCAACACCGGCACGCTGTGCAACCTCGCCTGCGAGCATTGCTATATCGAATCGACGCCGACGAACGATCGCCTCGTCTATCTCAGTGCGGCCGAGGTCGGCACCTATCTTGATGAAATCGAGGTGCACCAGCTCGGAACGCAGCTCATCGGATTCACCGGCGGCGAACCGTTCATGAATCCCCAGTTCATTGGAATGCTCGAAGATACGCTGTCGCGTGGATTCGAGGCCATCGTGCTCACCAACGCGATGCGTCCGATGATGAAAGTGAAGTCCGCGCTCCTCGCGCTGCGCGAGACCTACGGCGATCGACTGGTGATCCGCGTATCGCTCGATCACTACACTGCCGAGTGGCACGAGCGGGAGCGTGGCGGGCGCACATGGAAACCAAGTATTGATGGCCTGAAATGGCTCACCGCGAATGGGTTCAGACTCAATGTGGCGGGGCGACTGTTTTCGGGTGAGCCGGAACCGGTGGTCCGCGCTGGCTTCGCACGACTGTTCGCCACCGAGGCGATTGCCTTGGATGCGCGGGACCCGGTTGCCCTCGTCCTGTTTCCCGAGATGGATGTCAATTCCGATGTGCCCGAAATCACCGAGGCGTGCTGGGGCATCCTCCATAAATCCCCCGCTGATGTGATGTGCGCCTCCTCGCGCATGATCGTGAAGCGAAAGGGCGAGGCACGGCCGTCAGTGGTCGCCTGCACGCTGTTGCCCTACGACAAGCAGTTCGAGTTGGGGCATTCGCTCGCCGACGCGAAGAGAGAAGTCGCGCTCAATCATCCGCACTGTGCGAAGTTTTGCGTGCTCGGCGGAGCGAGTTGCAGCGGTGGTCCGGAGGCGAGGCGGTAGGGGGCTGCTTTAACTAGATCAATTTGAACCACCAAGGCACCAAGACACCAAGGGGTTCGAATGGCGTTCACGTCGTGTACCGTCGAGCCGTCGTGGTGTGGCTTGGATCGGAATCTAACTTGGTGGCTTGGTGCCTTGGTGGTTGAAGTTACTTTTATGCGGGCCGGGTCAGCGACAGGAATTCGTTTCGCAGCGCCGCGTTGTCCTGCAGATCGCCCAGCATCGCGGAGGTCACCGTCTCTTCGCCCGGAACGGCGATCCCACGCGATTCCATGCACATATGGCGGCAGCGAATGATGACGCCAACCGCCTTCGGATGCAAATGCTCGATCAGTGACGCGGCGATCTGTTGCGTAAGGCGCTCCTGCACCTGCAATCGCGCGGCGAAACAATGCACCAACCGTGTGAGCTTCGATAAGCCCACGATTCGTCCATTCGGCAAATAGCCGATCGCGGCATGACCGAAGAAGGGCGCGAGGTGATGCTCGCAATGCGAGTAGACCGGAATCTGGCGCACCACGATGAGCTCGTTGTAATGCTCGCTGCCGTCCTCGAAGGTCTTCAGGATCGAGACCGGATCCTCCTTGTAGCCACGTGTCCAGTGCGCCCAGGCTCTCCCAACCCGCTCGGGCGTGTCAGCGAGACCCTGGCGCTCAGGATCGTCCCCGAGGGCACGGAGCAGTCGCTTCCAATCGGCCGCGCCGAAGGGTTCAAGCTTGGCAGTTGTCATCGATTAGGCGCTCGAAGTGTCCGGCGGCACGGCGACCCGCCGGTGGGACATAGGTTGAACCGATATTTGCCAACATTCAGCGTCCTTTGCGTCGTCACGCCTAGGCACGATGGCTCGCGCGCAATCGTTCTACCGCCTGCGCCATTGCGTGCAGCTTGGCTTCGGCGATCTTATCCGAGCTCACCGGATTATCCGCGAATGTGGCAAAGCCGCAGTCGGGGCAGAATAAAACCCGATCCCTGCCGAATAGCTGAATCGCCTGTTCGCCTTTCTTGACGATCTCATCCACCGTCTCGATGCGCGCATGCTTTTGATTCACGACGCCCACGCCGATACGCATATCGTCGGGAAGCGCTTTCAGGATCTCCATCTCCCCGGCGCGCGGCGTGCAAAGCTCGAGCAGCAGGGTGCCAACCTTGATCTGCGACAACGTCGGGACCAGCGCCGAATAATCGCCCGACAGTGCGGCCGATTCGTCCGGCGTCCAGTTGCCCCGGCACATATGCAAGGCGATTCGCTCGCGGGGAAACCCGGCGGTGACAGCATTGATGAGATCACGCGCGAAAGCGAGCTCGGATGGCGTATCGTTCTTTTCGGACAGCGCCCCGCACATGAATGACCGCTTCTTGGCGGCGTTCTCGGGAGCGGAATAGACGACCTCCGAAAGGACCGGTTCGTCCAACTGGATCATCGACACGCCGGTCGCGAGCAGATAGGCGATCTCCTCGCGCAATACACGCACGATGTCCCCCGACAAATGTTCTCGCGACAGGTAAGCACGATCGACGATGCAATCCATCCACATCGTGCGGGTCAACAAGTACGGGCCGGGAATCGCAACCTTCAGAGGCCGGTCGCTGATCGTGCGCAGGAACTCGACTTCATGCACCGCGATCGGCTTGGATCGGCCGAGCGGGCCAAATGCAACCGGATGGCGCACATCACCGGCCGGCACATCAAGGGCGCGCAACTCGCGCTCGAAATCTTCCGGATCCTCGACCAGCGGCAACAGATCGGTCAATGGAATGAGCTGGCAGTTATCAAGTATGCCGCCGACGAAGCTTGCATAGCTGTCGCGCCGCTGCTCGCCATCGGTCATGACATCGACCCCGGCACGCTTCTGCGCTTCCACCACGAGCCGCACCGCATCATCGGCCGTCGCCTGGAAGGCCGCATCATCCAATTTGCCCTCGGCGCGCTGGTGCATTGCTTGCAGCATCCATCGGGTGCGCGGCCATGATCCGATATTCATGACCGACAGCGGCGCGATCGATGGCGCGGGTGCGGCAGCGGGCAATCGATCCGGAATCACAATCGCCTTCGCCGCCTGGGTGCCGGTAAGAACGCTATGAACAGGCGCCGGCGCACGACGCTCGGAAAGCTTCCCCTTGCACACCAGAAAACTTCGTTGCTTGCCTGCTTTCGTCCACGACACGAGCTCGTTGCCGGTCATGCGGCACCACGCCGGAAGATCCTCGTCCACCGAGATCTCGGTGGACCGGATCTCGAGCAGGCCCCCCCGGTCGAGCGGATCGATGTGCTTGCGAATCAGGAGCAGCAACCCATTGCCGCAATCGAGATCGCCGCCGTCGAAGCTCACGTCGGATGGCTGTGGATGTCGTTCAGTCGGCTGCATGATGATTTCCTTCTCGCTCGGTAAGAAGCATGCGTCTATTTGAACGCAGACCGCGGTTGACCCCTGATCTCACCAAGCGGTGCGCTCACTTTCATCTCGGTAAGCGCCTGCTTGAGCGGTCCGTCGTTGATCGCGTTCGCGGGCATATCGGGTTTGTCGATCGCCTTGATCTTGTGCAGGAACACGTAACCCCGCTTCATGAGATCGACCACTTCAGTGTCGAACACCATCTTGCCGACATAGTTCACCGGATCGCCGCCGATCTGTGGTGGATTGATTTGGTAGAGCGCGGCCCATGCCAGCTCTTCAGAGTAACCGGTCAGCTCCTTGGCGAGGATTTGCGCCGTCTCCCGCGGGTTCTTGATCATGAACTGCACGGCCTCGATCTCGGCCTTGATCCAACCGGCCGCAGCCTCAGGATTCTTGTTCACGAAATCCTGGCGCATCAAGGTGAAATCGGCATCCGGCACATCCCACGGCGCCCCGGTGGAGACATAGCGCGCATTGCCGGCTTCGACCTGCCGGCGAGCGTGCGGTTCCCACATCACTGCCGCATCGAGCTTCTTTGCCTCGAAGTTGGAGGCGATCACCTCGATCGGCATGTACTGCACTTCAGAAGGCTTGAAGCCACCCTTGTCGATGATCGCCTCGATCGAGGCATTGGCGCAGGTGCCGCGATGCAATGCGAACGAACGATTGTTGAGCCATTTCATCGCCTCGGCGACATCCTTGAATTCAGGGGCGTCCTTCCTCACCAGGATTTTCGTGCAGTTCTGGCCTTTCGAATACATCGGCACCGACACCAATCGGATATCCCCGATGGAGCCCTTGGTCGTCGCGACGAGCGAAGGCATGTCGCCCATGGTGCCGATCTGCATGCGATTGGCGAGCATCGCATTCACCATCGGCGGGCCGGTCAGATGCGGCTCGAAACGCACCTGACTACCCGCGGGCAAGTGCTTTTTCCACAGCTCCTTCGCCTTGATGATGACGCCGTTCCAGCCCCCCGTCCAGTACGGGTGATAGCCGTAGGTGATGTTGACCGGATCGGCCGCTTGCGCCATGCCGGCCGCGCCGATGATCATTGCAGCAAGAAGCGTTCGCTTGTTCATTACGTCGTCCTCCTGTTATGTCAGGCGTCGATCACGCCCGCTTGAGCCAGTACATGCATTGCTTCGCGTTTGATGCCGAGATAGCGCTCGGTCGTCAACGACTCGAAAATGCGCGGATGCGGCAGGTCGATCTCCATTTCACACATGATTCGCCCGGGCGCGGCGCTCATGAAAAGCAGACGATCGGCCAGAAAAATCGCCTCCTCGAGCTCCGAGGTAATGAATAGCGTGGTGAGATGGGTTTCCTCGAAGAGCCGCAGGTAATGCTCCTGCATCAGCTCGCGCGTCATGACATCAAGACCACGAAACGGTTCGTCCAGGATCATCATTTTCGGTTGATTGATGATGGCCTGCGCGATCTCGGCGCGACGCTTCATTCCCCCCGACAATTGGTTCGGATACCGATTGACAAAATCGGCGAGCCCGAATTTTCTCAGCAGATCCGCGGCTTCCCGCCGCACCTGCGCACGCGGGACGCCGGCATGGGCGAGGGGGCCGAACATGACATTGTCGATCACTGTCATCCAGGGCCAGAGCGCGGTTTCCTGGAATACCAGCATGCGATCGCGGCCGGCATCGCGAATCGGTGCGCCGTCGATCGAGAGCGAGCCGGCGTCGGGCGTGATGTATCCGGCGAGGAGATAGGCCAAGGTCGACTTTCCGCAACCGGAGGGACCCATCAGCACGGTCAGCTTGCCCGGTTCGATCTCGAAGGAACATGCATCGAGCACCATGGTCGGCGGGCCGCCCTTTTCCACAAAGCGCTTGGCGATATTTTCGGCGCGGATACGACCTGATCGGTTTGCAGCGTTCATCGCGTTTGGCGCCACGGTGCGAGTCGTTGCTCGACCCAAGCGATTGCCACCGACGAAAGATAGCCCGCGAGTCCGATGCTGACCATGCCGATCATGACGACCGTCGAGGTCTGGCTGACGTAACCTTCCCAGGTGAGCCGCCCTAGTCCATTGTCCCCGGCGATCATTTCCGCGGCGATGACGACGTTCCATGTCACCGCGATTCCAAGGGCCATCCCCACACCGATCGCCGGCAGCAACGAGGGCAGCATGACGCGCCAGAGAATCCGCCATTGACTCGCGCCAAGGGAACGGGCGAGCCACAGATGCTCACGCTTGATGGACCGCACACCGTCATGCACGCTGATCACGATGATGAAAAACGCGCCGATGAAGGTGATGAAGATGATCGACAGCTCATGGGTCGGCCAGAACAGGATCGACAACGGCACCCATGCGAGCGGGGGAATTGGTCGCAGCAGCTCGAAGACGGGAAACGCGAGCTCGCGCAATCGCGGCAGGGTTCCGAGCGCGAGGCCAAGCGGAATACCAATAAGCTGAGCGAGGATGAAGCCGGACAACACCCGCCGAAAACTCGCGAGCCAGGATTCCCAATATGAAGGCCGCGCGGCGTACTGATTCCAGAACACGGTCGCCGATTCGATCGGGCCGGGGATCGAGACGAAACCCGGCGCCTTCGCGCGTACGAGTCCTTCCCAGAGCGCAAGAAACACGCAGACCGCGACCAATCCTCGCCAGTTGATTCGGCTGAAGCGCTCGGTGAACGATTGCGATGAACGAATCGGCATCGCAATTGGCGAAGTCTGCGCGGACGCGTTCATGCTTGGATGCTCATGCCAATTCCCGCTCGCCGCGCTCGAACGCCCGGCGTGCTTCTTCGTGAACGCCCTCTGCCACTTCGCGTTTGAGATCGAGATACGCCCTCGAGGCGAGCATCTCCGTCGTGCGGGGCCTTGGCAGATCAACCGCAAGCACGCGCTTCATGCGTCCAGGCCGCGTGGTCATCACATACACCGTGTCGGCAAGGAAGATTGCTTCCTCCAGATCATGGGTGATGAAGACCACCGTCTTTGGAAAGAGCGCGTGAATATCGAGCAGGTGCCGGTGCATCGCCGACTTGGAGAGCGTATCCATGGCGCGAAAGGGCTCGTCCAGCAACAGGACCGCGGGCTGATTCATCAGCGCCCGCACGATTTCCACACGACGTTGCATCCCCGACGAAAGCTGTTCCGGATATCGATCGCTCGCGGTGTGCAGACCACCGCACTGGCGCAGCATTTCCAGTCCCTGCGCGCGGGCCTGCGCAACGGATTGCGTGCCTTGGCGGGTCGGCCCGTAGGTCACATTATCGAGCACCGTCATCCATGGGAACAAGGCGCCGTTCTGGAAGACGACGACGCGGTCCGGGCCCGGACGCGGCACGGCCGACACGGTGGCAATCGGAACACCATCGAGCAGAATCTGCCCGCTCGTCAGGCGATCGAACCCGGCGATGATATTGAGCAGCGTGCTTTTGCCGCAGCCGGAAGGCCCGACAATCGCCACGAACTCGCCGGAACGAATTTCAGCCGAGCACGCGTCGAGCGCGAGGACCCGTGCGCCCTGCGGGTCATATACCTTTTCCACTTGACGGATCGACAGGGCGCCGCGGATGGATGCGGGACTCATCGCGGCATTTCCGTCGGCTTCAAGCGCCATCGCATCAGTCGATCACCGACCCGGCGAATCGACGCACTCGAAAGGTAACCCATGAGGCCGAGTGTTCCCATGGCGATGACGATGGTCGGATACTGGATCAGGCTATACGCATCCATGATCAGAAAGCCCAGTCCGTATTGCGCGGCGATCATCTCGCCCGCGGCGAGTGAGAACCAGGCAGCACCCATGGCGATCTGCAGTCCGGTGAAGAGTTGCGGCAGCGCACCGGGAATGATGATGTCGACCAGCAGATCGCGACGCGTGGCGCCCAGGCATCGGGCCGCACGCAGATAATCCGGATCGATGCTTCGCACGCCCACGAGCGTATTCATCGTGGTTGCGAAGAACGCAACGAGAAACGTCACATACACAACCGCGATCTCGGCAACCGGCACGAGCAGGATTGCCAGCGGCACCCATGCGAGAGGTGGCACCGGACGAAGCAGGCCGACCAGCGCAGAAGCGTAGGCATTGAAGGTCGCGCTCCATCCCATGAGGATGCCAAGTGGCACGCCGAGTCCGACCGCAAGGATGAAGGCCGCCAGCGCACGCCATGTGCTGGCGAGGATGTGTTTGTAATACGCGGCGGTAAAAATGGAAATGCCGTATGAAGGGTCGGGTGCCAGCCACTCGGTGAACACAGTCACCGGGTCAGGCAGGCGGGCGAACGCCGCGAGCGGCACCCACTTCACGCTGGCATACCAAATCACGCAAGCGAGCGCATAGCCGGTCCACATCAGCCAGAAGCGGCGCGATCGCAAGAGATTCATGCGCTTGCTGCACGCAGCGGTTGATCCGATCTTGACGAGGATTCTGCGCAGCAGAGCGCGCACGCTCCCATCGGCAAGGGCGACTGTTCAGCGGACTGATTCATCGCGTCTAACATGAGCAATCGGCGGGGTTCGCAGCGCCGATTCCTACGTGATCGGGATATACGCATAGCCCCGGTTCTGTAACGCGATGCTGTTCACGAACACGTTTTCTTCGATGGTCACGAAGGGCAGCAGTTGCTCGCTCGTGACGTTCGAGCGATCCATCGCAATCCCGCAGACTTCGATGCGTCCGCCGAGCCCGCCCAATTCGCGCATCGCATCGTGCATTGCCGCGAGTGCCGACGCGTCGTCGCCTTCGAACTTCGTGCCGGCGAATGCGCGTGCGGCGAACTTGGTCGCGGCGCCATGCAGCAGCACCACGAAATCAGGTTTGATACCTTGCTCCTTGAAGCTCTTGGCTGCGTGAATCAACAGGCCCAGCCGATCCTGAAACCGACGCGCATCGCCGGTCGTGAAATCCCATACCGCTCTGGCGCCGGTGAGACCGTCGCAGTCCTTGATTTTCATGCCCTGCCTTTTCGTGATCGCAGCGGTCCACCCGGGGGGCGCCGCGGACGATAACCGGAGGCGGGATTCTGCCCGGACTCGATTACCGGTGGCTGAACCATTCGCAATATCGATATGGCGCCAGATCATGTGCTTCGCTCGATCGCCGCGCCTCGATAGAGCCGCTCGGCCGCCGCCGCGTCGAACCCGCCGATCGCGGTATCCACCGCAACACGACCGGCGGCTAGGCCTACGATGCGATCCGCGAACTCGCGGGCGAAATGAACCTGATGCAGGCTGCACACCACGCTCACACCAGCGTCGCGACAAATCCCACGCAACAAATCGAGAATACCCGCTCCGATGGTCGGATCCAGACTCGCAACCGGCTCATCCGCCACGATGATGTCAGGCTGCTGTGCCAACGCGCGTGCGATAGCGACGCGTTGCTGCTGCCCGCCTGACAACGTGTCTGCCCGCTGCTCTGCATGCGCGATCAGGCCGACCCGCTCGAGGCATTCAAACGCGAGCAGCCGATCCGAGCGTTCGAACCGCCGCGTCCATCCTCGCCAGGAAGGCGTGTGACCGAGCCGTCCCGCCAACACGTTCTCGAGAGTCGAGAGCCGACTGACCAGATTGAACTGCTGGAACACCACCGCGATGTGGCGTCGCTCGCGACCATGCAGCGCGCCCACATCGAGCCCGGCGACCCGCACCGTACCGCGATCGGGCGCCATGAGGCCCGTCATACATTTGAACAGGGTGGTCTTTCCGGCTCCGCTTGGGCCGAGCACTGCAACCAATTCCCGTTCCCGCACCGAGAAACACACATCCTCGATCACCGGGCGACCGCCAAGAATCTTGGTGA
>JBJXGX010000193.1:0-57246 GCA_046160305.1 Burkholderiales bacterium
CGCGGTGCTGATGCGCGCAAAAGCCATGCTGCTCCCGGGCGTGAAGTTCACCCTCGGCATCGAAAAAGGCGGCAAGATCGAGACGCATACGTGGCATTTCCCCGAGGGCATCAAGGGCTACTTCGCGGAAGCGATCAGCAGGAGCGATCCGGTCGCCGCGACATTCGAGGGTGAGCGGTACATCGCCGCACAATCCGAGTCTGATGCGTTTGCGGACGGCGAGGGCGCGATGTGGGCGATCGCGTGGGCTGCTGAGGGTGAGCTGGTCACTGAATCGTATGTCAATATGATTCCGACCCGCCATGGCGGAACGCATGTGTCCGGGCTCCGTGAAGGCGTCTACACCGCGATCAAGAATTTCATCGATCATCACGCGATGGGGCAGCGCGGCTTGAAAATCGTGCCCGAAGATGTGTGGTCGCGCGCGTGTTATGTCCTGTCGGTGAAGATGCTTGACCCCCAGTTCAAAGGGCAGGTCAAGAACGAGTTGATCTCGCGCGACGGCGTGAAGCTCATTGCCCAGATGGTTCGCGATCCGTTCGAGCTATGGCTGTCGCAGCACGTGGAGGATGGCAAGCGGATCGCCGAGCTCGTCATGCGCCAGGCAATGGCGCGCACGCGCGCAGCACAGAAGGTTGAGCGACGAAAGAGCTCAGGGGTCGCGGTGCTGCCTGGAAAATTGACCGACTGCGCGAGCGATGATCCGGAACGGAACGAGCTGTTTATCGTCGAGGGCGATTCCGCTGGTGGGTCGGCCAAGCAGGCGCGCGACAAGGAATTCCAGGCGATCCTCCCGCTCAAGGGTAAGCCGAAGAACACATGGCAAGATAATCCGGACACGCTCTACGCGAACAAGGAAATTGAAGCGATCGCGCTTGCGATCGGGGTCGATCATCACAAGCTTGGCGATCCGGCCGATCTATCCGGCTTGCGTTACAAACGCGTCATCATCCTTGCGGACGCGGATGTCGATGGCTCGCATATTCAAGTACTCCTCCTCACATTGTTCTTTCGCCATTTTCCGAAGCTGATCGAATCGGGAAACATCTACGTCGCGCAACCGCCATTGTTCCGCATCGACGTGCCGTCGCACGGAAAGAACAAACCTGCCCGCAAACTCTATGCGCTCGATCAGCAGGAGTTGCGCGGCATGGAAGAAAAACTCGTCGACGAAGGTGTGAAGGCCGATGCCTGGGCAGTCAGTCGCTTCAAAGGGCTGGGTGAAATGAGCCCCGAGCAATTGTGGGAAACGACCCTCAATCCGGATACGCGGCGGATGCTTCCCGTTACGCTCGCAGACGCCGGCGTCGATCTGGATCTTGAAGTCTTCAACATGATGATGGCACGCGAGAACGCACCGGTTCGACGCGAATGGATGGAAACGTTCGGCAATCTCGTCGATGCCGACTTCAGTTGATATGCCAATTGATGAGCCCGCAATGGATGACCAACAGGATCTGTTCGATGGTGGTACCAAAGTAGGCGACGGAAAGCCCGCCGGCACTGATAACCAAGGCTCGGGAAACGGGGGGCGGCTGCCGCCGCATTTCGCACCGCTGCAGGGCGAGTACGGGGATTCGCTACCGATCGGCCGGTACGCTTCGACTCAATATCTGCAATACGCGATCGCGACCGTCAAAGATCGTGCGTTACCGCGCGTGGGTGACGGTCAGAAACCGGTGCAAGCCCGGATTCTTTACGCAATGTGGGAGATGGGTGGGCGTGCCGGAACGCCTCGGAAGAAGTCCGCACGCGTCGTGGGCGATGTACTCGGCAAATTTCATCCCCATGGCGACGTGTCCGTGTACGACGCATTGGTGCGCCTTGCCCAGGACTTCACGCTTCGCTATCCGCTTGTAGACGGCGAGGGCAACTTCGGCTCACGGGATGGCGACGACCCGGCCGCCATGCGATATACCGAGGCGCGGTTGACGAAATTCGCCGAAGTCTTGCTCGCGGAGCTTGGCAGCGGCACCGTCGATTACATACCGAACTATGACGGTTCGTCCGAAGAGCCCGCCATCCTTCCGGCTCGACTTCCGGTGGCGCTGCTGAATGGGGCGTCGGGGATTGCCGTCGGCATGGCCACGGAGATTCCCAGCCACAACCTCAACGAAGTGGCAAACGCTGCGATTGCCTTGATTCGGGATCCGAATCTTTCGATTGCCGCATTGATGCGCCAGATCAAAGGACCGGATTTCCCAGGCGGCGGGCAGATCATTTCCTCGCGCGAGGAAATTCGCGAGGCTTACACCAGCGGCCGCGGGTCGATCCGCGTGCGTGCGCGTTACCAGATCGAGCGGCTCGCACGCGGGCAGTGGCAACTTGTCGTCCACGAACTGCCGCCCGGCGCATCGTCGAAGAAGGTGCTGGAAGAGATCGAAGCCATCACCAATCCGCAGCCGAAGGCCGGGAAGAAATCGCTTACGCCCGACCAGCAGCGCGAAAAGCAACTGATGCTCTCGATGCTCGATCGCGCGCGCGATGAGTCGGACCGCACCCATCCGGTGAGGCTTGTGTTCGAGCCGAAAACATCCAAGATCGACGAGACGGAGTTCGTCAATCTTCTGCTCGCCAAGACCGGCATGGAATCGAATGCGCCGATCAATCTGGTCATGGTGGGCCTCGATGGGCGCCCGACCGGGAAGAATCTCAAATCGATCCTCGCCGAATGGGTCGAGTTCCGCCTGAAGACCGTTACGCGGCGCACCGAGCACAGACTCGCCAAGGTGTTGGATCGCATTCATGTCCTCGAGGGACGGATTATCGTTCTCTTGAATGTGGACAAGGTGATCCGCATCATTCGGAACGCGGAGGATCCGAAGGTCGATCTCATCAAGGCGTTCAATCTGACCGAGCGGCAGGCCGAAGACATCCTGGACATGCGCCTTCGCATGCTGGCCAAACTCGAGCACATCAAGATCGAGCAAGAGCTAACCGAACAGAAGAAGGATCAGAAGGCACTCGAGAAGATTCTCGGTAGCCGCAAGGTGCTCAACGATCTCGTCGTCACCGAAATCGAAGCGGATCAGAAGGCGTTCGGGGACGCGCGCCGCACGCGGATCCAGGAAGCCGAGAAGGCGGAAGTTGATACGCCGGTGGTCGATGAACCAATCACGGTCATTTTCTCGAAGAACAGTTGGATTCGAGCACGGCAAGGTCACGGCATCGATGCCGGTGCGCTCTCCTTCAAGGAAGGCGATGCATTGCAGGTACTCATCGAATGCCGAACCGTCGATCCGGTTGTATTCCTCGATTCGAACGGCCGCGCGTACTCGGTTGATGCGGCGAGCCTGCCCCCTGCCCGCGGCGACGGCGCTCCCGCTGCATCGTTGGTCGAAGTGCAGGAGGGCGCTCGAATTGTTCAATGTCTGGCCGGGAAAGTTGAAACGCCGGTTCTGGTTGCATCAACGGGTGGCTACGGGTTCGTATCGAAAATCGGCGACATGGTATCGAACCGTCGCGCCGGCCGGGATTTCATGTCGATGAAGGAGGGGGACATGCCCGTCGCACCGTGTATTTTCGAGGAGACGCCAGGAAACCACGCGGTGGCGATATCGGAGGGTGGCCGCATGCTGGCGATCGACCTGGACGATATCGGCTATCTTCCGCGCGGTCGCGGGGTCGTGATCATGGGATTGGACAAAGGCGAAAGAATGATTGCGATCGCCGTCACCGCGAAACGCGCCATCATGGTCAAAGGCACCGGACGCGGCGGCAAGGACAAGGAAGTGCGGATCGCAGGTGACGATTTCGCCCACTACATCGGCAGCCGGGCCAACAAAGGGCGGACGCTCCCCGAGAAGATCAAGCCTCTGTCCTTGGCGCCAACGCGTGCCGCAAGTGGGGAAGGTCAGTAAATTTCGCGCCCATTAGCGGCGGCGCTGATACACTTCATGCTCCTGCGTGGTTCGAGCAGGAGTCAACGGCGGGCCTCCCCGCATTGCAGCGTGGTGAATCTGGTCAGGTCCGGAAGGAAGCAGCCACAGCTACTTACTGCAAGTGCCGGGGGTTAGGCTCGCCACCTAATTCAGGCTTGGCGCGTTTCGCGCCAAGCCTCACTTCACGATCCCTACGCCCATCTCCAGGGCGCGCGCGATCGTCGTATTCAGATAGACAACGATGAAGGGCAGGGTGGCCAGCAACATCGTAAATCCCACCAGAATCGTGACGGGAAATCCGACCGCCAGAATATTGAGCTGAGGCGCGACTCTGGCGAGTACGCCTAGCGCGATGTTGCACACGAGCATCGCGCCAAGCACCGGCAATGCGACATACAGACCGATGCGAAAGAGCTCGCCACCGAACAGGATCAACTTTCTCCAATTGGTGAGGCCAATCGCATCGGGTTCAATCGGGATGACGATGAAGCTGTCGGCGAGCGCGCCAAGGATGATCAGATGTCCATTGGCGCAAAGCAGAAGCAGCGTTCCGAGCAAACCGAGCCACGCCCCGATCGGCGTTCCCTGACTTGCTGTTTGCGGGTCAAAGAAGCCGGCGAAGTTGAGGCCCATTTGCGTTCCGATCAACTCCCCGGCGAGCTCGATCGCGGACACCACGAGGCGAAGCGCGAATCCCATTGCGATGCCGATAAGAATTTGCGAGGCGATCAGCAGAATCCCAGCGGGACTTGCCAGGGTGTAGGCAGGTACCGGCAAGGTCGGGGCGATTGCAATGGTGATCAGAACGCCGAGGCCTATTTTGATGCGAAGCGGAACGCCCATGTGTCCAAGAACGGGGGCGCTGGCTACTAACGCAAGAATGCGAACCAGCGGATAGAAGAACGCCGCAAGCCACTGCTCGATTTGCGCCCCGCTTACTTCGATCATGGCCGCGTTGCGCGCGCGCTCAACCGATCACGCTCGGAATGCTTTCGAATAGTCGCCGGATGTAGTCGACCAGGATGCCCAGCATCCATGGTCCGGCAACGACCAGGACGGCCACCATCGCAATCAATTTCGGGATGAACGAGAGCGTCATCTCATTGATCTGCGTCGCGGCCTGCAGAACGCTGATCACAAGGCCCACCATGAGCGCGGCCAGCAACATCGGTGCGGACACCATCAGCATCACCTCGAGCGCCTGTTGGCCGATCGTGAGGACGGTCTGCGGCGTCATGATCCGAAACTCGCGATGAGAGAGCCGATCAACAGCGTCCAACCGTCAGCCAGTACGAATAGCATCAATTTGAACGGAAGCGATATGAGAACCGGCGAGAGCATCATCATGCCCATCGACATGAGCACGCTGGCGACCACCATATCGATGATCAGAAAGGGAATGAAGACGATGAATGCGATTTGAAAAGCCGTCTTCAGCTCACTCGTAACAAATGCGGGGACCAGCACACGGATCGGTATTTCTTCAGGCGTTGCAACCGGTTCGGACTTGGCCAGTTTCATGAACAGGGCGAGATCAGGCTCACGTGTTTGTCGGAGCATGAATGCCTTCATCGGCTTTCCGGCCCGGACAAGGGCCTCATTGAAATCGATCTTCTGTTCGGAAAGTGGAACGTACGCCTCCGCGTAGACTTTCTCGAGAGGCGGGGCCATTACGAAGAGCGTCAGAAAAAGCGCGAGCCCGATGATGACCTGATTGGGTGGTGAATTCTGCGTGCCGAGGGCCTGGCGAAGAAGGGAGAGAACGATGACGATCCTGGTAAAGCTCGTCATCAACAAAATCACCGCAGGCAGAAACGAGAGCGCGGTAAAAAATAGCAGCGTTTGAATCGGGATCGAGTACGTCTGCGCTCCACCGGGGCCGGGCTGGCTCGTCACTTGAATGGGCGTGATCTGGCCCACAACGTCCGGTGCGACCAACGCCGCCATGAGGAGCGCCAGCGCGCGAACGGCCGGAATGCTGCGGGTCAGATGGCGTGCGAATTGCATGCTCGGCAGTTCAACGGGCCTGAAAGCGGGCGAGGAGTCGTGTGAACGATGGCGTTCCAGACGATGCCGCAGCGGCGGGCGACGCCGCTTGATCGGAATGTGCCGCCTTCGCAGTCGTGTGAAGCGCCGTGATCTGCGTGGCGGTTACGCCGACCACCATCCATGTGTCGCCAAGCTCGACGACCACGATTCGTTCACGGGGTCCGACCGCTACGGTCGCGATCGGCCTCAGCAACCCTGAACCGCCAAGTCGTCCCGGCGCAAATCGTTTTAGGAACACGCTGGCGCCTGCGATCAGTGCGAGCACGATGCCCAGGCCGGCAAGCGCCTGGAGTGCCGCACCGAATGTCGATTCGGCCGCGTACGCAGGCAAGGACAACGTGAGCAGCGCGTATGCCGGGTATCGTCGCATGTGCGAAACGTTCATGGTGTCATCGATTCAATCTGCGTAGTCGCTCGGAGGGCGTGACCACGTCGGTA
This sequence comes from Burkholderiales bacterium, assembly GCA_046160305.1. Lineage (GTDB taxonomy): Bacteria > Pseudomonadota > Gammaproteobacteria > Burkholderiales > SG8-39 > SHXR01. The sequence goes on from JBJXGX010000193.1 coordinate 6,369, forward strand.
AGGCGAATCCCGAATTTGTCGTTGACGACGACGACCTCACCTTGCGCGATGAGAAAACCATTGACGAGCACATCCATGGGTTCGCCCGCAAGGGTGTCGAGTTCGATGACACTGCCTTGGGCGAGGGAGAGAATGGTCTTGATCGGAATCCGCGTCCTGCCTAACTCCACCATCAAGGTGACCGGGATATCGAGAATCATGTCGATATCGTGCTGCTGGGCGCCCGGATTCCCCTTGTCGGTGAACTGCGGGAAAAGATTGCCGCCCTTTTCGGCACCGCCTGGAGAATCGGGCAGGACCGTCGGCTCCTCGATCGTCGTTGGCTCGCTCCGCGCCGAATCGGAGCCACCGAAAACTTCGTCCACATCAGACTGCATGTTTGTCTCCGCTTTCTTCATCGCGGTTGGTGATGATGCGATCGACCTGAACCGCGTACCGGTTTCGCAACATGCCGACCCGGCCTTCAATGATGGGTACGCCGTGAACCGCCAACTGAATCTGGTCGGGCGGCTCTAACGCAATCACATCACCGGGGCGCATCGCGAGCACCTGTTTCAGGGTGGCTTGCGCGCTCGCAAGCATGGCAACCATCTCGAGTTCGGCGGCTTGCATTTCGCGCGAGAGCAGGCCGAGCCATCGCGAATCGAGCTCCCCCGTGTCGGACTGGGTGCTCGAGAACAGAAGATCCCGAATGGGTTCGACCGATGCATACGGGATGCAGATGTGAATCGCGCCACCCATGTCACCAAGATCGATATCGAACTTCACCGCCACCACGACCTCGCTCGGGGTCGCTATATTGGCGAATTGCGGTTGCATCTCGGAGCGTACGTACTCCAGCCCGAGCTTGTATGTCGGGGCCCACGCGTTCATGTATTCCTTGAGTGCCATCTCGAGCATGCGTTGAATAATGCGAAGCTCGGTTGCGGTAAATTCCCGGCCCTCGATGCGTGCGTGGAACTTGCCGTTGCCGCCGAACATGCAATCGATGACGGCAAAGACGAGCGTCGGCTCGAAGATGAAGAGGCACGTCCCGCGCAGGGGTTTCAGTGCGACGAGATTAAGATTCGACGGGAGAATCATTTCCCGCAGGAACGCGTTGTACTTGAGTACCCGGATCGTGCCGATCGAGATCTCGGGCGTGCGCCGCATGAAATTGAACATGCCGATCCGAAAATTGCGCGCAAATCGCTCGTGAATGATTTCGAGCGTGGGCATGCGCCCACGAACGATGCGCTCCTGGTTCGCAATATTGTAGGAACGAACGCCGCCGGCGTCGGCAGCGGGCGTGCGGTCCTGGTCGCCACTGCCGCCGCCATCGAGCAGGGCGTCGACTTCGTCCTGAGAAAGGATACCGTCCACGGTTATCGCCTACTGAATGACGAAGATGGCGAAATGGACGGCTTTGATGCCTTCATCGTTACCGGAATCTTGAAGCACTCCTTTGGTCAGTCCGAGGATTTCATCGGCGAGTTTCTGTTTGTTCTCGGGCGTTCGAATTTCTTGGGCGAGTTTCCCGGTAATCAAGAGAAGGATCTTGCTTCGAATGATCGGAAGCTTTTGCTTGAGCGCATCGCCCGCCTTCTTGTCGGTAATCTCGTAGACGATCCCGATCTGCCCGGTTCGCTCCGGATCCTTGTCCATGAGGTTGAACGTAAACCACGGATCAACCGCGTAGAAGTCAGCCGGTGGACCGCTTTCCTTGGTGGTCACTCTCTTCTTCTTTGTCTTCTTGGGTTCGGCTTTTGGCTTCTTCTCTGCGGGCTGTTCCTCCTCTTCGTCAGCGGATTCGGCTCTATCAGCCATCACATAGAAGGTCGTACCCACGGCTCCCAAGAGGGCGATCAATGTCGCTCCTATAACGATGAAGAGCTTCTTCTTGCTTTTTTTTGCCGGCTCTTCTGCGGAAGGCGCGGCGACTGCAGGAGCGGCCAAGGCTTGGTTTCCCGTTGATTGATCAATCGGGCGGACCCAATCGTTTCTGACTGGCGCCGCGCCGGTGACTGAAGAAAGGCGATGCCGCTATTCTGGACAGTGGGATGTTCGTGGAAGACCGGAATAGGGGGTCGATCCACCGCCAATTGCCAACCGGCGGCGAAAAGCATCACGCGAAGATGTCGATCAGGCGATCGTTTTTTGTACTCGTTACGAGTCCGGCGCCTGATACTGACTTGGAGTCTTTTGATCCGCTAGCTGAACCGATCAAGTACTCTTGACTGGATGTCGACGAGCCCGAGGTTCCACGTGAATCGCGCTGCGTCCCGCCACTATTCACCGAAGCATCAGCCAGATGTAGTCCGCTGGCGTCGAGCGCTTCGCGCAGCTTTGGAAGATGCAGCTCGATCAAGCTTCGGGTCTCGGGGGAGTTGGACGTGAAGCTGATGGTCGTGGAGCTGCCTTCGACCTTGACCACGACGTCGATCGGACCAAGTTCGGGTGGATTGACGTGAATTGCGGCTTCGGAAATCTTCTCGGTCACCATGATCCGCACGACATTGGCAGTTTCCCGCGGCCATTCGGGCGAGGACACCGGGGACTGAATATCGTAGTGATGTCCTTCCTGCGCGATACCGTATGGCGCTGCGCCGAAGAACGCGCGAAAAGTCGGACTGGTCACTGCATCGGTGGCGGGCGACGCGAAGGAGAATTCGTTTGCCGGTGTGTCGAGGCGTTCGGCGGTGATGCGCTCGATCGCAATGGGCTCGGTTCGCGATTTGTCCAATGGCGGTGCGCCTTTTGGATCGAATTGATTGAACTGGTGCATCGCGGCCGTTGCGACAGTCTTTGCGGACTCGGGCTTATCGGCGGACGGGTTCGTTGCAAGAACAGCGCTCGTGCCGACCGGTGACTCGCGTTGCTCTACGGATCGGTTCTGCGCGGCGCCATTCAGAAGGGGAACGGCAGCAGGTGGATAGTCGGTTACCACGCCTTGTTCGGGATCAGTATTCGCGTTGATTCCTGGGACGGGTTGACCCCGTATGGAATTCTTGACATCGGACTGGGCAGGGGCTTTTTCAAGAGCGATCGGCGTCGTGGCTGCTGGTGTTGTCCTAGCCTCTTCGCTCGATGCGATAGCGTCTTCGTCCGTGTCGTCCTTGCTAGCGGTGTTCGCGCGTTTGCCCTCCGCGACGTCGACCGAGCGGGCGAGAACCGACGCGAAGGCATCATCGGAGGTGGGTTCGTCCCCTGGCGATGGTGAGGCGCTCGCGGCCTTCACTCCCGTGGTGCTGGCAGGGGGGCGGTTCGTGCTAACGGATAAATCGGCCATTTTCTTCTCCTTGAACGCCCTGGAACGATTCCGGGTGTTTCGAACGTAGTGCCGCGATCGGCGGGCGTGAATCGATTCGAATGCTTCGCGACTGCATCTTCAATCGGCGTCGCCACTGAAGGACTGCGATACACGTCCCCTCTGCGATGTCCATTCGTCGCATAGCTTTTGTTCTCTCCGGATCTCGATCAACAACTCGGATGCGCGTCGTCGTTTTCGCAGGGCGACGAGTGAATGCCGCTTGCGTTCTGATTCGCCCAGCGCCGTTCGGGCTGCTCCGGCAGTGGCTTGCGAATGGTTCAACGCATGGCGTTGTTGCGTGATGGCAATATCGAGCTTGTCCAGGAAGTGCTGAAAATTAAGCATGCCGGTCGCCGATACGCCTTCCCGGCAAAGCTTCGCGTACTTGACAAGGTACTCCTTGCGGTAGTCATCAAGTAGTCGCAATCGTTCGCTGTCGCTCGATTCCCGGCGCAGCGCGTTGCCCAGTACCCGGGCACGCTCATCGCTCGCCTTCTGTGCAAGCTCGATCAAGATCTCGACAGCATCTAGTTCAGGCATCGGTGATTCTCCCGCTGTCAGCCGGCTACAACTGAGCCGTGGAAGAGCGCCTGGAGCGCTGCCTTGCTCTCGATCAAAGTGGATTGATCGCGCAGATCTTGTCGAAGAAACGCGTCGAGCCGCGGCTTCAATGCAATGGCTTCGTCGAGAAGCTGATCGGTTCCGGCCACATAGGCACCGACCGTGATGAGATCGCGGCTACGCTGATAGCGGGAGTAGAGCTGCTTGAAGCGACGCGCGTATAGGAGCTCTTCATCGGTTGACAGCGTATGCATGACGCGGCTGATCGAGGACTCAATATCGATCGCGGGGTAATGGCCTTGTTCGGCGAGTGAACGGGAAAGCACGATATGTCCGTCTAGAATTGCACGTGCGGCGTCGGCGATCGGATCGAGCGGATCGTCGCCCTCCGTCAGTACCGTGTAGAAGGCCGTGATTGCACCGCCGTTCGCCGCACCGTTTCCTGCGCGCTCGACAAGTTGGGGAAGTTTTGCGAATACTGACGGCGGATACCCTTTTGTCGCCGGCGGCTCGCCAATCGCAAGAGCAATCTCGCGTTGCGCCATGGCATAGCGCGTAAGGGAATCCATGATGAGCAGAACCTGCTTGCCCTCGTCGCGAAAGTGCTCCGCGAGCGACGTTGCATAGGCGGCACCCTGCAATCGCAAGAGGGGAGGGGCGTCGGCAGGCGCGGCCACCACGACAGATCGTGAGAGCCCTTCTTCGCCAAGAATGTCTTCGATGAATTCCTTCACCTCGCGGCCGCGCTCGCCAATAAGGCCTACGACCGTGACGTCAGCGGTCGTATAGCGAGCCATCATCCCCAGCAATACGCTCTTTCCAACACCCGATCCGGCGAACAATCCCATGCGCTGGCCGCGCCCCGTTGTGAGTAGGGCATTGATCGCGCGGACGCCGACATCAAGTGGAGTGCGAATCGGTTCACGCTCGATCGGATTGATCGGGCGACTGCGAAGTGGACGCGTTTCCTCGACATTCAGGTGACCGAGCCGATCCAAAGGACGGCCGTTTCCATCGACAACTCGCCCAAGCAATGACGCTCCGACCGGCATATGCCTCGTGCGGTCCTCGATGCGACGCCATGGATGGCTCGGCTTCCCGAACCGTGGTCCGACGTAATTGACATCGGTCGGCGTTACCAGCGCGCCCGGCGTGAGGCCGTGCACGTCGGTGGTCGGCATCAGGAATAGCCGATTCCCCGAAAATCCAACCACTTCGGCCTCCGTAAGCGAGGCACCATCTTGCGAGATCGTGCAAGTGCTGCCAAGCGGCAAGGCGAGGCCAACCGCTTCCATTACTAGACCTGACACACGAACCAGGCGGCCATGGACTTCAAGGGGGACTGGGACCCGCACAAATGAACGGCAGTCGCGAAGATGCTGCCGCCAGCGATCTCCGACATCGACGAACGATCGATTGGACGCGTCAGTCACTTGGCGGATTCACATGCCATGCGTCGATGCGTCCGATCGTTTGCATCGCACGCAGCCATCGCGTCTTCATCGTCGCGTCGATATCACATGATCGAGTGATGATCCGGCAGCCACCGGCCTCGACGGATGGATCGGCAACGAGACGCCAATTCCCTAACTTGTCTGTTTCGCCCAGGTATGTCGCAACCAAGTCCTGATCGATTGGGTTTAACGTGATTTCTCCCGTTGTTACGGCCTCGGGAAGGGCGCGCAGCGCTTCAGCGATGACGGGTTGGATCAGGTCGTTGCGCGTCACGAGTTCCGATCGCACCACCGTTCGAGCCAGATCAATCGAGAGTTCGATTAGCGCGCTTGCGGTCGAGGTTTCGAGATCAGCGAAGGCAGCTTCGACAAGATGCAAAATTTTTGAGAAGCGTTGGACTTGTTGCTGCCCAAGCGCCTTGCCTTCCGAGAGCCCTGCGGCGAAGCCCTCGCGCTTTGCCGACATACGAATTTCCGCAAGCTCTAGATCTAGCCGGGATTGCTCGACGGCAGGATCAGCGGCCATCGCTCCGCCAGACACGGAACGGCCATTCGCGCCCGTTTTCCTCCGCTCAACGAATGCTTGCGGATTCCACGGCTTGGCGTCCTTTACATCCTCGCGGGAAATTATCAATGAATTCATCACGTCGCGGTCGGTTGAAACGGATCAATGAAATGGGTCGATGAAGATGCTACTGATGCCGCTCGGTGCGCCGTCATCAGCCATTGCTGCTGACCCATGACCGCACGACAGTGGCCACCAATCGGGGATCCTGTTTTGCGAGTGCGCGTGCATTGACCAGGGACGCGTGTTCGGCGGCGATGGCCTGCTGCCCAGCAGGCACGCCGTCGCCGCTTAACGTGACGATTGCGTCCTCGCCATTCCTCGATTGAGCATTGCCCAGCAACGCGGCCGCGCCGCCTGGGTTGTTCGACGTTGACGGGCCTGCTGATGACCCGTTGACCGGATTGCTCGCGAGTTGTCGCAGCATTGGACGCAGGACCCCGAACAGAACAATCATTAGAGCGAACATGCCGAGGATCCATTTGGCGATTTCGACGCCGTAGGTCAGCATTTCCGGTCGTTTCCAGAGCGGCAGTTCAGGCGTGGCCTCGATGGTTTCAACCGAGAACGGCGCCGCCGTCACACGCAAGGTGTCACCGCGTTCCTGATTGAAGCCGATTGCTTCGCGAACCACCGCTTCGATCTGTTCAACTTCTTCGCTCTTCAGCGGCTCGGGCTTCCCGTCGGGTTGGGATGATTTCCGGAAATTGACGACCACTGCGGTTGAGAGTCGTTTTATGCCGCCCACTTGGGCGCGCGTATGTCTAACGCTTTTATCAACCTCATAGTTCACCGCAGTGGATCGCTGCGAGGCCGACGGATTCTTGACTGCGTTCTCTGGACCTGACTGCCCTGGTGCTCCGGCTGGTCCTTGTGTGGTTGGCTGCACGATGGGCGCGCTGGAGTTGCCCGGCGGTTGATTCGATAGAGCGCCAGGAACACCTTGCGGACCGGTCGCGCCCGGGGCTGAAGATGATTCATTCCATTGCTCGCTTCGAATCGAGGCGGCCTGCTGGTTCCGATTCGGTTTGAACTGCTCGTCGGTGAATTCCGTTACCGTGAAATCAACGTCGGCGGTTACTTGCGCGCGAAAGTTGCTGCGACCGACGATCGGTTCGAGAATCTCGGAAATCCGTTTGATGTAGGACGCTTCAACGCTGTGCGTATAGGCAAGCTGCGAGGGATCAAGTCGCGCCTCGCCGTCGCCCGTCTGATTGGACAGAAGGGATCCTGATTGGTCCAGAACACTCACGTTGCGAACCTGAAGATCCGGAATACTGGAAGCCACCAGATGGACGATGCCGGAGACTTGCGTGCGATCGAGCGATTTTCCGGGGTAGAGCGTCAATAGAATCGAAGCAGTGGGTTTCTGCGATTCGCGTAGAAAGACGGACTGTTTGGGAATCGCGAGATGAACACGGGCATTCTGCACCGCGGATAAAGACTGAATGGAGCGGGACAGTTCTCCCTCGAGGGCGCGCTGATAGTTGATCTGTTCTTGAAATTGGGTAATTCCGAAGCGTTGGGTCTCGATCAATTCGAATCCAACGTTGGAGCCCTTCGGCAAACCCTGCGATGCAAGTCGGAGGCGGATATCGTGGACCTGTGTCGCGGGAACCAGAATCGCGCCTCCGCCATCGGTGAATCGGTATGGGACATTCATCTGGCCGAGCGAGGCGACGATCGCACCGCCATCCCGATCCGAAAGGTTCGAGAACAGCACGCGGTATTCGGGCGTACGAACCCAAAGCATCATGGCGATGGAGGCGGCGAGCAATACTGCCAGGCCGATCATCAAACCGACCTTGGATCGAGCGGGTAGGGTGGAGAATCCACGTGCCGTCGCGACGATGCTGCTGGTCGAAGGATCTGAAACCTGGGTTGCCATGTGTGCTTGTCGGCCCGATGCGCGGATGGATTGCGATAGTTGGTCTGAGATTATTCCGCACGCGATCGCCGCCGATCCTCTGAAAAGCGGTCGGTATCTCGATCATCTTCGCCCGTCGTAGATGTTGTCTCCCGAGTATCGTGCCGTGGTGGGCAAACTTCTTTGAATACCCGCGCTTGCACGTCGACGGTGAGGAATACGAAATGCCACAGATGGGAATCAGGGCGGTTGGAATGCAGCCTGCGGTGAATGCAATCGAGCTTGGGAAGCAAATTTCCCGCGGTGGGGTGCTACCTGCGTCCGATCAAGCGAGCTTCGGCGTCGCATTGCGCCAAGCGCTGCAGCGCGTTAGCGGATTGCAGAATGAAGCGACCCATGCCGCAAGCGAATTTCAGCTTGGCAATCCAAAGGTCAGTCTCGAGGAGACAATGATTGCCGCGCAGAAGGCCAATGTATCGTTCCAGGCGGCGGTACAGGTTCGACAGCGGCTCGTTTCCGTCTATAACGAGATCATGAGCATGAATGTGTAGTCGCCGGATAGGCGATCAATCCGCTTCCGCCCGTGACTTTGCACGCTCGCGCTCCAAGCTGATGATGTAGCGCTGAATCAAGACCTGATCGGCGGCGGCGAGCTCTTTGAACTGGACGCCGCAACGTCGATAGTGGGGTGGGAATCGGCGTCCGGGATCGACCGCATAACGAATCTCCATGCCGCAGCGGATCTCACCGAATCCGGGCAATTCAATTCGCACTCTTGGCAAGGTCTTACGATCGGCAACCGAAAGCAGGTTCGTATCGACCAATAGCGATAGGCCGAGCGCGCTGATATCAAGAATTCGCGTTTTGATTTCCTTGTCGCCCAAACCATCGGGATCGATGAGGCAGGAAATGGGCCGAGCGGTCGGGGTGGCGGCGCGAAATGCGTTGCGTCGTTGCAATCGGATGACGCTGCTCGGCATCGGGGCTTCCAACGCCGGGCCGCCGGTAAACGTGATCTGTCGTGCGGCTTCGGTGCCAAATTCAATCTTCACACCATCCACCGTCGTCTGCCAGGCAAGCTTCTTACCGGTCAGGAGCGCCTCATTGCGCACAGGATCGTTGTCGAGATCGAATACGAAGCTTGCGGTGGTGGCATTTACCGCGAGAATACTGGTCAGAATGGACCCGGGTTGGGCATTGAAGTAGACGCTCGCACGTGCGTGCCGGTCGCGAAGGCCGGACAAAATTCCGGCAATCTCGAGGGGGGCGGTCGTGGTGTACGGCGCGAACTCGTCGGAAGGTTCAATGTATGGAGCGGTCATGACCATTGCTTACGGCTTGCTCGTGAAAGTGATGGAATAGATGGGAAGCGGATCTTACTCGCCGAGCGCGGCACGTTGATCCGCGGTGTGAACCCAAGCGAGAATCTCGGCAATTGCCAAGTAAAGTTCGGGGGGAATATGGTCGTCAAGGTTAAGTTGTACAAGTAATCCGACAAGCTCGGGTGATCCGTGTACGAATACTCCTGCCTCCTTTGCTCGACGAATAATCTGCTCGGCCACATGACCGATGCCGGTTGCAACGACGCGAGGGGCGGAATCGCGCCCCGAGTACGCGAGAGCAACCGCGCGCTGGGGAGGGTTGACCAATTTTGGTTCCTCCCGCATTTGCGGAATGACGCGTTGGTCGTCACCGTTCACGATGCGCCTCGAATATTGGCCTCTGCAATAGCCAAAGTCCCAATCTGTATGCCTCGTGCGCTGACTGCCAGCTGAAAAGCGCCGGCCGAGCTGATGAGATGCCCTTTCGCCTCTGATCGGGCCGTCACTTGCAGTGAGAGATGATTGCCGGCGAGAGAACATGCAACTTCGACATCGCCCAACGCGGCGCATCTAATGCGGATGCGCGCTCGCCAAGCGTCAGTGTGTTCCACTTTTCCATCGCGCGTCTCATGCCTAATCTCTATTTCCCCGGGAACACCTTCTCGGACAAGCCCCTGCCAAGCGATTTGTCCCGTCGCAAGGACGTCGAGTTGCTGGCGGACAAGCTGCATGGATTTGCGGTCCTCGGATGCGGGTATCAGGTCCGAGGTTAAGTGCGACGTGGACCGTGCAACGTTCGGTTCCGATGATTTGGCGACGGATGAGGCATCACTTTTGTCTGGCCCGGATTGTTCTCGCGTAGCCGTCATGTCACGAGCAGCCAGTCGATCGATCATTTGCGTCCTTGCAGCCGGGCCGGAAGCGCTAGCGGTCAATCGCTGGTCGGACTCGACCCGAATTTGCATGAGGTCTCGCTTCCCGGCAGCCCAATCAGCCAGGTGAGATTCGTAGAAGAGCCCGCTACGACTGATGATTTGTGCAAGTCTTGCTGCGACTGCCGGGGGTTCCGACGTCCCTTCAGCAAGGGGAGCAAGCGATGTGAGAGGCGCAGCGCTCGCCTGCGTGAATTCCAAGGCCAGAATCTTCGCAATCAACTTTCCGGTCAGGCTGAGTGCGGTGCTGTCAGTGGTCAAGGGGGGGTGAGCGCCCCTTCGCCCCACCAAATTGGCAGGAGAATCGCTTGAACGTCCGGCATCGGGACTGGATTGCGTGCGCGTCGGGATAGGAGCGCTGGCAAGTGACCCTTCGATCGATATTTTCTCGATCAGGCAGTCCTTCAATAGATTGCCGAGCGCGCGCAGTTCCATACGCGAGGAGTCAGGGACGACGTGTCTGGATGGCCAAGAGAGAGGGGGCGAGCGAACCACAGCGTAGGTCCGCATCGCGTCCTGGCGGTGCTAGATACACACATTCGCGTTGAGAATGCGTGAGCATGGTGCAGATACAAATTTATCCCGTACGATTCTTATGTGTACGCTTGCTCGACCCGCGTCTGCTTTCCTGTTACCTGAATCAGGCGCGCCAGTCTTGCAAGCTGTGGCTGGGCAAGATCGCGAATTTCAGCATCTTCAATCAGCATGCGTCGAATAATCTGGGTCTTCCGTTGTCGCGCTCTTGCGTCCTCCGGTATGACGTCCGACGAGGACTTTAGATTACCGATGATCTCGGAGCATTCCTGCTCCATGAAAATGACCACGTCCCAATCGCTTCGTCGAGCGGCATCCAGCATGGCGGCGCTTCTGTTGGCCAGTGTTTCGTATGTGCTCATTGTTCGCTCCCATCGACCGTCTTTTGTGTTCATCGTGCGCGCCCTCCGGGGAGCGCCGTCAGCTCGGGTTTTGCATTCGATCCGTTGGCGGGCTGGTGTCTGATCGCACTCCATGCACCACGCAATTCGGTCAAGAGTTTCTTCACCTCGACAAAGCCGTTGACGTCGCCTCGCATGCTCGCGAGAAGCAGGCGTTGGGACATGTATTCGTAGAGGCCGTCAAGGCTTTCAGCGAGTGTCCCGCCCTGGTTCTTGTCGAGGCTGGCGCGAAGACCCTCTTCGATAATTGAGACAGCTCGGCTGGTCGCTTGACCTTTCGCCGCGATATCCTTTGCCGCGATTGCAGCACAAGCTTGATTGAGGGCGAGGATCGCACCATCCAACAGCATTTGGATGAGTTCGTGTTGACTGGCCGAGGTAACTCGGGCTTCGAGGTCTACGGCAGCGTAGGTTGCGGCAGCCTTGCGGGGTCCAAACATTCTGTTCTCCGAGTACATACGTGTAGTCAGGTATCGGTCGTTTTTCCGCAAATATGAAGGACGGGAGTTGCATGCAATAGCTGCAGGATGTTGCGACACCAAGTGCTAGTGCGACTCATTTTCTCGCGGTGTTGGCCGCGATGGAGGCAAGTTGTTGCCGTAGGTAGTTGCTCGTGGTGTTCATCTTGCCAAGCGTTGCATCCAACGCTGAATACTGGCGGCGATACCGTGCTTCAATCTTGGTCAACCGATCGCCATACTCGGTCATGAGTTTGCCTACAGCCTTTATCGCTGCCTCATACCCGTCGGTGCGTGCCTTGAGGACGCCCTTCGCTCCGGTCAGCTCCGTGATCCTTGCGTCTAGTTTTGACGTGATCCCTTCAAAGTACTTCACGGTTCCCAACGAGCCGGTGACACTGGCATTGATACGGAGCTCGAGTCCGTTGGCTTTTCCTGTTCCAACAAGCAATTGGCCTTTGCCGACGGCCGTCGTATCGCCGATCGATCCGGTGACATCCAGGCCCGCGGTGGTAATTGGGGCATTACCAAGAAGAGCGGAAGCTGCATTTCCGCCGGCGACGAGTGTTGATGCGTTGCCGTATCCGGTTGAAGTGATTGTTAGCAGGTTGGCAGCGTTTGCAATGGTGACGCCGACACCGGCCGCCGAGAGGGTTCCAATTCCCGCGATTCGGGACTGGAGGTCTGCTGCTAATTCGGCGGTCGAAGAATACGTTCGCGCGGGAAGAAGAATGGTCGCTTGCGTCCCATCGATGGTTAAACTCAGCATGTCATTGACACCCGTGGTGATGGTCAGCGCCGCGGCTTGATTTCCAGCAAGCGTGCCCTGGGTGGCGGCTTGCGTGATCGTGACTTCGTACGTGCCAACCGGCGTTTTATCGATCGCCTTGACGAACGAGACGCGGCTATCCGTGGCTTGTCCGGATTTGGCGAACAACTGCGCCACCGCACCCCGGTCGATATCAAGCTGCTTCTGGAGCTTGGCGTTGTCCAAGACGAGAACGCCGTCCTTGTTGAGTGCCATCCCAATGTCGCTTAAAGTCTGCAGCGACCCCGCCACGCCAAATTTTCCGGTAACGAGGGTGCGCATTTCCGACTGCAGGATTCGAAGGGTCGCGTCGCCATTTAGCGGTCCAGCTTGCTTCGTTGTGGCATCAAAGCTGGTCAGATCCTTGATTTGCTTGATGAGCTCGTTGTACGACTTGACGAATGCTTCGATTCCAGACTTGATCCCCCCGTTGTCGATCGTGATGTTGACCGTCGCTGTGGTCGACGACGTAGCATTTGCTGTAAAGGTCAGCCCATCGATAGCCGACGTGATGACACTGGACGGATTGGTCACCGTGATGCCATCGATGATCGCGATCGCATCCTGCGCGCCGCGCATCTCAGTCAGATTCTTTCCGTTGCCAACGGCAGCCACTGGATCGTAGGCAAGGGCGGAAAGGCCTGCGGCGTTTGTATTCGAGGCATCGGCGTCTTCTACCGTGACCTTGAGACTGTTCGCGGCCCCGTCTGTGGATGAGAAAACCAAGCGGTAGCCCGTACCATCATTCACGATACTCGCGGTCACGCCAATGCCCGCTCCGTTGACTGCGTCTCGAATGCCTGTGATGGTATTCTGAGCGGCCCCGATCGTTACCGATTTCGTGGGAAAAGCGGGGTTCGATGTGAAGGCCCCTCCCGATGACGTGCCTTTCTGGAACGTGAGCGTTCCTGTTCCGACGATCGCTCCGGTAGAGGAGAAATTCGATGATGCGATTGCATGCGAGCTCGCAAGATTCGTGACGCGAATCGAGTGAGACCCGGCTGGGGCCGTTGGGCCAGCGGATACCTTCACGTGCGCTTCGTCCGACGAGGTCGCTTTGACGGACTGATAGGTCGCCAGATTGTTCAGGTTGGAGAATGACGATTGAAAGCTGGTCAAGGCGCCCTTGACGCTACCGTAGGCGCTCACCTTCGATTGAATTCCTGCTTCTTTTCTTGCGAGATTAGAAAGCGGCCGCTGCTCGATCGTCATTAGCTGACTGACGATGCCCGCCACATCGATGATGCCTTGAGACGCTCCGGATACGGTAGCCATGCGATATACCTCCAGCGTCAGGGGCGTTGGAACGGGCGCAGTGAATCCCTATGCAGCGCCTCGAACGATCAGTCCTTGCAGGCGATCGATGTTGCGCGCGATGACAAGGATCTCGTCGGTTGGGATTTGGCGGATCACCGTCTTCGACTCGGTGTCCACGATCCTCACCAGAGTGCGCCCCGATTCGCTATCAAAGTGGAACTGTACTTGCGCGTTAGCCGAAATCATCGCTTGATTAGCGGTAGCAATGGCGGCCTTTATGGCGTTTTGGTCTGGGCCTGCTTGTGAAGCGTTACCCGAACCAATCGGATTTGTGCGAAGTACCCACACCTTCTCTTCGATAGACGGCACGCTTTTAGGAAGCGGTGGAGCGTCTCCTCCTGTCGAAATCTGCATGGCGCTACCTCGTTTCAAGCCGGATGTGGGTGGTTCCTTTCGGTGACTTTAAATGGACCGAAGGGTCGAATGCCTGTTATTTCGGCATCCGACCCTTTCGTCTTTAGGATCATATGGGCAATAGAGCGGCCGCAAGCCGCAGCGGGTGCCCTCTACGCGCCTCTCAACAGTTGCAAGACGCTGTTCGGCAGTTGATTCGCCTGGGCAAGCATAGCGGTGCCGGCCTGTTGCAGAATCTGGCCACGTGTAAGGTCCCCGGTCTCGGCAGCGTAATCCGCGTCTCGAATGCGACTGCGAGATGCGCTCAGATTTTCGGCGGCCACCTGCAGATTTAAGATGGTGGTTTCGAAGCGGGACTGTATCGCGCCAAATTTTGCTCGCTGAGTGCTTACCGATGCCACCGCTCCGTCCACGATCGAAAGTGCCGTTTGTGCGTTTGAAAACGTGGTGACGTCGAGGGTGCTCACGGCGCTAAGGGATGAGCTAACGCTCGCGGCGCCCAGCGATTCATTTGCGGTTCCCGTTGCGCTAAACGATTTTTCCGATAGCAAAGTCAGCTGACCTGTGATCGCCACGTTGTTGCCGACGGCGCCCGCGGCAGCGAGCGTGGCACCACCAACCGTGATTGCTCCGGCGTTGGTATTCGCCACATTCGAGTTGGCGAGGTAAATCGTATTGCCGGTTGCGTTTGACAGTACAAGCCCCGTACCCGCTGTATTCACCGTCGCTGTGACGCCCGTTTTTGCGGATTGATCGTTGATTGCAGTGACCGCAACGGTAAGCGCGTCATTGCCGGAAGTGGCTGAAAGACTAAACGAGACGGTGATGGCCGCCGCGTTGTCCGATTTGATACCGATCGCATAGCTGCCCACGGATGCGAAAGTCATATTCGTGGCTTCCGTTCTGCCGGTCGCTTTTACGCCGGTAACCGGTGCCACGGCATTTACCTGATCGACAATCGTTTTCACGCTGGAGTCAACGACCGCAATAGTCGACGAGCCGAGGAAACCGTTGACGACGAGGGTCTCGCCGTTCGTTCGGTTTCCGGTACCTGCCAAGACGTTGGCGTCGGTGACGACGGCTCCGGATGAAGCTTGGCCGGCCACTTGATAGACGCCGTACTGGGCCGTCCGAAAATTCGCCGTAGTCGCGGAAATCGTTTGATTCGCATTTGCCCCAACCTGAAAGGTTGCGGTTCCAAAGGACCCGTCAAATAACTTCATGCCGTTGAACTCGGCCGCAACGGATTGGCGATCTAGTTCGGCGACGAGTTGATTGACCTCGTTCTGCAATGCCTGGCGATCCGTTGAGCTATTGGTTGCGTTGGACGATTGCACGGCGAGCTCACGAATCCGTTGCAAGGTATCGGTTATCGAGCTCAATCCTCCTTCGGCCGTTTGCGAAAGGGAGATGCCGTCGTTCGCGTTACGCGCCGCCTGATTGAGACCCATGATTTGAGAGGTCATCCGCTCGCTGATCGCAAGACCGGCTGCGTCGTCCCTGGCGCTGTTGATCCGCAGACCCGATGAGAGTCGCTGCAGGGCTGTACCGAGAACGTCGCTCGATCGCGAAAGGTTTCTCTGTGCGTTCAGGGAAGCTACATTGGTATTGATTTGCATGCTCAAACTCCGTCCAGAGGGTTAGCGGTGGCTGGATTTCTCCCGCCTCGGCGTTCCCCGTTCCCTCCAGAGAATCGCCCTTGTGGCAGTTATCGGATGGACATAACGAACCTTGAGGTGCTCGCGATGCGTTGGAACCCAAGGTGGAGTTCTGAAGCCCCTGTTTCTCGCGTGAATTGGCGCCCGGGCCTCCTTCATCCAGGTTCGTTGCGAAAAATGGGCAGAACCCACAACTCTGAAAATGCATGTGCCCGCAAGCGATGTGGCGGGCGCGTCTGAGCGAATGAGGATCCGAGTATGGCCGAACGTTCAGGAACCACATTCTCCTAACATCGGGGATCGGATGAAGCGCTCGTGTTACTGCCGCCGATGGTAGGTCGGACGTCCGGCCGGATCAGTGCCGTGAGCGTTTCCGCAATTTCTTAGTCACTAGCCGGCGGAGCCCACTGCTCCGCCGGTTGCTCGAGAATTACTTTATCCGCGTAGCAGTGACAACACGGAGTTCGGTAGCGCGTTTGCTTGCGCGAGCATTGCGGTGCCGGCCTGCTGTAGGATCTGACCGCGGGTGAGCGCGGCCGTTTCCTGGGCATAGTCGGTGTCGCGGATGCGGCTGCGCGCGGAACTCAGGTTCTCCGATGCCACATTCAAATTGGCAATAGTCGTCTCGAAGCGCGACTGCATTGCACCGAACTTCGAGCGCTGCGCAGTCATCGATGCAATGGCACCGTCGACGATATCGACGGCGAGTTGCGCATTCGCGAACGATGTAATGTCCAAGGTGCTCACGGCACTTAAAGACGAACTCGCGCTCGCGGCCGTCAGCGTTTCGGCCGCAGTACCCGTCGCGCTGAATGTTTTCTCCGACAGCAGTGTGAGTTGACCGGTAATTGCGATGGAATTGTCCGCTCCGAGGGCGGCGGTGACTGTCCCGCCGCCACCTGTGATCGCGCCAGCATTCGTGGCGGCCGTATTGGCGAGGTAGATCGTGTTCCCGGTCTGGTTGGTCAATGAGAGTCCAGTGCCACCAGTATTGACGCTAGCGACGACTCCGGTCTTTGCCGACTGATCGTTGATGGCGGTAACAGCCGCGGTAAGGGGGTCACTGCCAGTAACAGCCGTCAAGCTGAAGGCAACGGTAACTGCCGTTGCATTATCCGACTTCAACGTGAACGAGTAGCTACCCGCTGCGCCGAATGCAAGGTTGGTGATCTCGGTCTTCGCTGTCGCCTTGACCCCCGTGCTGGCTGTCACAGCGTTGACTTGGTCGGCGACTGTTTTCCCGCTCGAATCAACGACCGTAATCGAAGAAGATCCTAGTGATCCATTGACGACCAGCGTTTCGCCATTGATCCGATTGCCTGTTCCGGCTGCCATCTGCGCAGCAGTTGCCGCCGCGCCCGACGATGCCTGACCTGTAATGCGATTCACTCCATACTGAGCAGTACGAAAATTCGATGTGGTGGTGGAAATCGTCTGATTTGCGTTCGCGCCGACCTGGAACGTGGCCGTACCAAACGATCCGTCGAAGATTTTCATGCCGTTGAATTCAGCGGCGACGGACTGACGATCAAGTTCGGCCACGAGTTGGTTGACTTCGTTTTGCATCGCTTGGCGGTCGGTCGCACTATTCGTCGCATTCGACGATTGCACAGCAAGCTCGCGGATGCGTTGCAGCGTGTCGTTCATCGAGCTCAGCGCACCCTCTGCGGTTTGCGAGAGAGAGATGCCGTCGTTGGCATTGCGTGCAGCTTGATTCAGGCCGCTAATCTGACTCGTCATGCGCTCCGAGATCGCGAGACCCGCAGCATCATCCTTCGCGCTGTTGATGCGTAGGCCTGAAGACAGGCGCTGCAATGCAGTGCTCAGGACATTATTAGATCTACCAAGATTGCGCTGTGCGTTTAATGCTTCGACATTGGTGTTGATCATCATTGCCATTTGCGTTCCCTTCCAGAGGTGTGTGTGTGATGCACCACGGTGCGAGATAGGTTCTCGAATTCGATCGAGTCCCGTTCGCTGGAAGGAGAACGACGTGCGATTAGTTGATCCCTGGGGTGACGGTCTTGCTTGTCACCCCGACCTCCACATTCCGGCTTTGGAGGCCAACGCGCTCGAATCGGTTGAGCAACGTCAGGATCTCTTGGCCGCAGGATATCTAACCGCTATGGCGCCCGCTGTATGGTTCAGTGAATCGCCGTTGTAAAGGTTATCGGACTTGCGATTTACGAACTTGAGACAAGAAGAGGAATCCTCCGCTTCGCGAACGAACGCTGGAGATGATTCGGAGCGTTCATGTGACAGAGTCGTTACCGGTGAAGAGTCAACGTGAATTCACGCACACAACCAAATAAGCGTCGGAGTGTGACTTACATTAACGTCCATTTTGCGATGTGTACGCAATTCGGGCATCGGTCCTTCAGTTCTTGCAGGCAACGGCCGAAAATGGCGCCCTAGATTGAAGACCTGCCAGTTCCGACTCGGGGATACGGAGTGTGAACGGATTGGCATAACAGCGGAAAGCCTCTCGTCAGAAGGTGCATGGATGAACAATGAGCAGTTACTAAACGAAATCCGCGAAGCAAATCTCTCCTACATGGTGTTGGTACAAAATCTGGTACGCCAGGATCCCGCCGAAGCAATGGTGAGAATCGGCTTGTCGGAAGACGTAGCTGAAATGATCGCCGGCCTCACGATCGCGCAAATGTTGCGCATCGCTGCTAGAAACGTGTTGATCTGCCGTTTCCGTTTCGACGATGAAATCGTGTGGAACCTCTTGACAGATCATGGTGTTCAGTCAGCGACCAAATCGGTGCACGCGTCGATCCTCATGGCGAGCCTGCCGGCGGAAGGGATTGCATGATCAACGTTCCTTCCCACGGCAAGGTACGGACAAAAAGCGTTGTCGCAGACGCACGCGAGGTAGGTAGAGCCGTTGACCTTATCCGCATGGGCGCACGATTACAGGTGCTCGAGTCCGAGATTGCACTGTCTCGGGAGCGTCTGCTGCGACTGTACAAGGAGGTTGCGGGCGCCTCGCCCTCCAAGGGCATGCTGCCGTTCTCGACCGATTGGTTCATGACATGGCAACCCAATATCCATAGCTCCCTCTTCATCAACCTGTTTAACGGTGTATCGAAGGCGAGCGGCATCGATCGCGTCGATGCGCTGGTGAAAGCTTATCGTCTCTATCAAGAACATCTGCAGTTATGTGGACTGCCGGAAGTTCTTTCAGTTACCCGGGCGTGGCGCCTGGTGAAGTTCTTCGAGGCGGGAATGCTTGATTCGGCGAGTTGCACGGAGTGCGGAGGCCGATTCGTCATTCACAAGTACGAACCGATTGCTGGGTTTATTTGTGGACTATGCAATCCGCCGGCGCGGGCTGGAAAAACCCGTGCGGGAAGCCTCCAGGCGCGCTCGCATGCCGGGAATCGAGAAGCCGTCGTTCGATCCGACCTCGTTACGCAATAGTCTGTTTCACTTCCAGCCTTCACCCTCCGCCCATTTGCGGGCGGGGGTAGACCTTGAAAGTTGAATTGCACCACGCGGGACGTCCGTCGCTTGGCGATTGCGACGCTCACCCATCGTTTCGGTGAGCGCCGCCCAAATCGGCGACGCACCGGAATTTGAATGAGATGGGTCTGCCCCATCGCCTCTTGCCGAATGTGGCGAACGAGAGTCGTCCTGCGGTCAAGTGTCAGCTGAATCCGCCGATGACACTTTGCACATCTACGCGTCGCTCCGGCGAATCGCGCCGGTCGATTCCAGATCCGCGGCCCTGCTAAACGGATCCCGGATCATACAGATCAATTTAGGAGTCGAAGGTGGCAAACGGCAACGACGCACGCCAACCAATCATCATCAAGAGGATCAAGAAGGGTGGCCACGCTCCTCACGGGGGTGCCTGGAAGATTGCCTACGCGGATTTCGTAACGGCGATGATGGCGTTCTTTCTGCTGATGTGGCTCCTCGGGTCCACGACCAAAGGGGAGCTGCAGGGTATCGCCGATTACTTTCGAATGCCGCTCAAGGTCGGAATGACCGGTGGTTCCGGCGCGGGCGAGACGGGAAAGGTTATCCAAGGCGGATCGCTAGGGTTGACCACGATCAATAGCGAGATTCAGAGCCAAAGGCCGTCAATCGAGAAGGTCGAGCGAGGAAAGAGAAAGCCCACGCCTGTTGTCGACGAAACCGAGTTGGAAAAAAAGCGCCTTGCGTTGCTGAAGCTGGAAATCGAAGACATCCTCGCCAGGATGCCGAACTTCGAACGGATAGGTGATCAGATTCGGATCGACATCACCCCGGAAGGGTTGCGCATTCAGATCGTCGACGGCCAATCACGACCGATGTTCGATCTGGGAAGTGCTGTCGTGAAGGAATACATGCGCCAGCTCCTGAGGCAGATCGGGACCGTCCTCAATTCTGTCGATCACAGAGTGACGCTTGCAGGCCATACGGACGCAAAACAATATCAGTCGGGCGAACGGGGCTACAGCAATTGGGAGCTGTCGTCGGATCGCGCCAACGCGTCGAGGCGAGAATTGATCGCGGGCGGGATGGATGAAAAGAAGATCCTGCGCGTGGTTGGCGTCGGCGCATCGGTGATGTTGAACGCCGACGATCCAAACGATCCGGTCAATCGGCGGATCAGCATCATCGTAATGAACAAGGCAACCGAGAGCAAAGTTGTCCGTGAGCTCGGTAAGGTGGAAGTTCGCAATGCCGAGGAGCTGGCAGAAGAGCTGACGGCGCAGGAAGCGAAAGTTCCCGAGTGAAGGTGTGCAGGCCGTCGGCAATGTGTTGCTGTCCAACCGCAGAAATCGCCGACTTAGTTGCGAGTGAAGGGATCCGTTCCAGCATATCGCACGATGTTTTGAAGGCAGTGGGACCAGGAGTAATCCAATGGCAAATTCAGACATGAAGTTTCTCGTCGTGGACGATTTCTCTACGATGCGGCGGATCGTTCGCAACCTGTTGAAGGAGGCGGGCTATGCCAACGTAGACGAAGCGGAAGACGGGCAAGTAGGGTTGTCCAAACTGAAAGCAGGAAAATTCGATTTTGTCATTACCGATATCAACATGCCGAACATGACGGGATTCGATCTGATTCGCGGCATGCGAGCGGAGCCGGAATTGGCCAAGATTCCGGTGTTGGTGGTGAGCGCCGAGGCGAAGAAAGAAGACATCGTCAACGCCGCTCAGGCTGGCGCAAACGGCTATATCGTCAAGCCATTCACCAAGGTCACCTTGGAAGAAAAGCTTGCGAAGATCCTCGCCAAGCTCCAGCCCGCTTAAGAAAGAAGAATCATGGCGGCAACCCAAGTGGCAGCAGAAGAAGACCTCGACGCGCTGTTCGACACCATGTCGGACGATAGGCAGCGTGAAATCATGTCCGCGCATGCGGCCCCGGTGGTGGCGTCAAATACAGCGGTCGTGGCCGATGTGAATTCGGACGATGCTACGGCTGCGGTCGGCCCCGATGGCATGTACAACCGGATCGGCAATCTAACGCGGCAATTGCATGAGGCCTTGCGGGAGCTCGGATTCGACAAGGCGCTCGAATCAGCGGCCGCGGAGATTCCTGATGCGCGCGATCGGCTCGGCTATATCGCGAAACTCACCGGGCAGGCGGCGGACCGCGCATTGGCGGCGGTTGAAGTGAGTCAGAATGAACAGCGTCAATTGCATGAACAGGCTTGCAAGCTCTCGTCACAATGGGAACTCTTCTTCGGTGGTGACATGAAGATTGAAGATTTTCGGTCTCTCGCGCACGAATCGCGAATATTCATGATGCAGACCCAGTCCCGCGCCGAAGCAACGCAACATCAACTAACAGAGATCATGATGGCGCAGGATTTCCACGATCTCACCGGCCAGGTGATCAATCGCCTCTCGTCACTCGTGCAGAAAATGGAAGACGAAATGGTTAAGCTTCTGATCGAAACGGTGCCATCGGAGCGCCGACAAGGGATCAATTCAAGCGATCTGGAAGGACCACAAGTAAGCACGGCAGGACGCACCGACGTAGTGACCGATCAGATTCAAGTCGACGACTTGCTCGAATCACTCGGATTTTGAGCGAACACGTCGGTGGCATCCGACTGCCGAACTGGCTCTTGCTAGTGGTTTGATTAACACTCCGAAGAATTTGCGCGTGACGCTTACGGTGGTTGTCGAGAAATCCGATGTTCCTTTTCTTGGCTTTGATAATCCAACATTCGACAACCTACGATTTCGCGTTTTCGTTGGATTCCTCAAATCTCATCAGATGAGATGCCGTGCAGCGCTGTTTATCTGACAGGCCCTCTGCGAGGGCATGCAGAATGGAACCGAGCCGGTTGTACGCACCAAACCGGAGCGGTCGCTGGAGCTCGACTGAATGCGGTAAGGGAATCATGCATGGACCCCCTGCGTCGCGGCTCTAGTGTTGGCGCCGGGAATGTTGGGAGGCGTTCCCGGCGCCAGTCCGCCTTGCGGCGATCTTTCAAGTCCGTCTGGTCGATTGCAGTGGTCCCGCGGGGACCACTGTCGGCGTGGAACCGCTCCCGCCCGACGCCTGATCGCGTCCCCATGCTTGGCCACAGCACAACAACATTCGGCACTTGATCACGTGTTGAGAGGCCTTCCCAAATTAGGTCGGTTAAATGGGCGGTGTTCGGCGCAATGCGCGAGCCGGATATCGGAATAATGCCAAGTGAGGACTTCATCCGATTTCACCTGGCATGGCCACCCAATCCGATTCTGATCAGGAACGTACCTTACCGGCGTCACCCAGACGACTCGAGCAAGCACGCGAGGAGGGGCAGATTCCGCGATCGCGCGCGCTCGCCCACTTGGCGGTAATTGGGACCGCCGCAGGCATTCTTTGGTTCGCGGGTCCCCACCTCATAGCGCGTTATTCACTGTTTCTTCGAAGTGCGCTTCAATTCAATCACAAAGATGTCGCCGAAGCCAGCGCCATGCCGGAACGACTAGGTGCACTCGTGTTCGATGCGGGTTCCATCGCTTTGCCAATACTCGCGTTGATCGCGGCCGCCGGCGCGATCGCAAGTATTGGTCTGGGGGGATGGATTTTCACCTTCAAGCCGGTAGTGCCGAATTTCTCCAAATTGAATCCGATTACGGGCTTCGGCCGAATGTTCTCGGTGCGAAGTTTGACCGAGCTACTCAAGGTGATGGTGGAAGCGGTTGTGATCGTGGCTGTCGTCGGCATTTTCTTGTGGAACGCGGTGCCGGAATTCGCCGAGCTTGTTGCACAAACGCAAGAAGGGGGATTGACGCATACGGTACGCGTTGTGCTGGCTGGGGTGCTGGCAATGGTGCTTGCCTTGGCCCTGACGGCAACGGTTGATGTTCCGCTTCAGTTGTGGCGCCATCATCAATCGCTCCGGATGAGTATGGAGGAGTTGAAACGGGAGTCGCGGGAAACAGACGGGGACCCGCAACTGCGACAGCGCATTCGAAGTCTTCAGCGGGAAATGGCGCGCCGTCGAATGATGGAAGAGGTTCCAAAAGCCGACGTCGTCATCACTAATCCGACGCATTTCGCGGTTGCCCTTGCGTATCGCGACAACGAAGACGGCGCGCCGCTCGTCGTTGCAAAGGGCGTTGATCTGATGGCTGAGCGCATCCGCTCGCTGGCGCGATCCGCCAAGGTTCCGGTGATTGAATCTCCCGCGTTGGCACGGGCGCTCAACAAACATGCTGAGGTCGGGGAGCACATCCCCGAGGCACTTTACGAAGCGGTTGCGCAGGTTCTCGCCTATGTCTTCCGACTGCGGAAGGGCGTTGATGCGGCTGCGCCGGGTTCGTTTGAGCCGGTGGATATTCCGCCGGGCCTTGATCCAAACGGCGCTCTTCGATAACCAATACGTCACAGGCCTCTATCGATGCATAACGCACATCCGGATATCGCGTGAACGATTTACTTCGATTCAGCTGGCTACGCGACATGCAGGCGAACCGGTTGGCGGTTCCGCTGCTCATCATCATGATTATCGCGATGATGGTATTGCCGTTGCCGCCTATCGCGCTCGACCTCTTGTTCACATTCAATATCGCGGTGTCGATGTTGGTCCTTCTCGTGTCCACCTATACCCGACACCCTCTCGAATTCGCGGTGTTTCCAACGGTGCTCCTCGTTACCACGCTGTTGCGCCTGTCTCTCAACGTGGCATCGAGCCGTGCGGTGCTGCTCCACGGACACACCGGGCCCGATGCGGCCGGGAAAGTGATTGAAGCGTTCGCGAATTTTCTGGTCGGCGGGAACTTCGTTGTTGGATTCGTCGTCTTCGTGATCCTTGTCGTTATCAACTTCGTCGTCATTACCAAAGGCGCGGGCCGCATCGCCGAGGTGAGCGCACGGTTCGCGTTGGATGCAATGCCGGGCAAACAAATGGCGATCGACGCCGATCTCAATGCCGGCCTCATCGAGCAGGAGGAAGCAAAGCGCAGGCGCCTGGAAGTCGCCCAGGAGGCTGATTTCTACGGTTCGATGGACGGTGCGAGCAAATTCGTCCGCGGGGACGCCGTCGCCGGGATCTTGATCTTGTTCGTCAATATCGTTGGTGGTCTCTTCATCGGGATATTGCAGCACAACCTGCCGTTGGCGCAGGCTGCCAACAACTATGTATTGCTGTCGATCGGCGACGGTCTGGTTGCGCAGGTCCCGGCGTTGATTATCTCCACAGCGGCAGGCCTGATCGTGAGCCGTGTAGGGAAAGACCAGGACATCGGGCAACAACTATCAAGGCAGTTGCTGTCGATGCCGCAAGCGCTATTCGTGACGGCGGGAATCCTCGGATTACTCGGCATTATTCCTGGGATGCCGCACTTCGCGTTCCTGCTCCTCGCCGGTGGAATTGGTGGCGCCGCGTGGTGGATCGGCAAACAGCAGATCGCGCAAGCGGCGTTAGCGGCGGCCGAACCGGTACCAACAAGTGCCCCTAACGCCGATGGCGCCGAGGCAACTTGGGATGACCTGGTGCCTATCGACGTTCTGGGACTTGAGGTGGGTTATCGATTGATTCCGCTGGTCGATCGCCAGCAGGACGGCGAGATGTTGAAGCGCATCAAGGGGATTCGAAAAAAATTCGCGCAGGAAGTCGGCTTCTTGCCTCCGCCCGTGCACATACGCGACAACCTCGAATTGCGTCCCAACGGCTATCGCATCAGCTTGAAAGGGGTCACGATCGGAGAAGGCGAGTCGCACGCAAATTCGCTGCTTGCGATCAATCCGGGGAACGCATCGGGAACGCTGCAAGGCCAGCAGACAAAGGATCCGGCATTCGGATTGCCTGCCGTCTGGATTGATACCGATCAAAGGGAGGGGGCCCAGCTCGGCGGCTACACCGTCGTCGATGCCGCAACCGTGGTTGCGACGCATCTTCACAGCCTGATAGGCAAGAGTGCTGGGCGGCTCTTGGGCAGGCAAGAGGTCCAGGCGCTCGTGGATCATTTTGCGAAGGGCGCGCCAAAGCTGATCGAGGACGTCATTCCGAAGATGATCCCGCTTGCGATATTGCATCGTGTCCTTCAGAACCTGCTAGACGAGGGCGTCCACATTCGCGATTTCCGAACGATCATCGAAGCCGTCGCGGAGCAGGCTGCGCGTACGCAAGACGCCGCCGAGCTCACGGCCGCAGTCCGCATCGCGCTCGGGCCCGCGATCGTGCAGAGCCTCTATGGTGGGGTGGAAGAGTTGCAGGTCATCGTGGTTGAACCTGACTTGGAAAAAGTCTTGCATCAAGCCATTGCAACATCGAGCGAGGTGCTTGGCATCGAGCCCACTCTTGCCGAGGGTCTTTTGCGGAACGCACAACAGCTGGTCGACCGGCAGGAGAGCATCGGACAGCCGTCCGCGCTTCTTGTGCCCGACCGGCTGCGGTCACCTTTGGCGAGACTGTTGCGCCGTTCCGTTCCGCAAATCAAGGTGATCGCGCACGCCGAGATTCCAGACACTAGAACCATACGGGTAAGCGCAATACTTGGAGCGGCAGCATGAAACCCAAAAAATTTGTAGCGGCAACGACGCGAGCGGCACTGACCAAGGTGCGGGAAGCGCTTGGTGACGATGCGGTCATCCTCTCGAATCGCGCTACACACAACGGTGTCGAAGTCGTCGCGATCGCCGAAAGCGAATTCGAAAGTCTGGTTGGTGCGGTCGAGGCCGATTCCTCCGAGGGAAAAATCGCGGCACGGCCGACGGTCGCCGAACAAGTCGCCATGCAATTGCGAACCTCGGCAGCCGTTTCCCAGCCTCTGCAGG
This sequence comes from Burkholderiales bacterium, assembly GCA_046160305.1. Lineage (GTDB taxonomy): Bacteria > Pseudomonadota > Gammaproteobacteria > Burkholderiales > SG8-39 > SHXR01. The sequence continues at coordinate 32,114 of JBJXGX010000193.1, forward strand.
GGGCGCCGCAATCCGAATCGCGCCAACGTCGCGAATCCGAACATGCTTCGCCGGTGGGATTCGCATGGGAATCAGGAAGCCAGAAAAAGCCTTTCAGTTTTGTTGAATTCGTGAAAGGTCGCCGGCCAACCAAGTCCGACGGACAGGGTCTGATCGAATCCAAATCGTTGCCTCCATCGTTCAGCTCCGACAGCACGCCGAATGTGCGTACCGTTCGCGCGCCACATGAACGCGATGGCGTCATTGCTACGCCATCGATAAGCGCCCGTCTTGATGGCGAGGCGATGCGAGACGATCCGTCGCGCAAAGCGAGCCCGAAAGCAGCTAACGCTCCACCCGATCATGGTCCGGCCCCAATGCGGCATGAGCCGAGCCGCACTGTGGGCGCGGCCGAGCCCACCAGCCCGAGTCGTTCGGGGGGCGGGGAGAGCGCAATTCTCGATGAACTCAAGTCGCTCCGAACTCTGGTGGAAGGACGAGGCGAAGCGCCGCGTTCCGCGACCCCGGATCGCGGCGCCCATATCGTTCCGGCGATGCTGCGCCGTGAATTGCTGGGTGTTGGTTTTCAGGTTGCGCTCATTGACGCAGCGCTTCATGGGCTTCCCACCGCGTATTCGGTCGTGCAGGCGCGCGATTGGGTCGAGGCGCGTCTGGCTCGATCGCTTGGATGCGGAACGGCCGACGAGGATGTCGTCGAGACCGGGGGAATCTTCGCGCTTACCGGGCCAACCGGCGTGGGCAAGACGACGACCGCAGCGAAGCTCGCCGCGCGATGCGCCGTACGTTATGGCGCACAGAGCGTCGGCTTGATTACGACAGACACCTATCGGATCGGCGCACCGGATCAGCTTCGCATCTATGGAAAGATCCTCGGTGTACCGGTTCATACCGTCCATGACTTCGATTGGCTGCATCGTACCCTCGACATGCTGCAGGATCGACGCCTTATCCTTATCGATACGATCGGTATGGGGCAAAGAGACGCTCGTGTGCAAGAGAATCTGGATTTCCTCGATGAGTGTCGCGTCAAACGCCTACTGCTCCTGGCGGCGCCGAGCCAACCTGAGACGCAAGAGGAGGTCGTGGAGTTCTATCGCGGACGCACAGCCGTCGGCACCATCCTTACGAAGATCGACGAGGCGGTGAAACTTGCACCGGCGATCAGCGTGCTCTTGCGCTTCAAACAACGGTTGCGCTACGTGGCCAACGGCCAGCGCGTTCCGGAGGATCTTCAAATTCCGGATGCATCCAGACTGATTCGTACTGCGTTGCGCGCTGATGCCTTCCGTCCGGCACGCCCACAGTCAACAGTGGAGGTTCGTCATAGTGCGGCGCATGCTCGCTAGACAAGAAACGCGGACGCGGCCGGTGTCATTCGATCAGGCCTCCGGTCTGCGCCGAATGCTCACGCGCTCGACGGTCCGCGTATTGCCTGTGATCGGACACGAGGGAAGCCAATGGGTTGCAGCCATGCTTGCACGTGCCTTGGTTGGCCTGGGCGAGAGAGTGCTCCTAATTGATCAAGGGGATGGCGAATGCGGGCGAATGCTTGGTAGCGAACCTGCCTACTCACTTGATGATCTCGTGGCAGGCCATTGCGAATACGCCGACGCGATCTCAATCGCCAGTTCCAATGTCCAAGTGGCTCTCATTCGTGACCAGTTGAATGGTCTCAAAAAGAGGGGGCTCACCGTGGGACAGTTGCTGGGCACATTCGCCCACGCGCCAGAACCCGCCGATCTGGTTGTGATCCATTTTTCTCAACCTGCGGCGATCGCGCGCATCATGGAGACCGAAGGCGAAATTCTGCTTACGACAGGCGGCGATTCGGCATCCATCCGATCGACATACCTCACGATCAAGCGAACCTGTGCCCGGCCGCATCGATATCGGGTGGTGGTTGTCGGTCAACCCGATGAACCGAGTGCCGCACTGGTGCACTCGAGAATCTCAGGCACGGCGCTACGTTTTCTGGGAATTGCTCCTGAATTCGAGGGAGGGGTTCCATCAGCCTCGATTGGTTCGCGAGGCGAGGTTCCATCGACTACTGTCGGCGCTTTCGCGCAGCTTGCGACGCGCGCGCTCGCATGGCGCCTTGCAGAGTTTCCAACATTCGACCGCGACGGTGATCAGCCCGCGGTTCCGCATTGATTCACAAGGAGAACGAGATGTATACGGCAACTGGCCAGATTGACCGGGAGGACTACATAGAGCGATTTGCACCATTGGTAAAGCGGATGGCAAGCCATCTGCTCGCCAAACTTCCTGCGAGCGTTGAAGCCGACGACATCATCCAGGCTGGTCTGATCGGACTGATGGATGCGGCGTCGCGATTCGAGGAGGGACAGGGGGTGCAGTTCGAGACCTATGCAACGCAACGAATTCGCGGCGCCATGCTGGACGAGTTGCGAGCGAGCGATTGGCTTCCGCGCAGCCTGCGTAAGAGCCAGCGTGAGATTGAGAGAACCATTTCAAAACTGGAACAACGACTCAAGCGTCCGCCGCTCGAGACGGAAATCGCGAAGGAGATCGGCGTTCCGCTTCACGAGTATCAAACGATGCTGCAGGATGCCCGCTGCCATCAACTTCTCTACCTCGAGGACTTTTCCGATGACGATGATTCGGGCAGCGACAGTTTTCTCGATCGGAATTGCCCCGACAATAGATCGGATCCGGTGGAGGCGATCCAGGATCGGCGTTTTCGTGTCGCGCTAGTCGATGCAATCGATGGTCTTCCGGAGCGCGAGAGACTGCTCATGGGTTTGTATTACGAGCAGGAGCTCAACTTCAGGGAAATCGCGGCGGTCCTTGGTGTCACTGAATCGCGGATCTGCCAGCTGCACAGTCAAGCCGTATCGCGCCTTCGATCAAAAATGAAGGAGTGGTAGAGCGAACGTTGGATAGATCGCCCGGCGCCGTATGGCTGTTCGGGGTTGGGCGACTTTAGTTCCGCGAATGGTGCTACCCACCGTCCCGTTGAAACGATCGTTCGGTGATTGCGTCAGGATGCGAGGGAGGCGGCGGGCGAGAAACGCACGCGAATGCGGGCTATTCGAACGGGCGCTTTCGCGAGCTCCCGAAAGCTCAAGCAGTCAACGGTGAATATCAGGCGGCCGCGATAATGCGGCTGGATTGCGGATAACCGGAGCGGCCGTCCGTGTCATACACCGACTGATTTCCGCGGACGCGGCGAAGGGAGTCGAGGCGTCCGTCGACAAACTGCAAACGGACATTGACCAAGCGGCCATTCAACGCGTTGATGCGCTGGCACTCGCGGGCAAGGGCGCGAAGCCGTTGCCACAGCCGGGAGAGCGTTGTATCCGCCCCCACGAACTGGTCGATCATTCCGGGATCGATGGGCGCGCCCACATTCTTCATTGTATTCAGGCGGTCTTGGCGCTTCCGCTCGAGCAGATCAAGGCTTGAATTCTTTTCGTTCACCACGGAATCAAGCCCTTCGGAGGAGCCCGATACAAGCTGTTCCTGTTCGCGCCGAAGAATGGCGATGACATCTTCCATCGCCGCGCATTCTTTTTCAACGGAAGAACGAAGGTCGTGCAAAGTCTGGCGGGGGGCGCTGTTCATGTCTTGATTGATGTCGGGCTGCAATTCTAGAACTGGCAACGACAGTTCAGGCCTTCTTGCCTGCCAGCATCTCGCGAACATGTTCGATCAATTTGTCGGCCACGGCCTCCGACTTCACGGAGAAATGGCCATCGGTGATCGCCTGTTTGATTTCGTCAATCCGTTTCTGGTCGAACGCTTCGGTGCCGCTTAGTCGGGCTTCCAAATCGGCGAGGCGGGTTGACAGCTCCGACAGGCGTACGGCGGCACCGGGCGTGGCGGGCGTGCTGGAAGGTGACGGTCGCGCGGCGTCCGTCTTGTTTCGTATCGATTCGCTGATGTGCTTCGAATCGAATGATGGTCCAATTTTCACGGTACCCTCCAGATCGAAGAGCGGTTGGAACTTCCATCATCCGCAGCTTCGAAAGAACTAATTAACCGAATCCTCATTGGATTATCGGGGTAGCGGACTGAAACTTGAATGTACCTGCGGTCAATCGCTGAGAAGTTAGTCGGATGTTGGCATGGGAAGTTCAGGGATTCGTTCCAACCTCAATGCAACTCCACGATCGGACCGCCACGAACCATCCCATTGATGATTCGCCCCGAGTCCATCTGGACGCGTACATACTGACCGGTCGATGCGGACGCCAGGGCTTTTCCCTCCGACGCTATTGTAAAGCCGCTCCCCATATAGACCACCTTGACCAGATCGCCGGATGCGATTGTTGGTCGAATCTTTAGCATGTCGGCGCGTAAGGCAGTTCCTGCAGGAACCGGCCGGGCTGTGATCCGGGCATCAAGTTGCGCGGGATCGGTAATGACACCGTTCGGTTCGCGCGTAATGTCAATTTCGCGCAGCAGATAGTCGCCTGGCTCCAGCGTTTGGCCGGTGCTCAATTGTCGCGCGGCGGTCAGAACGGGAACGAATACGCGTACTTCGATGGGCACGAACACGTTCCAGCGGACGTTCGTGTCCTTGCATCGCAATCCGATATTGGCGCGGCCCCAGAGTCTTGCGCCTTGCGGAACGAAGGGATCAAGCTGATTACATGGGGCGCCATGCGTTCGGACTCTATTCGCTGCAAACGCGATTTCGACGCGCCCAGGCAGGGACGCGGTTTCCCTATCGATAAACGACTTCAAGCTTTTTTCGATACGCGCAATCTCGGCGGGATCGATCGGTTCGATGCGATTCGCGTGCGCTCCAAGCGCAAATAGTGCGAGCGAAAGAAGAAGCGCCGATTGCTGAAGCCCGAACATACGCATTGGTCAATTGCTCCGTGCAGTTTGCCGCGGATGACACGCTAACGCACCCGGCCCGTGCTCCAAGTGGGAAATAGCGGGGCAAAAACGCATCTGCTTGGCTGATCGATGGCCTAACCGTACTCGCAAAATGCAATGCATGTGAACGCGTCCGTGTCGAGTTTGCCCCGGATACTTTTCACGCAGGAGACGCAATGATTGATCAGATCACCAAGGGGCTCGACTTTCAATCCCAGGCACTCGTGTTGCGTGCCGAGCGACAGAAGGTGCTGGCCGCGAATATCGCCAATTCCGATACGCCTAACTACAAGGCAACGGATTTTGATTTTGGCGCGGCGTTGCGGGCCGCGACCGCGGGGGCTTCTTCGACATCACGTGCAGGCTCGCTTGCCCGGACCGATTCCAAGCATGTCGATCCCGCGGCAGGTCAATCGGGCGGCATGCGGACACTCCAGTATCGCGTTCCGGTCCAGTCCGCGATCGACAGCAACACCGTTGATATGGACTTGGAACGCATGCAATTCGCCGACAACGCGGTCCGATACGAAGCGACGTTGAAGTTCATCAACAGTCATATCCGGACGATGCTCTCCGCGATTCGCGGCGATCAAGGCTGATAGGAGGCAGGCGCCATGTCAATGATGAAAGTCTTCGAGATTGCGGGCTCGGGTCTCGTCGCGCAAAGCCAGCGGCTGAACGTGGTTGCGAGCAATCTCGCCAACGCGGAGAGCCTTGCCGGACCCGATGGAAAACCCTATCGGGCGCGGCACGTGATGTTTCAAGCGGTGTCGTCCGCACAGCTTCCAACCCGGAGCGGGAGCGCGCCAGGCGCGTCGTTCCAAGGCGCGCCGACTCAACAAGCCGATCAGGCACTTGGGGTCCGCGTGTCCAGAATCATCGAGGATGATTCGCCGGGCAAGAAAGTCTTCGATCCGAAGCATCCGCTCGCCGACGGTGAGGGATTCGTGTCCATGCCGAATGTCAATGTCGTGGATGAAATGGTGAACATGATCTCCGCGTCGCGCTCCTATCAAACGAACGCGGAAGTCATGAATACAGCGAAGAACTTGATGTTGAAGACGCTTTCGCTCGGCTCATGAGCGCGCAGGCTTTGATTCCGAAAGGAACGCACGATGGCTACCGCCACAACGATTGGGCCTAGTACCGCAGCCGGTTTGACGAGTACCGGAAGCGCCGCCGATGCAACAAAGCTTGCCGGCAAGACCGCGCAGGACGTGCAGGATCGTTTCCTGACGTTGCTCGTTACGCAGATGAAGAATCAGGATCCGCTCAATCCACTCGATAACGCGCAACTTACGACACAGCTCGCGCAGATCAGTACGGTTACCAGCGTTGATCAATTGCACCAGACGATGAAGGCGGTGCTCGATCAGATCAAGGGGCTCGAATCCCTTCAGGCTGCGGGCATGGATGGCAAGGACGTCCTGGTGACGAGCGATCAGTTGCAGCTTGGGGCAAACGGCGCGGGTGGGGCGTTCGAATTGACCGACCCTGCTGATAGTGTCGCGATCACGATCAAGAATGCGGCCGGCGCGACCGTGAAGGAAATTCAGCTCACGCGCCAGGGGGCGGGTACGCATCCATTCGAGTGGGACGGTGTCGCGGCAAGTGGTGCGCGTGCGGCGGATGGGCTCTACTCCGTCACCGTTAGCGCAACTGCCGCTGGGAAGGCTGTGACGGCCACGACACTCGCGCGGGCTCACGTGGATGGGGTCGTTCGGGGCGGTGAAACGGTTCAGGTAGATCTTGGTTTGCTTGGGCGCAGACCACTCAACGAAGTCAAGGAAATTCTTTAAGGCGGGGACAAGGAGAAAGCGGCAATGGCATTTCAGCAGGGTCTGAGCGGGCTCAATGCAGCCTCGCACAATCTGGAAGTGATCGGCAATAACGTCGCGAACGCGAATACGACAGGATTCAAGGCGTCCAGGGCCGAATTCGCGGATATCTATGCCACGACTCGTTGGGGCGCGACCACCAATCAATCCGGGATCGGTGTAAGCATCTCGGACGTGGCGCAGATGTTCCAGCAGGGGAACATGACCGTTACCAATAATCCCCTCGATCTCGCTGTGAATGGTTCCGGCTTCTTCCGAATGAACACGCAGGGGTCGGTTACGTACACCCGCAATGGGCAGTTCAGGGTGGATAAGGACGGCTATTTCGCGAACGCACAAGGTGATCGTCTGACCGGATATCCGGCGAACCAGGCGGGACTCATATTGCAGTCATCGAGTGCACAGGATCTCAGAGCCAGCACGAACGATATTTCACCCAGAACAACCGCGCAGGCGGAGATTGCGAGCAACTTCGACTCACGGCTGCTTCCGCTGCCTGCTGCCGCCTTCAATTTCGGTGATCCGACTACCTATCACAATACGACCACCGTACAGGTGTTCGACAGCCTGGGCAATCCGCACAATCTTTCGGTCTACATGCTGAAGACCGCGCCGAATACATGGCAGATCTACGGCCAGAACGATGGGGTGCCCATTAACGCCGGCGTGCCGATCGGAACGATGAATTTTACCAGCGCCGGCACCATCAACACGGCGACAACGACGCTACCGTTTGCCGTGAGTGCACCCATGACGACCGGGGCAGCGACACCTCAAGCGATTGCGCTCGACTTCACCGGCACGACGCAATTCGGATCGTCCTTCGGGGTCACCCGCGTTGCGCAGGACGGCTACACCTCCGGTCAGTTGCTCGGATATGCGATCGGTGGCGATGGCGTGATCCAAGGCCGCTATTCCAATGGCCAATCGCTCGCACAGGGCCAGATCGTTCTCGCATCGTTCATGAATCCGCAGGGACTGAATCCCATCGGGAACACGTCGTGGGTTGAGACTTCCGAATCTGGTCAACCGGCGGTTGGGGCGCCCAACCAGGGCAGTCGTGGCGTCATCAACGCAGGCTCCCTCGAAGAATCGAATGTCGACCTGACGGCGGAGCTCGTGAATATGATTACCGCGCAGCGAACCTATCAGGCCAACGCGCAGACCATCAAGACCCAGGACCAGTTGATGCAAACGCTGGTCAACCTGCGTTGATGACTTGGGTGAATGACTGACGACGGAGGCACGACGTGGACAAGCTCATCTACACCGCGATGACCGGTGCCCGAATGCTCGCCCAGCGGCACGAATCGATCGCACACAATCTCGCCAACGCGAATACGAACGGGTATCGGGCGCAGACGACCGCGTTTCGCGCGACACCGGTCAACGGTCCAGGTGTGGCATCCCGAGTCGCTGCAGTCGAAACGAGCACCGGATCGGATTTTCGCCCCGGTCCGTTATTGCAGACGGGTAACCCGCTTGATGTGGCGATCGGCGGCAGCGGATTCTTCGCCGTGCAGGCGCCGGATGGTAGCGAAGCCTATACGCGCGATGGTCAGTTGGAGCTTTCGCCCGAGGGGAATCTCACGACAAAGAAAGGTCATCCGATCGTTGGCGAAGGCGGGCCCCTCACGATTCCCCAGAACCATGAAGTAATGATTGGACGCGATGGAACGATCTCTGCCGTGCCCGCGGGTGCGGGGAAGCAGAACGCCGTGACCATCGGTCGGCTGAAGCTCGTGAATCCTGATGAGAAAAGTCTTGTGCGCGGTGGCGACGGATTGTTCCGCACGCCTGGCGGGGAAGCCGATGCGGACCTGGCCGTCACCGTTTCTTCCGGTTCAGTGGAAGCAAGCAACGTGAATGTTGTCGAAGCGCTGGTCGACATGATCGCCGTCGCCCGACACTTCGAAACGCAAATGAAACTGATGTCGAGCGCCGAGCAGAACGCGCGCGCGGCAACGCAGTTGTTATCGATCAGCGGTTAGGTCAGAGGGTCAGAATCATGATGCGATCATTGTGGATCTCCAAGACCGGGTTGGACGCGCAACAGACGCAACTCGACGTTGTGTCAAACAATCTTGCGAACGTCAGCACCACCGGATTCAAGCGCCAGCGCGGCGTATTCGAGGATCTTCTCTACCAGACGCTTCGCCAGCCGGGCGCGCAATCATCCCAGCAGACAACAATTCCAACGGGCTTGCAGATCGGTACTGGTGTGCGCGCCGTCGCTACTGCCCGCATCTTTGCCCAAGGGAATTTGAATCAAACAAACAATTCCATGGATGTGGCGATCAATGGCCAGGGTTTTTTCCAAGTGCTGATGCCCGATGGCGCGACCGCCTATACCCGGGACGGAGCATTTCAGGTGGACGCCCAAGGGCAGATTGTTACGGCGAACGGATATCCGCTCCAGCCATCGCTGACCGTTCCCGCCAATTCGACCACCGTGTCGATCGGCCAGGACGGAACCGTATCGGTCCGCGTGCCTGGTCAAACGGCGCCGCAATCGGTCGGAACCATACAGCTCGCCAATTTCATCAATCCGGCCGGGCTGCAGGCGATGGGGAGCAACCTCTTTGGCGAGACCGCCGCATCCGGAACAGCGAATGTAGGTGCTCCCGGCGCGAACGGCGCAGGGCTAGTCAGCCAGGGTTATCTCGAAACTTCCAACGTGAATATCGTCGAGGAGCTGGTCAATATGATTCAAACGCAGCGGGCCTACGAGATCAACTCCAAAGCGATCCAGACGTCTGACCAGATGTTGCAGCGACTTTCGCAACTGTGATCGTGGTTGAGCGGAGCACTTCATGAGCGTACGAAATTCCCTAAGCGAAGCGATATCGCGAATCGGTGCATGCGCGATTACGCTCGTCGCGCTCGCGGGCTGCGCTTCCGGCGGCCATGTAAAAATGCATGAGCCGTTGACGGCCCGGCCGAAACTGTCAACGGTCACCCCGACACCCACCGATGGTGCGATTTTTCAGGGCGGTAGGTTCTTTCAGCCGTTGTTCGAGGATCGGCGCGCCCGGACCGTTGGCGATATCTTGATCGTGCAGATCAACGAGAAGCTTTCCGCGAGCCAGCAATCGCAGTCGAGCGCGAATCGCGTGAGCAGCGCCGACATGAGCATTCCGTTGATCAAGGGTATTCCCTTCAAGACCCTTCAAGACGCAGGAATCGGCGCGAGCGGTGATCAAAAATTCGAGGGCAAGGGCGGGACGTCGAATAACAACGTCTTCTCAGGATCGATCAGTGTGACGGTCATCGATGTACTCGCCAACGGTAACCTCGTGATCGCGGGCGACAAGCAGATCGGGATCAATCACAACGCCGAGACATTGCGCTTCTCGGGGATCGTCAATCCGGTGACGATCCAGTCGGGCAATACGCTCAACTCCACCCAGGTCGCGGAAGCGCGGCTCGAGTATGTAGGGAGCGGCTACATCGATGAGGCGCAGTCCATGCCGTGGTTGCAGCGGATATTCATGAACATTCTCCCGTTCTGATAGGGACACAGAGTGAATCGAAGCGCTTTTCTTGGTTGGTTCGTCGCAGTGCTCGCGATGCTTGCGCCGATTGAATCCGCACGCGCAGATCGCATCAAGGATCTCGCCAGTATCCAAGGCGTACGCTCCAACCCGTTGATCGGCTATGGGCTGGTGGTCGGTCTCGATGGCAGCGGTGATCAGACGACCCAGACGCCGTTCACGGTGCAGAGTCTTACCGCGATGTTGAGCCAACTCGGCGTGACCCTGCCACCGGGGGTCAATCTGCAGCTGAAGAACGTTGCGGCTGTCATGTTGACCGCGACATTGCAGCCATTCGCAAAGCCGGGGCAACTGTTGGATATCACGGTGTCCTCGCTTGGCAATGCCAAGAGCTTGCGCGGCGGCACACTTCTCCTCGCGCCATTGCGCGGCGCGGACGGACAAATTTACGCAATCGCACAAGGCAATGTGGCGGTCGGCGGGGCGGGCGCCTCGGCCGGCGGCAGCAAAGTACAGATCAATCATCTGAGCGCGGGCCGGATCCCCGGGGGGGCGACGGTCGAACGCGCCGCACCGACACCGCTGATGCAGTCCGATTTCGTTCATCTCGAACTCGGATCGTCCGATTTCTCGCTGGCACGCCGGGTTGCCGATACGATCAACAAGGAATTTCAAGGGCAGATCGCCGATGCGCTGGATGGGCGGTTGATTCGACTGACGGCCCCGTTGATTCCCGATGAGCGCGTGTCGTTTCTCGCGCGGATCGAGAACATGGACATCAAGACCTTTCAGGCAAGCGCTCGTGTGATCATCAATGCGCGGACCGGGTCCGTCGTAATGAACCAGGCGGTAACGCTCGAGGCGTGTGCGGTCGCCCACGGCAATCTGTCGGTTACGGTCAACACCACGCCGGTGGTGAGTCAGCCGGGCCCGCTTAGCAGCGGTCAGACGGTTGTCACTGAGAAATCGGATGTGCAGATCAGGCAGGAGGGCGGTCAACTCAGCGTGATGGCCGGTGCGAAGCTCGAGGATCTGGTCAGGGCGCTCAATTCGCTTGGGGCAACACCACAGGATCTCCTTGCGATTCTGCAGGCGATGAAAGCGGCGAACGCCCTGCGCGCAGAGTTGGAAATAATATGACCTCCGCGCGGGCGCCCATCGATGCTCGCCTTGCGCTCGACGCGCGGGGACTTGACCGCCTCAAGATGCAGTTGCGCGAACGGCCGGACGAAGCGCTCAAGACGGCGGCCAAACAGTTCGAAGCGGTGTTCATGAACACCTTGCTCAAGAGCATGCGGGATGCCCTTCCGAATAGCGATCCGTTGGCCTCCAGCGACTCGAAGATGTACCGGGGCATGCTTGATCAGGAACTCGTTGGTCGGCTCGCTGAGCGAGGAATCGGGATCGCCGACGTTTTGGTGCGACAGGTGAATGCAGCGCAACGCGGACGCCGTCCCGAGGGGGCGGGGCCGAGCGCCGCGCAGGCGTTGGAGAAACTGACCGAGGCGACCAACCGCGCGAAACCAGCGGGGACCACCGGAGCACCCGAGAGTTTCGTGCAGAAGATGATCCCGGAGGCACGTGCCGCGGAACGCAACACCGGCGTTCCTGCCGAGTTTATTCTCGGACAGGCCGCACTCGAATCGGGATGGGGTCAACGGGAAATTCGACGTCAGGACGGATCGAGCGCCTTCAATCTGTTCGGCATCAAGGCTGGCAGCAATTGGAAAGGCGCGACAGTCGATGCGACGACGACAGAGCATACGGACGGCGTCGCGCGGAAGGTCGTCGAAAAATTTCGAGCGTACTCGTCATACGCCGAGTCGTTCCAAGACTACGCAAAGCTCATTGCGAGCAATCCGCGGTATGCGGAGGCCGTGAAGCGCGCTGACAGCGCTGCCGATTTCGCCAAAGGCCTCCAACAAGGCGGCTACGCGACTGATCCGCGGTACGCGGAAAAACTTACGCGCGTAATAAATCACACGATCGCGATCACCCGAACCGGTTCTCGTTCAGTTTGATCGATCGCGGCCGAATCAAACCGTTGATGGTGGTCGGGTTCTCGGAAGGTCCAGCAAATGTCCTCGCTCTTGCAGATTGGCTCCTCGGGTTTGATGACGGCGCAGGCGAATCTGGCCACGACGGGTCACAACATCGCCAATGTCGGGACACCGGGATTCAGCCGGCAGCGTGTCGAGCAGAGCACCAATATCCCTCAGTTGATAGGTGGCGGGTTCATCGGGAAGGGATCGCATGTTACCGGCATTGAGCGCGTCTACGACGACTTTCTGGCTGCGCAGGTTCGTGAGGCCGGCACCAAGCAGTCTGCAACGCAGGTGTTGGACACCCAGATTGGTCGCCTGAGCAACTTGCTTGGCGATGAGGCGACCGGTCTTAGTCCGGTCATGGCGGATTTTTTCGCCTCGATTCATGACATCGCGCAGCACCCGACCGATCCCGCTGCCCGTTCGACGTTTCTCTCCTCGGCCAGCACGCTTGCCGGTCGCGTTCGTGATATCGACACTGAGCTGCAACGCCTTCGCAAGGATGCAAATCTCGCGATCAGCCGAGGCGTCGACAAAGCCAATACGCTCATCGGCAAGATCGCAACGCTTAACGACCAGATTTCGCTCGCGAACAATGCGGGCGCCGCGCCGAACGATCTTCTCGACCAGCGTGATCAACTAACACGCGAGTTGGGCCAGGTGATCAAGATCACCACCTTCACGCTCCCGGATGGTGCGATCAATGTATTCATGGGAAGTGGACAATCGCTGATAACAGGCGGTGTGGCCTATCAACTGCAAGCGGTCCCCGACCCAAAGTTTAGTGATGATCTATCGATCGGACTTGCCACGGCCGGTGCCCCGATCTCGATTCCATACGCAGCGATTGGCGGCGGCGAGCTCTCCGGATACCTGACGTTTCGCGACAGCGTGCTGAACGATGCGCAAAACGGGCTTGGACGGGTCGCCCAAGCGCTCAGCGGCGCCGTCAACGAGCAGCATCGGCTCGGGCAGGACAGGTATGGTGCGCCAGGCGGAGATCTCTTTTCGGTGGGTGCCGCGCAAACCTATTCGGACACGCGGAACACTGGTACCGGCAGCGTGGCAGCAACCATCGTCGACAGCTCGCAATTGCGTGCAAGCGATTACCTGGTTCGTTGGGACGGTGCGAATTATTCGATCCGTCGCTTGAGCGACAGCACCGTCCAAACCTTCGCGACATTGCCCCAGACGGTCGATGGCGTCCAGATTTCAATCGCCGGCGCACCAGCGATCAACGACAGCTTTCTTGTTTTGCCCAGCCGGTATGCGGCCCAAGGTTTGCAGGTCGCGATCAGCGATCCGAATCGAATCGCTGCGGCCTCCCCGATTCGCACCGCGGCGGCGACCGCCAATCTTGGTAACGGCACGATCAGTCAAGCCACGGTGATCGGTCCTTCACCGAACCCCAATCTGCAACAGCCGGTGACTCTGACGTTTACCAGTGCCGCTACATTTGATGTCAATGGCACGGGGACGGGCAACCCGACCGGCGTTGCATTCGCCGCAGGCGGGGCAATCACCTATAACGGATGGTCGGTGCGCATTGATGCAATTCCGCGCGCCGGAGATACGTTCACGATTACCTCGAACATTGGCGGTACGGGTGATGGATCGAACGCCCAGCTGCTCGGCGCGCTCCAATCGCGCCAGGTCGTGGCAGGCGAGACGCTTTCCGGTTTGTACGGTTCGATGGTGGCCGATGTCGGCAATGATGCAAACGGCGCGACGATCGAGAACGACGCCTATAAGCGCATTCTCGCTTCGGCAGAAGAGGCACATGCCTCGGTGTCCGGGGTCAATCTCGATGAAGAGGCTGCAAACCTGTTGCGCTACCAGTCTGCCTATCAGGCGGCTGCGCGATTCATTTCCATCGCAGGATCGTTGTTCGAAGAATTATTGAATAGCATCAGATAAGCCACGGAGAATCGCGATGCGGATCAGCTCTTCCATGTTGCATGAGCGCGGTAGCGAATCGATCGGCAGCTCGCAGGAGCGACTGTTTCGATTACAGGAGCAGCTGAGTACGGGAAAGCGCGTCAATTCGCCCGCGGACGATCCGATCGCGGCCGCTGCCGGCGTTCGCTTGAATGACACCATCGCCAAGAACCAGCAGTTCTTGTCCAATCAAGTTGCCGCCAAGAACACCGTCCAGTACAGCGAGCAGGTCGTGGGTGAGATCGGCGATACCTTGCAGACGATTCGCGAGCGATTGATCCAAGGCGCGAACGGGTCGCTCAATGCCAGCGATCGACGTTCGATCGCCGATGATCTTCGCAGCGCGTACGGCAACCTGCTTGCGCTTTCCAATTCACGCGATGAAAGCGGCAATTTCTTGTTCAGCGGCGGACTCGCGACCACGCAGCCGTTCGTTGATGCACCAGATGGAGCGACATATGCCGGCGATCAGGGCCGCCGCTCGATTCAGGTGAGCGCGTCGCGCACGATTCCGGTCACGGAGAACGGTGTCGAGGTGTTCATGCGCGTCCGTACCGGCAACGGCGTGTTTGCCACGGGCGCTGCCGCAGCGAATACCGGCACCGGCGTGATTGATCAGGGGTCGGTCACCAATCTATCGCAGCTTACGAACGATATCTATCAGGTTGCGTTCACCGTTACTGGAACGACGACGACCTACGACATTATCGATACCACGACAGCGACGACGATATCAACCGGAAACGCGTACACGAGTGGGTCCGGCATTCAGGTTGCCGGCATGCAATTCTCGGTTTCCGGTGCACCGGCGACCGGCGATACGTTTTCAACCCGGCCCAGTCCGACGCAAAGCATATTCGCATCCGTCAAGCAGGCCATTGCGGCGCTGGATCGCGGACGCTCGTTACCGGCCGATCAAGCGCGGTTCGATACGGAGATTGGTGCTGCGATCGGCAACATCGATCAAGGGCTCGAGCGAACACTGACGGTGAGGGCGCAGATGGGCGCGAGCCTTCGTGAATTCGAATCGATGACCGATTCGACGCAGGGGCTCCAGGATGCGCTGCGCGGAGAGCTGTCCGATCTCATCGATCTCGACTACGCATCGGCAATCAGCCAGTTCATGCGGGAGCAGCAGGGTCTCGAGGCAGCGCGCGATGCCTACGCACGAATCTCCCAGAAAACCTTGTTCGACGTGATATAGGAAGCCGCGCGGCAGACTGGATGCGATATCACGTCACCAGATTGTTCTTCAGTGCGTAGTGCGTGAGTTCCGCATTCGATTCGAGCCCCATTTTTTCAAGAATGCGGGCGCGATAGACGCTTACTGTTTTCGGGCTGATCGACAGGTCGCGCGCGATGTCCGCCAGTCTTTTGCCGGAGGCGATCAATTTCAGCACTTGCAGCTCGCGGTCGGAAAGTGCCTCGTGCGGATGATCGGAGATCTCTCCTGAGATCCGCTCAGCGAGCGCTTGTGCGACCTCGGGGCTGATGTACTTGCGGCCGGTTGCGACGGTCTTGACCGCCTCGATCAGTGTTTCGGGCGGCGCACTTTTGGACAAATACGCGGCCGCCCCCGCCCGCAGTGCGCGCACCGCGTATTGATCCTCGGGATACATCGACAGAATGATGATATGCAGGCGGGGCAATTCCTGCTTCAGGAGCTTGGCGATTTCAAGGCCGTTGCGTCCGGGCATCTGGATATCGAGAAGCATCACATCGACGGGCGTTTCATGGAGGATCTTGCGCAGCTCACCGTAGTTGGCGGCCTCTCCCACGACACGAAGCTCGGGCTCCCGCGCGAGGATATGAATCAAACCCTTACGGACGACCACATGATCGTCTGCAACGAGCACGCGGATCATTGGTTTGCTCTCCTTTGTATTGCCATGGGCGAATCTCGCGAGTGGTTCTCACGCGAGACAGGCCCAGGCGGGGGCTGATGCACCATCCTTGCGATCAACCCTTGGTCGTATGGCGAGTCCGGTTGAGTACCCCGCGCGGATCTACCGCAGTTGGTCACACCGACACGCGAATAGCAGGACGCCTGATCCTTTGTTTCTAATGTCGTGATCCGAAAACTCAAGTGAAGATTCCCTTGCTGGCGTGTCGCCAGCCCGACTACGACACCGCGGGTAGACCTCCAATGAGCACGCTTCGAATGGCGTTTTCCTGTTTACGCATAAGTAAAGCACGAAATGCCGATCATTGGACAGAGAAAACAGTTCGAACCGCCCGCCGACGTGGTTGTGGGTCTGTGGACACCCACGCCAAATGCCGCGCGGTGTCACCGATCGACAACCGTGTCATTGACCGTTCAACGACCTCGAATCATGCGCGTGGATCACGCGGATCGGGCGAATCGTGGTCCGGCGAACGATGAGCCACCCTACGCTTCGCTCGGCTTGCCAGTTGACATCGCCAAGGGACGCCGACGTCGACAAAACAAGTGCGACCTCTTCGCCGGGAGAGGCAACGAAAGTGGCGGCGGTCGCCCAAGAAACTCGGTACGCGACCATGGAGATGACTTCGCTCAAAGCCATTCTCACATCGGGAATGGCTGCACTTCAAGATAGTTTTCGGAATTTGGCGGGGCAGATTCATTCGATGAATGTCGCTGCTGGCGGGGCGCCCGATCGAGCCGATACGCTCGACGCCGAAGGGCTTCCGCAATGGGCCGTGCAGGATCAAGCAACGTATGCACAGCTTTCCGCCGAGCTCGACAGGGCGCTTCAAGCCGTTCAATTTGATGATATGGCCACGCAACTCATGGACTGCGTGATCGAACGACTTGGGCGGATCGAATGCTGTCTCGATTCCAGCACTTCCCCGCCCCTTCCGGTCCCGCCGCTTCACTCCGCCGCGGATCGACCGCGCCAAGTAACGTTTGGCAATGACACAACCACCGGTGACATAGAGCTTTTTTGACCCAGGAATCAACGCCCGACAGCGCCCACGGTCGTCACTCAATGAGACTTAATCAATGGCAAGAATCCTGACAGTTGATGATTCGGTCTCGCTCCGCTCTGCGGTGGCGTTCACCCTTAGCCGCGCGGGACACGACGTGGTGCAGGCCGGCGACGGAGGGGAAGGACTCGCCAAGGCGCGCGGTGGAAATTTCGATCTTGTTCTGACGGATCAAAACATGCCTGTGATGGATGGGATCGCCCTTATCCGTGCGCTTCGCGCCATCCCCGAATATCAGCGGGTGCCGATACTGATGCTGACTACGGAGTCGAGCGACGCGATGAAGCAGCAAGGCCGCGCTGCGGGGGCCACGGGTTGGTTGGTCAAGCCCTTCGATCCGGCGCGACTTCTCGAAGTCGTGCAAAAGGTCATTCGCTAGTTCGCAAGAACTCGGTCCGATACGCAATCGGGCGACGAGGTCCCGGACGCATTCTCAACGGCGAGGCCGGACCTCCTATAAAATCGCGGGTATGTCGTATCAAGTGCTCGCGCGAAAATGGCGCCCTCGTTCTTTTGGCGCACTCGTCGGTCAGGACCATGTGGTGCGGGCGCTGTCGCACGCGCTGGAGTCCGGACGCCTCCATCACGCCTATCTGTTTACCGGGACCCGCGGGATCGGCAAGACCACGATCGCGCGCATTCTTGCGAAATCGTTCAATTGCGATACCGGGATCACGCCCAATCCGTGCGGGGTTTGCCCTTCCTGTACCGAGATCGACAGCGGTCGATTCGTCGATCTGCTCGAAGTCGATGCCGCAACCAATACGCGGGTCGAGGAGATGCGGCAGTTGCTCGAGAACGCGGTGTACGCGCCGACACGGGGCCGCTTTAAGGTCTATGTCATCGATGAAGTACACATGCTCTCCAACTCCGCGTTCAACGCCATGTTGAAGACGCTCGAAGAGCCGCCCGAGCACATCAAATTCATCCTCGCCACAACCGATCCGCAGAAGATTCCGGTGACCGTGTTGTCCCGATGCCTGCAATTCAATCTGAAGCAGATGCCATCGGCCGCGATTGCCACGCACCTGACGGGCATTTGCGAGAAGGAATCGGTAACGGCTGAAGGCGGCGCGTTGCAGATGATTGCGCATGCAGCGCGTGGCAGCATGCGGGACGCTTTGTCGCTTCTTGATCAGGCGATCGCATTCTGTGCGGGAAACGTCCAAACGGAAGCGGTCCGAAGCATGCTTGGAACGGTGGACCGCGGATTCCTGGTTTCGATATTGGAGTATCTCGCGGCGGGGAACCTGCAGGAAGCCGTCGCCGTCGCCAACGATATTCAAGCGCGCAGCCTGTCCTTTGACGAGGCGTTGGCCGCCTTGGCGACGCTACTGCACAACATTGCGTTAGTTCAGGCGGTTCCGGAAATTGAATTACCCGATGGACTCGACGACAGTCGCGTGCGCGTTCTCTCGAATCATCTGGACGCCGAAACAGTTCAGCTCTATTACCAGATTGCCTTGCACGGGCGCCGCGACCTTGCGTTGGCGCCCGACGAATTTGCCGGCTTCACGATGACCCTCATGCGTATGGCGTTGTTTCGGCCCGATGCGGGCGCGTCGAGCAGCATGCCGAACACCGGTCCGATCGGGGCGACCCGCGCGTTGTCATCGGCGCCTGCCGGGCCCGCATCTCGATTGGCTCCGACGAAGTCGACGCCCACGCCCGCGACCACCAAAGCCACGGCGCCTGCAGCGATTCAGACGGCTCCGATCACGCCTGCAACGCCGTCGATTTCAGCCGAACCGGCGGTCGGACCCTTCGATGGCAATTGGCCTGACCTCGTGCGCAGTCTCAAGCTTGGCGGACTGGCCCGACAATTGGCCGATCGAAGTGAGCTCGTCCAGTTTGACGCCGGCAAGATCGTGCTGACGGTTTCACCGCAAGACCGCGCGCTGACCGACAAGCCATTTCTTGAGCGATTGCGCCAGGCACTGGCGGAACGCCTTGGCCATCCGGTGCATCTCGAGCTAAGAACGGGTGCTACGACCGGCGCGTCTGTTGCGGCGAGCGACGAGGCCGCGCGGCAGTCCCGCACCGGCGCGGCGCAGACAATGATGCAGGAAGATCCGTTCGTGCGCGCGCTCGTGTCGGGTTTTGATGCGCGCATCGAATCCATCAAATCACTGAGTTGAACGAGGCATCCGATGATGAAGAACCAGATCGCCGGCTTGATGAAGCAGGCACAGCAGATGCAGGACAATGTTCGCAAGGTGCAGGAGCAACTGGCCAGCATCGAAGTTGAAGGCCAGTCGGGTGCGGGCATGGTGAAAGTAGTGATGACGTGCAAGCACGATGTGAAGCGAATCACCATCGCGCCCTCGCTGTTGACGGACGACAAAGACATGCTCGAGGACCTGGTCGCCGCGGCGGTCAACGATGCGGTCCGCAAAGTCGAGCACACGGTCCAGGAGAAAATGTCGGCCGTTACAGCCGGCATGCCTCTGCCACCGGGAATGAAGCTGTTCTGACCGTGGGCCTCGCGATCGTTTATCGCTGTATCAATGTCTGCTTGAACGCGACGCCGTGGGGCTAGTGGTTTCGCGACATTCAGTGCGCGCATTCAAGGGCGAATGAAAGCGCTGACCCCGCTCGATACACTCATCGAAGCACTGCGTTGCCTGCCGGGTGTCGGACCGAAGTCGGCACAGCGCATGGCGCATCACCTGCTGCAGAACGATCGTGCGGGGGCGTCGCGACTTGCCGAGGCGATCGAACGGGCAATGCATTCGGTCGTGCGCTGCGAGCGGTGCAACGGATTCAGCGAATTCAATCTATGCGAGTTGTGCAGTGCGCCGCAACGCGATCAATCGGTCCTCTGCGTCGTTGAGACGCCCGGCGATCAGATGATGGTTGAGCAGACGCTCGCATTCAAGGGCCTTTACTTCGTGCTGATGGGCCGTATCTCGCCACTCGATGGCATCGGACCGAAAGAGATCGGATTGGATGCGCTGGTGAAGCGTGCCTGCGACGGCGCGGTGCGTGAAGTCGTGTTGGCCACCAACTTCACCACCGAGGGCGAAGCGACCGCTTTTTATCTCGGGGAGATTCTTCGGGCGCGCGGGCTGAAGGTCACCCGCATTGCCCGCGGCGTTCCGGTAGGAGGAGAGCTCGAGTTCGTCGATGCGGGAACGCTCGCGCAGGCGCTCTATGATCGGCGTCCCGCGTAACAGGCGGATTTACGCATGCGCCGGGAAGATGAGCCTGGCGATCAGGCCCCCGCCGGGACGTGGCACCAAATCGAAACGACCATCGTGCATCCGGACAATGCGATCAACGATCGCAAGGCCGAGGCCCGAGCCACCGTGGCCGCTTCGCGCTGATTCGAGCCGTTGAAAGGGCTGCTTCATCCGTTCGGTTTCGCTCGCGGGGATGCCCGGGCCGCGATCGAGGACTTCCAGGGTAACGGTTCCCGGCATGGCGAAGGTTCGCACGGCAATCCCGGTTTCCGCATATCGGAATGCATTGTCGATGAGATTCGTGACCACGCGGCGTACCGCGAGGGGACGCATCGCGATCATCGGCGTCGATTGTGCATCGAGCTCGAACGACCGTCCGCGCTCACGATAGGTCGCGGCCAGTTCGCGAGCGAGACCGGCCAGATCGGTTGGAACGGGTTTTTCCGCGCTCTCGGTACGCGCGAAATCCAGAAACTGCCCGATGATCCGATCCATGTCATCGATATCGAGCGACATCCCGGTCTTGAGGTCGGCGTCCGATCCCATCATCTCGACGGCCAGGCGCATGCGGGCAAGCGGGGTCCGGAGGTCGTGGGATACGCCCGCGAGAATCAGTGCGCGATCCTCATCGAGCTGTGCCAGATCACGATTCATCGCGTTGAATGTTCGCGCGACGCTTCGAAGCTCCTCAGGGCCGGATTCCGCCACACGATCCGGACGCTTGCCGAGTCCGATCTGCTGCGCTGCCGCCGACAGGTGTTTGAGCGGCGAAGTGATACGCGACACGATGGTATAGGCCCCTGTCAGTGAGAGAAGTAGCGCGAGGAGTCCCCAGCCGATCCATTGCAGCGTGCGATCTTGAGGAATGCGGTCGGCGGGCAACATCACCCAATACTCGTCTCCCTCGATGGCAAAACTGATCCAGAATCCCGCGATGTCATCGACCGATCGGGCGAATCGCGTTTCTCCGCCGAGTTCGAGGCGCACCGCATCCTTGACCTTGCGCAGCATCGACGTGTCGTCAACCGCCGCGATGCGTTGCGCGGCGTCATAGGGATATAGACGAATCCCTTCGAGTTCCTCCAGATCTTCCAGGAGCGCGGTGCGCTTTCCGGGCTGTGCCGCGACCAATGCGGTGCGGGTGAGGTTGACCACGCTCACGACCAGTCGCGCGACCTGATTCACCTGCGGCTCGCGTTCATAGGTGCGAAAGATCAGGTACCACGCGGCCGTCGACAGGACGAGCAGCGCTGCGATCAGCAGGAACGTTCGGGCGAGCAGGGAACGGGGATAGAGGCTCATCGCGCGGGCGCGAGGGAGAAACGTGATTCGGAGCGGGTTTATCGAACGGTGTGCGTTTTGTGCACGGAACGGGTCATCCGTGCTTTTGTCCATCGGGCACGAAGACATACCCGAATCCCCATACAGTCTGGATATAGGTCGGATGAGCGGGATCCCCTTCGACCAGCTTGCGGAGTCGCGATATCTGCACATCGATGGCGCGATCGAACACTTCGTACTCGCGGCCGCGAGCGAGTTCCATCAGTTTTTCGCGCGACAGCGGCATGCGCGGATGCGTGACGAGCACCTTCAAGAGAGCGAACTCACCCGTGGTGAGGGCCGCCGACTTGCCTTCGCGTTCGAGCGAGCGGGTAGCGAGGTTCACACGCACCGCGCCAAACTCAACGATCTCGACTTCGACGGACGGCGCGCCCGGCGGTCGTGATTCGCCACGCCGGCGCAGTACGGCATTGATTCGGGCGACCAGCTCGCGGGGATTGAAGGGCTTCGGGAGGTAATCATCCGCGCCCATTTCAAGACCGACAATGCGATCCACTTCCTCGCCTTTGGCGGTGAGTATGATCACCGGGATCGAATTCTTCGTGCCGCGCAGTCGCCGGCAAACGGAGAGGCCGTCCTCGCCGGGGAGCATCAGGTCGAGTACCAGCAGATCGAAGCGCTCCTGGGTGAGCGCCCGATCCATGCCTTGCGCGTCCGACACGACCTTGACCGCGAAGCCCTGCTCGGTCAAATAGCGGCTGAGAAGGTCGCGCAGTCGCACATCGTCGTCGACGACGAGAATTTTTTGCTTGGCATCGGTCATGGCCCGTATCCTATCCGCATGTTCCTCTGTCTTCCAAGTGGTTCGGACTGAATTGGTTCGGATTGAATCGAGCGGTCCCCGCACGCGCTGCCGTCCGCGCGGCCATTGGAAGTTTATGGGGAAACATCTGGTTACACGCCTGACGGGACATGGACATAGACTACTTACAAGCCGCATGCAGACTTGGCGGTATTCGTTGGAGTGGCGATGGCGCCTACAAGGTCGGGGCGACCATGGATTCGCAGGCGTGCGTCGAGAATGGAGTGAGTGGAGTAAGCCGATGATGAAGTCCGTGATCCGAATTGCGATGGCAGCGGTGGTGATTGCATTCACCACGGCCACCTACGCCCAGTCCGGTCATGGTCGCGGCGGCAGGGAGGGTCATGCCGGCAAGCTGTCGCCTGACGAACGCAAGGCGCTCAGGCACGACATCGTTCAGCATGGACGCGACCACTATCGAGGTCCGCCCGCACCGTCGCGCCCCGTCATTCCAGCCGGCGCGCCTGGATATGGTGGGCCGGGCGGTCCGCCAGGCGGGTTCGCACACAAACGTCAGTAAGGCGGCAGGCTGGAGCGCGCGGCATGGTGCTGGTCCACCAACTCGTCACCATGCGCGTTGCCAAAGGGATGCCGAATGTTTCGCCTCATGGTGGGCAGTGGCACCGTCTTTGAGCCGGCTGGAGCGGAGGTCACGATCGTGGGAATCGCAGAGCGTTGGATTGCAGTGGGACTTGGCGCCGCGCTGGCGTGGTCGAGCGCGTCGGCGTTGGCCGATCCGCCGGGGCGCGTCGGCCGCATCAGTTTTGCCGCCGGTGATGTGGTCTTTCAAAGCGCCCACACCGGCGAGTCCGAAGCAGCACAGGTGAACTGGCCGGTGACCGCGAGGAACGTCATCTCGACCGGCGCCGACGGGCGCGCCGAGGTGCGGATCGGTTCGACCGCCGTGCGTCTCGACCGTGACAGCGAGCTCGAATTTTCGCGGCTGGATGATGAGCACATCCGTGTGCGCCTCCTCGCCGGGCGGATGATGTTGCGAGTGAAGAGTCGCGACAATCTGCAGGAGTTCGAAGTTCGCACGCCCCATGGCAGGGCCTTGTTCGAGGATGTCGGGCGATACCAGTTCGATACCCGCGGCGAGCGGGATTCAACCGGCCTCACCGTGTATCAGGGCGCTGCGCGATTCGATTTCGCCGAGCGATCCATTCTTATTCTTTCCGGACGGCGCGCAGAAGTCTGGGGCGCGCTCGGCGCCATGGACGCGCGCGTGATGGCAGCCTTTCGCGACGAATTCGACGACTGGAGCCTTGCGCGCGATCGTCGCGACGATCACTCGCGATCCGTTCGCTATGTCTCGCAGGACATGACGGGCTACGATGAACTGGACGAGCACGGCGAGTGGCGTGAGATACCCGAGCATGGTGCCGTCTGGATTCCGCATATGAATGCCGTACCCGAAGATTGGGCGCCCTATCGCTGGGGTCGATGGGCATGGGTTGATCCATGGGGCTGGACGTGGATTGACTCGGCGCCCTGGGGATTCGCGCCCTTCCATTACGGGCGTTGGGTGCATCATCACGGGTCCTGGGCTTGGGCGCCCGGTGCGATTGGCCGAAGGCCCGTCTATGCACCCGCGCTGGTCGGTTGGGTAGGGCGGCCAGGCGCGGCCGTTTCGACGTCCTTCGGGCCATCGGTGGGCTGGTTTCCGCTTGCACCACGCGAGGTCTACTACCCTGCGTACCCGTGCACGCCCCTGTATGTGCAACGCATGAACATCACGCATGCCCACAACATCGGCGCTATCCAGGCGCACCACGGTGGGACGCCGAATTCGCCCCGCCGGTACCATCATGCTTCGATACCGCATGCGGTAACGCTCGTTCCGGAAGGCGTTCTTGCCGGTGGCCGGCCGGTAACGCCAAGAATCGCGATGGCTCGCGATCCAAAGACAATCGGTGCGCTTCCCATGGGCGATTCACCGACGATGCATGCGCCGGCGCGCCCGGTCCCGGGACAAACGCACGCGCGGCCGTCGTTGCAGCCTGCTCAACCGACACAAGGGGCCCAGCCTTGGTCATCGGGCGGTCATCGCGGATTGGCCGAACCCGCACGGCATGCACCGGTGACGGGATTCCAAGCCCCGCCGTCGCCAGGAAGCATTCAACACGGTCCGGGTCAGCCGCAATTCGTGACGCCCGGTCGCCGGACACATGCGGGACAGATGCAACCTCAACAAGGTAGTTCCGTGCCGGGCCCCATCGGCGGTGTGCCGCCAGCCCCCTCGCAACCCATCACGCCCATTCCGATGAGCACGCCGGGGACACCTTCATTCCTCGGTTCGCCCCGACAGGGGAATGCGAATCCCGGGTCGTCACGCATGGAGCACCGACACGAACCGCCGCGCATCGCTGCGCCGATCGCGATTCAGCAAACGGCGCCCATGCAGCCGCTTCGTGTCGAGCCACCGCGTCAAATCGCAGCACCTCGGATCGAAGCAGCGCGTCCTATACCGCAACCGCCCGTTGCCACGTCGCAACCCTCACCGCAGGGCGGGGCGCGCGGCGAGGGCCATCGTGCAGGGCATCCGGGGCAGCCGGGTCAACCGCGGCGTGGTCCGGATAACAAATAGTCGCGGGCGACTTCAAGTCGCGCCGTTGAGAATGCGATCACGCGCGCGCCGATACGGATCGTATGCGGGAGCGCGGCTCAGGAAGCTCTCA
>JBJXGX010000194.1:0-29789 GCA_046160305.1 Burkholderiales bacterium
CGGCGGTGATCCTGGGGCCGATGGCCGCGCAGTATCTTGGCGACATGGGGGCCGATGTCATCAAGATCGAGCCGCCCGAGGGCGATATCACGCGATCGATCGGTGCGCGCCGCTCCGAGGGCATGGGCGCGCTGTTTCTCGCGAACAATCGTAACAAGCGAAGCGTCGTGCTCGATCTCAAGCGGGCCGACGACCGCGCCGCGCTGCTCGCGTTGGCCGCCGATACCGATGTGCTGCTGCATTCGATTCGCACCGCCTCGGCCGAGCGGCTCGGGCTCTCGTATGTGGCGCTCGCCGCGCGCAATCCGCGGCTCGTCTATTGCCACGTGAAGGGATTCTCGGATCACGGCGCGTATGGCGGTCGACCCGCCTATGACGATATCGTGCAGGCGTTGTCGGGTCTGGCGATGCTGCAGGCGGTCGCGGCGGGTGAACCGCGTTATGTGCCCTCGATCATTGCCGACAAGATCACCGCTGTGCATGCGGCGTATGCGATCACGCTTGCATTGTTCGCGCGGGAGCGTACGGGGCGCGGTCAATCGGTCGGTGTACCGATGATGGAGACGATGGTCGCGTTCAATGCGGCCGAGCATCTGGGCGGCTGCGTGTTCGAACCGCCCGAGGGGAAGATGGGCTACGCGCCGGTGCGTCAAGGAATGCGCCGGCCGTTCAAGACCCGCGACGGCTGGCTCTGCGCGCTTCCGTACACCGATACCAACTGGCGCCGCTTCTTCGAGCTCACCGCGCGACCCGATCTCGCCGCCGATCCGCGCTTCGTCACCCAGCCTGGCCGCCAGGCGAATCTCGAACTCGTACTCGGTGAGTTGGCCAAACAACTCACCGCACGCACGAGTGCCGAGTGGATCAGTGTACTGGGCGATGCCGATATTCCTTGCGCGGTGGTGAACGATCTTGAAGACCTGCTCAACGACCCGCATCTGGCGAGTGTCGATTTCTGGAAAAAAATCGAGCATCCCACCGAAGGGATGCTGCGCATGCCCGCGAACCCGATCGAGATGTCGGCGACCCCGCCGTCGATTCGACGCCTGCCGCCGCGGCTGGGCGAGCATACGGCGGAAGTGCTCGCATCGATCGGCCAACATGATCCGGATAGTGGAGAGCAAGGCAAATGAATCGAAGGCATTTCATGCGGGCGGTAGGGGTGGTTGGGGCGGCTGCCGCGAGCGGCACCGTCGTGGGACCGGCGTGGGCGCAGACGTATCCGGTGCGGCCGGTGCGCATCGTTGCGCCGTTCGGTGCCGGTGGAGGGGGCGATACGACAATCCGGATGCTCGCGCAGCACCTCACGCAGGCCACCGGCCAGCAGTTCATCGTCGAGAACAAGCCCGGCGGCAACGGCGTGATCGGCGTGCAAGAGGCGCTTCGCGGCGGGCCCGACGGCTACACGCTCTTCTATGGGAGTACGACGACCCTCGCGGCCAACGCCACGCTCATGAAGAAAATGAGCTACGACCCGGTGAAGGATTTCGCGCCGATCACGCGGGTCGGCGTGTTGCCGTTCATGCTCGTGGTGCGGGTGGACCAGCCGTTCAACACCGTGACCGATCTCATCGCGTTCGCCCGCGCGAATCCGGGCAAGCTCTCGTATGCGAGTTCGAATGCGACCGGCCAGGTGTCCGGGGCGATGTTCGCGCAAGGTGCGGGCATCGAGCTCTTGCATGTTCCATACAAAGCCACGCCCGCCGGGGTGACCGATGTGCTCAACGGCAACGTATCGATGATGTTCGCCGATATTCCGCCTGCGATCGGGCAGGTGAGTGCCGGCAAATTTCGCGTGCTGGGCGTCACCACGGCTGCGCGCACTGCGTTGCTGCCGCAGGTGCCCGCGATGTCGGAGTTCGGGTTGACGGGCTATGAGGTTGTCGCATGGACCGCCATGTGCGCGCCGGCCGGCACCCCCCCCGAAATCGTGAAGCTCTTGAACGCCGAGATCGTGAAAGCGCTTGCCAAACCCGATGTGAAGGAGGCGTTCGCCAAGCTCGGCGTGGAAGTCGGGGCGAGCGCGCCTGAAGAGCTCGCCGCCTTTATCCGCTCCGAACGCGAGCGTTGGGCCCGCATGATCAAGACGGCCCGCATCGAGCCTGAGTAAAAGGAAGCGATCGATGTCGCTGCGGGAACGGATCGCGACGGCCGGCGCCGGCACAGCGGCCCATGTGCGCGGCTCGGGGAAGTCCGTGTCGCCTCGCCAGCGCACCATTTCGCCCGCGCATGCCGCTACAATCGGCGCATGAACGCACCCCTCCGGATTTCCCCCTCCGTCTGCCCCCACGATTGCACCAGCACGTGCGCGCTCGATATCGAAATACTCGATGCGCGCACGATTGGTCGTGTGCGCGGTTCGCATCGCAATGCGTACACGGCTGGCGTCATTTGCGAAAAAGTGGCGCGCTATGCCGAACGCGTTCACCATCCGGATCGGCTGACGCAGCCATTGCTTCGCAACGGCACGAAGGGCAGCAAGAACTGGAAAACGATCGGTTGGCCCGAGGCACTGGACCGCGTCGCCGAGGCCTTCGTCAACGCGGCCGCGCGCCATGGCGCGGAGACGGTGTGGCCCTACTACTATGCCGGCACGATGGGCTTGGTGCAACGGGATGGCATCAATCGCCTGCGCCATGCGATGAAATATTCGCGGTGGTTCTCCACAATCTGCGTGGCTCTGTCGGATACCGGCTGGATGGCCGGGATTGGCAGCAAGCGTGGCGTCGATCTGCGCGAAGCGGCCGAGCATGCCGATTTGATCGTCATCTGGGGCGGCAATCCGGTCAACACGCAGGTCAATGTGATGCAGCACGCGATGGCCGCAAAGAAACGCGGCGCGAAGCTCGTCGTGATCGACCCGTATCGAACCGGTACCGCGGAGAAGGCCGATCTGCATCTGCCGGTTCGACCCGGCACCGATGGTGCGCTCGCCTGCGCGATGATGCAGGTGCTGTTCGCCGAAGGCATGGCGGACTGGGACTATCTGCGCCGCTACACCGATTGTCCCGATGAACTGGCCGATCATGTGCGCACGCGAACGCCCGAGTGGGCCGCCCAGATCACGGGTCTATCGGCGGCAAGCATCGTCGACTTTGCGCGGCTGTATGGTCGCAGCAAGTCGAGCTTCATCCGCGCGCATCACGGCTTCTCGCGTTCGCGCAACGGCGCAGTCAACATGCATGCGGTTACCTGCCTGCCGGCGGTCACCGGTGCCTGGCAGCGTCCGGGCGGCGGCGCACTGTATGGTCATACCGGGATCTATCCGATCAATCGCACATTGCTGGAAGGTCTTGACGTGATGGATCCCACCGTGCGCGATCTCGATCAATCGCGCCTCGGTCCGATTCTGATGGGCGAGCCGGACGCGCTGAACGGTGGCCCGCCGGTGACCGCGATGATCGTGCAGAACACCAACCCGGCGATGGTCTGCCCGGATCTGCACAAGGTGCACGCCGGCCTCGCACGTGAAGACCTATTCACCTGCGTGCATGAGCAGTTCATGACGGAAACAGCGGCGTTTGCCGATATCGTGCTGCCGGCCACGACCTTCCTTGAACACGACGATTTCTACACCGCGAGCGGCCACACCGTTTTTCAGGTGGCACGCAAAGTGATCGAGCCGCCTGGTGAAGCGCGCGAGAACCACTTCGTGATCCGCGAGCTGGCGCAACGCCTGGGGGCACGGCATCCGGGATTCGAGATGAGCGCGTGGGAAGTCATGGACCATACGCTGCGCCAATCAGGGATGTGGGACGCGCAGACCAACGTTGAATCCGGCGGACAGGACTTCGCCTACGATTTCCAGAAGATGCATTTTCTCGATGGGTTCGATACCCCGGATCGCAAGTTCCACTTTCGCGCCGACTGGAAGAATTACGGCGGTCGCTGGCAACAAATGCCGGTGCTGCCCGATCACTTCGAGGTGATCGATGCGGCGACACCGGACCGTCCGTTCAGGCTGGTGGCCGCGCCCGCCCGCACGTTCCTCAATTCCACCTTCACCGAGACGCCGAGCTCACGCAAGCGCGAGCATCGCCCGACCGCGCTCATGCACGCTGAAGATTGCGCAGCGCTGAATGTAGGGGAGGGCGATCGCGTGCGCCTGGGCAATACGCGTGGTGAAGTGATCGTGCATGTGAAGCGCGCCCGCGGGCAACAACGTGGCGTGGTGGTGGTCGAGGGCATCTGGCCCAACTACGCGTTCGATAACGGCATCGGCATCAACGCGCTCACCAGCGCCGAGCCCGGGTGGCCGCGCGGCGGGGCGGCGTTCCACGACACGTCAGTCTGGATCAAGCGCGCCGACTGAGCCCTCGCAACGATCAATCACGCATTAATATTCCAGGAGATTCATCATGCGGAGGCGATTTCTAAGTGCCATCGGCGTGCTGCTGCTTGCGGCCTGCGCGGGGTCCGGCGAACGCTCAAGTGGCGTCGAGCGCATGTACGTTATCGACTGCGGCGAGAATCACGTCAAGGACGTCTCGCGCTGGACCCCCGGCGTGAATGTCGGCATGCCTCACGTCTTCAGCAATCACTGCTACCTGATCCGGCACGCGGCGGGCTGGATGATGTGGGACACCGGCAACGCGGATCGCATCGCGACCATGCCGAACGGCCTCACGGCACCCAACGGGATCATCACCGCGTTCATGAAGAATCCGCTGGCCGAGTCGCTGAAGGAGATCGGGGTAGCACCCTCCGATATCCGGCATTTCGCCATGTCGCATTCGCACGGCGATCACTCCGGCAATGCCAATCAGTTCGCGAGCGCGACGCTCTACATGCAGGTGGCCGAATACGATGCGGTGTTCGGCCCCGAGTCGCAGAAATTCGGTTTCGCGGCCGCCAATTTCGAGAAGCTTCGCGACGCGAAGGCCGTGAAGCTGAATGGCGACCACGATGTCTTCGGTGATGGGTCGGTCGTCATCAAGCCGGCGCCCGGTCACACGCCGGGGCATCAGGTATTGATCGTGCGGCTGCCGAAGACCGGGCCGGTGATGCTGTCGGGGGATATGGTGCACCTCCTCTATAGCTGGAATAATCGCGTCGTGCCGTCGTTCAATTTCAATGTCGAACAGAGCGGCCGCACGATCGATGCATTGAAAGAATTCGCGCAAAAGACCGGAACGACGCTCTGGGTCAATCACGACAAGGCGCAGCACGCCGCGATTCCGAAGGCACCGAAATTCGTGCAGTAGAGGGCGCATAATCCGTCGGCGCGCGGATTGAATCTTGTGGCGTGACGGCTCGTGCTCCGGGCCGCTCGCAATTTTCCAGAGGAGAGCTTGTATGGGCAAGGGTCAAAAAAGCAATCGCGAAGCGAAGAAACCGAAGCAACCCCCAAAGCCTGTGGCCCCGGCGAAAGGCGGCATTCCGGCTCCAGCCCCAGGCAAGAAGGGCTAGCGATCCGCGCGGTCTTCTGCCGCGCACATTGCCGAAGAGGGACGTACGAGATTGGCAGGGCTATAGCGGGCGCGGATGCTGCCGGGCACCGGCGGCGCTCGATCGCATTCAGTGCGTGGCTACGAAACCTGCCTGAGGATGCGGTCGTGCATGTCTTGCCCGGCGCGGTAACACTCGCACGCCGCCGCCTCCAGGCCGGTACGGTCGAGAATCGTGATGTGACCCCGGCTGTAACGGATGAGCCCGCGCTTTTGCAGGGCGCCGGCAGCCGTGGTGACCCCGACGCGTCGTACGCCGAGTCGGTGCGCCAGCAGCTCGTGGGTCAGAAGAAACTCGTCCGAGTGGGCGCGATCGCCCGTTGTCATCAGCCACCGCGCGAGGCGTGATTCGAGCAGATGATAGCGCGTACAGGCGGCCGTTTGCGCGAGCTCTGACATCGATACGTAGAGGTATCGATTGAGTCCGCTTTGCAGCGCAATGCTTTCAGCCAGCTCACGGCG
Organism: Burkholderiales bacterium; assembly: GCA_046160305.1. Lineage (GTDB taxonomy): Bacteria > Pseudomonadota > Gammaproteobacteria > Burkholderiales > SG8-39 > SHXR01. Next base: position 5,910 of record JBJXGX010000194.1, read on the forward strand.
AAACGGCGCGGCCTTCATGCGCACCGCACCGCCCGCGCCTTGCACCAGCGCATGCAACGGAGATTCCTCGACACCAAGCATCAGCGAGATTCCGAGCACGCCTTCATTGCCTACGAGCCCGACTTCCAGGCCGGAGCTTCCATCGACGGTCGCGACCAGCGATACCAAGCTGTCGGTGGGGAAGTACACATGCCGGATCGGTTCGCCCGGAATCGATAGCACATCGGAAAATTTGAGCTCGACCAGCTCGGCACTGGCAAGGAAACGCTTGCGATCCCTGAGCGGCAATGCCGCGAGCAGGCGATTCGTAGCAGGGACTTGCCGTTGGGGCAACACCGGACTCCAATAGCGACCGAGGCGGAAACTACCGAAGGATTATCCGGATCCTCGCAAGTTGATCTGTACGCTGGCGTACATGCAGCAATTGGCGCAGATCGCGACGACCTTCCGCGGAGCACCTGATGTCATTGTTGCCGCTGGTGCGATTGGTGCGATTGGTGCGATTGCGGCCATCGGGCGCGGCCTTCCCGAGGAAGTAAGCCGGCGCAGGCAAGCGCAGCGGATCGGACCGCTGCCTGTCCCGTATTCGCGCCCCGACTTTTGATCGGGGCTTTGCCGCAGGAATCTCGAGCCGGCCGGAGAACCTTCCCGGCCGCGGGCCTACATGCCCATGCCGCCCATTCCACCCATGCCGCCCATCCCACCACCGCCCATCCCACCCATGCCGCCACCGCCGCCACCTGCGTCGGCTTTGTCATCGACCGACTCGGCCACCGCAACTTCGGTGGTGAGCAAGAGGCCGGCAACAGAAGCTGCGTTGAGGAGCGCGAAGCGCACGACCTTGGTCGGATCGACCACGCCCATCTGAATCAGGTCGCCGTATTCTTCCGACTGCGCGTTGAAGCCGAAGTTACCCTTGCCCTCGACCACTTTGTTGAGGACAACGGATGGCTCACCGCCCGCGTTGGACACGATGATCCGAATCGGCTCTTCGAGTGCGCGATGCACGATCTTGATGCCGGCATCTTGATCGGCATTGTCGCCTTTCAGTTTGGCCATCGCGACGCGGGCACGCAGCAGTGCAACACCGCCACCCGGGACAATGCCTTCTTCGACCGCGGCGCGCGTTGCATGAAGTGCATCTTCAACGCGTGCTTTCTTCTCTTTCATCTCGATTTCGGTGGCCGCGCCGACTTTGATCAATGCCACGCCGCCGGCAAGCTTCGCCATGCGTTCCTGCAATTTTTCTTTGTCGTAGTCGGAAGTCGCTTCGTCCGCTTGCATGCGGATGTTCTTCACGCGTGCCTCGATTGCCTTCGCATCGCCCGCGCCATCGATGATGATGGTGTTTTCCTTGCCGATCTCGATGCGCTTGGCCTGGCCGAGATCCTTGAGCGTCGATTTCTCAAGTGAGAGCCCGAGCTCTTCGGCGATGACGGTGCCGCCGGTGACGATCGCGAGGTCCTCCAGCATGGCCTTGCGGCGATCACCGAAGCCCGGCGCTTTGACCGCACAGGTCTTGAGAATGCCGCGCAGGTTGTTCACCACCAAGGTTGCGAGGGCCTCGCCTTCGACGTCCTCGGCGATCAACAAGAGCGGACGCCCGGACTTCGCCACCTGCTCCAGCAGCGGCAGCATGTCGCGAATGTTGGAGATCTTCTTGTCGGAGAGGAGAACGTATGGATTCTCGAGCGCCGTGATCTGTTTGTCGGGGTTGTTGATGAAGTAGGGCGAGAGGTAGCCGCGGTCGAACTGCATGCCTTCCACGACTTCCAATTCGTCGGCCAGGGTCTTGCCGTCTTCGACCGTGATGACGCCTTCCTTGCCGACCTTGTCCATCGCGTCGGAAATGATCTTGCCGATCACCATGTCCGCATTCGCCGAGATCGAGCCGACTTGCGCGATTTCCTTGCTGGTGGTGCAGGGCTTGGAGATCTTCTTCAGCTCTTCGACCACCGCGGCCACTGCCTTGTCGATGCCGCGCTTCAAGTCCATCGGCGCCATGCCGGCGGCCACGTATTTCATGCCCTCGCGAATGATCGCCTGGGCGAGCACGGTCGCGGTTGTCGTACCGTCACCGGCGACATCGGAAGTTTTGGAAGCTACTTCCTTCACCATCTGCGCGCCGATGTTCTCGAACCGGTCCTTGAGCTCGATTTCCTTGGCGACCGATACGCCGTCCTTGGTGACGGTCGGGGCGCCATAGGAGCGCTCGATCATCACATTGCGGCCCTTGGGGCCGAGGGTCGCCTTGACCGCATTGGCGAGGATATTGACGCCATTCAGCATGCCATGCCGGGCGCTTTCATTAAACCGTACGTCTTTAGATGCCACGTTGCGTTACTCCTGAGAAAACAAGTTTGCCGTTGCTTAAGCGATGACGCCCATGATGTCGTCTTCTTTCATGACCAGGTATTCGGTGCCTTCGATCTTGACTGTCGAGCCCGAATACTTGCCGAACAGGATGCGGTCGCCGACCTTCACGTCAAGCGGGCGGATCTTGCCGTCTTCCATGACCCGGCCATTGCCGATGGCAATGACTTCGCCTTGATCCGGTTTCTCCGCGGCGTTCTCGGGAATCAGGATGCCGCCGGCGGATTTGCGTTCCTCATCGAGACGTTTGATGACAACGCGGTCGTGCAGTGGACGCAGTTTCAACATATATGTACCCTCGTGGATGATTGGGAGTCTGGCGCGAGGCGCAGACCGCGGCCAGCCCGACATGCTGTTGGAAAAACAGCCGCAGCATTGGCTCGCATGACGAAGACGCCGCAATTCAGCGTCGAGATGATTATCCACGTTGCATCTGGTCGATCTGTACGCTAGCGTACATATGTATGCATCGACGCGGGAACGCCGCGCTTGACATTGGCGCCCCGATCGCCCATAGCGGGCTTGGTGGATCGAAATCGATCATCCCTGCTACAGTGCGAGCCTCGTGCCGGTTGGGAGCGCTCAATGTCGCTGTTGAGGCCTCCGCGCGGACAAGGTAAATGACAGACGGATTCGGGAGTGGAATGGACATGGACCCAATGACGGTGGCAGATGAAGTCACCGACGCAATCGCCTATATCGAGATGCAACGGCAAGACATGGTGAAGACACTCAACCTGCCCGCGGCATGCGGCTTCGCGTTGGGCAAATTGCAGGAACTCCTCGAACGCGAGCGGGAAGCCCTTCGGGAGCACGGACCGGCCTCCGGCCATCAAGAAGCCGTCGATACGGTCGTGCTTGAAATTGCACGCGTCGGGGGAATGATCGGGACCGGCGGGTACCGCGCAACGTCGCAAGGCCCGCGTCCGCCGCGCCAACCCCCAGGCGATGGATCGCAGCGTGCGCGACCTCCGGGTGGTGGTGGTGGTGGTGGTGGTGGAGGCGGTGGTGGTGGAGGCGGCGGGCGCCGTGGTGGGCGCGGCGGTGCCGGCGGTGGAAGCCGCGGCGGCAGCGGCCGGGGCGGTAATGTCGGTGTCGGTGTCGGCAATGGCGGCGCCGGCGTTGGTGGCGGCGGTGCTGGTGGAGGCGGTGGAGGCGGTGGAGGTGGAGGCGCCGGTGGTGGAGGTGGTCGTGCGCGTGGCGGTGGTGGGCGCGGCGGTGGAGGTGGCTTCAAATCACGTGGCCGCAGGTCTAGCGGTGGCGGTGGTGGTGGGGCAGGTGGTGGTACGAGTGGCAACGGTGGTGGTGGCAACGGCGGTGGCGTCGACGGGAATCGCTAGGTCTTGCGCAGCCGTCAGCGCAACCACGACATCGCGCCGGAACCATCGACACGGCGCAACGACTCTAACGATTGAAGCGGCTCAGCGATTGAATTGACTCTGTGCCGCTCGGCTCGTCAACCGTGTTTCCGCCAAACGCTTGCGAGCCATGGCTGCTGATCTCGCGGCAGGCCGGCGGGTCGGTAGTAGTGATCAATCTCGACGAATCCGGCGGCGGTGGTGTAGCGACGCCAACCCTCGAGATCATGATAGGCCCCGTACCGCTCGCCGTTCCAACCCTCCTCGTTGTTCCCGCGCGGATTCGAGCTGAACAGCACGCCGCCTGGTCGTAACGTGGCATGCAGCGCAAGGAGCACGCGCGGCAACGCATCGCTTGGCACATGGAACAGCGACGCATTGGCGAACACGCCATCGAATCGTTCTTGCGGTAGATCGAGCTGTTGAAAGTCCTGCTGCCAGACTTCGCAGCCGCTATGTGCGCGGGCCATCGTGACGAAGCGTGCGGCGCCGTCCAGGCCGATCGCGACATGGCCAAGCGCCCTGAACCGTTGCAGGTCACGCCCCGGTCCACAGCCAAAATCAAGGATCGTGAACGGTGGCTTGCCCTCGATATGCTGCAGCAGGGCTTCGATATTCTGGCTGACGTCGTGATCCCGCGTTCCTTGCCAGAAGTCCGCGGCACCTCGGTCGTAGTGCGCGAGCGTGCGGCGGGAAATGCTGTCCGGATCACCGGGCGTCGATGGCATGAGCGAGGCGATTTCGATCTTGGTGGATCCGGGCGCTACATCCCGGCGAAGGCCGGTGCTCAGATGAACGATGCCCTCACCATGATGGAGTGCCGCGTCCTGATCAGACGAGCTGTGGCAATCGGCGTGAGAAATCCCGCAGCTCGATGATCCCGCTCGCTTCGGCCCGCTTGCGCCATTCCTTCAGCTGTTCCAACAGATTCTCGATCGACGCGCTTGACCGGTTCCAGAGCGCGCTCAATTCCTGACGCATCGAATAGATCATCTGCAGCCGCTCATGCCCATGCAGGAGCGAATCGAGCACGATCGGACCGCGTGCGTTGCCGTGCCACGAGTGGAGCTTGAGCCAGCGCAGTAATGCGCGCGACGAACGCGGATCCTTCTCTGCGTCGGCCGGTGCCGGACGCACCCGTCCGAGCTCGATGATCGCCTGCCTGCAGGCGCGTTCGAGCGAGCGCGTGTACTGCGCGAGCACGTAGTAGCGATGCGTGAGGATCGCCCGCACGGTATCCGCGTCGCATTCCGTCTTTTGTGCACTGAATGTCGGGACGGGCGCGGTCCTGCGGACGTGTGCAAGGTGGAGCGTCTCGAGGATGCGAATGTAGAGCCAGCCCACATCGAGCTCATACCATGCGTTCGAGAATTTGGCCGACGTCGGGAAGGCGTGATGATTGTTGTGAAGCTCTTCGCCACCGATCAACCAGCCAATGGGGAAAAGGTTGGTGCTGGCATCGTCTACCGGATAATTGCGATACCCCCAGTAGTGTGCCGCACCGTTGATGACACCAGCCGCCCAAAACGGAATCCAGGCCATCTGTACCCCGAATATCAGCGCGCCGGGAACGATTCCGAACGCGAAGATGTCGATGATCGCCATCACAACGATGCCGCAGAACGGACATCGTCCATACACGTTGCGCTCGATCCAGTCATCGGGCGTACCGCGGCCGAAGCGATCGATGGTTTCGGCGTTGCGCGACTCCCGCACATAGAGGAACACGCCGCCCCATAGCACCTTTGCGATACCGTGGATTTGCGGGCTGTGCGGATCTTCTTGGGACTCGCACCGGGCGTGATGCTTGCGGTGGATCGCTACCCACTCGCGCGTCAGCATGCCGGTGGTGAGCCACAACCAGAATCGAAATAGATGGCTTGCAATCGGATGAATATCAAGAGCGTGATGGGTTTGGTGCCGATGCAGATAGATCGTGACGGACGCGATCGTGATATGCGTCAGCAGCAGCGCCACGACGATGTAAGCCCACCAGGAAAGTTCGAAATAGCCGGAAAGAATCATCTAGAGATCCATTGGAGGATTATTCGGTTCGCCGATTGCACCGAGCGCGGGCAATCGTGTGTCCGCAGACATTGCGTCGATCATAGCTGCCAGCGCACCCTGCGTGCCACGGGAACGCGGTCCCGGGGCGAATTCTTTTCTGGAATCGTGTTCGACGGAGCGCGCAGACTCATTCCGGCGCGCCAGGGGATGCGTGCGCCGGGAGGTTGCCGATCCACTCGCATCCGATTGCCAGGCAACGGAACCGTTGCCTGGGGGCGACAATGCTGATCAGTCGATCTATTACGCGGCGCGGCACGCGCCGCGCCGCGCCGCGGCACCGCGGACATCTGCGCTCATCGGTTCCGGCGGCGATCTGCCTCGGATACGGCGCCATTGATCGCAGTGCTATTGCGGGGCAACCGATACGCTGAAGCTAAGCGACTGCTCTTTGAATGGCGTCGGAATGTAGGTGAGGTCGAGGCGGATCTCTTTCAAGCGTTTCGCTTTCAAGGCCTCGGCTGGGAAATCGACGCTGATCGACTGGCTGGCCTCCTGACCCGGATCGAGCCGTTCGGTCGCGCCGTATGTCGAGAATTTGAGTGCGGTGTCGGTCCGCTTGTCCTCGACCTTGATGAGCTCGCCGTCCGAACTCACATATTGGATCGTGCCACCCAGCAGGCGCACGCTTTGATCGGCCGAACCGTTCTTCAGGACGAGCTTGCCGGACATCTTCGCCGGTGAGACCACTTTGCCCGATTCTTTTTCGACGCGCTCGGTGACCTTGATGTCCGTCACTTCGCCCGTCATGATGCCCACCTTCACCTTGATCGCGGCCGACGTTACGGCATAGGCCTTGTCTTCAACGACGACGACCGGTCCGGTTGGTTGCTGCGAACATCCGATGATCGCTGACGCGAGCGCAGCGATCATTACTGTGACGCCAATCTTTTGCAGCATGGAACTCTCCTAGGGAACTGCACCGACAGGATGTCGGCGACTCGTGCAACGGGATAGCTGTCGGCGCGCGTGGTACTCCGCCTACCCGTTGTCGAGACCCTTGCTGCAAGGCCCGATAGATCGACGTTGATAGGGATGTTGCCAAGCGTCGCACGGACGCACCCGCCGCCGTTTCCATTATCGACTTCCGCGCGGATTACTCTGTACGCCAGCGAACATATGGCGAGCGGTCCGCACGCGGTGGCGCGCGCTCCGCGACGATTATTCGGTGTCTGGTAACCTTCGAGACACCTCGCGAGGGGATACCCCCGTCCACGCCACGCGCATTTATGGATGCACCACAGCCTCCCTTTGAAAATCGGCTCCTGGCGGTCCTTCCGCCGCTCGAATCCGGGCGACTACGTGCCCATCTCGAATTGGTCCACATGCCCTTCGGCGAGGTGGTCTATGAATCGGGGAGCAAGCAGGATTACGTATATTTTCCGACCACCGCGATCGTCTCCCTGCTCTATGTCACCGAGAATGGTTCGTCCTCCGAAATCGCGCTTGTCGGCAACGAGGGAATGGTCGGCGTCGTCCTGTTCATGGGCGGGGAGACCACGCCAAGCCGGGCCGTGGTCCAAAGCGACGGGTACGCCTACCGGATGCCGGGACATCTCCTGCGCGGCGAGTTCAACCGCGCCGAGGTGCTGCAGCAGTTGCTCTTGCGCTACACGCAGGCCCTGCTCACGCAGATGGCGCAGACCGCCGTCTGCAATCGCCATCACTCACTCGATCAGCAGCTGTGCCGTTTGCTGCTGATGAGTCTTGATCGCCTGCCTTCGAACGAACTCGTGATGACGCAAGAGTCGATCGCCAACATGTTGGGCGTGCGTCGCGAAGGTGTGACCGAAGCCGCCGGGAAATTGCAGAACCTCGATGTGATCCGCTATAGCCGCGGGCGGATCACCGTGATCGACCGGTTGGGGCTGGAAGCGCATGCATGCGAATGCTATGACGTCGTGAAGCGTGAATTCGATCGACTGCTGCCGGCGTTGAACGGAACGCGTACCTAGGCCTTTGCGCGGCAGACCGCGCAGCGGCCTAGCGCTTGCGCGATCCAACCTTGCCCGGGACGGTGCGCCGGCGCCGGCTTCGCAGCGTTTTCGAGCGAGCGAGATCCGCCGCACCGGTCCGCGCTTCGATCACCACGCCATAGCTTGAGCGCGCCTCTTCGATTGACACATAGCCCATCCGCACGTCCTCGGCAACGCGCTCGGGTGGGCGTGCGAAGGGATCGCCGTATCCCCCGCCGCCGCCGGTCGCGAACATCAAGACGTCTCCGCGCGCAAGCTTGAGACCGGTGATCTTCTGAAAGCGTTCGAGCTTGGTGCGTCCGCTACGTTTGAGCGCGATCGACCCGCTCTTGCCGGGGCTGCCCTTGGCCAGGCCCCATGGCAGGCATTTGGATCGTTCCGACAGTCCGTTGAACATGCCGTTGTCGAGAATGCGGTAGATCCGCTCCAATCCGAGGCCGCCGCGATAGCGGCCCGGACCGCCCGAATCACGGCGAAGCGCGTAGCGCTCGACATGCAATGGATAGCGCGTCTCGAGAACCTCCACTGGGATATTGAAGGTGTCGCCATGCCCGATCGTGTAGGTCGCGTTCGGACCGTCACCGTGAGGCCGTGCCCCCCAGCCACCGGCAACCGGCTCGATGTTCGTGAAGGCCCGTTGCGTCCGTGAATCGTAGCCGGTCAACAGCATTGCCGAGATGTCGCTGTAGTGGCCGGCGGGAATGCGGTCCGGCCGCGCCTTGCTCATGGCGAGCAGAATCGTATCGATGACAGTGAGAATCGGCGTCTGCCACCACGACATCGCCGCGGGCTCGCGCGCACTGATCAAGGTGCTCTCCGGCAGGATGACCTTCAATGGTCGAAAGCATCCGTGATTGGCCATCACGTTCGGCGCGACGAGGTATTTGAGGGCGAGACGCGCCGCACTGCGTCCGGCCGCTATTCCACAGTTGATCGGGCCCCTTACTTGCGGACTCATCTTGCTGAAGTCGACGGTGATCGAGCCGTCTTCCACGATCACGGTCGCGCGAATTGGAACGGGCTTGCCGAGATCGACGCCATCGTCGTCGAGAAACGCCTCGGCGACGTAACGACCATTCGGATAGGTGCGGATCGCTGCGCGTACCATGCGCTCGGTCTGATCCCAACCGGTGGCGATGGCATCTTCCACGATTGCCGCGGTGTAGCGCGCGTACAGCTCCTGCAATCGCCGCTCGGCCATGCGGCATGCGGCGATCTGCGCATGCAGATCACCAAAGCTCGCATCCGGATGGCGAATGTTGTGCCGGAGCACGCGCAGCATTTCCTCATCGGGCTTGCCCTGCTTGTAGACCTTCACCGATCGAAGCTGGATGCCTTCCTCGAAGCTCGTGGTCGCATCGGTGAGAAAACCACCCGCCAATCGGCCGCCCACGTCGGTCCAGTGTGCACGCGTCGCCGGAAAGCCGATCAGCTTGCCCTCGAAGAACGCCGGCGTGTACACGACGATGTTGTTCAAGTGCTGGCCGCATGTCCCGGTGTGATTGGTGAGAATCACATCACCCGGCGCGAAACCATCGGGCCCGAACAGCGCAATGCCATCACCGATCGCCGCATCAAGATCGCCAACGAAAAGCGGCAGCCCGGCGCCGGGCTGCGCCACCAATCGACCCTGCGCATCCAAGAGTCCGGTGCAGAAATCCTGCACCTCGTAGACGATCGTACTATGCGCGGTGCGCGCCAGATTGACGGTCATCTCCTCTGCAATGGCGGCGAGCGCATTGCCGATGACTTCGACCGTGATGGGGTCCGCGCGATGGGTGCGCTGTTCGATGATCGGTCGCACGAAATCCTGCATCACTGTCCTCCGGTTTCGATGACGAGGCATCCGTACTGATTGACGAGCGCACGATCACCCGGATGCAGCACCGTCGTTGACGCATACTCTTCGATGATCGCCGGACCAACGATCGTAGTGCCCGCGGTGAGGGCGGCGCGCTGCTCGACCGGGCAAAGCAGATGGCCCTTGTCCTCGAAGTAAACAAGACGCTCCCGCGCGGTGGAGGCGGCAGGGATGCGCTTGTCCTGGAGGCTCGCGAGATCCGGTTTGTCGACCTTGCCAATCGCCGTCACCCGAAAATTGACGATCTGCGCCGGCTGGTCGGGCGATGAATGACCGTAGCGGATATCGTAGGCAACATCGAATTGTTGCCGCAGCAGTGTGAGCGCCCCGGTGGCCGACAGATCATCCGCGACCGGCACCCGTACCGTGTACTCCTGGCCGAGATAGCGCACGTCCATCGAGCGGATCAGCGTGACCGCCTCGGCGGCATAGCCCTCGCGCGCGATGCTGGCGCGCCCGTCCCGCTCGAGCGAGGCGAAGCTCTCGTTGAGATGGGCGATGCCAAGTCCGGCGAGGTCGGTCACCCGTGTCTGCACGAAGTCCTGGCGCAGATCGGTGAGCAGCATGCCAAGCGCGGAGAAATGTCCAGGCTGCGGCGGAATGACGACGCGCGGGATATGCAACTCGCGCGCGATCGCCATCGCATGCAAAGGCCCTGCGCCTCCGAACGCAACCATCGCGAACCGTCGCGGATCGTAGCCGCGCTGCAACGTGATGGCGCGCACCGCGAACGACATGCGCGCATCGGTAATGCGGATGATTCCGCAGGCTGCCTCGAGCACTTCCATGCCGAGCGGTTTGCCGATGCGCTGTTCGATCGCGGCCTTCGCGCCCGCCGTGTCCAGATCGAACTCGCCACCGAGAAACCGCGTGGGGTTCAGTCGCCCGGTCACGAGGTTCGCATCGGTCACCGTTGGTTCGTGACCGCCCCGCGCGTAGCAGACCGGGCCCGGTGATGATCCGGCACTTTGCGGTCCGACCTTCAACGCGCCGCCGGTATCGATCCATGCGATGCTGCCGCCGCCCGCGCCGACTTCGATGATGTCGACCGCCGGAATGCGCATCGGATAGCCGTCGCGATACCCGCCGATGTAGTACTGGTCGGTCATCTTCGGCAACCCCTGCTCGACCAGACAGGTCTTGGCGGTCGTGCCGCCCATGTCGAAGGCGATGACATCCGGATCGCCGATCAATTTGCCCAGCTCGGCCGCGCCGATGATGCCGCCGGCCGGACCCGATTCCATCATCGCCACCGGCACCTTCGACGCACGCTTGGCGGTCATGACGCCGCCATTCGATTGCATGATCAGGAACCGGCCCTTGAAGTCGCGCGCACGCAACGGGCGTTCGAGATCGCGCAGATAGCCGCTGACCTGATGACCGACGTAGGCGTTGAGCACCGTGGTGGAGGTCCGCTCGTATTCCCGGTACTCACGCAAAATCTCGTGGGACACGGTCACGAACACATCAGGCAGCGCGGCCCGGATCGCACGACCGATTGCCGCTTCATGCTTCGGATTCGCATACGCATGCAAGAGGCACACCGCGACCGCTTGAACGTTCTGCGCTTTGATCTGCTTGACCACTTTTGCCAGCGCCGCGGGCGCGAGCGCGACGAGGACTCGCCCCCCCGGGCCGACGCGTTCGCGCACGCCGAAGCGCAAGGTCGCTGGGACGAGCGGCGCCGGTTTTTCGAAGAAGAGGTTGTAGGTATCGGGACGATTCGCCCGGCCGATCTCGTACACGTCGGTGAAGCCCTCGGTCGTAACAAGCGCGGTGCGTGCGCCGGTCTTCTGGATGATCGCGTTGATCGCAACGGTCGAGCCGTGGATAAACTGTTCCATCGCGGCCGGGTCGATCGAACCCTTGTCGAAGCATTCGAGCACGCCATCGCCCAGTGCGGCAGGCGTGCTGAGCGCCTTCTCGAAGCGCACCGAGCGGGTGAGGACGTCATAGGAGGCGAGATCGGTAAAGGTGCCGCCGATATCGATCGCGGTTCTGAGCGTGCCGTTGTCTGCCATCGCGCTTTGTTTCCTCGCTATCGGATGAACCACCAAGGCACCAAGGCACCAAGGTTGGGTAAGAATGAGCTACCAACACGCGAAGGCGTGAAGGGGAAGCGCGGCGGCGGATTCATCGCGAAGGCTGGGCCGAAGCCAATGCTGCTGGTTACGTTCCTTGCTCCGCATTGAACCTTGGTGTCTTGGTGCCTTGGTGGTTCATCTACTTTCAGTCTTATCGTTTGACCTCTTCCAGCCGAACCCGATTCTCGATCGCGCCCACGCCTTCGATCTCGCAACGCACCGTGTCGCCCGGTTGCAGAAAGCGCTGGGGCGACATGAAGAACGCGACGCCTGCCGGGGATCCGGTGACGATCACATCACCCGGATAGAGCGTCATGGCCTCGCTGATGTAGGCGACCAGCTGCTCGACACCGAAATAAAGATCGGAGGTGTCGCTCGACTGGCGCACTTCCCCGTTGACCTCGGTACGCATTTTCAGCGGCTTGCCCCATTCGAATTCATCCACGGTGACCAGCGCGGGGCCCATCGGATTGAATGTGTCGAAGCTCTTGCCGATGAAGTGCGTGCGATAGAACGCATTCTTCTCGTGTTCGGCGAGCTGGATATCGCGGGCCGACACTTCATTGCAGGTCGTGAAGCCGGCGACATGCGCACGGACCTGCGATTCCTTGATGCGCCGGCATCGTTTGCCGATGACGACACCAAGCTCGACCTCGTAGTCGAGCTTGCGCGTCTCGGGTGGATGGATCAGATCGTCGAACGGCCCGCAGAGGCTGGAGGTTGCCTTGGCGAGAATCATCGGTTTGTTCGGGGGGGTGATATCCCCCAGCACGGGTTTCGCCTCGGCCAGATGCGAGCGCGTATTGGCGCCGGCAATGATCAGCTTGCGCGGCACGGGCACCGGCGAGCCGAGACGAACCTTGCTCGCATCCACCAGCGCGCCGGAGCGCGGCGCGGCGACGCAACGGTCCGCGGTCGAGCGCCAGTCGGGTTGTTCCAGGAAGAGACGCATGTCCGATACGGCCTGCGTCGATCGAGCGGCGCGCATCGCATCTTCGAGATCGAGGATCCCGCCGTCGAGAAGAATCCCCGCCCGCTCATGATCAAAGGCGCCGTAGCTGACGAGTCGCATGTCTTTAGTCCTAGGTTGATGGATTGATGTTCGCCAGAGCGCGAGCGCTCTTTCTCTAGAACGCGAGCGCTCTTTCGCTAGAGCCCGAGCGCTCTTGGTACCACCAGAACGACCGCCGGGACCGCGATGATGAAAAGGAGGCATACACCCAGAATCACGAGGTAGGGCGCCATTGCGCGCGAAACGACGCCAAGCGGCGCATTCGTGACCGAACAGATCACGAGCAGCATGATGCCGATCGGTGGAATGATGAGTCCGATGCCAAGCGAAGCCACGCTCACCAGTGTGAAGTGCAGCGGGTCGATGCCAAGGGCCTTGGATACGGGCATCAGGATCGGCAGGAAAAGAAGCAGGGCAGGGATGCCGTCGAGAATCGCCCCGAACAGGATGAAGATCAAATTCGCGACGATCAGAAAGACGATCGGACTGGTCGAGACGCTTGTGACGAACGCCGCGACCTGGCCGGGAACGCCTTCGAGGGCGAGCAGCGACGTGAAGGCCGCGGCGGCGCCCAGGATGAGTCCGATAGCGCCGGTGATGGTCGCCGTCTGCACGAACAGTTTGTACATCACGCCGAACTTGAGCTCACGATAGACGAACACGGCGACGACCAATGCGTAGAGCACGGCGATCGCAGCGGCTTCCGTCGGTGAGAAAACGCCACCGAGAATGCCGCCGAAGATGATGATCGGCAGCATGAGGGGGATCAGTGCTCCACGAAACGCATGCAACACCTCTGGGCGCGTGGCGCGGCGTTCGCCCATCGGCAGCAAGCCGCGCCGTGCCTGCACATACACGAGCAGCATGAGCGCGAGCGCCATGACGAATCCCGGCAGGAACCCCGCCGCGAAGAGCGCGGACACCGACACGCCCGCGAGCGCGCCCAACACCACCATCGTGAGACAGGGCGGGATCAGGATGCCCATCGCGCACGCCGCGGCGATCAACGCGACCGCGCGCCCCTGGTCGTAGCCGGCCTGACGGAGTGTCGGATACATCAACGACCCGATCGCCGAGGCATCTGACAGCGATGCGCCGGAGATCCCCGAGAAGAAAATCTCCGATACGATGACCGTGTGACCCATGCCGCCTGGAACATGTCCGACCAGCGCACGCGCAAGTGCGACCAGGCGTCCCGAGATGCCCGAATGCTCCATGATCACACCCGCGAGAATGAAGAGCGGGATGGCGAGATAGGTGAAATTGTCGATGCCGTTGCCGACGCGTTGCGCAATGAGCGCGAAGGGGAGGGCGTCGCTTGCGAAGACGGCGAGCACGGTCGATGAGAGCATTGCGAAGGCGATCGGTACGCCCGCTACGATCAGCACAAGGAACGCGATGCAAAGTACGGTGATCACGCGGCGGCGTCCCGGCGTGATGAGCGGGTGAGATTAATCAGTTGTTCGACGCCGAAGAGCGCCATGAGCGCAGCGCTGATCGCCACGCCCACATAGATCATTCCGTGCGAGAGCGGAAGTGTCGGATACTTGGAGTGCCATCCCTGCTCGATCATCGTTGCCGAGAAGAGCAGCAACAGCAGCGAGGACACCGCGACGACGATCGCGACCAGAATGCCCATCGCGCGCGCGCTGTTCGGCCAGATCTTCGGCAGCAGCAGTCCCAGGCCGAAATGCAGTCCGCGCCGCGCCGCCAACGCCGCACCGAGGAACGCCATCCACTGGAAGAGAAAAACCGTCAGCTCAGGCACCCATGCGAGCGGAATGTGCAGCCAGTAGCGGCAGACCACGTCGATGACGATGATCGCCGCGAAGGCGGCCAGCATGGTCGCGGCGACGGCCGCGACCACCTGCTCGAGAATGCTGCACAACGGACGCATCAGGCGCGGATCATGTCATCGGCTTCTTCGCGAACACTTATCGCCGCATCAATAGCCGACCAGCTTCAGCACTTTCTCGACATACTCGCGGCCGATCTTGGCTTTGTACTGTTCGATGATCGGCGCCGTTGCCTGCTTGAGCGCAACCAGATCGGGCTTCACGATGGTCACCCCTGCATCGACCAGCTTCTTCGCGACCTCGCGCTGGCGCTCGACGGAAGCCGATGGGTCGATCTCGATGTACCAGTCGTCATTGGTTTTGCGAAACGTTGTCGTGATGAGATGGTCGATAAGATCCTGGGTATCTTTGTTCTGCTTCTTCCACCAGGCCAGGTTCGCGACCACCATGCCCGGCGTGAGGATGTGCTGCGTCTCCGAATAGAATTTGGCCGAGTCGTGGAATTTGAATGCCAGCGCCAACTCGACGCTCACGTCAGCGCCATCGAGTATGCCCTGCTGCAGGCCGGTATAGATATCGCCAAGATTCATGACGACCGGTTGACCGCGCACGGCCTTCAACGTGTCGACGATGACGGGGTCGGGCATCGAACGAATCTTCTGTCCGGTGAAATCCGATGGCGTGGCGAGCGGCTTCTTCGAGAGAATGCCGCGGCCGCCGGCGCTGTTCCAGGTGAGGAACTTGAGGCCGCGCGCTTCGATCTTGTCACCCAGTTCCTGCCCCATCGGACCATAGGCGAATTCGCGCCAGATTTTTCGGTTGGGGAACACATAGGGCATGTTCCAGATGCCATGCTCGGCGACGATGTTCTGCGTGTAGGCTGCGGTGTTCATCGCCATCTGCACGGCGCCGAGCTGGACGGCTTCGAGCGTATCTTTCGGTGAGCCGAGTTTGCCGTCGGTGAGAATCTCGACTTTGATCTTGCCGTCGGTGCGCTTTTCGATCTCGTTCTTGAACGCGACCATGCCTTGGTAGTAGCCGAAGTTGCGATTGACCACATCGCCGAACCTGATGGTCATGGCCGGATAGTCGGCCGCGGCTGTGAGCGTTGAGAACTGGGCGAGCGCGGTGGCGCCTGCAACGACGAACATGCGTACGATGTTTGACACGGTCATTCCCTGGTCGAGTTGGGTGGTCGCCGGTTGCCTATGACAGGCGGCGGAGCATTCGGGCATCTTGATTCTAGCGGTGATTCGCAAATGACTACATCCGCTCGATGCGTCCATCCGCATGGCGCGCGAATCGTCCTTCCTCGCGTGCATGGACTGGATCATCCCTCCCCCAGGGCCAGCCGCCGAACTGCGTACGCCGGTAGTCGTGGAATGCCTGTTCAATGCCGGCGCGATCGTTCATGACGAACGGACCGTGTTGCGCGACGGGTTCTGCAATCGGGCGGCTTTGCAGGAGGAGCAGATCGCAGGGCTTCGCGCCGGCGCGCAGCGCAATGGCACGATCGCTTCGCACCAGCATGCATGCATGCGAATCGCGTTCGTGCTCATCGATCGATAGGGCTCCACCGCCGTAGAAGTAAAGCGCGCGCATCGTGTCGGCGCCGAGCGCTGCGGGCAGCGTCCATCGCGCATGGGGTGACATCGCGACGCACCAGATCGCCAGGTCGGCGTCGGCCCTGCTCGCCCAGGAATGCGGCGGGGGCGCGGGCGCACGCTTTCCATCCAATGCGCCCGCAACGACTGTCACCATCGTCGTGCGCCCGGCCTCGTCGGTGTGTATGACCCTTGGAATGTTGCGGTCCCAGAGCATCGTGAAGTGCGGCGCCACCATCTTGTCTTCGGCCGGGAGGTTGAGCCAGATCTGAAACAGCTCGAGCGTGTTCGGGCCCGATCGATCGAGCAGCGGAAACATTTCTGAATGGACGATGCCGCCGCCTGCGGTGAGCCACTGCACATCACCCGCGCCAAAGCGCGCTGCGGCGCCGAGGGAATCGGCATGATCGATGAGCCCGCGGCGCACGATCGTCACCGTTTCGAATCCCCGGTGCGGATGTTGCGGAAAGCCCGGCACCGCCTGGCCGTGGTACATCCGCCAACCATCCTTGCCCTCGAAATCCTGCCCGATGCTGCGGCCCGCGAGCGATGCGGAGGGACCCATCTGCTCGTTGCCGGCCGGATAGGCATCGACGTGATGCACGCAGAAAAGAAACGGATCGAGACACGGCCACTGAAAGCCGAGCGGAGCCGTTTCGAGAATGGTCGGCGACGCGGTCTTGGTCTCGAGCGCTTGGTTCATTCCTGTTTGGTTCATCGCTGCTTGGTTCATTGCCGGATCCCGTGTATCAACCGCTCATTGTCCGCCACTTCGCACCCGTTCGCGAATGCGCTCGCGTACCAATCGCTCGCCTTCTACCGGCTTTGGATATCGTCGAGAACGAGGCCGGGGTAGTGTTTGGGAATCAAGGCGACGGTGATCGATGCTTCCTTGGCGGTCATGGTGTCCTCATGTTCCGATCACGCCGCCATCGCGCTTCTGCACCACGACCGTCGCCGAGCGCGGTCTCGCGCCTGGCGTGGTGCTCGGCCAGCGCGAATACTTGTCAGGTTGATCGGGGTCGCTTCGCTCGCTCGGCGTTTCGCCGGGATGTTGGATATTGACGAACATCGTTCGCAAATCGGGCGTCCACGTCAATCCGGTGATTTCGCAGTTGGTGGGGCCGGTCAGGAATCGCCGGATTTCGCCGGTGCGCGGATCACACGCGAGCATCTGGTTGTTGCCGATGCGATCCATTTCGCCTTTGTACATCGCGCTCGCCGAGACGTCCGTCTGGATCCACAGGACGCCGCGTGCATCGAACGCAATGCCATCGGGGCAGGCGAAGATATCCCCCTTGATGTTGCCCTTTGCATCGGGCCGCGCGTTGGCCGGATCGCCGGCGAGCACAAGGTGATTCCATTTGAATGCGATCGCGTCGAAGTCACCCGATTCCGTCCAGCGGATGATCTGGCCCATCACGTTGTTTGCACGCGGATTCGCGGCATCGATACCAGGCATGTCCTTCGCACCGCGCGAGCTGTTGTTGGTGAGCGTGCAATAGATATCGCCGGTCTGCGGATGGATTGCAATCCACTCGGGCCGATCCATTTTCGTCGCGCCGAGAGAATCACTCGCCTGGCGACTCTTGATCACGACCTCACCCTGGTCGGCAAACCCGTTGGCAACGGTCAGGGGTCCTTGACCGTGGACCAGCGCCAGCCAGTGCCCGGACCCATCCGTGTCGAAGCGCGCCACATACAATGTGCCGTGATCAAGCAGCTCGCGGTTCGCCCTGGCCCCGCCCGGCGCGATGCGATCACGGCTCACGAACTTGTAGATGTACTCGAAGCGCGCATCTTCGCCGGAATACACCACTGCGCGTTCATCCTTGGTGACGGCGATCCAAGCCCCTTCGTGTGCTGCGCGTCCCAACGCGGTGCGCTTGATCGGGGTGGCGTTGGGATCCATCGGATCGATCTCGACGACCCAGCCGAACCTGTTGAATTCATTTGGATGCTTCACGGCGTTAAAGCGCTCGTCGTGCTCGGGCCACCGGTAGAAGCCCGACTTGCGCAGGCCCCAGCGGCGCTGATGGGCATCGAGCTTGTCACCACCGTCGAAGTAATTCGCAAAATTTTCTTCGCCGGAGAGATACGTGCCCCAGGGGGTCTTGCCGCTCGCGCAGTTGTTCAAGGTGCCAAGAACGGTGCGACCTGCCGGGTCGGCAGCGGTTCTCATCATCGGATGATCGGCGGCGGGGCCTTGCACGGTGAACGGTGTCGCCGCGGTATGTCGTCGTGCATAGCGCGACGGTCGGACCAATCGCCACCGGCCATCTCTCTCCTCGACTTCGATCACCGACACGCCGTGCGCAGCCTGTGATTTCTGGACCTTCGCGGCGCTCCAGGTTTTCATGCCGTCGGTGTGCAGCAAGCCGTCGTCGGTGTACTCGTTATTCATCGCGAGCAGGCCGCGCTTGCTGCCATCCAGCGGGTAGTAGTGGATGCCGTCGTGGTGCATGCCCACCTGCACCGCCTGTTCGGCTGCCGTATTGCTGCCATCGGGCTTGAACGCCGGCATGTCACCGGCCATGCCGATTGGATCGCCCCAGGGTGCGATGACGTCGGCCGTATAGCCCTCGGGCACCACCAGCGTGTCGTTCGATGCGGTCGCGATACCTTTGAATGTAAACAGTGGCCCGGACGTTTGCGCGCCCGCCGTCACGGCGCATCCGCTCATCCACGGTGCCAGCACGCTACTTGCCAGCGCCGCCAACCCGCCCTGCACGAACACACGACGCGCCGGATCGCTTACTTGATGGATGCTCCGGTTGGCGGAGTCGTTGCTGTTCTCCATCTGGTCGAAATCTTTGGGCATCGTGTGCGCTCTGGCGTGTGTGTTGCCGGTATTCTGCCAGTCATGGGTGATTACGGTCTTGCGTTGACGTGGCCGGCGAACCGATCACGAGTCGCGCTCCGATTCATCGGCGCACGAATTGCGCAATAGAGTATGCTATGACCATCTAAATGACCATCTTGGAGGCCGCGACATGGGCGCCTATAGCGTGGCAGAGGTCAAGGCGCATTTGAGCGCCATTCTCGATGCCGTGGCAAGCGGGGAAGAGATCATCATCACGAAGCGCGGGCGCCCGGTCGCACGCATCCTCCGTGAACGCGAGGTGCCAACGCCCATCGACTGGGCGACGATCGATGCGTTTCGTGAGCGTTTGCGAAAAACCAAAGCAAGCGTTCCGACGATGCGCAAGAGTGGGCGGTTTTAGCCGCTCGCAAATGATCTATCTCGATACGAGCGCCGTCGTTCCGCTGATAGTGCACGAAACGACTTCGTCGAGAGCGCGGATTTGGCGCGACAGTCTCGATGCGGGACAATTGCAGCGGCTTGCAATCAGCGAATGGACTCGTACGGAATTCACGAGCGCGATCGGATCGAAGGTAAGAAATCGTGACCTGACGCGGCGTGAAGGCGAGGCGGCCCTGGCGCTGCTCGAACAGTCGGTACTCCCCAACGTAATGCTCGTGGCTGTAACAGTCACCGATTTCCGTCTCGCGGAAATAATGCTGCGCGAGGTCTCGCTCGGACTTCACGCAGGCGATGCCCTACATCTGGCGACCGCGTCGCGCTGCGCGGTCGAGCTGTTCGTTGCATTGGATCGCACGCTCGCCAGAGCCGCGACAGCGCTCGGGATTCCAGTGGCCCGGATCTAGCATTTGAGGAGGCAGCCCTTTGTCAAAGGTGCAAGGCCGCCACGCTTCGCTCAGGCCCGGCATCGACTACTGAGTAAGGGGGCAGTCCCGAATGGCACTTACTTAGCGGGATTGACTGTTCGCCCTGAGCCTGTCGAAGGGTGAATGCCGGAGAATCCGTGAGCGGACTATGGCGCGCCATCTACAAGCCTGCGTTACCCTTCGACAGGCTCAGGGCGAACGGAGGCTTGAGCGCTAAACGGCTTAAGTAAGTGCCATTCGCGTCCCAGTTCTTTGCCGCGCTGCACCGATGCCGTTCAGCATCCCGCGGCACATTTCCCTTTGCCGTCGAACTCCATGGTGCGTCCGCTGATGGCGAGGTGCGATGCAGGCTTGAGCTGTTTGATCAGCGCCGCGGTGCGTGAAGTCGGCCGCAGCTTGCCACCTTCGGTCACCGCCTCGTTCGGATGGGTGAGGATGACCGACGCCGGGCGCACCAGCTCATTCATTGCGTACGCGCCGGACAGGACGGTGCCTGCGCTCGGCCCCAGATTCAGCAACGCGACATTCGCCTTGTGGAACTCGTGTACGACCGTCTTCATCTCGGTATGTATGCCGGTGTCGCCCGAGAGGTACGCGGTGAGCCCGTTGGTGAACTTCACGACATAGCCGGTCGGCGGTCCGAGCACGATGCTCGTGTCGTCCGGTGCAAGGTTCGCTCGCTGCGCTTCGGAAAGCAGCGAGAGCGGCACGTTGTTCGCGTGCGAAGCAAAGACGATCGTGATCTCTACACCCTGCGCTGCGTTGGCTGTCTTGGCGATGAATGTGCCGCCGAGGTGCGTGTTGGAGCGGCACGATGTCGCAACCGGAACGGTGGTGACCCCACCCGTTTGCGGACACGCCGTCACTGGTTTGCCGCGGATATTCTGGACCTTGCGGCCGATGAATGTGCCCATGTCACTGGTCATCGCGATCGCGGCATTCTTCGCTGCGGCAATTTCAGCGGTTGTCGAATTGGGCGTGGCGGGTACCCTTTCCGAGTTCGCACATTCACCCGCCCCCACCGCCTTCAGTTTCTGGTCCCCAATGTGGTCGCCGTGCGCGTGACTAAGGAGCACGACGTGGATGTCGCCAAGCCGCGCATCGTCCGCACCCGTCACAGTCTGGCCGGCGTCGTAGAGGATGCGCACCCCGGTCGGATCCTCGAACAGGGTTGCGCGGTCGTTCGCGCAGAGCTCGCCCGGGTGCGAACCCACCGGGGTGATCTTCACGTTCTGCGCGATCGCTGGAGCAGTCGCAAGGACGAGGACAAGCGTGGCGCCGAGGTAGGCGGATTTCATGGTGTTCTCCTCTCTTGTGTGGTGAGACGGCAATGAGCCTAAATGAATTGATATAAAGTCGCAGCATAATCCGTATGAAAGGCCGCGCAACCCATGCATGTCTATCTCATCCATCACGCCGAGGCGCTCACCATCGAGCAGGACCCACTGCGCCATCTCAGTCCGAGCGGACGCGATCAGGCCGACCGGCTCGGTACGCGCCTTCGCGCGCTTGGCATCGCGCCGGTGCGCATCCTGCATAGCGACAAGCAGTGGACCATTGAGACCGCCCAGCGCATCGCCGCGAAGCTAGGGTTGGAGGATCGGGCATCCAAGGCCGCCTACCCGATCAACACCGGCGACCCGATCGCGCCCTTCATGGCAGACATTGCAGCGGCACGCGGCGACATCATGATGTGCGGCCATGTCGATTACGTGCTGCGCGCTGCCTCGCAGCTCGTGTGCGGCGATGAGAACAAAAAGGTGCTCGAATTCAAGCCCGGCAACGGCACGGTTGTCTGCCTTGAGGGCGAGGGCCGCGACTGGGTGATCACCTACATGTGGCGCCAGGATCACGCGCCGGGGTAACACCGATGCGCGAACCATTCGCCGACGTTGCCCGCCACTATGGCGAATCCGGTATCGGTGAGCGCATCTTGTCCGCGCTTGCGGGCGAAGGCATCGACATTGCGCATCTGACGACGGCTTCGCTCGCAACGATCGATCAATTCCATACGCGCGGCCTGAGCGCGACTCGCGAACAGGCTGATGCGGTCGCGCCCTCCTCCGCGATGCATGTGCTCGATATCGGATGCGGCGTTGGTGGGCCGGCACGATTTCTTGCCGAGACCTATGGCTGTCGTGTCACCGGCATCGATCTGACGCCCGAATACATCGAAGTCGCGCAAATGCTTTCCCGCCGCTGCCGGCTCGACCACCTCACTGCGTTCAAGCAAGCCAACGCGCTCGATTCTCCGTTCCTCAACGCAACCTTCGATCTCGCATGGTGCCAGAATGTTTCGATGAACATCCCCGACAAGGACGCGCTCTACGCCGAGATCCATCGCGTATTGAAGCCCGGCGCAAAGTTTGCGGCGGTGGAAATCATCGCCGGCGAGCACGGCGCGCCGATATTTCCCCTGCCATGGGCGCGTGAACCGTCGATCAGCTTCGTCGCGTCCGCGGCCGAAATGCGATCGTCGCTCGAAGGCGCCGGTTTCCGGATTCTGACGTGGCGCGATACGACGAGCGATGCAGTCGCGATCTCGCGAAATCCGACAGAGCAAACGCGCCGCGGCAAACTCGGTGTCAGCCTCGTGGCCGGGGCCGACTTCAGCGAACGGTCGGCGAACCTCGCACGGTGTCTTGCCGAGGGGCGATTCCTAAGTGTTCTGTTGGTGGCCGAACGGCCTGCCTGACGGCAGTGCCGATCGAGCGGCTCCCGCCCGATGTACCTGGGGCGCGACCGGCGCTCGCAACATTCGGCCCATTCATCCTTCGACAGGCTCAGGACGAACGGGCCATTGCAACGCCAATCAACGCGGCGGCAGCAGGCGCTTGCGCTGAAAAGCGCGGATGGCGTTCGTGAACATGACCTCGGTATCGATCACTTCGGTGAAGCCAGCCTGCATCAACTTGATCGTCGAGGAAAACGCCGGCGCGCCGGGCAGAGGGCGGCCATATCCCATCTGGAAGTCGGCATACTCGAACGACAAACCGACCAACTTCTTCAGATCAGGCTCGATGAGGCGATCGCGGGCGACGATTGCCGTCCAATCAGCGCGTCGCGGCGCGATCGCATTCTCAAGACTCATCGGCTTATCGCCACCTGGCTGCATGCCAAGCGCGTCGGCGATTGCCGGCCAGACATTGCGCCAGGTAAAGACATCACCGTTCGCGACGTTGAAGGCTTCATTGCGCGCGCCTTCCGCGTCGCCGCCCCAGGCTATCGCGCGAGCAAGCAAGTCTGCGTCGATTGCCTGCGCCATGCGCTCCGGCCCACCCGGAAAATGCAACGGCTCACCGTCGGCTTTCAGCAACGCACCATACACGCCGATGGCCGGAATGACGTTCATCGCGCTGCCGGTGGAATAACCGGCGATCAGCACAGGCCTGAAGATCGAAAACGCCCACGACTGCCCGCGCTGCCGCGCCCGGACGTAGTCTTCCTGGTTCCAGTAGAAATTCGGGACGTCGCGCGCTTCGGACCGTCCCTCGCGGGCCGGAATCCGCATCGGCCGCACATGCACGCCATAGGCCTTGGTACCCTGGAGCAGGGAGACGTGGCGCAGGCCCTTCGCTGCATCGAGCAGAGGATCCATGAGGTTGCGCAGCATGCGATCGTTGCGGGCGATCTGCTCGGCTTCACACCAACCCGCGACGAGTTGCGGCGTCTCATAAAGCGCGGCATAGACGACGTGCGTGACGTGCCCCATGGCACCGAAGATCCGATCGCATGCCTCGCGGTCGTCGAGATCGGCGGGGACGAACGTGGCGCCAAACGTTTCGTCCGGCCGGCGGCGTGAGACGGCAATCACCGCGCAATCCGGAATGCTCGCGAAATGCTTCATGACGGCATAGCCAACAAGACCGGTGGCACCCGCAACGAGGACGGTCTTCTTCGTCATATCAGCGCCCCGCCGAATGTCCGGCGACACGATCGACCGATGTCTGACACTACCGGTCAGTCAAGCCGCTTCCGACTATTGAGCGTTCTGTAACAGATGGCATTTACCGAAAACGCTCAATCCCCTCCCTTGCAGGGCGCGCATCCCGTTGCATCGGG
>JBJXGX010000195.1:0-5682 GCA_046160305.1 Burkholderiales bacterium
GTGGCGTTCTCGTGCAAGCGGCGCGGATATGCGGAGTAGGTGAATATGCTGAGTATTGAGGTGTTCACATAGGTGACCGCGAGCGTTTTCAGAACGTTGGCGTTGTGACCAACGCGATGGGCTTTGCATAATATTTCCCATCGGAGGACCTTCCTATGGCGGTAGTTCAACCCGTCCCAAAGGAGGTTCCCATGCTTGATTTTTATCTCGATAGCGATCTCAAATTACGTCACTTGCGGCAGTGCCCGGTTGGTAAGCACCTGAATGGTTTTGCTGGCTGGCTGCGCTCGGCCGGTTACAAGCAGCGGCCGGGTCAACTGACCTTACGGGGCGCGGCGCATCTTGGTCATTGGACATCGGCACAAGGTGTCCCCATCGAACGGGTCAATGATGAGGTCCGCGACGCCTTTGCGCGTCATCTTCCAACCTGTGAGTGTTCGCACGGCTTTCAAGGCCGTGACGACTACCACGCGGCCGGGGCACGGTGTTTCATCGATTACCTGCGAACAGTTGGCATCATCGCCTCAATGACGGTCGAGCCTGAGCCCGTCCCGTTGCTGGTCAAGGACTTCTGCAAGTGGATGCGTCAACATCGAGGGGTTACTGAGGGCACGTTGACCACCTATCTGCCTTTAGTGCAGGAGTTTCTAGCCGCCCTTGGAGACGATGCCGCCGGCTACGATGTCAGCCGAGTGCGGGGCTTTATCTTTGCCAGGGCGAGTCGACATCGCCATGCGCGTGCCAAGTCCGTCGTGAATGCGGTTCGAATGTTTCTGCGCTTCCTAGCTGCGTACGGATATTGTTCACCGAACCTCATCGCAGCGGTCCCCAGCATCGCCCAGTGGAAGCTCGCCTCGTTGCCGCGCTACCTTGTGGCCGACGACATCGAGCGGCTCATAGCGGTGTGTGACCCCAAGCGTGCGGCCGGCGCGCGCGACCGCGCGGTCGTAGTTCTGCTGGTCCGGTTGGGTTTGCGCGCCGGCGACGTTCGAGACCTGCGCTTGGCCGATATCGACTGGTCGCAAGGTCGAGTTCGTGTCGTTGGTAAAGGTCGGTACGAGACTTGGCTACCGCTCCCGCAGGACGCCGGTGACGCCGTGTTGCACTATCTTGAGCATTTTCGCCCCAGGATTGATGACGAGCACCTCTTTCTGAGGATCCATGCGCCGTATGGACCCCTTCCGTCCAGCGGCCCCATCTCGAAGCTGGTCCGACGCGCTATCCAACGCGCTGGCATCAAAGCCCCGTCGATGGGCGCTCATGTGCTGCGTCACTCGGCTGCAACCACGCTGTTGCGAGAGGGCGCGTCGCTCGACACCATTGGCACGATCCTTCGGCACCGCTGCATCGAGAGCACCGCCCACTATGCCAAAGTGGACGACGCACTATTGCGCGAGGTTATCCAACCGTGGCCCATCGGCGGAGAGCGATCATGTTGAGCCAGGCCATTGACTGCTATATCGCGATCCGTCGAGTGGCCGGCTTCGATCTGAAGGTTCAGGACGGACTGCTGCACAACTTCGCCCGCTATGCGGCTGACCGCTCACAGACCCATGTGCACGGGCAGACGGCGATCGACTGGGCGGCGCAGGCACCATCGCCCTATCAGAGGGAGAATCGCCTAGGCATGGTGCGCCGGTTTGCCCACCACGCGCGTGCCGAGGATCCTCGGCACGCTCTCGTCCCCCGGGCCGTATTCGCCCAGCCACATCGGCGAACGTTCCCCCACATCTTCTCACCCGACGAGTTGAGTCAGCTTCTCGAGGCGAGCGCTCGCCTGCAGCCCAGGGGGTCATTGCGGCCACACACCTACTACGCGCTCTTTGGACTGCTAGCGGCCACGGGTTTGCGCATCTCGGAGGCGATGCACTTGTTGTTGAGTGACGTTACAACGGCGGGGTTGGTGGTGCGCAACACCAAGTTTAAAAAAACCCGGCTAGTGCCGTTACACCCGAGCACAGCGGGCGCCCTGGAGCGCTACCTTGGCCAGCGACAAGTCTGCGCGGGCGACGATGACCACGTCTTTGTCTCAACCGATGGCCGGGCTCTGAGCTACGCCATGATCAACGGAACGTTTCACAGGCTGCTTAAATCTGTCGATCTGCGATTAAAACCCGGTGCCTCGCAGCCGCGGATCCACAGTCTTCGACACCGATTCGCGGTGCGCGCGCTGGAGGGCTGCCACGGTTCACGCGAGGACGTCACGCGCCACGTTCTGGCGCTTTCCACCTACCTGGGCCACGCTCATATAACGGATACCTACTGGTACCTGCAGGCCTCACCGCAGCTCACGCGCGGCATTGCCGATGCCTGCGAGGCCCGCCATGAAGGAGCAACATCATGACCGCCATTGCGCCTCACATGACCGCTTACCTGCGCCAACGACTTCCGGTGGAACGGGCGGCAAGTCAGCATACCTGTGACACGTACGCGTACGCTTTCCAGATCCTGCTCGAGTTCACCAGCCACAAGCTCGCGGTCCCGCCTTCGGCCCTGCAACTCGAACACCTTGACGCACCGCTCGTGCTCGAGTTTCTGGAGCATCTTCAAAGCACCCGCGGCAACGCCTCACGCACCCGCAACGCTCGGCTGACCGCAATCAAGTCGTTTATGCGTTTTGTGGAGCATCGCGTTCCGAGCGCGCTCGAGCAGATCAGTCGAATCCATGCCATTCCCAACAAGAAGACCGACAGAGCCCTGGTCGATCATCTCACCGCCGAGCAGTGCAAAGCCATTCTCGATCACCCAGATCCCACCACGCGATTCGGCATCCGCGATCGAGCCATGCTCCACTTGTGCGTCACCTCCGGATTGCGCGTTTCCGAATTGGTCGGGCTTCGAGTGGATGATATGGCGTTCGAATCGCAATACCTGAACCTCCATGTACGAGGCAAGGGCCGCAAAAACCGACGCCTCACCCTCTGGAAGGCGGTCGCAGAATCGGTACGAGGCTGGCTCGCCGTACGCGGCAAGGCCACCGTTCCTGAACTCTTTCTCAATGCGCAGGCAAAGCAGATGACCCGCGCCGGCTTCGAATACCTGTTACTAAAACACGCCACCGCCGCGAGCGAGCGCTGTCCGTCGTTGCGCGGAAAGCGGATCTCGCCCCATGTGCTGAGACACACCTGCGCACTCGAGATCTTGCAGGCCACCGGTGACATTCGAAAGGTCGCCTTGTGGCTGGGTCACGAGAGCATCCAGACCACAGAGGATTACCTGCGCGTTGACGTCACACAACGGATTGCAGTCCTCGGATCGGTGATACCGCCCCAACTACGGCCCGGTAAGTTCCGCCCCCCCGACCAACTGATTGCCTCGCTCAGGGGTTAAATAATATGCGGAGTACGCCACCGAACTTGCCACTTCCAAGAGCCCGAGATCCACCCCGGTAATCGTCTTGGCCGCCTTCCGCTCAGCATATTCACCTACTCCGCATATCCGCGCCGCTTGCACGAGAACGCCACCAGCTTCTCATGGGCACACTTGGCGCAGCGCAGCCGCAGAAACCCGTGGGCGAGGATGCCGCATCGGAGAAAGGCGTCGAACTCGTCTTTGACGAACTGCGGCAACGCCGTGCCGGTCTGCGCCTGGGCCTGCGCGAGGAAGGTCTCGAGGTGTTCCTGAACCAGCTGATAGAGTATCGTGTCTTCGGGGCGCCGACGTTCGTAGTGGACCGTGTCCGCTGCTGGTGCGCGCTGAACCGCCTGACCCATGTTCGATCCGCGCTATCTAAACCATGATATTTATACAGTATCATAGGCGTGGTATCACCAGGCAACAGTCTGGATTTCGACGAGCACGAAGACCGCAATCCCCCGGTACTCGGCGGCGCTACCGCGTATCTCGCCAGATAGCGCTGGGCCAGGGCGATTTCTTCCGACAGCGTGACCGATTCGCCCTGGTCGATCAAGGCGTAGTCTTTTTCAATGAGGTATGAGCCTGAACGAGGCCCCGTGTTTCCAACGAGGTATGAGCCTGAAATAGGCTCGTAGGGGCCGGTCACGCGGTGCCGTGCAGAGGGTCGATCATCAAGGGATGGTGATCGACATGAACGAATCCAGGATTGGCACGCTGGGGCAGGTTCGGCAGTTTCTGGCCGGCACGCCGCAGGTAAGCTTTCAGCCGCGTGCTGATGACACGGAGCGCTACGGATATCTCAGCAAGTGCCTTCTGGGTGCTCATTGATTTGCTCGCACGGTACTGACGCGTGGGGCATCGATCGTAACGTTCAACTACGACGATATTCTTGACAAAGCGCTTTATGAGGAATCGCGCCAATCAACCCAGGAACCGTCAAAGACGATCCCGTTATGGGACCCGGATGGTGGTTATAGACGGCAAGAGCCGATTGCTTCCCTAATGCTACCCGCGCCTCCTTCACTCGGCCCCGGGATTCCGCGTACGATACGTTGGCCCATCCGGAAAGGCTGCACGCGCGCGTACTCGCGCAGGAGGCACGAATATCATGACCACGCTGGAAGTAACACTCACGTTGCCCGATAAGCTTGTCGAGGAAGCCCGAGCCGAGGGGCTGCTCACGGCGGAGGAACTGACGCGTATTGTGCGCGAGGCGCTGCGTGCCAAACGGATCGAGCGGCTGGGCAAGGCCCGCGCGGGGCTTGCCGCTAATCCGATTCCGCCGATGAACCCCGAGGAGATCCAAGCCGAGATCGACGCTTGCCGTGCCGAGCAGCCTCGTGCGGCTGGTGCTTGACACCAACACGGCGCTCTCAGGTCTGATTTGGCGGGGCACGCCGGGCAGGTTGATCGAGGCGGCACAGGCAAAACAGATCATGCTCATCTCGAGCGTGCCGCTGCTCTCCGAGCTACGCAGCGTATTGGAACGCGAGAAGTTCGCCAGCCCTTTGGCTGCGCGCGGCCTTGCGGTGCGTGATCTGTTCGATGGCTATGCAGCGCTCGCCGAAATCGTGACACCGGCGAGAATCACCCCGACCATCGTGCGCGACCCAAGCGATGATCGCGTGCTGGCCGCTGCACTCGCCGGTGGCGCCGATTTCATCGTCTCTGGTGATGCCCATCTGCTCGATCTGAAGCGCTACCACGGGATCGACATCGTCACCGCCGCCACGGCGGTCCAACGCATCGAGCAAGAGGCGACTAACGAGCGCGCATCACCCGACGAGTAACGTCACCCCCCCTCGATCAAGTTAATTCGAGCATGGCCCCTCTTAGCCCTGCAGGACGAGACCGGCATTACAGGGGTCAACGTGAATTGATTTGGCAAAAGCAATAACGCTGACCCCTTTCCCGTTGCGGGCCGGGGCAGCGATGATCCTGGTGATATTGGTAGTGTTGGCTGCAATTAGCGTGACTGGGCGGCTGATGACTTATCAGATTTTTCGTGATAACCGGGCGCTTCAGGTGTGGCATGGGATGCTCGCCGATGGGCTTTTCGCAGCGGCTGCCGTGCATGTACTCGGCGTGTTGTAGGCGAATGTTCGCAATCCTGAAAATCTGATCTGGAGCATGTTCAGCGGACGTAAGCGCATGTGAATCAATATTCGCCTGCCGCGCGCGTCGTGCAGCCTGCAACACTTGCGCTGCCAGAACGACCATCATCGCGACGCTGGATCGCGTCCGCCGCCGGGCCATCAGCGACTGAGAAACGCGATGACTGGCGTGAGGACCGCTTCCGGGGATTCGACCACCGCCATATGCCGT
>JBJXGX010000196.1:0-3915 GCA_046160305.1 Burkholderiales bacterium
GCGCGGTGATCGGCAACACGCCGCTGCCGCGTACCGAGGTAACGAAGAAGATCTGGGCATACATCCGCAAGAACGATCTGCAAGATGCCAAGAACAGGCGGATGATCAATGCCGACGACAAGCTGAAAGAAGTATTCGCAGGCAAGAAGCAAGTCTCGATGTTCGAGATGACCAAGCTGGTCTCGAATCACCTTTCGTAAGCGGCCTAACCGTCGCCTCGGCGGCCGAGCGCTCGATAGGGCGCCTCGGCCGTTTTCATTTCCGCGGCCATCCGTCACCATTCCCGGCCCGCGCGCCGGTCAAACGTCCGTGGCGTGTCAGTACTGCAGTCCGTGCCGCAGGTCGGCACGCAGAAACAGAACGCATCCCTCTTCGGACGAAACGATATCGTGCCGGCTGCCCGCCCGGGCAAGGTGGAAGGTCCCAGCCTCGGCGTGCAAGTCGTTCAACCGGACCGTCCCTTCGATCACCACGCAAAGCTCGTCCTTCAAGTGGCCATGCATGGGGATGCTCGCGCCGGGCGCAAGGCGGAGGAGAAACGACTGCGCATCGCCATGATCGTGGAGCAGCTTCATGTCGACGCCGGGAAATGCCGGTTGCCATCCGCCTTCGGTGCCCTGGACTGTAACGAACTGCTTTTCCGGCACGCGGTGATCCTTGTCGCGGACGCGGCCGAGTACACGCGCACGGAGCGCCGCGTTGCGCTCTTCAGGAAGAGCGATCGGCTTGACGGCGTCGATCAACAAGGCGATTGCGGCACGATCAAGCGGCTCGCCGGCCGCGGTGGTCGGAATGGATTTTGCGCCGCCGGCCAGGCCGGCGTTGGCCTTGCGAACCGGTGGTCGGGAATCGCGCGTCGGCTTTTTCATAGCTTCACATCCATGTGGTCCCGCATGGCCTCGACGGCACGGCGGATATGGCTCTTGACCGTGCCCAGCGGAAGATCTGCGTGCAGGGCGATCTCTTGATGCGAAAATCCACGAAAGAACGCAAGGCTCAGCAACTGTCGTTGAATGGGAACGAGCTTCGCAAGTGCCGCGTGCAAGGCGTGTGCGGATTCGATGGCTTCCAGCAGGTCAGGTGGGGCCGATCGTTCTCCTCCAGGCTCGTCCACCAGCGTTTCCGGCGCATCATGAAGGACTTCATTCGACTCGCGCGCGCGAAGCAAGTCGAGGGCGCGACTGCGGCAGATCATCAGGAGCCACGTCATCACTTTGGCGCGCGTGGAATCGTAGCGGCCCGCCTCTCGCCACGCCTGTAGAAACACATCCGAGGCGATTTCTTCCGCGGCACCCGGCTGGCTTACGATCCGAAGCGCGAATCCGTAGACGCGGCCGATCGCCGCATCGTAGAGCGAACCGAGCGCGGCCTCGTCCCCTTTGGCCATCGATCCGAGCAGCATGACAAGGCGTGATTGTTCGTCGGCGCCCGCCGAAGCACTCGATTTTTCCGTCGCTTCCTGTGGCATGCCCGCGATTGTAGTGCCCGAGTCCGCGGTCGCCCCGAATGCGGTGAGCCGTGTCGCGTATCCCATGGGAAAATTTCCCTGATGATCGAAGTCGGCCGCTCCCTGCGGCTGGTCGGGCTTATACGGCGCCTTTCGGAAACTGGATGCGGCACGAATCCGCGCGATCGGCTGCGCGAATTCCTACCGCTTCGAGCCTCGATGGGTGAAGGCGCCTCCCGCGATCATCGAGCATGCAAGGGCCCAGAAGACGATGGAGATGCCGACCGCCGACCCGAGCGCGCCGAACACGAGGGGAAAGAACGTCTGGCTGACATTGATCAGCATGGTTCGCAGCCCAACCGCCTCCCCGCGGCGATGGACAGGGGCCGCGGTATAGAGGACCGACATGACCATCGGTTGCGCGCAGCCAAGGCCGATGCCAAGCGCGAAGGCGAGCAGGAACAGGACTGGGACGCTTTCAACCAGCGGAAACAGGAGAAACGTCGTTCCGGAGGCCAATAGCGAAAACACGAGTGTTGCCCAGGCCGAGAGCCGCCGCGCGTAGAACGGCATGAACAGGCGCACGACGAATGTCGCGGCGGCAAACACGCCGAGGATCGCGCCGATCGTGGAGGCGGACAGTCCAATCGAGCGACCGTAGATGGGAATGACGAACGTGAACAGATCCCATCCCATCGACAGGAGTCCGCTCGCGATGAACACACGGCGCAGGATCGGTTCGCGGATCAGATCGAGAGCGTTGCCGCGGCTGCCGGGTGGTGCCGCGCCCGTCGTTGCGGGAAGACGCGGCTTCCCGGTGAGAAACGCGACGATCGGGATGACCGGCAGCATCGCCAGGATCGCGAACGTCCAACGGTAGTCGAGGTGATCGATGCCAAAACCCGCGACCATCGGTCCGACGAATCCGGACGCGGAAAATCCAAGCGCGAGCAGGCTGAAGTGGATCGGCCGGTCCTCGGGTTTCCCGATCGAGCCGACCGCGATATTGGCCGCGACGTGGAACAGCATCGCCCCCGCTCCGGCGATGACGCAGGCGAAGAAAAGGGTCGACAGTTCCGGACGAATCGCAGGCAGGACCACGCCCGCTGCCACCATGATCGTGCCGATCTGCATCGGCAGGCGCACGCCGACCCGATCGATCCAGCGGCCAATACGTATCGAGGCCACCATCGGCAGAAAGGAGAAGAGCGCCATGAGCACGCCGACCAGCGCGGCCTCCGCCCCCAGGCTTTGCGCATAGAGGGACACCGCCACCCGTGCGCCACCAAACGCGGAGTGGTTCAAAACCAGGAGCGCGATCAGGAAGTAGAGATCGCGCACGGGCGGCGTGATCAGCGCGCGCTGATCACGTCGGGAAGCAGCGCCTCGGCGGGCGTTGATTCTCTAGCGCTGACGTAATCGTCGGATAGGGTATTCCCATGCATGCAACAGGCGCGTAAGTGTGGCGCCCCCGCTTTGGTTCGAGGGTTCAGGACATCCGCGTGGGCCATCAGGAATCCGCGCCACGCACCGCGCGGAATCCTATGCATTGAATGCATCCCGGATGCGGTTGCGCATCGCAAGGTCTGGTAGCGGGCCGATTGCCGCACCGAGATTGTCGGTCACATGTTTGGGATTGCGGGTGCCCGGAATGGCGCAGGTCACCGCCGGATGCCCGCAGATCCATTTCAGGAAAAGCTGGGCCCAACTCGAGCAACCGAGCTCTTGCGCGAATCCGGGCAATGGCTTGCCTTTGATCCGACCGAACATCGCACCTTCGGCGAACGGACGATTGACGATCACCGCGGTGCCGGTGTCGGCGGCGACATCGAGCAGCCGCCGATCGGCCTGTGGCTCGGCGATCGAATAGTTCACCTGCATGAAATCGACGGACTCGCTCTGGAGCACCCGCGCCAGCGCATCATGCGCGGAGGCGTTGTAATGGGTGACCCCAAGATAGCGGACGCGTCCCTCGCTTTTCCAGGCACGCAGCGTCGCCAGATGCACGCTGGTGTCGACCAGATTGTGCACCTGCATGAGATCGAGCGATCCCTTGCGATCGATCGCGAGCTTCTTGAATGACGACTCCATCTGCTTGATTCCTGCATCGCGGCCGCTCGTCCAAACCTTGGTCGCCACGAACAATTTCGCGTGGATCCCAAGTGCCGTGGCGAGATCGCCCGCGACGGTTTCAGCCGACCCGTACATGGGTGAGCTGTCGATCAGGGCGCCGCCCTGCTGAATGAAGGCGCGTAGTGCCTCCTGCGCCTCGGCGATCGCGGCGGCATCGCCGGCGATATCGAAGGCCTGCCAGGTGCCAAGTCCGACCACGGGCAGTGCTTCCCCGCTGCGTGGAACCTTTCGCTTCGCGATGACGCCCGGCGTGGGCGCGGTGACACCTTGTGCCGGCGCGGGCGAGGGGGCGGACATGAAGCCTCCAATGAGGGCGGCGGCGCTTTTGATGAAGC
>JBJXGX010000197.1:0-5863 GCA_046160305.1 Burkholderiales bacterium
CTCATCAACGGCATCCAGGCCGACAAGTACGACATTGCCATGACTGGCGCGTCGATGAGCGTTGCGCGCGCGAAGTCGGCCGGCTTCACGAATCCGTGGGGCCGGAACGCCTTCTTTCCGATGGTGCTCAAGAAAAACGCCGGCAAATTCAAGGACTGGGAAGAACTCAACAATCCGAAGGTCACCGCGGGTTTCAACCTCGGTACGACCATGGAGCAGTTCGTTCAAGCGAATCTGCCGAAGTCGGCGGTGAAGCGCGTGGAATCACCAGCGCGTGATTGGCAGGAGTTGCTCGCGGGAAGAGTCGATTACGTCGTGGCAAGCCTGATCGAAGGATCGTTCCTCACGAAACAGCATCCGGACATGACGATGATCTTAATGGACAAGCCGAAGAACAGCATCCCGATGTCATTCGTGGTGTCGATCGACGATCACGTGTGGACCAATTTCTTGAATAACTGGATCGTCATCAAGCAACAGAACGGCTACTTCAAGGAACTGAACAAAAAGTGGGGGATCGTGGGGCAGGACTGAATGCCGGAAAATCCGTGCGCGGAACATCGCGCGCCATCGACACGCCCGCGCTACCCTTCGACGGGCTCAGGGCGAACGGAAGCGTGAGCACATGCGGGCTTAGGTGAGTGCCATTCGGGGCAGGATTAAATTTGCGTCCTTTGCGTCCTTCGCGATTCCCCACTAGCGCCTGAGATCAGTCGTCCCTACTTTCTAGGCATCCACTTGTTCTCTAGCACCACGAAGAATCCTTCCGATTTCTTGAGCGCGATCCAGTTGTTCACATAGGTCACCCATGCCGCGTCGCCCTGCGGTAGGGGATAGGCGAAAGGACGTTTGTTGCGCATCTCGCTGGTCGATCCGATCAAGCCGAGATTCGGATACGTCTGCATCAATGTCGCCGCCTCGACGTTGCTCGTGATCGTCACTTCCGCGCGCCCGGCCAGCACCTCCTGGTATCCGTTCGCGGGTTTGGCGATCGACTTTACCGTTGCGTTCGGAAAGTGTTGCTTCGCCTGCTCTTCGAACACGGTGCCCATCAGCACCGCGACATTGACGCCTTTCTGGTTGATGTCTGCCCAGCTTTTCAGCTTGGCGAGATCCTTGCGCTGCGCGAGCGGTACCGTACCGGCCTCGAAATACGGATCCGAGAACGCCACCACCTTCGCGCGTGCCATATTGAGCGAGGCACCCGAGAAAATATCGTAATGACCGGAAGTGAGGCCGGCAGTGAGCGTCGCCCATTCCGTGGGCACCCACTCGACTTTGACGCCCATATCCTTGGCGAGCTGCTCCATGGCCTCAACGTCAAACCCCTTGTAGGTGTTGGTCGTGGTATCGCGGATCGACATGGGATTGAAATCGCCCGTCGTGCCGACGCGCACCACGCCTTTCTCGAGAATCGTATGCAGGCGGGATTTCGCGGGTGCCTGCGCGATCGCGGTCGAGGCGGCGAACGCGATTGCAATGCCAGTCAGGGTCGCAAAAAGTCGACGCGGAAAATTCATTGGGTGTCCTCCTCGAATAAGATGGATGTGCGGACTAAAGTATCATCTTTCCTCTCGCGTAGCCGCGCGGATGTGTTGCTTCGCGGCGGGGCCAAGAATATCCATCGAACCGTCATCCTGACGCCACCACTGCAGTGCACTACTCGCTCTTCACGCTTGCCCGAAATGCACTGACCGGGCATCGCCACTGGCCGCGCGCCTGGGCGAGCCCGCCGCTTGCAAGCGAATACGACGTTGTCGTCATCGGCGGTGGCGGGCATGGACTCGCAACCGCGTACTACCTCGCACGCGACTACGAGCTCGGTCGAATCGCGGTCATCGAGAAAGATTGGATCGGCGGTGGCAATACCGGACGCAATACCGCGGTCGTGCGCTCCAACTATCTGCGTGACGCGAGCATCCGGTTTCAAGATGCCGCATTGCGCCTGTGGCCCGACGTCTCCCGCGAGCTCAACTTCAATGTCATGATGAGCGCACGCGGGCAGATGGAAATCATCCAGACGTGGGCGAAGCTGCGCGACGCGCGTCGGCGAATGCACGCGATGCGGCTCGAGGGGGTCGACTACGCGCTCGTCGCAGCCGACGAGGTGTACCGGCGCATCCCGATGCTCAATCGCGATCCGGGCGTGCGGCTGCCGGTGTTGGGCGGCGCGTGGCAAGGTCGCGCGGGGACCGTCCGTCACGACGCGGTGGCATGGGGATTCGCCCGCGCCGCCAGCATCTTGGATGTTCACATCGTTCAGAACTGCGAAGTGACCGGGATCGAGCGCGACGGCGCGCGCGTTTCGGGCGTTCGCACCACGCGCGGAAATGTGAAAACGAAAAAGATCGCGGTGGCGGTCGCAGGCCATGCAAGTCACCTCGCCGCGATGGCCGGCCTGCGTCTACCGATCGAGACCGTGCCGTTGCAGGCGTTCGTGTCCGAGCCGTTGAAGCCCGTGCTCGACTGCGTCGTCACCGCACCGGCACTTGGTATCTATCTCAGCCAGTCCGACAAGGGCGAGCTCGTTGTCGGAGGGGGATCAGACGCCTACCCGTCATACGTTCAACGCGGTAGTTGGAATGTGCTCGAAGATATCGTGACCAGCCTTGTCGAGCTATTTCCCACTCTGGGTCGAGTGAAGATGATGCGGCAATGGGCGGGCGTGATCGATCTCTCGTACGACACGAGCCCCATCCTCTCGAAAACGGACATCGAAGGACTCTATTTCAGCACCGGTTGGGGATCGGGAGGATTCAAGTCGATACCGATTGCGGGGCGGGAGTTTGCCGATCTCATCGCCACGAACCAACCAAGCGACTTGATCGCACCATTTTCGCTTGGCCGCTTTTCGACGGGGCGAATGGTGGTCGAAACAGCCAGCGCCTCGAACCGCTTCTAGTCTGCCGCGTATGCTCCTCCTTCCCTGCCCTCATTGCGGGCCTCGCGCCGAAATCGAATTTGTTTGCGGCGGCGAGGTGACCGAGCGTCCGCCCGATCCTTCTACGCTTGATCCACACGCTTGGGCGGCGTTCGTATTCACCCGCACCAACGCAAAGGGCGTGGTTCGCGAACGCTGGTGGCATGCGCATGGTTGTCGCCGCTGGTTCGTGGTTGCGCGCGACACCTCGACCAACGAAATCATCGCCCTGAACGAACGGGAGGCTCGTCCATGACCGGGGATCGTTCTTGAGCGGGTATCGCCTCACCTCGGGTGGATGCGTCGACCGATCGAGTGCAGTCGGTTTCAAGTTCAACGGGCAGCCGCTCATCGGTTTTGCCGGCGATACGCTCGCCTCCGCACTGATCGCCAACGGCATCGATACGGTCGCGCGCAGTTTCAAATACCACCGGCCGCGAGGCATCGTCGCCGCCGGACTCGAGGAGCCGAATGCATTCGTGCAACTCATGGCACCACACGACGAACCCAGCGTATTGGCCACGACGTTGCCGCTCGTTGACGGCCTCTCCGCCGCGAGCCAGAACTGCTGGCCCACGGTAGGCTTCGATGTGGGCGCCGCCGCTGACGCCTTGCATGCATTGCTGCCCGCGGGGTTCATCTACAAGACCTTCATGTCGCCGCCGGGCGGATGGCCATGGTACGAACGCTTGATTCGCCGCGCCGCCGGGATTGGCCAGGCACCTCGCCGAATCGCTGGCACCACTGTCGAACGAAGGTATGCCCACTGCGATGTTCTCATCATCGGCGCGGGACCTGCCGGGTTGATGGCTGCATTGACAGCAGCACGAGCGGGTATGCGCGTGATGCTGGCCGACTGCGAACCG
Organism: Burkholderiales bacterium; assembly: GCA_046160305.1. GTDB lineage: Bacteria > Pseudomonadota > Gammaproteobacteria > Burkholderiales > SG8-39 > SHXR01. Next base: position 3,787 of record JBJXGX010000197.1, read on the forward strand.
GCGCCAGGCGGGGCGCTGCTGAACGGTCCGGTCAGCATCGATGGCGATGACGCCCGAGTTTGGATCGGTTCTGTGGTCCGCGAATTGGATGCAATCGGGCGTGTCACCCGATTGCCGTGCACGACCATCACCGGCTACCACGACCACAATTTTCTGACCGGCATCGAACGCGATCCGTTCCGTCGCGAGCGCCTATGGAGGATTCGCGCGGGTCACGTCATTCTCGCGACCGGCGCCTTCGACCGGCCGCAGCTGTTTCCGGGCAACGACACGCCAGGGGTGATGCTGCTGTCGGCGGTGCAAACGTTCGCGCATCGATATGGCGTCGCTGCAGGCCGGCGTGCCGTCATCATCACGAATCATTCCGGTGCGTATCAATCGGCCTGCGATCTTCGCGATGCGGGGGTGCATATCGCCGCCATTGTCGATCTGCGTGGCGAAGTGCGCGGGCGTCTGGTCGAGGACGTCGCCACACGTGGCATTGAAGTCGTGCCGGGACAAACGATCGTGGCCGTACATGGACGCCTGCGGGTCACCGGCGTTACCGTCGCCCCAGTTGCGCAGCTATCGGCGCGGCGCACGATCGATTGCGACCTCGTGGCGATGGCGGGCGGATGGCAGCCGACCTTGCATCTGCATTCACAGGCGGGGGGGCGCATTGAGCACGACCCGTGGCTTGATTGCTTCGTGCCGGGTCAAGCGGCACAACGAAGCATGACCGCCGGATCCCTCAATGGCCATGCTGATCTCACCATGTGCCTGCGCGAGGGTGTCGAGGCGGGCAACGCGATCGTTCAGGCGCTGGGCGGCACGCATCGTGATGTGGCGATTCCGCATTGTCTGCCCGCCGAGCCGCTCGATCTGTTGCCAGTCGGTGAGTTGCCGAACCCTCGCGACGATCGGATATTCGTCGACTTCCAGAGCGATGTCACAATTGCCGATATTCGTCTCGCACATCGCGAGGGCTACGCTTCGATCGAGCACGCCAAGCGGTACACAACGGCCGGCATGGGCATCGATCAGGGCAAGACGGCGAACGCGAACACCGCTATCGTGCTCGCGAATGCGGCACGGACGTCACCCGGTGCGATCGGGCTCTCGAATATGCGCCCGCCATTTTCTCCTGTTGCATTCGGCACGATAGCCGGCCGCGAATTCGGCGCGCTCATCCGACCTTCGCGCGAGACGCCAATGACCGCGTGGCATATGGCGAATCGCGCCTTCATGTTTGAATCCGGCGCAAATTGGCGGCGACCCGGCTACTACCCCCGCGCGGATGAAACAATGACCGATGCCGTGCGCCGTGAATGCCTCGCGGTACGCCAGACGGTCGGCATCTACGACAGCTCGCCGTTGGGAAAAATAGAAGTCAAGGGCCCGGACGCGGCAGCGTTTCTCGATCGAATCTACGCATCGCGAATCGGCAATCTTGCGATTGGGCGCGGACGCTATGCCCTGATGCTGCGCGAGGATGGGCGTCTCTTCGATGACGGTGTTGTCTTTCGCCTGAGCGATGATCGCTATTGGCTCACCACCACGACCGGCAACGCCGATGCGGTGGTTGCCTGGATGGAATTCCACTTGCAATGCGTGTGGCCGCTGCGGGTGTTCATCACGCCAGTTTCCGCGCACTGGGCGAACGCGGTGATTTGTGGTCCCCGCGCCGAGGCGCTCATGTCGAGTGCGGGCGCGAACATTTTGCAGGGCGACCACGAATTCCCGTTCATGAGCGTGCGCACCGGCTTGGTCGGCGGGTTGCAGGCACGGGTGTTTCGCGTCGGCTTCACCGGCGAGCGCTCATACGAAATCAATGTTCGCACGGGCGACGGACTCGCCTTGTGGGAGTGCTTAATGCGCGCGGGCTCACTCATCGGTATCACCCCGGTAGGCTCGGAAGCCAATCACGTCTTGCGCATCGAGAAGGGATATATCTCGATCGGGCATGAAGCCGATGGGTTGGCCACTCCATTCGATCTTGGCTTGCATCGATTCGTGGCGATGGACAAAGCGGACTTCATCGGCAAGCGCTCATTGCAGCCTGATGTGCTGGGCGATTCGCCAAGGCACGAGCTCGTTG
>JBJXGX010000198.1:0-11821 GCA_046160305.1 Burkholderiales bacterium
GCGCGAAGAGCGAGTTTCTCGCGACCATGAGTCATGAAATCCGCACGCCGATGAACGGCGTCCTAGGCATGGCCGAGTTGCTCTTGACAACGACACTCGATGGCAAGCAAAGGCGTTTCGCCGAGACCGTGCACCTCTCGGGGCAGCACCTCTTGCGAATCATCAACGACATTCTCGATTTCTCGAAGATCGAGTCGGGCAAGGTCGAGCTCGAGCATGTCCCCTTCAATCTGCGCACGGTCATCGAGGACATCGGTAGCGCCATGGCGGCCACCGCCCATGCCAAGAAGCTCGAGCTGAGCTGCGACGTTCCGGTGGATCTGCCGGTCCTCTTTATCGGCGACCCGTATCGCCTGCGCCAGATCGTGATGAACCTGGTCGGCAATGCGGTCAAATTCACCGAACGCGGCCAAGTGGCTGTGCGCGCGCGTCTCGACGCGGAGGACGAGCACAAGGTCGCGATACGCATCGAGGTGACCGACACCGGCATCGGCATATCCTCTGCAGCGCGTGAGCGAATCTTCGAAGAATTCTCGCAGGCGGACGGCTCGATGACCCGACGCTATGGCGGGACCGGGCTTGGCCTTGCGATTTCGAACCGCCTCGCCGGGATGATGAACGGAAGAATCGAGGTCGACAGCGATGGCCGGACCGGATCCACGTTCACTTTCCATGCCAAACTGGTGAAGCAGTCGCCCAACGCGCGGGCGCAGGATGCGCCGATTCCGGAGTTCGCGCGCGACTTGCGGATCCTCGTCGTCGATGACAACGCCACCAACCGCGAGATCATCGAGCATTTCGTCGGGGGTTGGTGCAGTCACGTCGAGAGCGTATCGAATGCGGCCAGTGCGCTCGATCGATTGCGCGCGGCCGGTCGCACTGCCACGCCGTTCAACCTGGCGATCCTCGATGTCAACATGCCGCATGTAAACGGACTCGACCTTGCCCGCGAAATCCAGCGCGATCGGGCAATCCGCGACGTGCGTAAAGTCCTTGTGAGCTCGGTCGTGTCCACACTTCGCTCTGCTGACCTTGCCGACCTTGACATTGCTGTTCAGCTCGAGAAACCGATTCGGCAGATGGACTTGCACAAGGCGATCCAGATCGCCATGGCCGGTAAGCGGCGGGCGAACGCGCCGCTGACGACCATAGCCCAACCCACTGCTGACCCGGACGCGATCGGCAGCACGGCACCCATGCTACGGGTCCCACGCATCCTCCTGGTCGAGGACAACGCCGTCAATCGCGAAGTGGCGTGCGAGATGCTACGTGACCAGAGAGTGGAAGTTACGTCCGCCGAAAATGGCCAAGCCGGCCTCGACGCATGGCGCACCGGACGATTCGACCTGATCTTCATGGACTGCCAGATGCCGGTGATGAACGGCTTCGCGGCCACGCGCGAAATCCGCCGGATCGAGATGATGCAACGCGAGGGAATGCGGATCCCGATCATTGCACTGACCGCGAATGCAATGACCCAGGACCGGGCGATCTGCATCGAAAGCGGCATGGACGACTATCTTGCCAAGCCGTTCGGGGCGGAGGACCTGAAGCGTGTGATTGGGCGCTGGGTGCCAGCCGACCGTCCGAGACCGATCGGGCCGATGATCGTGGAGCAGCCACAGATCGCGGATGCCGTTGGGACGGTGGGCGCCTCGGTCGGTTCGACTGCACCCTTATCAGGGGCCGACGCAATGTCTGACGTACTCGATTCGACCATCATCGCGCAATTGCGAGCCTTGCAGAAGAAGAACGGAAGCGACCTCCTATCACGCGTGTCCCGGGCGTTCTTGCGCGATGGCGCGGAGCTCGTCCAAGAGATTCGGTCCGCGGTGGTGAATGGCGATGCAGCCCGGTTGCAGCGGGCTGCTCACACGCTCAAGGGCGCCGCCGGAACGATCGGTGCCAAAGCCCTCGCGTCCTTGAGCAAGTCGCTCGAGACGCTTGCCCGCAACGGCACCGTTGCGGGCGGTGAGCCGCTCGTCACCGACATCGAACGCGAGGCGAAGTCAGCGACGGCTGCGCTGGCGCAGCTCACCGATTTGGAGCGAGTATCGAATGAGATGTCCTCGGCCGGCGCGAAGGTTCTGGTGGTCGACGATGATGAAGTTACGCGCATCGCGCTCGCGGGGACTCTTGCGGTCGCGGGCTTCGTAGTAATCGAGGGCATCGACGGAGACGACGGCGTCACCTTATTCCACGCCGAACATCCGGACGTCGTACTCCTCGATGTGCACATGCCCAACAAAAACGGATTCGACGCATGCAGCGCGATTCGTCGATCCGCTGCTGGCGAATTCGTCCCGATCGCGATTATCACCGGGTCCGACAACTTCGACTTGAAGCGGCAAGCGTACGAAGCCGGTGCGAACGACTTTCTTGTCAAGCCGATCAATTTCGCGACGCTGCCACACTTTGTACGCAACCTGATCCGCGCAAGCAAGGCCACTACGGTTTCGGCTCGAGTCGGGGCGGACTAGCGCCCCACGACCTCTGCTCGCACGATCTTCGCCCCGGCCACCATCGCGCGAAGCTTCGCATCCGCCACATCGCGAGGCAGGTACTTCATGCCACAGTCGGGCGCGACGATGATGTTCTCGGCGTTGGTATGCGGCAAGGCACGTCGAATGCGGGCGGCGACGATCTCTGGTGTCTCGATCGAGAGGTCTTCGAGATTGATGACACCGAGAATGATTTTCTTGTCGGGAAGTTGCCCGAGCACGGCGCAGTCGAGATTCGATTGCGCGGTCTCGATCGACACCTGCTTGCACGAGCATCCACCCAGCTCACCGAGGAACGAATAGCCCGACGGGCGCGCGTGGATGATCGCCGCGTAGCCAAAACAGATGTGTACCGCGGTATTGCCGGTAATGCCTTCGAGCGCGCGATTGAGCGCCTTCAGTCCGAACTGTCGCGCTTCTTCGGGGCGGGCCTGCATATAAGGCTCGTCGATCTGCACGACATCGGCGCCGGCGGCGAACAGGTCGCGGATCTCTTCATTCACCGCTATCGCGTAATCCATCGAGGCGGCTTCGCGACTCTTGTCGTAGTAGTCGATCTGTGCCTGCTGCGCCATCGTGAATGGCCCCGGAACGGTGATCTTCACCTTGCGATCAGTATGACTTTTGAGAAACTTGAGATCGTCCACTTCGACCGCATGCCTTCGACGGATTTTGCCGGTCACGCGTGGCACCGGATTCGCATGCCCGCTGCGATCGAGGGCCGTGCCCGGATTATCGATATCCACGCCATCAAGTGCGGTCGCGAAACGGTTCGAATAGCTTTCACGGCGAATCTCGCCATCGGTCACGATGTCGAGCCCCGCCTCCTCTTGCGCCCTGATGGCGAGAATGGTGGCGTCGTTCTGTGCTTCGGCGAGGAACGCTTCCGGGATGCGCCACAACTCTTTTGCGCGGACACGCGGCGGGAATCGACCGGCTAGCTTCTTGCGATCGATGAGCCATTCGGGTTGGGGGTAGCTGCCGACTAGGGTCGTGGGGAAGAGCATGGCGATTTCTGCGAAGGGAAGGGGAGCGGGAAGGAGGAAGCGGGAAGGGGGAAGGGAAATAGGGAAACGCCGAACGGGCAAGCGCTGATACCTACTTCAGTCCTTGGAAGATTTTCTCGCGTCCAATCTTGATATGGAATTCATCTTCGTATTTGAAGATGTCGGCGGTCGCGAATGTTTCACTGTAGGTCTCAGGGATGAAGGAACCCGTGCCGATGACGTCGACCGGTACGCGCGCATTGCCGAACATCTTGCATTTGAACAGATTGAAGCCCGATGACGCGACGATCCGTGCCGCGGCAAAACCGGCTGCATCGAGGCGCTGGCGCATATGGATCACCGCCGCCGCCGATACGCCGGTCCCGAACAATACCCGGCGTACGCGATCCTTCATGATATTGAGCGAGTCGGCGTCGAAGGCTTCTTCGCCCATCACCATGCGAACCACTTCGAATTCGTTCACGACGTGCAGCCAGTTGCAGACGATCTCCACCGATCGCTCGTAACTCAGACCTTCCGCGAAACGATCGCCGTGGGTATCAATCCGAAACGAAAGGGTCTTCCGGGCGTTGACCGGTGCCTTCGTATGCTCGTTGAACCACCAGCGGCATACCTCCAGTGCGTCGGTGTACTCGCGCGCGTAGAAGTCGACCAGCACGGTGAGATGATCGGCTGGATGCGTCTCGACATACATCTGCGCCACCCGCAATGTGGAGCCGGCGTATCCGATCAACGCATGCGGCATCGTCCCAAGGCCACGTTCCTGGCCGTAGAAATGCGCATTGAGATCCTGTGACGTGCCGATGAATCCGATCGCACGGTTCAGCTTGGCGATGCGACTGCCGACCGACGCACCGTAGGCGCCAAGCTGCGACATCTCGTCACCGGCCGCGTGCCGCGCATGCATATCGAGAAACGCCGCTTTGGGCAGATTCATCGCCATGCCGTAGGCGTTGTACGCCGATACGCATGCAAACCCCACCCGTTGCAAGATCAACGTCTCGAGCTCGACCAGCGCGGCGAATGAACCCGCGTAGGTGAACAGCGGTTTTTGATCCGGGACGGACGCGCCTTCTTCGTACAGTCGCGTGATCGTGAGCGGAATCGTGGTCTGCGGGTAGTGTTCCCGCAGCATCGTCAACGCCGGGTCCACCGCGCAGATGACCCGCCGGCGCATGAAAACCCCATACGTCACCGCGCGATCACCGAATTTTTCGACTACCTCGCGCGACTTGGTAAAGTACTTGTCGGTGCGATCGCGAACGTAATCGGGGGAAGGCTTGAGCCGCGGCTCGATCGGTTGATTCATGCTGGCCTCGCCAAGACGATCGCGAAGGCAGGCATTGTAGCGAGGAATCGACATGACGGAACACGACGAGCCTTAGCGGCACCGATGCGGGTCGACGTTGTGCGGCGGTAGTAGACTCGCGATGTCGCTTGCCAAGCGTAAAGGGAATGCAAATGATCCATTTTGTCGTGCACGAGGAGGGCGACTCCGTCGGCGTCGTCGTGGTCGAAGGCATCGCGAAAGGCCAAGAGCTCACCGGTTGGATCATGGACGACGACAAGACTCTCACCTGCAAGGCGCAGTCCGATATTCCGATCGGGCATAAGCTTGCCATCAAGACGCTTGCCGCCAACGACACGGTCATCAAGTACGGCGTCGACATCGGGCGCGCCGTCGCGCCGATCAAGGTGGGCGAGCACGCCCATGTCCACAACATCAAGACCAAACGCTGGTGAGGAGTGGCACATGGCGAGTGATTTGAGCAATGCGACATTCTGGGGATACCGCCGCGAGAACGGCCGTATCGGCGTTCGAAGCCATGTGATCATCCTGCCGGTCGATGATCTGTCGAATGCCGCGGCCGAAGCGGTGGCGAACAATATCAAGGGCGCCATGGCGTTGCCGCATCCCTATGGGCGACTCCAATTCGGTGCGGATCTGGATCTGCACTTTCGCACCCTGATCGGTACCGGTGCGAATCCGAATGTCGCGGCGGTTGTCGTGATTGGCATAGAAGACGGTTGGACCCAGCGCATCGTCGAAGGCATTGCCAAGTCCGGCAAGCCGGTCACGGGCTTCGGCATCGAGATGCATGGTGATCACGATACGATCATGCGTGCCTCGAAGGTCGCGAAAGAGTACGTTCAATGGGCGTCCGAAATGCGCCGCGAAGAGCGGCCGCTGAAAGATCTCTGGGTGTCGACCAAATGCGGCGAGTCCGATACGACGTCAGGCTGCGGTGCGAATCCGACTGTCGGTAACGCGTTCGACAAGCTCTATCCGCACGGGGTAACGCTGGTATTCGGGGAGACCACTGAGCTCACCGGCGGTGAGCATCTGGTCGCGGCGCGCTGCCGGACGGATGCGGTCCGCAAGAAATTCCAGTTCATGTTCGATCGCTATCAGGACGTCATCAATCGGCACAAGACCAACGACCTTTCGGAATCGCAGCCGACCAAGGGCAACATCGCAGGCGGCCTCACGACCATCGAGGAAAAGGCGCTCGGCAACATCCAGAAAATCGGCCGCAAGTGCCTGGTCGATGGCGTACTCGACAAGGCCGAGGTGCCGGGCGGGCCGGGTCTGTGGTTCATGGATTCGTCATCGGCCGCGGCAGAAATGGTCACGCTCTGCGCGGCATCAGGTTACGTCGTGCATTTCTTTCCGACCGGACAAGGCAATGTGATCGGCAATCCGATCCTGCCGGTCATCAAGCTTTGCGCGAATCCCCGTACCGTACGGACCATGTCCGAGCACATTGATGTCGATGTGTCCGGCTTGCTTCGACGCGAAATGTCGCCGGACGATGCAGGCGACCGGCTCCTTGATTGCATGTTCCGCACAGCGAATGGACGACTGACCGCCGCCGAAGCGCTCGGGCATCGGGAGTTCGTGTTGACGCGTTTGTATGAGAGCGCGTAAGCCTCCACCGGCCGTCTTGAAACGCAATGGACGCAATGGACGCAATGGACGCAAAGGACGCAAAGGAAGGCGAAGCTTTGTGGGTGCGTGAAACTGAAGCGACGACCGCTCCCCTGAATTGAATGGGACTTTAAACGCTTCCAGAAAACCCTTGCGTTCCTTGCGTCCTTTGCGGTGAAAAATTCCTATTATCAAATCGACGAACCCCCATGCCCAAACTTAGAGGTGCCGACATCCTTGCCCAATCGCTGCAACGCGGCGGTGTGCGCAAAATGTTTTCGTTATCCGGCAATCACGTGATGCCGGTCTTTGATGCCGCGATCGATGCCAAGCTCGATATCATTCATGTGCGGCATGAGGGTGCTGCCACGCACATGGCCGACGCGTACGGCCGCTTGACCGGCGAACCCGGCGTATGTTTGTTCACGGGTGGTCCCGGCCATGCCAACGCGGTGGGTCCGCTGTTCACCGCGCTTGGGGCCGAATCGCCGGTCGTGATGATCTCCGGTCATGCACCGCTCAACGCGCTTGGAATCGACGCGTTCCAGGAATTGCGCCAGGCGGACATGGCTGCACCGGCCTGCAAAGCCTCGTGGACCATTCAGCGCGTCGATCAGATCGGCGCGGACGTGGCCAAAGCGATGCGCATCGCGACGGCGGGCCGTCCAGGTCCCGTGCATCTCAGTTTTCCGACGGACTTGATGGAGGGGTCCGACCCGCAGGGTGCGGGGTTGGTGCCGGGCGCCGATGCCTTCATCGCAGGTGCCGCAACATTGGACGAATCAATCGCCGCGACCGTGCTCGACGCCCTGGCGGTTGCCAAGCGTCCACTGATCATCACCGGCCCGACGATGGGGAACGGCCGTGGCCGCGCCGCGCGCGAGTCATTGCAAAGCGTCACCGGAATACCGGTGTTGTATATGGAAAGTCCGCGCGGCATCGCCGATCCTTCGCTCGGCGCGTTCGCTGAGGTTCTCGCGCGGGCCGATCTGGTGCTCATGCTTGGGAAAAAATTCGATTTCACCGTGCAGTTTGGTCGCGCGCCCGCCTTCGATGCGACATGTCGTTTCATTCAGATCGATCCGGATCCCGAAGCGATTCGTCGCGCAACGCTCGCCATCGATGACCGCGCGCGCATCAAATTCGCCACCTGTGCGGATGCGGTCGTATCCGCCGAAACATTGATCGCCGTAGCAAAGAAGCGCCGGATGGCGCCCACCGCCTGGACGGAAGACGTTCACGCGGCAGTGCGGTTTCGCCCGGACAGTTGGGGCTCGATCGTGTCTCGCGAAGGCGCCATCCATGCGCTTGACATCGGTCGCGCGCTAAGAGCGGTGATCGATCGCACGCCGCGCGCCACCTATGTATCGGACGGCGGTGAATCCAGTCAATGGTCCCAGGCATGCGTGGCGGAGCGGGCCGGTGCGCGGATCACGAATGGTCCAGGCGGGGCCATCGGTGGCGGGGTCGCCTTCGCGATTGCCGCGAAGGTGGCACGACCCGATGCGCCGGTGCTGCTTACCATCGGCGATGGCTCGTTCGGATTTCACGCGATGGAGTATGAAACCGCGGTGCGTCGCAATATTCCGTTCGTCGCGATCGTCGCCAACGACGCATGCTGGAATGCCGAATATCAGATTCAACTGCGCACCTACGGGCGGGACCGCGCGATCGGTTGCGAAATGCTGCAGTCGCGGTACGATCAGCTGGTCGTCGCCCTCGGTGGCTATGGCGAGTTGGTGACCAACGCGTCCGACCTTCCGATCGCGCTCGATCGAGCGTTGGCATCCGGTCGCCCGGCGTGTCTGAATGTCACGATCGAGCGGATCGCCGCGCCCACCTTCTCGCGGCTGGCAGGCAAGCCCTCAGTCAGCACGGCGTCCTGAGAGCCTGTTGCCTTTTGAAGGGGCTTGTCTCCTGATGCTTGAATGGCACGTACCCGATACGTCTTTGCTCAAGCATCCGTTCGCACTGCAACAGCCCCTTGGTGATTCTCACTGCCGCCAGACTTGCGTTTGGCGGGGTGCTAGCGTAAGAATGCGTCGACCGAGGGATGTTTCTGGAGGTGCGGATCCATGAAGCTTTTCATCGCAGCAGTCTTGACGCTTGCGAGCGTGACCAGCGGTTGGGCGCATGCACAGGCCTTTCCGACCAAACCGGTGCGGATGTTGATCCCGTTCGCCCCCGGTGGCGCGACCGATATTGCCGGTCGTATGCTCGCGCAGACGCTGACGGACGCCTGGGGTCAGACGGTGGTCGTCGAGAATCGCGGCGGTGCGGCCGGCAATATCGCGGCCGCCGAGATCGCGAAGTCCGCGCCGGACGGTTACACACTGTTCTTCACCTCGGGCTCGGTCGTCACCGCGAACGAGCACATATACCTCGGTGCCACGGTAAAGCCGGAGCGCGATTTCGTCGCGATCACGAATGTCGTGCGCGGGCCGCAAGTGATCGTCGTTCCCGCGAATTCCCCCTACCAGACATTGCGTGCGCTGATCGATGCCGCGAAAGCGAAGCCGGGCAGTCTCAACTATGGTCATGCCGGCGTGGGCAGCCAAACGCATCTTGCTGCCGAGAATTTTTTGTACGCCTCGAAGCTCGACATCCAGCATGTGCCCTACAAGGGTGAAGGTCCGGCGGTCGCGGATCTCGTTGCCGGCCAGACGACCATGGCCACACCCAATTTCGCCGCGGCGATCAATTTCATCAACGCGGGCAAGCTTCGACCCCTCGCGGTGACAAGCCGCGAGCGCATACCGCAACTGCCCAACGTGCCAACGGTCGGCGAAACGCTGGCCGGATTCGAGAACTACGGATGGTTCGGGCTGGTCGCACCGGCCGGTACGCCGAAAGAGATCATCGACAAGGTGCATCGCGACAGCGTGAAAGTGCTCGACTCGGCGGAGATGCGGGCGCGGTTCTATGTGCAAGGAATGACCGTCGTCGCGAATGCGCCGGAAGAGTTCGACAAGGCGATGCGTGCGGAGCGCGGGATGTGGGGCAAGATCGTGGCCGAGCGCAGGATCAGTGTGAAGTAAAGCAGCGTGAAGTAAAGCAGCGTGAAGTAAAGGAGTGTTGACCATGAAGTTCATCGGCTGGCTGGCCATGGGTTGCATGGCGTTGACCGCGTCCGTTGCGCAGGGCCTGGAGATCGCCGGTGTAAAGATCGACGATAAGACGACGTTGGCCGGCCAGGACCTCGTGCTGAACGGTGCCGGTGTGCGCACGCGGGTGATCGTCGACGTCTATGTCGGCGCGTTGTATGTCGTGGCAAAGAAGACGAGTGCCGCCGACCTACTGGCTCAAGACGGGGCCAAGCGCTTCCAGATGACGCTCTTGCGCGACATCGCCGGCAAGACGATGAGTGATGCCTTCGCCGAGGGCATCCAGAACAATGCGAGCGATGCCGAGCGGCAAGCGGTGAAGGCGCGGGCGGATGAGTTGACCGCACTCATCACCGCGATCGGCGAAGGCAAGAAGGGTCATGTGATCAGCCTCGACTTCGTACCGGCCAGCGGGACGCAAGTGGTCTTCAATGGTCAACCGCGCGGGAAACCGATTCCCGGCGACGATTTCTATCGGGTGTTGCTCAGGATCTGGCTCGGCGACAAGCCGGTCGATGCCGGACTCAAGCGCGCGCTGGTTGGAGGCGCCTGATCCTCATGGCGCAGACACGATTCGATGTGATCGTTGTTGGCGGTGGGCCCGGCGGTTCCTCTGCGGCGAAACAATTGGCCGGCGCCGGCCTGTCGGTCGTATTGGTCGACAAGGCGCGCTTCCCACGCGACAAGCTCTGTGGCGGGCTCATCAGCGAGCGAAGCGCCAAACTGCTTGACCGGATCTTCAGCGATTCGATCGCGCCAACCTACGAGCATGTGTCGACCGGGGCCCGAGTGTTCTTCGACGGCGAACCGATCTCGCAGATCAGCGACCACAAGACGTTGCGACTCACCATGCGGCGCACCTTCGACCATTGCCTTCTCGCGTCGGCCCGCGCAAGCGGCGTGGACGTTCGCGAAGCGACCGCTGTCACGACGGTCGCATCCGATCGCGCCTCGGTGACGCTCGACACCGGCGACAGCCTGCATGCCGATTTCATCATCGGTGCCGACGGTGCAGCGAGCCGTGTGCGCAAGTCGGTGCTGCCGCAGGCCATGGACAAGCACGGGTTCGCGACCGGCGTCGAGATTGAAATCCCACGCGCACAATTGCGTCGCGAGTGCAGCGATCCGGAAATCTACCTGGGTTGCGTGCGCTGGGGATATGGATGGATTTTTCCCAAGCGCGACACGCTGACCGTCGGCGTCGCCGGATTGGCGCAGAAGAACGACGATATCCGGGGTGCGTGCCGCACCTTCATGCAGAAAGTGCTTGGATTCGTGCCCGATCAAAAGCTGCCGGGCTATCCGATCCCGTTCGGCAACCACTTGAAGGAGCCGGGGGTCGGCAACGTCCTGCTGGTCGGTGACGCAGCCGGATTCGCCGAGCCGATCACCGGCGAGGGGATCGCCTTCGCGATGCAAAGCGCATGTTATGCGGCCGATGCGATCCTTGAAGCGCGTCATGCGGCGAATCCAAGCGCAGCGGCAAAATCGTACGCGACCCGCTGCAAACCCCTCATCCGACTATTCGATGATGCGTGCCTCATGCGCTATCTCACTTTCTCGAAACCCACGGAGCGCTATTTCGTGAAGCTGCTGCAGTCGAGCAACAGCGCAGCCAAGCGGTACATGGATATCGTCGCGGCGGATTCGGACTATCGCGAGTACGTTCGCTTTCTCGCGAAGACCGCTCTCCTGCGCTTCCCGAAGATAGTTTCGACCCTGTTGGCCGGGCGGAGCGTCCATTAGGCGTACGCGCAACAAAGCTACCCAGACGCGAATCCGTGGTCACGCACCCATGCGTGGGAAGATCTCGCTCCTGGATACGCCGATGCGGTTTTTGGGGCGTGGTAGGCAATTGGGAACAAACGAACCACTTCCCAACAGGTGGTGTTCCTCCTTGCTGCAATCGGTATTACCATCATTGCATGGACACCCTGACCGTCAAGCTTCCCCCGCAACTCCGCGCGCGCCTGCAACAGGAGGCCAAACGCCGAAGCGTTTCCCAATCGACAATCGTCCGAGACGCGGTTCAGCGTGCCTTGGGTGGTGTTGCAGGCAGGAAGCGTGAACAATCCTGCACAGACTTGGTTCGTGATCTGATCGGGAGCGTGCGGAGCGGACGGGCGAACCTCGCCACGGACAAGGCACTGCTAGAAGAGGCCATGTTGGACGATCTACGTGGCCGCAAGCGTCGTCGTTGATACCGGTCCGCTCGTCGCGCTACTGGACGCCGACGAGCCGCACCATAGATGGGTTGTCGCCCAATTCGAACGGCTGCAG
>JBJXGX010000199.1:0-97595 GCA_046160305.1 Burkholderiales bacterium
CCTCGAGCGCGGGGAAGCGGCCCGGCGAAAATCCAGGCAAGTGAAAGATCACATCGACCACACCGTCTTCGAGTTGCTGCGGCAGGTCAGCCGGCTTCCCGCCCAATTGCATGTTGGTGTAGACCTCGACCTTCATTTTGCCGCCTGCGGCCTTGTTGATCCGCTCGGCCCAGGGAAACAGGTGGTGCGTTTGATCGGGCGCCTGCGGACCCGAGAACGAATGCACCTTGAGCGTGACCTGCGCGTGCGCCGGCGTCATCCCACATAGAGCGAGTACTGCAGCAATCGCGATCGATCTCATCTTGAATTCCTCCTTGGCGCGGAGTGTATGCGGAATCGCGGCAGGATGAGATTCACGCGGACGATCCGGAGGGCTCCGACTTCGGACTGGAGACCATCCGCAGATTGCACAATTTTCCGTCGAACAGGACGTTGCCCATTCCGTTGTTTCGCGACGACTTGAGGCACTTGAAGAAGAAGCCCCACGCGGAATGATCGACGGACCGACACGGCGGATTGGCGAGGGAAAATCGAATGGATTCGGGTCGCACAGGCGAGCGCTCAATCGAGACGTAGGTCGCGCAGAGGTTTCTCGATAAACCTCCATGAACCGGCTTCTACATACGTCAACCGGTGAATGCGTTTGAAAACCGGTTACTAGAATTGGAAACATTCATCATGGGGGCCATTTCTAGTTTGCCCGCAAGCCCCATCATGGCGCACCTTAGAGCAGAGCTTCACAAGGAGATCGAGGCCAACAACATTAGCGACGTTGTATTCCAAGATCCTCTACAGACCGAGACGCGAGCCGCAAAGCAAAATCTTGTAGCTTCGAGCGTCGCCGCACTGCTAATCGCGTCACTTGAGCTTCAAGTCAGCGGCTTTCTCGACCCGTGGGCAGCAACAGGAGCAGTCATCGGTACCGCGATCACCAAAGGCATAGCATGTTTGATCGTTGGCTACTTCCTCGTCGGGTTCATCTTCGCGATATACGTAGATTACTCCGCGTGGAAGTTCAAGAAAGAGCGGTACTTGGTCAAGCCGTATCTAGAACTTACATGCGCGATCGAAGCAAGGATTCACGCCGTCACGGAGCAACTGCAGAACGCAACATCACGACTGGGCTCGCTCTCGCTGGAGCGAGGAATGCAAGACCAGATAGAAGATAGGAAGATCATCGACGGCGCAAACGGGCAAGTTGCATCGATAAATGAGCAAACCAAATCGTTCTACGAAGAGGTTCGGCCTCTCCTAAAGCACTCGGCAGCCGTGATTGCAAAAGCCAACTTCCTCACGTGGCGCCTAAGGGTACGAATGCTCAGCTTCTGGGCGCTTGATGTGATTACTCCAGTTCTGCTGGGAGCAGTTGCGATCTGGAAAGCCTATCAAGGAGTGCCTGTTGTTACATCAAGAGTTGCGGGCTAACCCGGCGCTGAAGCTGACGGCCGCGAGCGTGCTTCGCCCGCCCCCCCGGCCTGGTTGGTTCCGGCTACGCCGGCTTACGTAGCGGTCCACGGGTTTAGGAACGATACGCCCAATGCCTCGAAGTCGGTCACGTTTCGCGTGACAAGCGTCAGGCCACGGTCGAGCGCGGTGGCAGCAATCAATCCATCCGCGAGGGATCCGGGTCGGCCCGCCTGCTCCGCACGTGCGGCGATTTCCGCCCAGCGAAGTGCAACGGACTCGTCGATGGGAAGCACGCGTCCGGAAAAACTTTGCCTGAGCTTCTCGCTCCACCCTGCAAGGGATGTCCTGCGCTTCCCGACGGGAAGTCGTAGTGTGCCGCGCCTTACCTCTCCGATTGTCATTGCAGACAAGTGCAGGGAGAAGACATCAGTCTCCAACATCCAGGCGAGGACGCCCGGGTCTGGCCGGGGCCGCGAAAGCTCCGATACGACGCAGGTGTCGAGCAGGTAGCTCATCCGAGATCTACCGTACGAGGCAGCGAGCGATCGCGGGTGACAATTCGGCTGAGATCCACCGGACAGCTGCGCAACAGTGCGAGCAGCGCTTTCGACGCTTTGCGATCGAGTGTCCGGCCTCGTGGGCCGCTGATCGCGGAAATGACAACCACGGGCTTGCCGTGGCGCGTCACGGTCTGCGGGCCCTCGCTCAGCGCGCGATCAACGACCCGGCTGAATTCGTTCTTCGCCTTCTGCAAAGGCCAATGGGCGGACATGGTTCCTCCAAGATCTGTCTAGACTGGATAGATTCTAGCACTCACGTAATCTTCGCTGATGGCTCGTCCCCTTCGCATCGAACTTTCCGGCGGTCAGTACCACGCAATTTCCCGTGGCGATTGTCGGGAGGACATCGACAGCGACGATGCCGATCGCAGTGTCTGGCTCGAAGTCGACTGGGTACTCGGGCAATTCGCTTCGCAGCGCGCGCCTTCAACAAGCCTGCGTTACTCTTCAACAGGCTCAGGGCGAACGGAGGCTTGAGCACTGACAGGTTAAGTTAGTGCCATTCATCGCTGACCCCGCTTCCTGGCAGCGCGCGTTCCGCGGAGGCATCATTCGATCCGGGGATTTTCTACAAACTCGTTCGGCAACAAGCGCATCGGTACGCGAAGGAGCAAAGCATGGAACTTGGCGCGTTTTCGATCAACTTGACTGTCAAGGATATGGGATGCAGTTGCAACAACAGGCGGATGAAGGTACGACGGGGCCGGCCAGCTTCGTCGCTCTGGACCCTGATGGAAATCCGATCCTCGTCGATCAGCATGTGTGAGCAGAATGGCTCCGGCCCTCGGACGCGATGCAGTCCCCACGCCGGGCGTGGAGAAATCGACGAGCACTGCGTGGTCACGCCACCGGAACGCGTGACATGTCGCATCTCGCGCACAGCGCGATCGGCACCCGGAACGGATCGGAGGACCAGCGATGTTTTGCGTTAATCTGCCCACCCACCGCCCGAGTATCCAATCGGTTGCCGCGCCGGATCCTTTCCTCATTCCAATTCTTTCTCGCAATTGACCACCGCATCCGTTGTGCGCTCCGCACGCCCAACATTAGCGGGCACCCTCTTCGTCCTCGGCGTGTCGGTCTGTTTCGCATCGGGTGCAGTGCTCGCCAAGCTTGCCTACAACGACGGGGCCAACGCGCTCACCATCGTCACCGTCCGGACCGTGGCGGCGCTCTTGTGGCTCGTTCTGCTCCTTGCGCTTGCGCGCATCCCGCTGTCATTGCCCCCGAAGCTTCGCGTTCGCGCGCTTGCGTTAGGGGCGCTGCTCGCGGTGCAAACGTACGGAATGTATTCGGCGATCGAACATATGGCGGCGCCGCTTGCCGTTCTCACGTTCTCGACGCACCCGCTACTCACGGCCGCCGCTGAAGCCTATGCGGGCCGGGCGCGGTTCGGCCCGAAGCAGTTGTTTGCGCTGGTGCTCGCATTTTCTGGCCTCGTGCTCACGCTCAACGCGGGCTCGCTCCAGCCGACCACCTACGGGATCATCGCCGGGACCGTCGGATCGATCGGATTCGCGGCGACCATGGTGCTCACATCGCGATTGTTTCCGCATGCCGATTCACGGCCGCGCACGGCCCACATGACGGCCTCGGCGAGTCTGCTTTTTCTGATCGCCTGCCTCGTCACCGGTTCGTTCACCTTGCCAACGACATCGATCGGCATGGTCGGCTTTTTCGGCGTCTGCATCTCGTTTCCGATCGCACTCACCGGACTCTTCATGGCCGTCCAGACCGTGGGCCCTAGCCGGACATCGTTCCTCCTCAATTTCGAGCCGGTTGCAGTCACACTGCTGAGCGCGCTATTCCTTGGACAGATGCTTTCCGGTTTGCAACTGGTTGGTGGTGGAATGGTGATCAGCGCGATTGTCATCCTGCAATGGCCGACAGCGCGTCCAGTGCCATGAACGCCGCGAATTTTCCGGTGCCCTCCGACGAGGGCTTGAGCGCGCTTGCCGAACGCGTACGACGCGACCTCGACTACATCAAGTTTCCCGAGCCGAATTGGGTGCCGCGCAAGAAAACCGCAGAGGGCAATGCAGTGCTCAACGTGTTGGTCGTGGGTGTCGGGCATGGCGGGCTTGCGGTCGGTGTGATGCTGCAACGTGAGCGGGTCGACAGTGTTCTCATCATCGATCGCGCCGCACGGGGTCACGAAGGACCCTGGCGTTCGTATGCGCGGATGCCCACGCTCCGTTCCTGGAAGACAGTGACCGGCCCCGACCTCGGCATCCCATCGCTCACCTTTCAATCGTGGTTCGAAGCGCAATGGGGCGCGAATGAATTCGCGCGCCTGAACAAGATCCCCACCACGATGTGGCATGACTATCTGCTGTGGATTCGCGATGTGCTCGCGCTGCCGGTCATGAGCGAAGTTGAGCTGATTTCAGTGGAACCGGAGGGTGACCTCATCCGTGCGACGCTCAAGGAGCGCGGCATCGTATCGCACGTCGTCACGAGAAAGATCGTTCTTGCAATGGGCATCGAACGCTCCGGACGCTGGTGGATGCCACCGCACATCGAGGCTCTGCCGAAGCAATTCCGCGCGCATACCGCCGATGCCATCGACTTCCGGGCCTTGGCGGGCCGCCGCGTTGCGGTGCTGGGCGCCGGCGCCTCCGCGTTCGACAACGCGGCGGTCGCGCTTGAAACAGGTGCGGCGCATGTCAGTCTCTTCTGCCGGCGCGCCACGATTCAGCGCATCCAGCCTTTCAAGGCGATTTCCTATCCGGGGTATCTGCGCCATTTCGGAGACCTGGACGACGCGACCCGTTGGAAGTGGATGCGCCATCTGCTGCCACTGCGGGAAGCGCTTCCGGTCGAGACGTGGCAACGCGTCACCCGGCATCACAACTTCTCGCTGCACACCGGCTGCCCATGGGACCGTGTCGAGGTCACCGGCAATGCCGTGCGTATCGAGACCCCGGCGGGTGTGCATGAAGCGGACTTCCTGATCCTTGGCACGGGCCTCTCGATCGATATGCGCGAGCGAAAGGAGCTTGGCGAGCTGACCGGGCACATCGCGACGTGGGGCGATCGCTTTACCCCCGCGAAAGGCGACGAGGATGCGTGGCTTTCATCGTTTCCGTACATTGGCCCCGGCTTCGAGCTGATCGAAAAAACGCCCGGGACGGCACCGTGCCTCGCCAATATCCACGTCTTTGATTTCGGCGCGACGATGAGCCTCGGGCCAAGCGGCGCGTCGGTGAACGCAATGAAGTTCGCGATACCACGGTTGGTTGGCAAGATCACGCGCGACCTGTTTCGCGAGGACCTCGATCATCACTATCAGGCACTCGTCGATTACAACGAGCCGGAATTTCCCCTCACGTTCGCACGCGACGTGAAGCCATGACAGCGTGATCCGCGAGCGTTCACTTGAACGGATGGCGCGGCAAGAATACCGGTCGCACCAGGAAGCGCCTGAAGATTTCCCCGTAGCCCCGCCATAGGAATCCGCCGTTGTGTTCGAGCAGTTTCGCGCGATGCTCGCGACAAAACGCGGGTAGCTCGTACCACGGGAACATCGGGCGAAGGTGATGCGCGACATGCAGATTGTTGTTGAGCCATAGCAGGCTCCACAGCCAATGGGATTCAGTGTGGGCGGTCCGCTGCCCGGGCCGCGGTGCCGCACGATGTTCGGCGAACGCGCGAACGAATCCAAGACTCATGCCCGGAAACGCGATGAGCACGATGTATTGCCAGAAAGGCATTCCCGCGACTTTGCTCACAAGGTAGTACAAGACCGCGAACCAAACGATGTGGATCGCCCACGACCGCAGGTGAGAGCGGTCGCCGGCACGGATGCGCTGTGTCTCCCGCTTGGCAAGGCGCCACAATCGAATGAACGGCCCGAGCGTGAGCTTGCCGAGCATGGTCTGATTCGCGGTGAGCAAGGCGCGCGCGATCGGCCCCATCGCGGCCCAGTCACTGCTTTTGATATAGGCCGTCTCGGTGTCCTCGCCGGGATACGAGAGATACGTATTGCGATGATGGATGCGGTGGCTTTCGTAATAGAGCGGAAACGGAAACCACAACCCGATCGGCGGATAGACGATCGCAACGCGCAACCAGTCAGGCACGCGGCGCAATGCGTGTATGGCTTCGTGCTGCAACGAGAAATGCCACGCAACGATATAGGCGCCCATCGGCACCATGACCCACCATGCGATTGCCGCGTGGAACCACACCAACGCGCACCACCATGCGTAGATGACCGCGGCAACCACGAAGGTCGGACCATCGAATCGGGCGAACCAGGCAGTGAAGCGTCGCATGCGGATAGGATACCCCTAGAAATCCGCGCGGTCAGCCGCACGGATTTCCACGCGGATTTCCGAGTGTTACGCTTCCGGATTCAATTGCCAATGCAGAACCAGCATGCGCCGCTCAATCATTGCCGTGTTGTCCCTCGCGTTGTTCGCCCTCGTCCCGGCGTTCGCGCAGATCCCGCCCAACGCGTCCGAGCTTTCGGCCTATCGGGGCCTGCACGCCGCTGCCGCGCGCGGTGACATCGCGGCGATCGGTGCCCTATTCGCACAGGGCGCGGAAGCCGGGGCCCGCGACCCGTATCAACGCACGCCCTTGCACGTCGCCGCTTATCAGGCGCGGCACGATGCCATGCGCGCACTCGCGATCGGCGGCGCCGACCCCAATGCGCTGGAGGCCGATCGCTATGACATCGTCACGATCGCGGCGGTCGCGAACGATTTGCCGACGCTCGCTCTCGCACTCGAATTGGGAACCAATCCGAAAAATGTGACCAGTCGATACGATGGCACCGCGCTCATCGCCGCCGCGCATCTCGGCCATCACGAAGTCGTCCGCATGCTGATCAAGGCGGGCGCGCCGCTCGATCACGTCAATAACCTCGGCTGGACGGCGCTCATCGAATCGATCGTGCTGGGCGATGGCGGCCCGCGCCACCTGGCGACGCTTCGGGCGCTCGTCGATGCTGGCGCAAATGTCAACCTTGCGGATGGGCAAGGGCGCACGCCGCTCACGCTCGCACGCGCGCACGGCTATCGGGAGATGGTTCGCATATTGCAAGAGGCGGGAGCGCGCTAGGATCCGACTGACTCGATTTGCGTTGGATCAATCGATTCGCAACGGACATGGGCGTATGCTCAAGCCGTCGCCTTAGGGAACGAGGAAATCCGCCATGACGAATCAACCGGGTAATCGATCCGACACGGTGGATCTCAAGGAGGTGTCGCGCCTTGTGGAGGCCCTCGAGGGCGATCTCGAGAAGATTCGCGCCGGCTCCGCCGACCTCGAGACATTGCGCAAGGAAGTCGAGCAGTTGCGATCCGCGCTCGACGCACCGCACTCCGCGCACGACGAGATTCATGATGGATTGCGTGCGGTTCGTGCGCTCCTGCATCGCGCCGGCGAGGAGCTTCAGCACGACGCGATCAAGGTGACCGAGTATGTCGCCCATGTCGGCCGGATGCTTGGGATGTAGCCTTGGCGCCCGACACGACGCGTTGGGCGGCAGGCTTTGGGGGGTTTGGGGGAGACCTTCCCCAGCGTCGTAACCCGCGACCGGAGGCGCAATGACCGAGAATCGGCAGGATAGCGAAAGCATCAAAGAATCGGCACGCGAGGCCGTTCGCAGCGGGACGGACATTCGCGCGCAGGTGCACAACCTCACTTTGCTCGCGATCGAAAGACACCGCTTCGATCGGCAGGGCGTGCGCATGGTCCTCGAGGCGGTTACCGAAGGGGTCGCACACGGCGCCGAACAGCGCAGTGGAAATCTGCGTAATGCGCTCTCGGAGGCCCTGCAGGGATTGGACCAGGCGCTCCGAATATCCGCTGAAGCGGGTCAGGCCGCGCTCAAGCAACTTACGACCACCGGGAAAGACTTCTCGGACATGGAGTTGAAGCAGGCGTTGGCGCATCTGCGCAAGCTCGAGGAGGAATTCTTCGCCACGGTCGGGCAGGTTGCTGATGCCGCGGGCGAGCGCGTCAAGCCCGAGCTCCGGGCCCTGCTCGCCTCCACCCGGCGCACGGGAACAGAGACCGGCAAGCACGTCGCCTCCGTCATGAACGAGTTCGCGCATCGCGCATCGGTCGCCTCGCTCGATGCGACGATTGCAGGCATTGAAGTCGCAGGAGAAGTCGGGTCGCGCTTTGCAGCCCTTGCGAGCGGCATCCTGTCCGGGCTCGCCGACGCGTTGCGAAAACCACCCACCGCGGAAGCCCCGTCCGGCCAAGACCCACAGCGCCCGGCGTAGCGTCGACACGCTCTGCGGAACGCCCATGATCCGCGAAACATTTGGCGTCATGCGGGATCTCCCGCGCCTGCATGAGATCACGTCCGTCCTGATCCGGTACGGGCTTGGCGATATCGTGCAGCGCATCGGCGTGGCGAGCGTGCTCGAGCGCGCCGGACAGATCCTTCATTGGCGATCCGCCGATGAAACGGTGCAGCTCGATCCGCCGCAGCGATTGCGCCGCGCGCTGGAAGAGCTGGGGCCGATGTTCGTCAAGCTTGGCCAAATGATGGCAACCCGCGTCGATCTGCTTGCGCCGCACTGGATCGCCGA
This sequence comes from Burkholderiales bacterium, assembly GCA_046160305.1. Classification (GTDB taxonomy): domain Bacteria; phylum Pseudomonadota; class Gammaproteobacteria; order Burkholderiales; family SG8-39; genus SHXR01. Next base: position 8,519 of record JBJXGX010000199.1, read on the forward strand.
GCTCGAAAAGCTCCACAACGAAGTCCCGCCAGTGCCCTTCGAGGCGCTCATTCCGGAGCTCGAGCGCGCACTGGGCCGGTCCCCATTCGATGTGTTTCGCGATCTGGAGACCACCGCATTCGGCTCGGCCTCGGTCGCACAAGTCCATCGGGCACGCCTTGCCGATGGCACGCCGGTTGTTCTCAAGGTGCGCCGTCCCGGCATTCGACAAAAGATCGAAGCTGACCTGCGCATCCTTGCGCACATCGCCGAGCTGATCGACGCGGAAGTGCCCGATGCAAGGCGCTATCGTCCGACGGAAATTGCCGCGGAGTTCGCGCGATCGCTCGATCGGGAGCTCGATTTCGCGATGGAGGCGCGCAATGTCGAGCGCATCGCCAAGAACTTCGAAGGCGATCCGTTCATCGTGATTCCCAGGATCCATCCGGAGTGGACGAGCGAATCCCTCAACGTGCAGGACCATGTCGATGCGATTCGCGGCACCGATGCCGACAAGGTCGCGGCGGCGGGGCTGGATCGCCGCCTGTTGGCGCGACGCGGCGCCGAAGCGGTGCTCAAGATGATCCTCGTCGACGGCTTCTTTCATGCCGACCCGCATCCGGGCAATGTCTTCTATCTGCCCGGCAACCGCATCGCGATGATCGACTTCGGCATGGTCGGGCGGCTGAGTCCGAAACGGCGCAGCCAAGTCGTGGATCTGCTGGCCGGATTCGCGCGCATGGACGAAGAAGCGATGCTCGACGTGTTGCTCGACTGGGCTGACGCGGCCACCGTGGATGAGGCAAAGCTCGGCCTTGCGTTGAGCGATCTTGCGTTCGATTACGAAGGTGCGGCGCTCAAGAACATCCGGATCGGCACGCTCATCCGGCAGTTTGCGACGATCATCCGCGAGCATTCGATCGTGATGCCGGCCGACCTCACTTTGATGTTCAAGGCGCTCATCACGATGGAAGGACTCGGGCGGCAGTACGATCCGGAATTTCGCATCATCGAGCATCTGACCCCGCTCCTGCAACGCTCGATCGCGGAACGCAATCGTCCGGGTGCGATCGTGAAGCGCGGCCAGAACGCGCTGCACCAGATCTTGAGCTCGGTCACCAGCGTGCCGCGCGACCTCGCCCGCCTTCTACGCGACACGCGACGGGGCAAGACCCGTATCGATCTCGACCTGAAGCGCCTCGATCACTTCGGACGCCAGCTTGATCGAACCATCGATCGCGCGACGATGGGCATCATGACCGCATCGCTGGTGATCGGCTCCTCGATCGTGATGACGGTGCAAGGCGGGCCGGCCGTACTCGGCATGCCGGTATTCACTGCCCTTGGATTGTTCGGTTATGTGCTCGCGTTCATCAACAGTGCCTGGATCATTCTTGGCATCTGGCGATCGGGGAAGCAGTAGTTCGGCAAACGGCAGGGCCAACAGCGATCTGCAAAGGAACGCCGGACTGGGCATCAATGTTCGCTGCCGGCATAGATCCACATTGGCTCGGTCTTGCCAGCCCTGGAAAAGCCAAGTGACTTATAGAGATCTATGGCATTACCGTCAGCGGAAAGCATTTGCTGGTGAAAACCAGCGTACCTTTCCTGCATGGCCTGGATCTTTTTTTTCCGACACCTTGCCCTTGATGATTTGGGTGCACCAGCATGTGAGGTAAATAAGCGACGAGATGACCATCTATTCGCTCGATATAGGGCAATAACTTCTGATTGCTCTATCGTGTCTTGCATTGATATTTCAGGGTGCACAAGGCTTCCCTGCTCTTGAAGCACATCGCTTTTTTCTGCGGCGCACCGGGATCGGGACGAAAAATTGCGCGGCGCTGGCGGTCCGTCCGCAGCAGCTACTTGTCGGGCGTCTCATACGCGCCTGCCGACAATGATGAGATCGCGCTCAACCCCGTCCAAGGCGGCCACCTTCGGCAGCTCACCCCATCTGGAAAACCCAAATCTCCGGAACAACGCGAGGCTTGGTTCGTTGTGGCCGAAGATGAACCCCAGCAGCGTATCCACCTTGAGGGTCGGTGCGCATACCAGCGCTTGGGTCAACAGGTATGAGCCGAGCCCGCGCTGTCGGCAAGCGACGTGAACGTAGACGCTGAGTTCAGCGGTTTTAGCGTAGGCAGGACGCCCGTAAAACGACGAGAAGCTAAGCCATGCCGCAATGTGCCCAGCCTCTTCGACAACCCAAAGAGGCCTCCGGTCCGGGGTGTGTTCTTCAAACCAGTACACTCGACTTTCGACCGACACGGGCTCGGTATCGGCCGTCACCATGCGCGACGGAATCGTGGCGTTGTAGATCTCCACAATCTGCGGCAGGTCGCTTCGTGTCGCCCCCCTGTGCATGACTGGCGTTCGCTGCCCTACGTTTCTTGAGACGCGCAACGCCGCAATTGAGGGGCCGAACAAGTAGGTGAAGCCCGCTCGGGCAGGTCCTCATCGCATCGCTTGTCAGACCGCGATTGGCTCGATGAGAACACTTCGCAAGCTTTGCTCACTTCTGAGGGGTACACCATTGCCCGGTCTTCCTCACGTTGGTTGCAAGCAGCGACGGTTCGCGAAATCGCTTTCACTTTGCACCCCTGAATTGCGTGGTCATAGGACCTTACCGCATTTACGGCGAAGTCGGCCGTGGTGCAATGGGCGTCGCGGTCTAACGCGTAGTCCCGCGGAGGAGCAAGGTGACAGCCGCTCTGGCACGGCGCCGGCGGCCCGTCCGCGGGAACAAAGGGGTCGGCTCCTCCATCGACGCCAAAGCGTGCGCCGTAGTGTGTTGCCCAGTACGCATTGATCTCATGAATTTGGCGGAGTCAAAACTCTCGGATAAAGGGAAGCGTCCCCAACGGCACCATACTGCACTCACGGAACATTCCAGGCGATAGCCGGTCGGATTGGGAGCCATCGAATACCGGGAAGCGCCCCTTGATTGCTTAGCAGCCGATGCGCGCTTGGGCCCCGTTCAAGGGAGTCCCTTTGCTTCGACCCGATGGTGCGCTGTATGATCAAAATCGCGCCAACATCAACCGGACAAGAGGGAGCCCCGCCCGATTAGGCGCCGACGGAGAAGCGGCTGCGCGGTTTCGCGGTTTAAGCGCCCCGGGAAGGCAAACGCCCCCGTCCCGGGGTCCACAGTTCCTGGCCGTAGTCGGCTCGGGCGCTCGCCATCCAGAGTGGTGCGCAAACCCGGGCACCAGAGAAAACGTTGCATTCATCCCAAGGAGACACCGATGATGAACATTTTCAGGAAACCGCTCCCGGCCGAGCTGATCGAGCAGACCACCGCACGCATCGACACGTCCAAGAAATCGATGCTCGACGCCGGCGCGACGGAGCCGATCAGGTTCGTCGCGCTTGGGCAATGCAGCCCAATGGGCGCGCAAGCTCATCGGGCCTGAAATAGATCACCCTGGCCGCTCTAATTTGCGCACACAGGCAGGCGTCGCCATAACGTGATTCGCGCAACACCCCTTCTAGCTGCTGCCGACGCCGGTACCGATTTAGCACATCGGCCACGTTCAATTTCTTACCTCGCTCCGACCCCGATATCGGAACCCGGCGGCAATCGCTGCCCGGCACGATCGACCATGCGTTGAACCACCTGCTCGATCACAAGATCGACCTGTCGCATTTCGACAAGCGCTTCGAGGACGATCTGGTCGGTGCTGGCGATCTGCGATCGCGAGCGAAGAAGGAAGCGTTGTTCGGCCTGGACACACCATTTCAGCATCCGCATGAAGAAGCCTGGATGGCTTGGATCCAACGCTTCATCTTGTTCAACGCCAAGCGCCACCCTGGGACATTCCGCACTATGTGCGGCGGTCTCGATGCGGATCGAACCCGTTGGTGTCCGCGTGCCGTGACGGTTCAAAACGCTTCACCTACGACTTGCCCTTCAGCTTGTCCTTGAGATTCGCGAATGGTTTGTGCGTGGCATGAGACGTGGGCTCGCCGCCCGGCGTCGGCACGCGCCCCTGATTGTCCGATTGACGCGCGTGCTCGTTTTCGTGGCAGTACGTGCAGAGCAGCTCCCAATTGCTGCCATCCGTTGGATTGTTGTCGTGGTTGTGGTCCTTGTGATGCACCTCCAGCAACTGGAGGGTCCCATGATTGAATGCGCGCGAACAGCGTCCGCACACCCATGGGTAGAGCTTCAGCGCGCGTTCGCGATAGCCCTTATCGCGCTCATCCCGATTGCGGCGGGCATCGGCGACGATTTTGTCGAGACGGTCCATGTCGGCCATTTCCCTTCTCCACTCTCATCAAAAACATGAAGGCCACGCTGCCATCTTATTACTTCGACGGCTCGACACCCAAGGCCAATAGTTGCCGGTTCACCGCCTCTTCCCATCCTCGATTGGCGGCCGGGCTGGCCGGGCTCGGGTGAAGAATCTGTCCGATCTTTATTCGACGCGCGACGGCTCCCTCGACGGCCTCACCCTCCAGCACGGCGCGAATCCGCTTTTCCGCGAACCCGCCCACGCCGACCACCCAATCCGGCGCCAGTGCTGTCAGCGTCGCCGCGAGATGGTGATCGCAGAGCGCGTAGAGCGCCCGCAACTGGGCGATGGGCAACTTGTCCGGCGTAAAGTTTCGCCCTGATTCTTCCAGGAACGCAAGCGGGCAGTAATTGAGAACGAACCACTCGCTGAAGAACGCATCGGCATCGGCCGAGCGCGCGGCGGCCCATCCCCACAATCGCCGTCCACTCACTTCCGACCGCGCGCAGTGGAATCCTTCAATCGGCCGCTTCGGGTGCATCCGTGCCGGCGCCTTGACGCGCGCCTCGATCTTCATCCAATCGCGCACCGCGGCAATCTCACCGAACGGGACCCCGGTCTGCATCATGCCGAACGGCCCCGGATTCATACCGAGGAGGACCACCCGTTTGCGCGTCGCAGCGAAGCGCGTCACATAGGCTTCATACGGCGCCCATGCATACTCGTGCGGGTTATACACATGCGTAATCGGCGCCGCGAATTCGAGCTTCGATAGCCCCCGTGAGAGCGCACGCGCGGCCTCCAGCAACTGCTTGGCGATGTCCATGTAAGCAATGGTACGCAGACGGCCGGTATGATGGGGGCTATCGTCCATCGAATCGGAGCTGCGATGCCAACCCGTCGGCGCATTCTTGCGAACGCAACCGCAGTCGTATCGATACTGATCGCGGGCGTCTCGACGGCGGCCTGGTCGCAGGCTTACCCGATGCGACCCATCCGGATTACCGTCCCGTTGCCACCCGGCGGCTCGAACGATCTGCTCGCGCGGATCATCGCCGAGCGCTTGCAGGCCGCTTTTGGGCAACCCGTCATCGTGGAAAACAAACCGGGCGGTGCGGGCAACATCGCCACCGAGTTCGTGGCACGACAACCGGCCGATGGATACGCATTGTTGTTCACGTCGAGCGCGCACGCGGTCAACCCGAGTTTCTTCGTCAAGCTGCCGTACGATCCGATCAAGGACTTCGAGCCGATCGTGCTGGTGGGCGCCGTGCCCTTCGTTCTGACGGTGAATGCCAGCTCGCCGATCCAGACGGTCAAGGATTTCGTCACGCACGCGAAGGCCAAACCGGGCATGACATACGGCACCGCCGGGATCGGCGCCCCACACCACCTCGCCGCGGAGCTGATGAAATCGATGACCGGCATCGACATCGTCCACATTCCCTATAAGGGCGCGAGCGGTATCGTGCCGGCGCTGCTGTCGAACGAAATATCGTTCACCATCGGCGCGATCAATTCGCTTCTGCCGCATTACAAGACCGGGAAACTGCGCGCCATCGCGGTGGCCGGATCCGCTCGCACCGCGTTGCTGCCGGACGTGCCGACGATTGGCGATACCTTGCCGGGCTACGCGGTCGAGACATGGAACGGTGTGCTTGCGCCCGCCGGCACGCCACGTTCAATCATCGATCGGTTGAATGTCGAGATCAATCGCATCATCACCGATCCGGCGATCGCGAGAGAGAAGCTCGCGCCGGTGGGCATTGAACCGCTCGGTTCCACACCCGAGAAATTCGCCGAAGTCATTCGGGTCGATATCGGCCGCTACGCGATGATCGCGAAGGACGCGCGTATCAAGCCGGAGTGAGAGAAGCCATGGCTACATCGCAACAAGCTAACGCCGCGCAAGCAGGATCGATCGCCATTGGCGATCTCAAGGTCAATCGTCTCGGGTTCGGTGCGATGCGTATCTGCGGCGGATATGCATGGGGCATGCCGAAGGATCGCGCGGGTGCCCTGCAGGTGCTACGACGCGTCGTCGAGCTCGGCGTCAACTTCATCGATACCGCCGACAGCTATGGGCCAGAGGTGTCGGAGACGCTGATTGCCGAGGCGCTGCATCCTTATGCGGCGGGCCTTTTGATTGCCACGAAAGGCGGTTATACGCGGCCCAACGAAGGAAGCTGGGTGGCGAATGGTCATCCCGACCATCTGCGCAAGGCGCTTGATGGAAGCCTCAATCGTTTGCGCCTTACATGCATCGATCTCTACCAGTTTCATATCCCCGATTCACGCGTGCCGTTCGCCGATTCGGTGGGCGCGCTCGCGGACATGCGCCGCGCCGGCAAGATCCGGCATATTGGGTTGTCGAGCGTGTCGGTGAAGCAGCTTGAACAGGCGCATCGCATCGTCCCGATCGTGTCGGTTCAAAACCGTTACAACTTCGAGGATCGCAGCCACGACGACGTATTGGTGGCGTGCGAGCGGATGGGTATCGCGTTCATCCCGTGGTTTCCACTTGCGGCGGGCCAATCACTGAAATCGGCAACGCTCAAGAAGATCGCAACACGGTACGGTGCAACGACCGCGCAGATCGCACTCGCGTGGCTGCTCGCGCGTTCCCCGGTCATGCTGCCGATTCCGGGGACGGGCAAGATTCCGCATCTGGAAGAAAACGTGGGGGCGGCGGGATTGAAGCTCTCCGCCGATGACATGAAGACGCTCGGCTAACAATGCATAGCACCGCCCCGACGTGAAACGTGGCAAGAAGGCAGGCGCAGGCCCGATCAACCGACTGGAAACAAACATGGCAGAGATTCTCGGCCTCGGCATGACCCACACGCCCGCGATGCTTCGCGTCGACGAAGATGTTGTCGGCACCTTGCGACGACTCTTGGCCGGCAGTCGGATTCCCGAACGCCTCAAGGATCCGCGCAATTGGCCGGCACCCATGCAGCGCGAATGGGGCGACGACAAGGGTGTATCGAACGGCCGTGACCATCGCGAGCGCTGCTTTGCCGCCTCACGCGTGATCCGCGCGCGGCTCGATGCGTTCAAGCCCGATGCGGTGCTCATTTTTGGCGATGATCAGTACGAGAACTTCACCGAAGATTGTCTGCCGCCGTTTTGCGTCTACATCACCGATCCCATGGAATCGCGCCCGTTCGCGCCCGGAGCCGGGGCGTATCAACGCAACGTCTGGAACGAAGGGCCGGAGACCGTATTTCGGCACGCCGGACATAAAGCGGTCGCGCGGCAACTCGTCAACGGCTTGAATGCGGAAGGGTTCCCCATTCCGTATGCCTATCGCCTGAAGTACGGCCGCGGGTTGGCGCATGCGTTCATCAACACGCTTCTTTACCTCGATGTCGACCGCAAGGGGTTTCCCTATCCGGTCGTGCCGTTCCATGTGAACTGCTATGGCAGTGAGGTCGTGCGCATGCAAGGCGCGAACAACCTGAGTGACGATCTCGTCGGCGAGCAGGATCCGCCCTCGCCGTCACCGACCGCCTGCTTCGATATGGGCCGCGCGGTCGGACGCGTGCTGGCGCGATCACCCTACCGTGTGGCATTGATCGCGTCATCCAGTTGGTCGCACGCCTTTCTAACACCGAAGAATGATTGTCTCTATCCGGACATTACAAGCGATCGTGCACGCTTTGCCGAACTGCGCGAAAACCGGTTCGGCGAATGGCGCGATCTTTCATTGGCGACCGTCGAGGACGCGGGACAACAGGAATTCCTGAACTGGGTGACGGTTGCGGGCGCGATGACCGAACTCGGCAAGAAAGTCGAGATCGTCGACTGGGTGGAGTCCTACGTGGTGAACTCGAACAAGTGCTTCGCCGTGTTTTCGTGAAGGCGCGCGATAGCGATCGATCCACTGCGTCAGACACCCTGCTCTGCGACGACCCGCTCCAGTTTCTGCAGCGCACGAATTCGCCGCGGTCTTGGCTGATCGGGAAAGTTCGAACCCCATGCGGTGTACGAGACCTCACCGACATAGATATCACCGCGTGAGTCGACCGCGATGCCGTGCGGCGAGATGAATTGCCCGGGTCCAGTACCCGCCGCCGGGGTGGTGGTGACCCGCGCGATCAGCTTGCCCTCGTTCGACAGGATCGATACGCGCGGCCCCAGGTTCGGCGCACCGCGATTGAAGTCGTAGTACGGGCCGATCTCACCGACGTAGCAGATCGGACATTTTCCCGGCGGCATGTACATGCCGCTTGGGCGATGCAGATCGTGCCACTGCGTCTCGAACCGGCCGTTGCCATCGAACACCTGAATGCGGTGATTCTCGCGATCGGCGACATAGATCCAACCGTCCGCATCGCAGGAAATGTTGTGAGGGAGATTGAAGAGTCCGGGGCTCGAACCCGGCCCACCCCAGGACTGAATCCGTTTTCCATCCGGTGTGTACTTGTGAATGCGCGCATTCCCATAGCCATCCGACACGTAGATATCGCCCTCTGGTGAAAGCGCGGTGTGCGTGCAACGCCGAAACGGCTCGCCGCTCATGAATGGCGCCGGCTCACCGGGCATGCCGATCGTGAGCAGGACCTTGCCCTCCAGCGTGCACTTGCGAACGGTGTGATCACCGTCGTCGGTCAGGTAGATCGTCTCATCGGGCGCGATGTGCAAGCCATGCGGGCGGCTGAACACGCCCTCGCCCCAGGTCCGCAGACAATTGCCGTCGCGATCGAAGACGACGACCGGATGCTCCCCACGATGAAACGCATACACGCGATCGTGGCGGTCGACGCCCACCGCCGCCACATCGCCGAGCGCCCAGTCCGCGGGCCACTTGGCCCAGTTGTCCACCGCTCGATACGTGAAGTCGCCGCTGCCGAAAATCGCGCTCATATCCACTCACCTATACGATCCTTATCGATCGCCCGACGAGCACGATCGGCACTCCCGAAGAAACCAAACAATGCCGGTGACCGTCCCCACCGTCGACCATCAGCTCGCAGCATTACGATAGCAGAGCGATCGTGCTGGGGTGCGGCGTTGTCGTTATTGCCGCAAGAGCATGAATCAGAGCGACGCAGGCCCACTCCCGAAGCGGTCGCGTCGAGGAAAACGTAGATGCATCCGGACGCCGCCACCGTCGCGGCTCCCATCGCGCAGAGCGGCTCCCCGCAGCCGCCACTGCCTGCATGGCGGGTCCGGTCGCAGAGAGTTCGCTAGCGCCGCGGCGGCGCTCGCCACCGCGAGTGCCCTTGGCGGCGTCGCACCGGTGCTCGCCCAAGGGCAGGTACGCACCTTCAAAGTCGGTCACATGCTGCCGCCCGACCAGATCCACCATCGAGCGATCGCGATGTTCGCCGAAGAGCTCGCGAAGCTCTCGGGCAATCGCCTGAAGGTCGACATCTTTCCGAGCTCGGAAATGGGCAGCATCGCCGAGATGCTGTAATCGGTGCAGGCCGGGTCACCCACGATGAGCATGGCCGTGCCAGCGTGGTACTCGAGCTTCATGAAGCCGCTGGATGTGTTCACCCTGCCCTATCTCGTCGGCAATGAAGACAAGCTGCGCCCTACACTCGACGGACCCCTCGGAGCTCTATCTCGCCTTGCAGCAAGACGTGGTCGACGGCTTCGAATATCCGCTGCCCGACCTGGTCGCACAGCGCATGTACGAAGTGGCGAAGTTTCTTTCGCTCGACCGCCATGCCACCGACTTCTTCATCCTCACCGCCAACTTGAAGCTGTGGAGCTCGCTGCCCGCCAATGAACAAGGTTGGATCACCGCGGCGATGAAGACCGCCATGGACTGGCCATGGAAACCCAACCGGCCGAGATCGCGAAGGCGCTCACGAAGTTACGCACCTTGATGCAGGTGAACGAGATCTCACCGGAGAACAAGAAGCTGTTCGTCGAAGCGACCCGCCCGATCGACAAGCAATTCGAGTCCTCGATCGGGCGCAGTTTCCTCGAGCTGGCGACGAAGGAGTTCAACTAGCGTGAGCGCGACGGGCCGCGCGGAGGAATCCGGCGACCTGGCGCGCCCGGATGCAGTGTTGCGCGAGCAGGTGTTGGAAGCGGGGCGCGTGCTCTATCGCGCGCAAGTCGCCGAAGATGCCGTACTGCTCGCGCCGCTGCTCGATGACGGGCTCGTCTACATCCATTCCACCGGCGTGGCCGAGTCGAAGAGCGAATATCTCGCCGGTGTCGTGGATCGACTCTACGAATACGGCTGGATCGCAAGCCGCGACACAAGGCTGCAAGTGTTCGGCGACGCCGCCATCCTGAACGGCACGGTCGCCATGACCGTCAGCGCGAAAGGTGCGCCAAAGCAACTGACTCACCTGCTCTTCTGCGTGATATGGACCAGGAAAAACGGCGCGTGGTTGCTCAATCTCCGGCAGGCAACACGGATTCCGTCCGGAGATACAGCAGCAACTTCCACATAGCCTCGACTGCTCCGGGCCAATCGCACTTTCGAGCCAAGCACGCTTGACCAAGCTTGGACCCGCCATGTACAGTGCATGTACATGTTTATCGAGGGAGTTTCTCCATGGCGGAGGCGATCGCGCGCATCGTCGTTCAGGCGACGCCACAGGACAAGAAAGCAATCGCCGCTAAGGCGAAGCGCCTTGGCATCCCCATTTCCGAGCTAATGCGCCGGGGTGCCAACGCGTATGCGTCGAGCGAAGCCGACGAAGCGCTTGGAGCGCTCGCCGACGCAGCGCGACGTGCAGCCGATCGGGCCTGCGCATCGATCGACGAAGCGCTTGGATTCATCGAAGCAAGCAACAAGCGAATCGCATTGATGACACGGCCAACGAAGAAGGCGCGTAGCCGCAAAGGCCGCTGATGGGTGTCACCGAAAAGGTTTGGGGCGCACTGACCTCGATGATCAAACTCGAGGACAAAGTCACGCGCCAAAGTGAGGCATTGAAACAGCAGCAGATGAGAATCGAGGATCTCACCGCCCGGGTTATCCGCCTAGAGGCGCAACTCGAACTCCTGACCCGGGCGGCAACCAGGAAGAGGTTGCGCGACGAGCGGGACTAGTCCGGCCGCCACAGCTGATCGGATTGATTTCTACTGCGCGACGATCTCGGTACAGATCTCAGTCATATGCGGATACGGGGTGGTGTCGCTGTACCCCGTCATGCATGCCAAAGAGTCCCAAAGGATGTCGGGCACGCGTAATGTCACGCCGAACCGTTCGCGGACGAACGCGAAGCAGCAATTGCTCTCGCCTCGAGGTGCGACGCGACCAAGCGGTCGCACTAATCGACCTTGATGTTCCCCGTCTTGATGATGTCGCGGAACTTCGCCTGCTGCTCCTTCAGATAGACGGCGAACGCATCCGAGCCGCGCGAATCGATCTCCAGGCCGATCGATGTAATTTTGTCGCGCGTATCGGTTGCCTGAAGGACTTTCTCGGTTGCGCCTGAAATGCGCGCGACGATGGCCGCCGGTGTGCCAACGGGCAACATCCAGCCAAGCCACGCACCGATATCGAACCCTTTCAAGTCGGCGCCTTCGATGAGCGTGGGCACATCGGGCAATACGACGCTGCGCCGTGAGATCGAGACACCTAAGGCTTTCAATTTGCCGGACTTCACATAAGGGCTCGTCGCGACCATGGTCTCCATGGTGTAGGCGATCTGCCCGTTCATGACATCGACGAGCGCGGGCGAGCTGCCCTTGTACGGAACATGCGTCGCTTTCAGTTGCGCATGCGAATTGAACCACTCGGTAATCAGGTGGGCGGCGGCACCCGTGCCGGACGACGAGAAGCTGTACTTGTCCGGATTGGCTCTGACGAGCGCGATGAACTCCCTCACGTTGTTCGCTGGGAAAGCAGGATTCGTCACCAGTACATAGGGCGACACGCCAAACAGGTGCACGAACGCGAAGTTCTTGTCGACGTCGTAGGGCACCTTCTGCAGAAGTGGACTCACCGTCACCGGCCCAGCCGATGCCGCGAGCAACGTGTAGCCATCGGGAGCGGCTTTGGCGACCGCATCGGTACCAATTTGCCCGCCGGCGCCCGCCTTGTTCTCGATGATGAAAGGCTGGCCGAGGGATTCACTCAGCTTTTGCGCGACGATGCGCGCAACCAGATCGGTCGCTTGCCCCGGCGGCCAGGGCACGATCACTCTCACAGGGCGATCGGGATAGGTTTGGGACGACACGGCGCCTGCAAACACCAACGTGGCAACGAGTAGGACGAATCGATTCATTAAAAATCCTCTGGCAATTCCGCCGACTTGGAGAGTCTACGGCGAATCGCTTGATCCGCACAGGTCAGGCAAATCCTCCGCAGATCGCGTCGTGGGATTATCCTTGCCTGAACACATGATTCCAATTCAAGGAGCACCCTATGGAAACCGTCGCCTCCCTGTCTGCCGATCTGGCCGCCGGCCGCACCACCAGTCGCGCGCTCCTCGAACAGGCGCTCGCGCGCATCGCGGACCCTGCCGGTGAAGGGGCGCGCACATTCCTCAAGATCTACACGGAGATGGCCCGCGCCGAAGCGGATCATGCGGACCGCTTGCGCAAGGCCGGCATCGTACGCTCGCCGGTCGATGGATTACCGATTTCGCTGAAGGACCTGTTCGATGTCGGTGGCGACGTGACGCGCGCGGGCTCGAAAGTGTTGAACGATGCGCCGCCCGCGAAAGTCGATGCACCCGTGGTCGCGCGACTTCGTGCGGCGGGCGCGATCATCATTGGTCGCACCAACATGGTGGAATTCGCATTCGGCGGCCTCGGCCTCAACCCGCACTACGGGACGCCGCGCAATCCGTGGGATCGCAAGACCGGACGCGCGCCGGGCGGCTCGTCGTCGGGTGCCGCGGTTGCCGTCGCGGACGGCATGGGCGTCATGGGGCTCGGCAGCGACACGCGCGGGTCGGTGCGCATGCCGGCCGCGTTGTGCGGCGTTGCCGGGTTCAAGCCCACGCAACGGCGCATTCCACGCGACGGCGCGTTCCCGCTCGCGTACACGCTGGATTCGGTCGGACCGCTCGCGAAGACGATCGATTGTTGCGCTGCCTACGACGCGGTTCTTGCCGGAGAGCCGATCACACCGCTTGCACCGATTTCCGCCAAAGGCCTACGCCTGATGGTGCCCCGGTCGGAGGCCATCGAAGACCTCGAACCGCATGTCGCCCGGTCATTCGAAGCAGCGTTGTCGGCGTTGTCCCGCGCTGGCGCGCACGTTATTGAAGTCGCGCTCCCCGCATTCAGTCGCCAGGCAGAGTACTTCAAGAGCGGTGGCTACTCCGGGGTGGAAGCCGCGCACATACATAAGCCGTGGGCGAATCGGATCAAAGAATACGATCCACGGGTTGGCTCGCGCATCACCGCCGGCGGGAACATGACCGGCGTTGAATTCGTTGAAATGAACCGGATGCGCGAGGCCTTCATCAGCGAAATCGAGAAGGCGATCGCACCGTTTGACGCGATCCTCACACCGACCGTGCCCTGCGTTGCACCGCCAATCGCCGAAGCAGGCGCGACCGATGAAGCCTATATGAAGTGGAACATGCGCATCGTGCGCAACTGCGGCATCATCAATTTTCTCGACGGATGCGCCGCTACCATCCCCTGCCAGGAACCGGGTACCGGTCCGGTCGGTTTGATGATGTCAGGTGTCGCCATGCAGGACCGGCACATTCTTGCTGTGTCGAAGGCGATCGAGGCGGTGGTGAGCGGGCGGGGGTAAGAAAGTAGGCCAGTACGACAAACACGACGACACGACTTCATGAACTACGGATGAACCACCAAGACACCAAGGCACCAAGATCCGCGCTTAGTCGTCGGGTTCGTCGCGAGTGGGCTCCGGGTGCCTGCTCTCATCGAATCGGTGCTCGGAGTTTGGTGCACCTTGGTGTCTTGGTGCCTTGGTGGTTCCATTCCAACTGAGGGAAATACCATGAACTTTCGTTGGCACGTAGCAGCGCCAGTCGCGATCCTTGCCACACTACTTGCTCCGGTCGGGAGCGTTCATGCGCAGACAGAGGCCTATCCTTCTCGCCCGTTCCGGATCCTCGTGCCCTTCCCACCTGGCGGCAGCGTCGATACGGTCGCGCGACTCATCGCGCCCAAGCTGGGTGAGGGCCTCGGCCAACCCATCGTGATCGACAACCGCAGCGGTGCGTCGGGCAACATCGGCACCGAACAGGTCGCGCGCGCAAAACCGGATGGCTACACGCTGCTCATCAACACGGTGCCGCTCACCTCGAATCCGCATCTGTTCAAGCAACTTTCGTTCGACGTGCTCGTTGATTCCGCGCCGATCATGCTGATTTCATCGTCGCCCTCGCTCGTGGTCGTGCACCCCTCGGTGCCGGCACGCACGGTCCTTGAATTGGTGGATCTCGCGCCCGAGCTCGCGAAGCGGTTCGACGAGATGGGGCTCGACATCGTCGCGAGCACGCCGGACGCGTTCGGTACGCATCTCAAGAGCGAACATGAAAAATGGGGGCGTCTGGTGAAGGAGCGCAATATCCGCAACGAATAGGAGATTCCGCCGCCGCGCAATTTCCTGATGACGTGATCAGGCCCTGCTGCAGGCCACCTCGCTCGAACCACCTCGCTCGAGGTTGCGGAGTGGCACACATCCGATCTACTATCCGCCCGGGAATTTTGGGGGCGACCCGCCCGGATTCCTCAACCGAGGGGGAAAGTGATGAAAGTTCTGGCACTGATCGTAATGCTGATGGCGCTTGGCCTGGGCGCACCGGTTATCGCGGCAGATAAAGCGGCGGACAAGTCGGCACAGAAATCAACAGCGCTGATCGACATCAACGCGGCGAGCGCGGACCAACTGCAGACGCTGGATGGCATCGGCGATGCGCGCGCGAAGGCGATCATCAAAGGCCGCCCATACAAGGGCAAAGACGAACTGGTCGACAAGAAGATCATTCCCGAAGGCGTCTACGAGAAGATCAAGGACCAAATCGTAGCGCACCAGTCGAAGAAGAAGTAGCGAGTCGTTCGAATCGGGCACCCGTGTAGCGCAGCGGTGCCCGATCCGCGCAGTCCACGGCGCTCAGGCTTTGGGCGCAACGTCCAATCGGGCGACGATGCCCTCGAGCGCGGCGGTCGGCGCGGGATATCGCCGCAGCACCTCCGGGTCATGCCCCGGCACGATGTGATCGGGTGAATCGGCCAGCGCACGCAAGCGCTTCCAGCCGTCGGCCATGTCGCCGATGTTGATGACCGTCGAGAACGGGCGCTTCGACAGCATGTTCTCGTAGTAATGGGCCGCGTCCGAGGCGACCACGACCCATCCCCGCTTGGTGTGAACACGCACCGATTGCAAACCCAGGGTGTGCCCACCGATCAGATGGACTGAGATACCAGGCGCGATTTCCGCATCGCCATCGGTGAAGTCGACGCGACCCTTATAGACCGCGCGCACCATCCCGACGACATTCTCGATATCGAACGAATGCTTGAAGCAATCGAGGCACATGTAGCGGCCGGTTGCGAACTGCATTTCGCGATCCTGGATGTGAAAGGTCGCGGACGGGAACAGATCAAAGTTGCCGACATGGTCGTAGTGCAAGTGCGTGATGATGACATCGCGTACCTGCGCGGCATCCACATCGAGGAGCTTGAGCCCTTCGCTCGGCAGCCGGATCAATTGCCGTTTGCGCTGATCCGCGCCGGCCTGGCTGAATCCGGTGTCGATCACGAACGTGCGATCTGCCCCGCGCGCGAGCCACACGAAATAATCCATCGGCATCGGACCATCATGGGCATCCCCGCCCAGAAAATTGGCGCTGCGCATCCGTTTGTGGTGGCCGTACTTGATCGCATAGAGTTCGTAGGTCGGTGTCATGGGGTCGTCCGGCGGGCGTTCAGGGGGCCGCGATATTCCTGTCCTTGATCACCTTGGCCCATTTGGCGATTTCGGATTTCATGATGGCGGTGAGTTCTTCCGGCGTGGTCGGCGTGGGATCAAGACCCTGCGCGGTCAACATTGCATGGGTTTCCGCATGCGACAGCGCCTTCAGAAATTCGCGATTGAGGAAGGCGACGATGTCGGGCGGCGTCTTGGCGGGCGCGACGAAGCAATACCAGTTGTTCGCATCGTAGCCGGGCAGCCCGGCTTCGGCGATGGTGGGCAGATCCGGCAACAGGGGCAAGCGCCTCAAGGTCGTGACCCCGAGCGCTTTCAGCTTGCCCGCCTTGATGTGCGGCAACGCGCTTGGCGTGGTTGCGAAGATGAGCTGGATTTGTCCGGCGAGCAGATCCGCCATCGCCGGGCCCCCGCCCTTGTAGGGAACATGCACGAGCTCGACCTGCCCGAGCCCGGCGAACAATTCCCCAGCGAGGTGTCCGGCAGAGGAATTGCCCGAGGATCCGAAGTTGAGTGTTCCGGGGTGCGCGCGTGCAAAGGCGAGAAGCGACTGCACATCGGTGACCGGCACCGATGGATGCGCGACCAAAACGTTGGAGAGCACCACCGACATCGTGATCGGTGCGAAATCCTTGAGCGGATCGAACGTCAGCGATTTGAACAAGCTTGGGCTGATCGACATCGGCCCGATCGCGCCCATGTAAATCGTGTAGCCATCGGGCAGCGATCGTGCGACGTACTCGGCCGAAACGTTGCCCCCTGCACCGGGCCGATTCTCGACCAGCACCGGCTGGCCGATGTGCTCGGACAGGCGCTTGCCGATCAGTCGCGTCGAGAGATCCGCGCCGCCGCCTGGTGGGGTCGGCACGATGATTCGGAGTGGCTTCGATGGAAACACGGCAGGCTGCGCCGCGACGCGCGTGACCACCACGCCAAGTCCGATCGCAATGACGGCACAGGCGGGAACCATCAAGGTACTAAGACACCAGCGGTTCTTCATTTGGAAGCTATGCCGGCCGGGCCTTCGCTTGGTGCCTTCGTGCCTTGGTGGTTCCACCACTGTTCTACGATTTAGTGCAACCGCGGCTTCTTCAGGAAATCGCTTCGATCCGCCGACTTCACGACCAGATTCTTGATGGTCCCGCTCCGCGCCAAAGTGAATGGAATCTCCGTGCCGGCCGGCCCCATCCGCCAGATGCGGCGAAACAGTTCCGCGAGCCGCGACGGGCGATCGCTGCCCACCTCGAGCACGACATCGCCGACCTTCACGCCGGCCCGTTCGGCGGGCCCACCCTTGGCGAGGCCGCCCACGACAAGGTGGCCCTGCGCCTCCGTCGTGTACATCCCAAGCCACGGGCGCGACAGCCCAGCCGGCTTGCCAAGTTGCAACATGTCCTCGAAGACCGGTTCAAGTAGATCGATGGGCACGATCATGTTGCCTTCGACCTGCTCGCCATTCTGTTTTTCCTGGATCAGCAACGAACCGACGCCGATCAGCTTTCCGAGGGCATTCACCACCGCCGTTCCGCCCCATTGCGGATGCGCGGGCGAGGTGAACAGCGCCTCGTCGAGCACGTATTCCCAGTAGCCCGCGAATTCCCGCTTTTCGATGACTTTCGCTTTGAGGGCGTGCGGCCGCCCACCCTGACCGATCACCACGACCTCGTCATTCACATTCACGCTGCGAATCGAGCCCCGTTCCAGCATCGGCACGCCAAGACGACCCAACGGCAGCACCAGACCAAAGCCGCTGGTCTGATCGTAGGCGAGCGTATGACCTTGCACGACCACACCGCTGTTCGTGGTGATCCAGAGCGTCTGTGCCTCGGTGATCAGATATCCGATCGTGAGGATGAGGCCGTCATCGCGGATGACGACGCCGTTGCCCATCCGCTCGGTACCAAGCGTGGTCGCGGTAAACGCGTCTTCGGGAACATCGGAACGAATCAGCACCACCGCATCGAGCGCCGCCTTGAGGTCGAACGGCACCTCGTCGGGCTTAGGCTGCAAATTCGCGGGAAAGGCCCAGTTTTCGGATTCAGCCATGGGGAAAGTGCGACCGGGCACACGCCGGTCGAGAGTGAGGCGGCACCGATATCTTACGCTATCGAGCCGGGGTGGCAATGATTCCTGGGAATCCGCGCGTTCCGCCGCCCGGATTCAGGGTCCCGCCGTGGGCCAAGAGGCCGCCGCTACAGGTCCATCGCGCTCTTCGGGAAGACTTCATCAAGGGTGATGAGGCGGGGAGTGAGGCCCTGCTCGAAAGAGTAACCCGCTGCCGTTTCGAGCACCTTGCGATTCACGTGGATGCCATGGCGCAGCAGCGGGGTCCGCAGTGCTTCGGCGGCACGGGCATCGAGCAACCCGGCGTCGATGTAATAGGCCACCTGCTCCATGCGGCGCTGATTTGCGAGCTCGTTCGCACGCTCGAACGCCTTGTACAGATTGAGCACGACCCACGGATGCTTCTCGACGATGGAACGCCGAATCACCATGCCGTGATTGATCGGGAAGATGCCGGTCTTCTCGATGTATCGACGGCCTTCGGCGGCGGCATCGGGAAACAATGGCCGTATATCGGGATGGCGCCAAAGATCCGCGGTGCTCCGATCGACCAGATTGGGATTGACCAGATAAAGGAGCGTCGCCTGCAACTCGCCCGACAACATCATGGCGCCGATATTCTTTTCAGGGGGGATCTGGTGCACCGTCACACCCGCCGGGGCCTTAAATCCCACCGCGCCACCGTGACTGTGCGTGGGCACGCGTTCCATCCAGAATTCCATGTCCTTGGGCGCCACACCCCATTCGTGCTGCAGGATGCCCCGCGACCAGAGTGCAGCCGTCTGCTGGTATTCGGGCACGCCGACACGCTTACCGCGCATGTCGGCCGGACTTTCGATACCGGCGTCACGACGGACCAGGATCCAGTTCTGAAAAAAATGCCGGGTGGTGAACACCGGTAGGCCGACCCACCGATCATCGCCACGGGCGGTGGCCATCATGAGGGACGAGAACGACATCTCGGAGGCGTCGAAGTCGGCGAACTTCAACTGCCGCCAGAACATCTCGGACGGATGGAGCTCGGTGGGAATGAGATCGATGCCATCGGCTTTGATCACGCCTTCGAAGATGGGCTGGGTGCGGGGATTGGGCGAAAGGGCGATGCTGAGTGGGAGGTTCATGGTTGGCATTCTAAAGAGTCAAGCGTCCAAAATTCACCACGGAGGAAACGGAGGACGCAGAGGAATCTCGCTTAGGCTTGACCGCCCGGTTGCTCACGCTTGGCCGTGTTGCCGAATTCGATGCAGACAACATGTGCGCAATAACTGGAGTTGCAAATTCCTCGTATCCTCCGTTTCCTCCGTGGTTAATTTTTGAGAAGGAGCCCGATGATGGCACGAAGAAAGAGCATCGACGTCCCCACCTACTCGCACAAGAATCCGATTCCCGGCGGCTCACTGGTCGGCAATATCATGGCCACCGGCATCATCACCGGTCGCGATCCGAAAACCGGTGAGATGCCGGCCAGCCTGGAAGCCCAGGTCGTCAACATGTTCGGGCATATCAAGAGTCTGGTTGAAGCGGCCGGCGGAACGCTTGACGATGTCGTCAAGCTCAACGTCCTCATGCAAGACCCATCGAAACGGGCGGCCATGAATGACGTCTGGCTGAAAGTATTTCCGGACGAACGTTCGCGCCCGGCCCGCCAGACAGCGCAGGTCGATCTCGAGGGCGGCATGCTGATCCAGTGCGATTTCCTGGCGGTGATCGGCGGTTGAGGCCGGCCATGGCACCGCGCGGGCTCTTGAGCGGGATCGCTGCGGCGATGATCGTGGCGAGCCCGGGCGCCATCGCCCAGTACCCCTCGAAGCCGATCCGGTTGGTCGTGCCGAATCCGCCGGGCGGTGCGGTGGATACCCTCGCGCGCCTGTTGTCGCCTGCACTCTCCAAACGGCTCGGCCAGCCGCTGGTCGTCGAGAACCGTGTCGGCTCGAACGGCAACATCGCGATTGAACTGGTCGCCCGTGCATCGGCCGACGGCTACACACTGATCATCGGTGCGGACGCGCAGATCGTCATCAATCCGCATCTTTATCCGGCGTTTCCGGTGGACACGTTACGCGATCTTGCGCCGATCGCGAGCATCGCGACGACGTTCATGATGCTCACGGTCAATCCGGCGCTGCCCGCCCGCACCATCCAGGAATTCATCGAGCACGCGCGTCGCGCCAATCCGCCGCTCGCCTACGCCTCGATCGGTAATGGTAGTCAACACCACCTGACGATGGAGCTCTTCAAGCAGCGGGCGGGAATCGACATGCTGCACATCCCGTACAAGGGCGGCGGCCCGGCAACGGTGGCGATTCTCGCAGGCGACGTCGCGGTCATGTTCGGCGGCAATTCGACCGCCGCACACATCAAGTCGGGCAAATTGCGAGGCCTCGCCGTGGCAAGCACACGACGCTCGCGCGCGCATCCCGATCTGCCGGCGCTAAGTGAGCTCTATCCCGGCGTTGAGGCGACGACCTGGATTGCGCTGTTCGCGCCGGCTGGTACGGCGGAACCGCTGATCACGCGACTGCGCGACGAGATCGCAGTTGTCCTCAACGAAACGGAAACCCGCGAGCGATTCGCCAATGCGGGCGGCATGGAGCCGTTCGCCACCACACCTGCCGAGCTCAGCGCGCTCATCAAGACCGACTACGCGAAATACGGCGCGATCGTGAAGGCGGTGGGGGTGAAGGTTGACTAAGCACTGCTCAGGCAACTGAGAAGGGAGAAGAGGGAAGAGGGAAGCTATCATTCGCTTCCCGGCCGTTCCGGGTCACCGGTTGCGCCTGTTCGATGGCCGATCGCCACGACGTTTACAGAAAGGAGCCGCAATGCCCGCTCGCACGAAGCCATTCAAGATTTCACCCACGAATCCGTCGATCAAGGAAATACAGACGCAACCTGAGCGTCATAGGGACATGCCCTACGCGCCTGCCATGCGGGTTGAGGCGCCCGGTGATTTGCTGTTCATCTCCGGGGCGACCTGCTCGCCGCTCTATCACAAGCACCCGCACATTCCTGAAGAGCACAAGCATCCCAACGACATGAAGGAACAGGCCAAACGCGTGTTCGACACGATCGGCTCGATCCTCGCGCACGAAGGGCTCACCTGGACCGACGTGGTGAAGCTCACCCGCTATCTGACCGACATGCGCGACATGGACGAGCTCAATGTCGTGCAGGGCACCTACCTCGAGGATTGGAAGCCGATCAGTACGACCGTCTGCGTCAATCAGCTCTCCACGCCCGGGGCGCGCATCGAGATCGAGGCGATGGCGGTGTTTGCCAAGCAGTGAGCGGGTTACCCTGCAGCCGGCCATGTCCACCAACGCATCTTCACCGCATGATTTTCTATACTCGCGCCTGCACTATCTGGCCGCGATTGCATGGATGTATTTGAATCGGGAAAGCGCGGCGATCGCGCAGTACCGCAAGGCCATCGCGCGGGATGCACGTTATGTGAAGGCTTGGCGCAATCTCGCGTTCGTGCTGGCGCACCGCAAGGAGGCGGGCGCGGCGGTCGACGCCTATCGCAGGGCGCTCGCGATCGCGCCGGATGACCACGCGACGCGATTCAATCTCGGCTTTGTCCTGCACGAAACCCAACACTTCGATGCGGCGATCGCGGAATTCGAACAGGTGGTGAAATCGGCGCCGAGCCACGACCGCGCGTGGTACGGACTTGGGCTCTGCAGGGAACATCTCGGGCAATCGGAACAGGCGGTCGACGCACTCAAGGAAGCGGCACGCCTGCAGTATTTCAACCCGCACGCTGGCTATCACCTCGCCCTGATCTACCACAAGCTTGGCCGGCACGACGATGCGCGCGCCGAATATGAGCGCGTGAAGTCGTTCGATCCAAAATGCGCGAATCAGATCAGCCGGGCAATCGCAGCGTCGAGTGCTTAGGCCCGGGCTTTCGTGCCCCGCGCTTTCCCCGGCGCAGATTTCTTGGGCGTAAAATTCAACCTGGAGGCGTGGCGCAGCCTGCGCGACACCCGATTCAAACGGAGTGATTCAATGTTGAGAGGTTTTTTCGTCTGGACTCTGATGATCATCGCGTTCACCTTGGGCGGGTGCGGTGCGGGCACGCATTCACGCGGCCAGTTTCAGGGTCAAGTCGTCGGCGCAACGGAAGACACGATTCAAAGCAAGATGGGAAAACCGGAATCGGTCGACGATAAAGACCCGGCAAAACCACGGTGGGTGTACACGAAGAAGACATTCGACCCGGACAATTTCAACAAGGTGGACGACAAGGTCATCATTCTTCTTGAACGCAATGCGCAGGGCAAACTGGTCGGGAAAGACGTGATCTTCGGCTAGCGCGCCGCTTTCTGCTGAATCAGCTCCTTGCAGTCCACCCGGCCCGATGCGCAAAGATCGGGCAGCAACCAGAGGACGATCGCAAGCCATAGCCAGCAAAGAATCACGAACGCGACGAGCGGAATATGGCGATCGACGATGACACCCGGGGTCAGCCATCGCGCAGCGCGAATCACCGGATTGGTGACGACACACAAGACCTGGTAGAAAAGATTCGTCTCACGCTTGGTGCCCGCCAGCAGATACAAAAGCCCGCGACCAAGCAGGAACATGCCGGCAACTTCGATGACCGCCTTGGCGATCACGACTATCAGCAGTTCGGTATCCAAAGCGCTCTCCACAACGCAAAGAGCCCGCATCCATTGCGGGCCCTTTGATTAAAACGCTCGCTCAGCTCACGTTGCGTGCTTGTAAGTATCGCCACGCAGGTTCGGGTAGCGGACGTGATCGACCATTTCTTGGGTCTCGCGGTCGGGTGCCGGTGTGAGCAGGCTCACGATGTAGATGACGGCAAAGCCAAGCGGAATGCCGAAGATACCCGCCGAGATCGGCTGGATATCCCACCACAGCTCGACCGGGCTCGTCACGCCGAATATCCGGCGCAGCCACGGTTGCGTTACCGCCATGTAGTAGAACGTGACGCCAACGCCTGCGAGCATCCCGAGCGTGGCGCCCCATTTGTTGGCACGCCGCCAAAACACGCCTAGCACCAGCGCCGGGAAAAACGCCGCTGCCGCGAGTGAGAATGCCGCGCTGACAAGAAACAGAATGTCCGCCGGCTTCTGCATCGCCACATACGCCGCGATTGCCGCCACGACGAGCAATAGGGCCTTGGAGATGGCTACCCGCTTTTGCGTGGAGGCATGCGGATCGATCATCTTGTAGTACAGGTCGTGCGACAGCGCGTTGGCGATGGTGAGCAGCAAACCGTCTGCCGTCGACAGCGCGGCCGCGAGCCCACCCGCGGCGACAAGGCCCGATATGACGTATGGCAGACCCGCAATCTCCGGGGTCGCCAACACCACGATGTCGCCACCGATCACGATCTCCGCGAGCTGCACGATGCCATCGCGATTGACGTCGGTGATGTTCATCAAGGTCGGATCCACCTGCTGCCATGCCGCTACCCAGGCCGGCAGATTCGCGAACTGCGAACCGACCAGCAGCGTGTAGACGTCGAACTTCACCAGCACCGCAAGCGCCGGAGCGGTGAAATAGAGGAGGAAGATGAAGAACAACGACCAGGTGACCGACTGGCGGGCCTCTTTCACCGATGGCGTCGTGTAGTAGCGCATCAGGATGTGCGGCAGCGCTGCCGTGCCCACCATCAGACAAAATATCAACGCGAGGAAATTGCGCCGATTGATATCCTGCGCCTTCTCGGTCGCGCCAGGGAACGCATCGGCATGGCGGAGCGGGGGATTCGCCCGCGCCGCGAGACCGGCTTCCCGCGTCCACGCGCCGCGTGCCTCGTCGACATTCTTGGGAAACTTCTCCACGTCCAGTTGCGCCGCTTCAATCTGCGCGGCGGGTGCGTTCTGTGCCTTGAGATCCTCCAGTCGCTTGGCGACCGCCGCCTTCTCATCGTCATAGGACTTCGGGAGTCCTTTCACCTTCGCACTGCCGGCGTCGGCCCGGTCCTTGAAGATCTTGCGGACCTCGAGCTCCTTCGAGTCCTTGATCAACTCGGCTTCGCGCTCGGTCACCTTCTCGAGCACCTTCCCGTACACGAGGTGCGGAATCGGGAAATTGGTGTGCTTGACGGAAAGCCAGATGACAGGAATCAGATAGGCGACAATCAGCACGATATATTGTGCAACCTGCGTCCAGGTCACGGCACGCATGCCGCCAAGGAACGAGCAGACCAGAATACCGCCCAATCCGAGCACGATCCCCGCCTCGAACGGCACGCCCACCAGACGCGTGGTCACCAGGCCAACACCGTAGATCTGCGCAACCACGTAGGTGAACGAGCAAAGAATCGCCGCGAGCACCCCGACGAAGCGCGGGATGTGCCCACCGTATCGCGCGCCGAGAAAATCCGGAATGGTGAATTGGCCGAACTTTCGCAGGTACGGCGCGAGCAACAGGGCGACCAGGCAGTACCCGCCCGTCCAACCCATGATGAACGCAAGACCGAAGTACCCGGTGAGATACAACGTTCCGGCCATGCCGATGAAGGAGGCGGCGCTCATCCAGTCGGCGCCGGTCGCCATGCCGTTGAAGAACGCAGGCACGCGCCGCCCGGCAACGTAATACTCGGAGATCTCGGCGGTACGGCTCATGATGCCGATGCCGGCATAGAGCCCTACGGTAGCGAACAGAAAGATGTAGCCGATCCAAATTTTCGGCAATCCCATTTGCTCGAGGATCGCGAGCACGATCACGAACACCAGAAAACCACCGGTGTACCAGCCGTACGCCTTCTTGAGCGATTGAAAGAACGCGCGTTGCGCTTGCGCCCTGGTACCCATTATTCGTTCTCTCCTTCTTCAACACCGTACTCACGGTCCAGCCTGCCCATATACCAGGCATAAAATCCGATCAACACGACATAGAGTGCGAGGGCACCTTGACCGCCGACCCAGAACGCAAACGGCCAGCCGAAGAAATTGAACGACAATTCGCGCGCCCAGAATCCAATCACGAACGTCACGAACGCCCAGATCGCCAGCAGGATCGCCGTGATCCTGAGGTTCTTCTGCCAATACTCTCGATGTTTAGCGTCGAGCTGCATTGCCCCTCCTCTTGCTTACTGGGTTGATTTGCGGGACTGCCCGCTACGGTCCCCTGACGGGGTGATCGCTCCCGTTCGGTACTCTTGGAATTGTTACTTACGGGAATCATACAGGTTCTGTCCAGGCCCGACCTGCGCGCGGGCCGTTCGTTGGCCGCGGATTCCATATGTCGAAGACATTGATGCGCACAGCCATTGCGCCGCGACCCCGCGTGGCGTTCGAACGCCGGCGGGGGTAGATTCATGCTCCCGGGATCCGCGCTTCAGGAGTCCGCACCGATGCCCTTGTCATCATCGCCCGCGGACGTACTTCGCGACACGTTCGGGTTCGATACATTCCGCCCCGGTCAGGAGGCAGTAATCGGGCATCTGCTGGCGGGGCATTCGGCGGCGGCGGTGTTTCCGACGGGCAGTGGTAAATCGCTCTGCTACCAGTTGCCGGCGCTGCTGTTGCCGGGACTGACGATCGTCGTCTCGCCGCTGATCGCGTTGATGAAGGATCAGATCGACAAGCTCAAGCGACTGGGCATCGCGGCTGAGCGGCTGGATTCGACGCTCACCGCCGACGAGTCCATGGCGGTGATGACCGCGCTTCGAGCCGAGCAATTGCGCCTACTGTATGTCGCACCCGAGCGGTTCAACAACGAACGCTTTCGCGAAGCGATCGAGCGCGTGCGCGTTGCGCTGTTCGCCGTCGATGAGGCGCATTGCATTTCGGAGTGGGGGCACAACTTTCGGCCGGACTATCTCAAGCTGACGCGGTTCGCTCGCCAGTGCCGCGCCGAACGCCTGTTCGCATTGACCGCCACCGCGACGCCGGCCGTCTTGGAGGACATTTGCCGGCAGTTTCAGATTGCGCCGGCGCATGCGGTGCGGACGGGGTTCTATCGATCGAACCTTTCGCTGCGCATCACGCCGGTGTCGGTCGACGAGCAAGATGCCGCGTTGCTCGATCGGCTGACCCGGCATGAACGCGGGCCGACGATCGTCTATGTCACGCTGCAACGAACCGCCGAACAAGTGGCCGATCGATTGACTCGGCGCGGCTTCGACGCAAGGGCCTATCACGCCGGAATGAAAGACGAGGATCGCGCCGCGGTGCAGGACCGGTTCGCCGGTTCGAATATTGCGATCGTCGTAGCGACCATCGCATTCGGCATGGGGATCGACAAGTCCGACATTCGCTATGTGTACCACTACAACTTGCCGAAGAGCCTGGAGAACTACTCGCAAGAGATCGGCCGCGCCGGTCGCGACGGAGCGCCTGCCCGCTGCGAGGTGCTGGCCTGCACCGACGATATCAACACCTTGGAGAACTTCGTGTTCGGCGACACGCCGTCGTTCGCCTCGGTGAGCAGTCTCGTCCACGAGATCTTCCAATTGGGTGAGGTCTTTGATCTATCGCTATACGACTTGTCGTTCCGCCACGATATCAAGCAACTCGTCGTGCGCACGTTGCTGACGTATATGGAGCTCGACGGCTACCTGGACGAAGGAACGCCGTTCTATGCCGCGTATCAATTCAAGCCGCTCGTGCCGTCGAAGGAGATCCTCGCGCAGTTTGAAGGGGACCGGCACGACTTCCTCGATCGGCTGTTCCGCCAGGCGACGAAAGCCACGACCTGGTTCTCGCTCGACATCGCGCAGGCGGCGACCGCGCTCGGGCAGCCGCGCGAGCGCATTGTGCGAGCACTAGACTATTGCGCCGAGAAGCGCTGGCTCGAACTGAAAGTCGAAGGCGTCCGCAACGCCTATCGCCGTCTCGCAACTCCTGCCGACCTGACGGTCCTCGCCACAGCGTTGTATGACAAGGCGCTGCTCCGCGAAAGCCGCGAGATCGCCCGCCTGAGCGAGGTTCTCGAGCTCGCCGTCTACAACGGCTGCCAAGTCTCGCATCTCGGCGCACATTTCGGTGAGCCACTCCCCGCTCCATGCGGCCACTGCTCGCATTGCCTCGACGGCCGAGCGGTTCCACTGCACCCTCGCCGCGCCCCGCCGATCGATGACCGCCGTTGGCAAGATGCCGCCGCCTTCCGAGCCACGAGACCTGAGCTCTTCGCCGACTCGCGTGCCTTCGTCCGCTTCCTCTGCGGCCTGTCATCGCCAAAGCTCGGACGCGCCCGGCTTGGTTCGCACGCGCTCTTCGGCGTTTTTGGTAAGGTGCCGTTTTCCGAGGTGCTACGCCGCGCGGACGGCGATTGACGAGATCACGTTCGTTGACATGAACGCCCGCAGAGGAATACCAATGATTACAACGGCCAGCATGGCGACGGCGTTGCTTCAGGTTCTGGATGGGTTAGGGGATTCGTCCGCGTTTTGTGCGGCCGGGAATGCGGCGGCGGTGTTGCCGGGGTTGCATGTGGACGGTGTCGGTGATGTCGGCGTGCCGGTGTCGGCAACGGATGCGAAGCGGCTCATCAAGCAGGCGGCGCAGGCGCCATATGGACGCGGGGAGAAGACGATCATCGATCCCACGGTACGGCGGGTTTGGCAGCTTGAACCGGCGCAGTTTGAATTGCGAAATACCGAGTGGACAACTACGTGTCTCGCGCCGATCGTGGACGCGGTGCGGCAGGAGTTTGGGATCGCACAGAAAGTGGAGGCTCAGCTCTACAAATTGCTCGTGTATGAAGAGGGCAGCTTCTTCGCGCCACATCGAGACTCGGAGAAAGCCGAGCGGATGTTTGCGACGCTTGTCGTTTGCTTGCCGTCGAAGCACCAGGGGGGAACGCTGGTCGTGTCGCATGATGGCCGAACCCGGCGGATCGATTTCGACAGCGCGGCTGCGCAGTTCCAAATTCAGTACGCCGCGTTCTATGCCGACTGCCAACATGAGATCACGCCGGTCGCGAGCGGGTATCGGGTTTGTCTCGTCTACAACCTGTCCATTGCCAAATCAAAGCGGCAGCCGTCAGCGCCGGTTAACAGCGGGGCGATTGATTCGGCTGCGCAATTACTGACGAAGATCTTCGCGGACAAATCGCGCGAAAAAATCGCCATTCCGTTGAAGCATCAATACACCGAAGCGGGACTGGGCGCCGAGGACAACGATGCGCATCCCGACACCGGTATGCAGCGTGCGCTACGGCTGAAGGGGGGCGATCAGGCGCGCATGGATACGTTGGCGCGTGCAGCCGAGAAGGCCGGATGCCAGGCCTTTCTGGCGCTGCTGACGCACTGGCAATCGGGTTCGGTCGATTACAGCTCGATCGATGACGCGCCATATAGGTCGCGGGGTTGGCGATACCGCGATGACGATGATGACGATGACGGGACGTCAGGCGAGAATGCCGGCGCGGAGTTCGAAGATGTCATCGATGAGTCGATGTCGTTGAGCCACTGGTTCGACGCGACCGGACGCGTGCAGCCGTTTTCCAAGTTGGCGCTTACGGAAGCCGAGATCGTGAGCGATGTCGCGCCGGAGGATCGGCCGTATCGGCAGGAAATCAGCGAGGCCACCGGCAATGAGGGCGTCTCGATGGAGCGTTGGTATCGGCAAGCGGCGATCGTGATCTGGCCGCAGGACCGGTACTTTCGCATCCTCGCCGGCGCAGGGCCGCTCAATGCCGTCCCGGCCTTGGATGAATGGGTCCATCGCACCGCGCAGCCGGCTCGCGACGCGCAGTGCTGCGCGTTCGCCCGGGAGATCATCTCGCGATGGCAGCAGCAGGCCGGATCGGCCGTTGACACTTGGGATGCTCGGTCGCGTATCGGCAAACGCAATGATGAAGCACTGACCACCCGCATGTTGCGGGTGCTACAGACGATCGACGACGAGAAGTCGAGCGTGGCGTTTGTGCGAGACATTCTACCGGCGCAATGTGATGGCTCCGAAGGGTTGGCGCTGACGCGACTGGTCGATCAACACGGCTGGCGGAAATGCACTGAACCGCTGCGACAGCTTTTCGCCAAACAAGTGCCAAGCAACTACGGGCGTGCGTTGATGATCCCAGTCGCTTTGTTCGAGGCGTTGTGCTGCGGCGCTCCGAAAATGACCCAAGAGCGGCTGTCGGTGTGCCGATTGATCGTCGACGAACTGGAGGCAGTGATCGAGCGCTGGGATCGACGGAAATGGGATGCGTGGCAAAGCGAACCCGACCATCGCATCGGGATCGTTGCGCCGGTGTTTCGCGCACTGATAGCCATCGAAGCCACCGATGCGCTCGATCGCTTCGCCTCGCGGGCGACCGCCGATCCGACGCATTACGACCTGCACGCGGTGTTGCTCCCCGCCGCGAAGACCTTGCTGAGCGATGGAGCATTCCCCGGCGGCGATGTGTCGTCGTGCGGCCGAACCGGCTGCGAGCGTCTGCGCCAACATTGCTTGGCCGAGCTACGCGCACGCACCGCTCAGAAACCGCAACCCCCAACCGATTGGCGGCGCGACGCGAAGCTCGACTGCAAATGTGCCGACTGCCGCGAGCTGGCCGCGTTTCTCGACAGCAAGCACGAATCGGTTCACCGATTTCCGCGGCGCAAAGACTTGCGACAGCATCTGCACCAGCAGATCGACAAGCACCGCCGCGACGTGACGCACGTTACCGAGCACCGCGGCTCGCCGCACACCTTGGTCTGCACCAAGACTCAAGCCGGCTATGCGCGCCGCATGAAGCAGTTTGCAACCGACCTGCGATGGCTCGGCGAATTGGAGCGGCTGCCCATAGCACCGCCCGTTCGGAACAGGGCCACGAAGGCGCGCCACTGAAGCCGGTCGAAGGCGACGGCGCGATCAAGCGTCGCGCGGCAGGTCAAGACTCGCGAGGCCTGGCCGGCATCGAATTCAACGCCATCACCATGTGCCGCGAGGGCGTAGCCGCCTACAACCAAGTATTCAACCCGCGCGGAGTTGAGTAACGCGGCAAACTCTTTGAAGTCTCTGTTTAACATCCGGGCACATCGCGAAATATTGCTGGCGTAGGATCTCGATCGCATCAAGCCGCTCCCGCGGTGTCCGTGCGAGCCAGTAAGCACGCTCGTGTTGCAGCCCTTTCAGTTTCATGGAATCGCGCGTTCCAGTAGCGCTTGCGTGCCCGCCGGTGTACGCTGCCCTGCTCCGGGGTAAGGCACGCGCCAGAGGCGCAAAGGCCTTTCCGCATTCCGGACGGCGGCTCAAGCCACTCCCAAGCGCCTAACCCACATAGCGAGGAGACGCTTCATGTCCCTGAAAGAGCGAATCGATACCCTTTTGCGCAAGGCCGCCGATAGCGGAGACGTTCCCGGCGTCGTGGCGATGGCCACCAATCGCGACGGCCCGATCTACGAAGGTGCGTTCGGCAAAAGGGTGCTCGGACAATCACCATCGATGACCCCTGACACCGTCGTTTGGATCGCCTCGATGACCAAGGCGGTCACCGGTACCGCCGCGATGCAGCTGGTCGAGCAAGGCAAACTCGACCTCGATGCGCCGGCCGGCAAAGTGATCCCGTACCTGGGTGAAGTGCAAGTACTCGATGGCTTCGATGCTTCCGGGAGGGTGAAGACGCGCGCGCCGAAACGTCCGCTCACGCTCCGCCATCTGCTCACGCACACGGCCGGTTTCAGCTATGAAATCTGGAATCCGGACATCATCCGGTACCAACAGGTGAAGAGCATCCCGATGATCACCGGCTGCGAGAACGCCGCCCTCAAGACACCGCTTACATTCGATCCGGGCGACCGCTGGGACTACGGCATCAACATCGACTATGTGGGCAAGATGGTCGAAGCGGTCAGCGGCAAGAAGCTGAGTGCCACCATGCAGGAAAATCTGTTCGGCCCGCTTGGCATGTCGAGCACCGCATTCAAGATCACACCTGACATGCGTGCAAGGCTCGCCAAGATCCATCAGCGCGGGGACGACGACAAGTTCACCGCCCTCGATCTGGAGATCACGCAGGAACCCGAATTTGAAATGGGCGGCGGCGGCCTGTACTCGACGGTCGGCGACTACGGCAAATTCGTGCGCATGATCCTCAACAACGGCAAAGGAAACGGCAACCAGGTACTCAGGCCCGAAACGGTCGAGATGATGTCGCGCAACAACATGGGCGCAAACAAGGTGGTGATGCTGAAGACCGCAATGCCCACGCTCTCGAATGACGCGGAGTTCTTTCCGGGCATCCCGAAAAGCTGGGGCCTGTCCTTCCAGATCAACGATGCGAAGGCGCCCACCGGCCGGCCGGCCGGCGGACTGATGTGGGCGGGCCTGGCGAATTCATACTATTGGATCGACCACACCACGGGCATCGGCGGTGTGTACGCGACGCAGATACTGCCATTCGCCGACAAGCTGTCACTGCCGCTCTACTACGCGTTCGAGACGGCGGTGTATCAGTCGTTGTAGGGCTCTCAACCCTCGGACATTGACCGCTTTTCCTCCCTCGCTTCCGTGTCAAGTTTTTGAGTTAGTCTTTAATACTTACAAGCTCGCGCGTCAGCGCGATTCGCCATCCAGGAGAAGAAATCGATGATCAAGCTCACCGTGAATGGTCGGCCCCGGCAGGCGGATGTCGAGCCGGAAATGCCCCTGCTTTGGGTGCTTCGCGATGTACTTGACGTGAAGGGTCCGAAGTACGGTTGCGGTATCGCGATGTGTGGTGCCTGCACGGTTCATCTCAACGGCGAACCGGTGCGCTCATGCTCGGTCCCGGCCTCCGCTGCAAACGGCAAGCAGGTGCTGACCATCGAGGGTCTTGGCCAGAATGGCCTGCATCCCGTGCAGAAAGCCTGGATCGACCATCAGGTTCCGCAGTGCGGCTATTGCCAAGGCGGCCAGATTCTCACCGCGGTGGCGCTGCTCAAGAAAAATCCGAAACCGACCGATGCCGATATCGATGCGTCGATGAACAATATCTGCCGATGCGGCAGCTACGCGCGGATCCGCACCGCCATCCATGCTGCCGCAAAAGCGCCGGCGCCCGCCAAACCCGCCGCCAAAGCGGCATCCAAAGCTTAAGGGCGCGAGGACACCTCCATGAACAAGACACTCAATACCTCCCGCCGCAATTTTCTGAAAAGCTCGGCGGCCATCACCGGCGGCCTCGCGCTTGGCTTCAACATTGATGCGCTCGCGCAGGGCAAAGCCACGCAGCCGGTCATCGTCCCCGAAGCCAATGCATGGGTCGTGGTGCGCCCCGACGATACGATCATCATTCGTTATGCGCGCGCCGAGATGGGCCAGGGCAGCATGACGTCCGCACCGATGCTCGTCGCCGAAGAGCTCGAGGCGAATTGGAACAAAGTCAAAGTCGAATACGCGCGTGCGAGCGAGCAGGTCAAGAGGAAGCGCGCGTGGGGCGACATGGCGGCGGTCGGCAGCCGTACCATCCGCAATTCGCAGGAATATCTGCGCAAGGCCGGTGCCGGTGCACGCGAAATGCTGGTGAGCGCCGCTGCCCAGCGCTGGGCGGTTCCGGTCAGCGAATGCGTTGCCGCCAACAGCGTCATCACGCACACCAAGAGCGGGCGCAAGCTCACCTATGGTCAGGTCGCGCTCGCCGCGGCGAAGATCGAGCCGCCGAAGGATCCGAAGATCAAGGATCCGAAAGATTTCAAACTGGTCGGCAAACCGATCCCGCGTATCGATATTCCCGATATCGTCACCGGCAAGATCCGTTACGGCATCGATGCGCAGGTGCCGGGCATGTTGTACGCCTCGGTCGCCGCCTGTCCGGTTTTCGGCGGCAAGGTGAAATCGGTGGATGCAAGCAAGATCACCGGCCGGCGCGGCATCGTGAAAGTGTTGCCGATGGGCGATTTCGTCGCGGTGGTCGCCGACAACTGGTGGCGTGCGAACCAGGCGCTGAAGGAACTGCCGATCGAGTGGGACATGGGCGACAACGGCGCGGTCACCAGCGCGAGCATCATGGACTTCTTCAAGGCGGGACTCACGCAGACCGACATCGCCGTGGCCAAGAAAGGCGGTGACACCGACAAAGGGTTCGCCGACGCCGCGAAAGTGCTCGAAGCCGAGTACTTCACGCCGTTCCTGTCGCACACCACGATGGAGCCGATGCACTGCACGGCGCTGGTGAAAGATGGTCGCGTGGAGGTGTGGACGTCCTCGCAGAACTATGAAGCGACGCTCGCCACCGCCGCGAACACCGCGGGTGTGCCGCTCGAGAATGTCGAAGCGCATCCGATGCAGTTGGGTGGCGGGCTTGGCCGGCGCGGCGCGCAGGACTACACGCGTCAAGGCGTGATGATCGCGAAAGCGATGGAAGGCACGGCGGTGAAGATGGTCTGGTCGCGCGAGGAAGACACGCAACACGACTTCTATCGCCCGGCAAGCCTGGTGAAGATGAAGGGCGGCGTCGATGCACAAGGCAATGTCACCGCACTTTATTCACGCATATCGAGTCCGTCGATCATTGCCACGCTGCTGAAGCTGCCGTTGAAAGGTGGCATCGATCCACAGGCGGTAACCGCCTACGCCGATCATCCGTACGCGATTCCGAATGTCAACATCGAGTATGCGCAGCGCAATCCGCATGTACCGGTGGGGTTCTGGCGCACGGTGGGGCATTCCCAGAATCCTTATGTACGGGAATGCTTCATTGATGAGCTGGCACAGGCGGCGGGCAAGGATCCGCTCGAATTCCGGCGTGCGATGCTGAAAGACTCGCCACGCGATCTTGGCATTCTCAATGCGGTTGCGAAAGCGGCCAATTGGGATAAGCCGCTACCCGCCGGTGTATTCCGCGGGATCGCGGAGACCGAAGGGTACGGCAGCTACACCGCATCGGTGGCCGAGGTATCCGTCAACGACAAGAACGAGCTCAAGATCCATCGCATGGTGATCGGCATCGACTGCGGCATTCAGGTCAATCCCGACAACATCATCGCGCAGGTCCAGGGCAGCGCCGTGCACGGGCTCACCGCGATCATCTGGGGCGAGATCACCATCAAGGATGGACGCGTCGAGCAAGGCAACTTCCATGACTACCGGATGATGATGTTGAAAGAAATGCCCAAGATCGAGGTCGTGCTCGCGCCATCGGGTGGGTTCTGGGGCGGGGTCGGCGAGCCGGCACAGGCGCCGATCGCGCCGGCGCTGGTGAACGCGATCGCGGCGGCAACAGGCAAGCGCATTCGCTCGCTCCCGCTGAAGAACCACGGCATCACGCTCGCCTAGGAATCGGCGCGGCGGACCACGCCGATTTCTGATGGCAGACTTCAGCCATGAAGGGAAAGTGGAGCCTTTTACATCGGCCGGGACTCGATGATCCGAACAACCGCGCCAGCCAAAGGATTCCGCGCGAATCGCACGGAATCCTGGTTGCAACAATCGTCGGGCTCGCCTGCGCGATCGCACCGGGTGCGAACGCGCAGGTGAGCCTTCCCTTCGTCGTGGAAGGCGACGAGATCCGCGCCTCGCTCACGGGCGTCCCGGGCGATGTCGCGAATGGTCGCCAAGTCGCGCTCGACCGCAATGTCGGGAGCTGCGTGTTGTGCCATGCGGTGCCCGATCCGATCGAGCGGTTTGCCGGCAACATCGCACCAACACTCGCGGGTGCGGGTGCGCGTCTTTCGGTGGCACAGCTACGCTTGCGGATCGCGGATTCGACGCGCGTCAATCCCGATACGCCGATGCCGGCCTACTATCGGACTGAAGGGTTGAATCAGGTCGCGAACACACACCGGGGCAAGTCGATTCTTTCGGCCCAGCAGGTGGAGGACGTCGTGGCCTGGCTCGCAACCTTGAAGGAGCCGCAAAGATGAATCGTCGCCGTTTCTTCTCAGGCATGGGCGTGACCGGACTTGGGCTCGCTGCGGTGGGCCCGCGCATCGTTCATGCGCAGGTGCAGATCTTCGATCCGAAAATCCTCGACGCCGTGACGAAGGGCGCCGGCGCGCGACGAGCACGCGTGAAGCTCGATCTTCCGGTGTTGGCCGACAACGGCAACTCGGTGGCGATGAAGGTAGCGGTGCAAAGCGAAATGTCTGCCGCCGATCATGTCAAGACGATCACGCTCGTCTCCGAGCGCAATCCCGTGCGCAACATAGCGACCTTTCACATCGGCCCGCGCGCCGGCCGGGCGGAAGTCGTATCGCGCCTTCGCCTCGCCGGCAGCCAGTGGGTCGCGGCGGTGGCGGAAATGTCCGATGGCTCGTTCTTCTACGCCGCCGAGCGCGTCGTGGTGACGTTGTCAGCGTGTGTGGATGAGAGTTAGACCATTCACCACATCACCCTTCCCCACTTCACCACAGGGGACACGGAGGACACAGGGGTTCGCGGAGGAAATCGAATGAGCTTGCTGTCTTCGGTGGCCATCGTGATCGCGTGGAATTCCAGGGTCCCATGGGTGGCGTCCCGCTCGGCTTGGGTACCGATGCTGCTCTCTGTGCTCCTGGCGAACGCAGCCTATGCACAAGACGCTTGGCCCACCCGGCCGGTCCGCATGATCGTTTCTTCGTCGCCCGCCGGTGGAACGGACGTCTACGCGCGACTCGTCGCGAACGTCTACAGCGAGGCGTTCCGGCAATCGTTCATCGTCGAGAATCGTCCGGGCGGCAATGGAACGATCGCTGCGGACGCAGTCGCGAAGTCAACGCCGGATGGGCATACATTGCTGGTGTCGGCCAGCCCGTCGATCGTCATTGCGCCGGTACTTTTCAGGAAGCAACCGTACGATATCGATCGTGACCTCGCGCCGGTGACACGCGGCGTGTTGAGTCCGCTCGCGCTCTGTGTGTTGCCGACGCAACCGATCAAGACCCTCGCAGAGCTCATCGCGCTGGCGAAGCGCGACGACGCAAAGATTCCCTATGGATCAGCGGGCGCGGCCAGCATGACGCATCTTGGTGTGCGCCTGTTCGAGGAAGCGGCGGGTATTCGCTTCCTGCATATTCCGTACAAGGGGGTCGGGCCGGCGACGCAGGATCTTTTGGGCGGGCAGATCACCTTCGTGCTCACCGATTTGCCGGCCTCGATTCACCACATTCGCGCCGGCAAATTGCTGCCGCTCGCCGTCATGCCAAAGACTGCGCTGCTACCATCGACGCCGAGTTTTGCCGAGACGGGCTTTCCCGGCGTTGAAGTGTTTGCCGCATTCGCCGTGGTGGCCCCCGCTGGAACGCCGGCGCCCATCATGCAGCGGCTGAGTGCAGTGTTGATGAAAGCGATGAAGAGCCCCGCCCTCGCCGGTAAGCTCGATGAATTGGGGCTGATTCCGGTGTTCGATACGCCGGAGGAAGCGGCGGTACGATTGCGAAAGGAACGCGAGATGTGGGCGTCCTTCGTGAAACGCACCGGCATGACAGTCGATCAATGAAAGAGTGACCTCTGATGGCAGCGCGCATACAAGTCCCCACCAATGCCAAGACGGGCGATGTGATCGAGATTCGCATCCTGATCCAGCATCCGATGGAAACCGGCTACCGGGTGGACGATACCGGCAGGAACATCCCTCGCAATACGATTCGCTCGTTCGCCTGCACCTACAACGGTGAGGAGATTTTTCGGGCGGACCTGTCCTCGGGCGTATCGGCCAATCCGTACCTGCAATTCACCACCGTCGCCCAAGGCAGCGGCGTCATCGCGTGCACATGGATCGACGACACCGGCAAGCAGGAATCGGAACAACACCCGATTCAGGTTGCCGGATGACCCTTCGCTGGGCGGCCATTGTTCTGTTGGCCGCGTGGCCCGTCGTCGCGCAAGAACGCGCCATACCACTCGACAAGCTGTTGTCGGGCACCGTGTTCGTCAGTCCCGATCTGCGTGCACAGCAGGAAGACGACTTCGCCAATCCAGGCATGCTCTGGGTTGAACGTGGCGCGAAGCTGTGGAATCAAGCGGGCGGTGCGAGCGGCAAGGCCTGTGCAAGCTGCCATCAGGATGCACGGCAATCGATGCAGGGTGTGGCGGCCCGCTATCCGGTGATCGATAAGGAATCGGGCAAGCTCTTCAACACCGCTGATCGGATCCTGCAATGTCGCACTGAGCGCCAAGGCGCGGCGCGTCCTGCCTGGGAATCCGAAGAGCTTCTGTCACTCGTATCGTTCGTCGCGCATCAATCGCTGGGCACGCCGACCCGCACGCACTTCGATGAGAAAACGCGCCCGCATTTCGAGGCAGGCCGCGCGTTGTATTACCGGCGCATCGGGCAACTGAATCTTTCCTGCGCGCATTGCCACGAATCGCTTTGGGGACGCACGCTGTTCGCGGAGAAGATCAGCCAGGGCCATCCGACGGCCTACCCGGTCTATCGATTGGACTGGCAGGCGCTCGGTTCGCTTGAACGAAGGCTCCGCGCATGCCTGTCGGGCGTGCGCGCGGAGATGATGCCGTACGGCGCGCCCGCTTATCGCGATCTGGAATTGTTTTTGTCCTGGCGCGCGCAGGGATTGCCGATCGAGACACCGGGGGTTAGAAGATGAGATTTTGGCGAAGCCACACTACATCGGCGGCTTCACACCGTCTTTGCTCACCTGGATCCGCTGCGTCGTCAACTTCCCGTCGGCCGCGGACTGCGCGATGGTGAACACGTATTCGCCTTTCACCAGATCCGCGCGGGTTCCCGGTACCGCGCGCACGATCGGCGCATTGGCCGGGACTTTGATCGTTTGCGAGCCGCCGTCATACGCCAAGGTCAGCTCGCGCTTGCCGGCCGACTGCGCAATCACGGTGACCAGCGCATTCGTCATCGTCGAGTCCGGCTCCAGATCCCAGGGCGTGTGACCTTTCGCGACGGTTGGCGGCAGATAGTGCACTTCGAGCGCTTCGAGTGAGCCGTCCGGGCCGCGCTTGGCCGCTGACCCGACGAAATCCCCCTGCTTAATGTCCTCGAACTTGATCGCCTTGGCGACCGCAACGGCGGTTGTATCCGTCAGATGGACTTGGAGAGCCTTCCCTTCACGCGATTGAATCGACACCACGTTACCGTCCACTGCCGTGATCGTTCCGCGAATGCGAACATTGGTCTGCGCGAACACCGATGTCCCGAGAAGTGTTCCCGCCATGCATGCCAAAAGCATTTGTGTCGTTCTCATCGTTCTCTCCTTTTACGATCGCATCGAAGCATGCACCGAACGCCCAACGCGAATCGCGAAGGTTCTTCGACAAGCATGCATCGCGCGATCGTACGCCCGACGACGCATTGCGTCGAGAGCCGGATCCACGCAACGGGATTGGGCGCACCTGATTTTCATGCGCCGCGCCGCTTCATGGCACATCGGCTGTCGGCATTCGCGCAAGAATCGTCGCGGTCCGGCGTTCGAGAAACAGCGTGTTGCGATTCTTGTCGTAATAGCGGGGGCTCGGCATCATCGCCGCCAGGCGCGCGGCCTGCCATGCGTTCGCCTGCGTGGCATCCACCTTGAAGTAATGCATCGTCGCCGCCTGCACACCAAACACGCCGTCTCCCCACTCGATAAGATTGAGATAGATCTCGAAGATCCGCCGCTTGGAAAGCACCGCCTCCAGCATCACGGTAATCACGGCCTCCTGAATTTTACGCAGGGCCGACCGCTCGGCTGAAAGGAAGAGATTCTTGGCAAGCTGCTGGCTGATCGTGGAGCCACCGGCGACCACCTTGCCACGCTCCAGATTTTTCTCCAGCGCCTTCTCGATCGCCTCCCAATCGAACCCCTCGTGGGCGAGAAACCGCGCATCCTCCGAGGCAATGACCGCGCGTTTAACGTGTACCGATATGCGCTCGTACGCGATCCATTGATGCCGCAACCGCGCGTCTGGATTCTTCTCACGCATGACCACAAGTCGCGCGTCCATGAATGCGCTCGTCGACGGATTGAACCATCGCCACCAGCCGATCTGGGCGAAGATCCACAGTTCATAGAAAATGAACAGCAGGATCAGGAGGAGGAGAATCCTCGCAGCGAGTTTGGGCAGCGTCATTCCTGCGAGAATATGCCCGAATCCAGGCAAGGGCAGGCGATGTGTGTTGCCCCGATAATTGCCTTGTCATCGACCTCAACGCATACCACGAGACGAAGCGTCCATGGCCACCTACCCTGAACTCAAGAACCGCCTTGTCGCCATCACCGGTGCCGCAGAAGGCATCGGCGCGTCAACGGCACGCGCCTTCGCGGAACAAGGCGCGGCGCTTGCGCTGGTCGACATCAACGAAGCTGGAATCGACAAGATCATCGCCACGCTGTCATCTTCGCGCGGACGAACGATCGCGGTCGGTGCCGATGTCACCGACGCCCGGTCCGTCGCCGCGGCGATCGCACGGATCAACGCCGAGCTCGGTGGGCTCGATGTACTGATCAACTGCGCGGGAGGCTACGGACGTCTTGCCACCGTGGAAGATATGCCGATCGACGAATGGGATCAGACCATAGCGCTCAATTTGCGAAGCGTGTTCCTTTTCACCAAGGCGGCGATCCCGAGTCTGAAGCGCTCCAAAGCGGGACGCATCATCAACGTTGCTTCGATCTC
The DNA here is from genome assembly GCA_046160305.1 of Burkholderiales bacterium. Taxonomy (GTDB): domain Bacteria; phylum Pseudomonadota; class Gammaproteobacteria; order Burkholderiales; family SG8-39; genus SHXR01. The sequence continues at coordinate 48,073 of JBJXGX010000199.1, forward strand.
TGGGCGCACCGTGTTCGCGAATTCATCGCCGGCATACGGTGCAGCGAAAGCAGGCGTCATCCAGTTCACCCGCTTTCTCGCCTATCAACTTGGTCCGGATGGCATCACATCGAACGCGATCGCGCCCATCACCACGTTGACCCCTCGCGTCGCGGCGCTGCGCACGAAAGAAGATGTGGAACGCATCGCCTCGCAGGTTCCGCTCCGAAGACTCGCGATTCCCGAGGATCACGCGCAGGCGATGCTGTTCCTCGCCTCGGATGGAGCCGCCTATCTCAATGGCGTCACGCTAGACATCAATGGTGGGCGGGTGATGATGTAGTGCGACGAGCTGGCGTTCGTCGTGGCTCTCTAAATCCTACGCCGTCAAAGATTCACCGAAACACCTCGTTCGGCCACCCCCTTCGACAAGTGCGCAGACGCCCGATGTCTCATCGTTTCTTGTGCCGTTCCTCTGTGTCCCCCGTGTCCTCCGCGGTGAATCTTTGAGGCTGTAGAAACGACTGAGGCTTTAGATAGTCCGCAACTTCGGCAAGATCCGCAGCGCGTTCCCCCGATCGATCGCCATCCGTTCCGCCGCGGTGAACGTGCGTGCGCCCAATCCATCGACGACCTCTCCGGCGATGCGATAGGGGAAGTCGGTGCCGAACATGACCTGCGAGACCGGTACGAGCTTGGTCAGTGCGGCGATCGCCCCATCGTGATGGCCCTGTGCGGTGTCGTAGAAGAATTTCCGTACTTCGTGTTGCACGCCGTTCGGCAGCACCGTCTTCGCGGCATCCTTCATGTCGACCTCCTGGCGTGTGAAGCGGCTCCAGAGGAACGGCACGGTGCCGCCGCTATGCGAGAGGATCCAGCGTATCTCGGGAAATCGTGCGGCCGTACCGCCAAAGAGCAGACTCGCCGCTGTGCGCGAGGTATCGGTCGCGAACTCGATCGCCGATGGCGGCAGCCCTGGAATCGGATTTCGACAGCACGCCGGCGACAGCGGATGGGTATAGATCACGGCCTTGCGCCGATTGAGCTCTTCCCAGATCGGCGCGAACTGCGGATCGCCGAGATACTTCGTACCGTAACTCGTCATGAGGCCGATGCCATCGGCCTTCAAGCTATCGAAGGCATATTCGATTTCGCGGAGACTCCCTTCGGTGTCCATCAGCGGCAACGTTGCGAACGAACCGAAGCGTCCGGGGTAATCGCGCGCCATCTGCGCGGCGAACTCATTCGCTTCACGCGCGAGCCGGCGATCGACGTCAACCTCGCCGTAGTAGGTACCCGGCTGCATCAGCGCCACGACAGAGGTCGCGATGCCGGATTTGTCCATGTCTTCAATCGATCGTTGCACCGACCATTGCGGTGGGCGCGGCTGGCCGCGCTTGATCGACTCGGCCACATAAGCGGGTGGCATGATGTGATGATGGATATCGATCCGATGCGGCCTACCTGCAATCGGCGTCGTACCGACCGGCATGCTTTCGCACCCTGGCAGCATCGCGCTTGCCCCAAGCGCCGCGAGACCGGTCAGGAAGCCGCGTCGTGCGAGGTTCGCTTGTTCGTTTGGGCAGGTGCAGAGGCGCAGGTTCATTGTTCACTCCTAGGTTTAATGTTCGAATTCGGTGCGTCGCATGGTGCGAATCGATCGGCGTGCGACGCGTGCGGCCCGGCAAATGAACGCCGGGATGAACGATACCGATTCCCGCGAGCGTCTGCTGCAGATCCACTTCAGCCAGCCAGAAGTCCCGCTCGGGATGTAAAGCCTCCGTGACGACGTTGGCCTGTTCGTCCGCATCGGCGAGCAGCGCAAACACGCTGACAAGCATGCCGTTGTACCGAAGAAGTGTTTCCGTGCCGATGCGCTTGACGACCGGAATCACCGCATCGCGGGCGTGTCGCGCCAATTCATAACCCGCACGATAGCCAATCCATGCGGTGCGCACCTCGGTGCGGGCGCGCACGGCCAATTCGTCTAGTTGCGCAAGTAGCGGGCCATGAATCACTGCCTCGTCATGCACATTCGGCACGCCGCTTGCGAGCAGGTCCCTTACCAAATCCTCTGCATCGATCGCGGCGCGGGGTCTGCGCAAGTCCCACCTTTGCGCAACGGCACGGGCTTCGAGCCCCTCGGCACCGACGATCGAAGTCGGCAGATCGGGCAAGCGCGACGGCAGCTGGATCCGCTCGATGTCCTGCCCCCAGAGGCCAAGTGCGTGAGCGAGTTTTTCGCGCTCAATCGAGGCGAGCGCTCGTGCCGCGATATGGCGTCCTACTGCCTCGCCAAGCGTACGCTCGGCGCGCAGCACTTCCAGCATCGATGCATTGCCGATGCGTTGCATCCGTTGTGCAAGTTCATGGCTCGCCTGCGAAGCAGCGACCACCCGGTAATGGAGATCGGCTTCCTGCAAAGCGGCGACCGCGGCGATCCTTGCACGGCGCGCGGCGAATAGCGCAACGCCGATTTCTTCGGCTGTCCGGGTGCGGATGTGGAAACTTGGCTGGCCGCGGACGAGCATCGCCTGCGTAAGCCAGTCGAGAACGTTGACGGTGAGCGAGCGCTCGATCCTCACCTCGATGTCTAGCGCCTCGCGCGATTTGACGCGCGCGGGGCCGTGCGCAGCCGCCAAACGCTTCGACGCATCGATCCCGAGAATCGCGAGTCCGCGCGTGACGATTGGGCTATGCAGGAACGCAATCTCGGCAGCACTGTCTTGTGAAAGCGATGCACCGAGCAGCTCGTTCTCGCGTTCACGCACTCGCACCTGATCTGCGCTCGGTGCAGCCCCGCTTTCGAAGACCAGCGGGGAAGTGGCGGAGGCCGGATCCGCCGGTCCTTCCCCATCGCTATGCGCGCTTGCAACGCCGAATGCGATCGCCGTCATGCTTCCTGCGGCGATCACGATGTCCCGCACCTTCAACACGGTTCGCTCTGCGCGCAGTCAGGGGAGCTTGGCGATGGCGCGTGCCGGTCCGGTCAACTCCTGGATGTGCATCCCGGTGTAGGCTCGATCAACCGCGTAGATCAACCCGCGATCATCGACCTCGAGATTGTTCGTCTGGATCGCGACCTTGCAACGATCGACGCCGTTCACGTTGATGCAGCGCTGCGCGGTCTTGGGTGTCACTGCCGGAATGTAGTACCCGACCTCCTTTGGCGACCAGGGATCGCGAATATCGACCGCGCGGATCCCCGCATTGAAGTACGCAGGATGTCGCGCGTCTTGCCCTCGGAGTTTCTCGCGAATTCCGGTACGTCAATCCCAAGCACGGGGAACGTCATATGCGCGCCCTTGCGTGGCGACGTGAAGAGCCGCGTCACCTCGGGATAGGTGAGATTCTCAGGTGTCGGTGCCAGGGGATTCTGCACGGCCGGATTGCCACGAATCAATTTCTCGCGATCGAGAATCTGAATGACGCCATCGAGGAACGTCCCATAGCCCACGTAAAGGCGATTGCCGGCGCGAATCGCACCATGCAGATCGAAGCGGCGAGCCTCTTTCGACTCCGGGGCGGCCGGCTCCTGCCCGACCAGGCCAAAATCGCGAATGTGGCGCGGGTTGGCCGGATCGGCGAGATCGAATACCTGCATCATGCGCCGTATTTTCCAGCCTTCGGCACCAGATACGAGATACGCAATGCCGGTGTCGCATTCCCAGAAATTCTTATGCGTATCCTTGATGCCCGTCACCACCGTTTTCAATAAGGTCGGCGTCTCGGGTGCGGTAACGTCCCATATCTCGTGCGCGCTATTGCCGAGCGACCGCAGCAGATAGAACTTGTTCGGATCGCCTTTCGGGAGCATCTTGCCCGCGCACATGCGCACCATCTGCGCGCCGCCGATCTCGCCCTGCCCCTTTTCGCCCGGAATATGGAATAGCTGGCGCGGGCTCTTTGGATCGGTGACATCGATGATCGAGGTCCCGTTGTTTTCGGTTTGAACAGACTATTGTTTGACCGCTTCTGTATGACTCCCCTTGTTGGATGGCGACGCAGCGAAGGCCGGCGGCGTTCCGATCCCTTGCCACGCGATTCTATACGCCTCGAACGAGTGGTAAGCTCTTCGCGCACCACACCGAGGAGCACGGATGTCCACCTTCAGCGCAGCAAAAGTCATCGCACTCGAAGAACACTATCTCGATGTCGAGATCGGCAAGCATTTCGATGGACCGGAAGTCCGTGTCCCGGCATTGCGGCAACGCCTGGAAGATCTCGGAGCGCTCCGCATCAAGGAAATGGACGAGGCGGGCATCGACGTGCAAGTGTTGTCGCAAAGCGCGCCCGGCACGCACCGCCTTGATGCGGCCACTGCGGTGCCACTCGCGCGCGGCGCAAATGATCGCCTGCATACCGCCATCAAGGCCCATCCCACGCGTCTTGCCGCATTCGCGACGCTCCCGGCGATCGACCCGAAAGCCTCGGCAGATGAGCTCGAGCGCACCGTCACGAAATTTGGATTCAAGGGCGCGATGGTCCACGGTCTTACGCTGGTCGACGGCGCACGCCTCTTCATCGACGACAAGCGTTTCTGGCCGATCTTCGAGCGCGCGCAGGCTCTCGATGTGCCGATCTATGTGCATCCGGCAATGCCGCATCCGGCGGTGGTCGATGCGTATTACAAGGAGTACGTCAAGGATTTCCCGTCGATCGTCAACGCCGGATGGGGTTTTACCGTCGAGACCGCCACGCAGGGCATTCGCTTGATTCTTAGTGGACTGTTCGATGCGTACCCGCGCTTGAAGATCGTGCTCGGACACCTTGGCGAGGGGCTGCCTTTTTCGCTTTGGCGCATCGATCACGCGCTGTCACGGCCAGGCGGCAAGTCGATTGCATTTCGCGAAACCTTCCGCGAGCACTTCTACATTACGACGAGCGGCAATTTCTCCACCTCGGCACTGCTTTGCTCGGCGATGGAGCTGGGCGTTGATCGATTGCTGTTCTCGGTGGACTATCCGTTCGTCGAGAACAAGCCTGGCCCCAGATGGATGGAACAGGTCCCGCTCTCGACCGAAGACAAGGCAAAGATAATGAGCGGGAATGCCAAACGCCTGCTCAAGATGGAGTGAGGCGATGCGAGGCCTCGTCGCGGCGGCGATTCTCCTTTGCATCGGCAACGCTATCGGGCAGTCGTATCCCGCGCGACCGATCACAGTGGTCGTGCCATTTCCGCCGGGCGGCGTAACGGATACCGTCGGGCGTGTGCTGGCCGAGCGCATGAAAGAGACGCTCGGTCAGTCGGTGGTCGTCGAAAACATGAGCGGTGCGGGCGGCACGATCGGGAGCGCCCGCGTCGCTCGCGCAGCACCCGATGGCTACACCATCCTCATCGGCCAATGGACCAGCCATGTCGGCGGCGGTGCGTTGTACACGTTGCAGTACGACACCGTGAATGACTTCGCGCCGGTGTCGCTTCTCACGACCGCGCCGCTCTGGATCGTCGGACCCAGTACGTTGCCCGCTAAAGACCTGCGTGAGCTGATCGAATGGCTGAAGGCCAATCCCAATCGCGCATCCGGTGCAACCACCGGTGTCGGCAGCGGCGCGCACGTATGTCTGCTCGATTTCCAGAACCGGACAGGCACGCGCATCCAGTTGGTGCCCTATCGCGGCGCGGCACCGATCATGCAAGACCTCCTGGGCAATCAGATAGAACTCAGCTGCCTGGAAGCCTCGCAAACGCTGCCGCACTATCGAAGCGGCAAGTTCCGTGCGTTCGGCGTGGTGACCAGGAATCGCTGGTTCCTCGCGCCCGAAGTACCGACCATCGAAGAAGGCGGCGTACCCGGCATGCAAATGCCGTTCTGGCATGGCCTGTGGGCGCCCAAAGGGACAGCGCCTGAGATCATCGCGAAACTCAATGCCGCCGTGGTAACAGCGTTTGCCGATCCATCACTGCAAAAGCGCTTCGCCGACATGGGACACGAAATCCCGCCGCGCGATCAATTGACACCGGAGACGCTTTCGACCCATCACAAAGCCGAAGTGGCGAAGTGGTGGCCGATCATCAAGGCGGCGAATCTGAAGGCAGAGGGGCAGTAGCGAAGGACCGGTGGAGCGGAAAAGCGGCGCGCATTCCGCCGGCACTGCGACGCGTCAATGGCTGCGCATCCCATCGCGGCAATTCCCTACTCCGGCTGAATCCCCGCCAGCCGCGCCATCTCCGCGTATTTCTTGATTTCGTCCGCGACCAACGTCTTGAACGCCGCGGGTGAATCGCCCAGGGGCCCGAGTCCGAATGTATTGAGCTTCTCGCGAATGGCCGGATCGGCCAGCGCCTTGCGCACCTCTTCGTGCAGGCGATTCACGATTTCCATCGGCGTTTTCGCGGGCGCGAACATGCCGAACCAACCGCCATCGGCCACCATGTCGGCCACGCCGGCTTCGGCCATCGTTGGAATTTCCGGCATGTAAGGTGCGCGCCCCGGTAAGGTGGTCGCGAGCGCTCGTAGCTTGCCGGCGCGAATGTACGGCAGCGCGATCTGCGGTGAACCGAACATCGCCTGGACCTCGCCACCGACAACAGCGGCGATGGCAGGTCCCCCGCCCTTGTATGGAATGTGAAGCATCTCAATGCCGGCTCGCGCATTGAAAAGGCCTCCGATCAAATGCAAGGTGTTACCGATACCGGGCGAACTGAATGAAATCTTCGCGTCGGGTTTCTTGGCCAGCGCGATGAACTCCTGCACGGTGTTGGCCGGTACCGATGGATGCACAACAAGAAAGGTGCCGAGGTTCGCGGCGAGATTGGTGACCGGCGTGAAGTCCGCCACCGTGTCATAGGGCAGCTTCTTGTAGAGGGCGGGCGCACCGACGAATCCCGAGGAATGCACCAGCAACGTGTAGCCGTCGGGCGCCGCCTTGGCGACCGCATCCGCCCCGACGATGCCGTTTGCCGCGGGCCGATTCTCGATGACGAAGGGTTGACCAAGCGACTGCGCGAGGTGCGCCCCGACGAGGCGCGCGACGGTGTCGGGTCCGCCGGTGGCAAAGGGCACGATCACCCGCACCGGACGGTTGGGGTAGCCCTGCCCCGAAGCTTGCGCGAATACGCTCCCCGCAAGGACGCTCCCGATCAAACCAAGCGCGGCGAGAACATGCTGTTGCTGCATTGTCGTCTCCCTATCAGCATTGCGCTACTGCGCAATCCTCTGCCCGTGTTCCCGGGTCGTATGGAACCCCACCTTCGGCCAGCGCTCCATCGTCACCTGCAGCGTGTATTTGTTCGGGGCGAGGAAGACCGGATTGTCATCGACGTCCTTCGCCATGCGCGCCACTTGCTCGCGCTCGAAATTGCGCTGCGTCAGATCATCTGGAAACGTCAGCCAGCGCGCGGTCTGGATGTCGGTCGAATCGTAGATCGCATCGACCTTGTACTCCGTCTGCAAGCGCTGCGCGACGATCTCGAATTGCAATGGCCCCACCGCACCGAGCAGCAGGGTGTTGCCCGATGCACGCTCCATCACCTGGATCGCGCCCTCCTCACCCAGCTCCCGCAAGCCCTTTTGCAACTGCTTCGCCTTGAACGGGTCACGTGGCCGCGCTTCACGAAACAACTCGGGTGCGAAATACGGGATGCCTTTGAACTGCAATGTGTCGCCCGACGTGAGCGTATCGCCGATCTGCAACTGACCGTGATTGTGGATGCCGATGATGTCGCCCGCCACCGCGTCTTCACTTGCCACGCGCTCATTCGCCATGAAGGTGAGCGCACTACCGATTTTCATTTCGCGGCCAAGACGCAGGTGTTGCACTTTCATGCCCGGCTGATAGCGCCCGGAGCAGACGCGAAAGAATGCGATGCGGTCGCGATGCTTCGGATCCATGTTCGCCTGGATCTTGAATACGAATCCCGAGAACCCTGCCTCGGCCGGGTGCACCACCCGCTCGGTACCATCGCGCGGCTGCGGCGGTGGCGCCCAGTCGATCAGCGCCTGGAGAACTTCCTGCACGCCGAAGTTGTTGATCCCCGATCCGAAAAACACCGGTGATTGCATGCCCGCGAGAAACAATTCAAGTTCGAACGGCGTGCTGGCGCCGCGAATCAATTCGATGTCGGACCGCAGCTCCCCGACCTCATCCGGATACAGTTGATCGAGTTGCGGATTACCGAGTCCCTCGATCATCTCGGTATCGTCGCTGCGCCGTTCTTCACCCGGCGCAAAGCGCATCAAGCGGTCGTTCAGCAGATGAAACACGCCGCGAAAACGCTTGCCCATGCCGATCGGCCAGGTAATCGGCGCGCAGTCGATCTTCAGCACCGACTCGATCTCCTCCAGCAGCGCGATGGGCGAGCGCACTTCGCGATCCATCTTGTTGACGAACGTGATGATCGGCGTTGACCTGAGCCGGCTCACCTCGAGCAGCTTGATGGTCTGCTCTTCGACGCCCTTCGCCGCATCGATCACCATCACCGCCGCATCGACCGCGGTGAGCACCCGATACGTGTCCTCGGAGAAGTCCTGGTGGCCCGGCGTATCGAGCAGATTGATCGTATGTCCGGCGTAATCGAACTGCATCACCGAGCTTGTCACCGAGATCCCGCGTTGCTTCTCGACTTCCATCCAGTCGGAGGTCGCATGTCGCGAGCTCTTGCGCGCCTTGACGGTGCCCGCCATCTGGATCGCGCCACCGAACAACAGGAGCTTTTCGGTGAGCGTGGTCTTGCCGGCGTCCGGATGGGAAATGATGGCAAAAGTTCTTCTTCGCCTTACCTGCTCCGCGATCGGACCTTCTGACATCAGAACTCTTTCCCGGTTATGTACACAACTATGTACGCATTCCCTAATGTGCTCATTGCCCGCGCACATCAGCTACTTTGCCCTCGCTGGCAGCCGGTGAGGGTCTGCACCGGATAGACTCTAGCATTGACCGAAGCCTGGATAGCGATTGCTCGGCCCGGCGCGCCCGCTCATGCGAACGAGGCAACCCGCTCCCTGCATATCTCAAGCGTTCGGGTCACGGTAGCTTCGCCCGAAGGCCCGTAGGCTGGGAGCTTGGGCAACGTGATCGCGGCAACAGCGGCCCGCATCCGATCCAGAACGTCATCGATTGCAGCATTGGTGTCCGACGCCCGAAGTCCTGCTATTGCGGAGACGGCGAGGAAGTCGGCACGCTTGAGCCGTTCATCCTTGCCATTGAGCTTCAGCGCCATGCGGTCATGTTCGAGGCGGGGAAAGACGCGCGTTGTCAGCGTGTCGTAGACGGACGCAAACCGAATGCTCCTAAAAGCGGGATTGCCGGGTTCGGCGATCTTCAGAACGGCCATGTTCTTGAGGTGCATGTCGCCGTCGGCGATGAGCCAGGCGAAGACCACGCGCTTCATGAGGATCAGGAGGTCTTCGTCGGGCGATGTGGACAAAGCTCTCAAGGCACGCGCCACACGTTCGATGGTGCCGTCGTACTTGGCCGCTGGCGAAAGGTCGAGCACCGAGCAAAGGTCTTCCATCGCCAGCAGGCGCTTGTCATTCGCATCCGTGCGAATGTCGAACCGCTCGACGAGGAGGGCCGGAGGCATCTCATCAGGCATGGCGATCAGTGCGCTTGCCGGGACCGTGAACCCGGCTTCCCGCGCGAGAGCAAGGCCGATCCATTCGACCAGCGGCAAAGCGTCGAAGCCGCTCGTCCCTGCGGGCTTCAGGATGTGCGTGAACGGCGTACCGATGCTGGGCGAGAGCCTGCCGTCCGGGGCTAGCGTCATCGGTGCCTTGATCTGAACACCGGAGAGGCGCGGCGTATCGGCACGGTCATAGATCGTGGCGAGGTTACGCTCGAAGTCCTGCTCCACGGCGCTGCGACCGGGCCCCGCATAGATGCCTGTGAACACGCCGGCTGTCGTATGGGCGGCGAGCGGCGACGCGAGGACGTCGAGCGGCAGGGCGGCAAGCTCAGCGGCGTTCTCGGCCATCGTGATGTTGGACATATAGCGCCTGCCCGAGCGGAGCATGGCTCGTTCGTCGCGGTCTTGCAGGACACTGCTCAGCCAGCCCTCTGGCAGCAGCGAGACCACGAAGGGCGGTAGCGTGCCCGGCATCGTCTGGCGAATGACTGGCGGCACAGGGCTGTCGGTCTGCGACCACCGCCATTCGAAGCCGTTGTGGGCGAGGGTGCCGATGGGCAGGCCGTGCCACGCCACGGTCAAGGCGAACGCGGCCTCATTGCGCGCGATCGCAACTTGCGGGCCGCGCAGCAAGAACTTCTCGGCCCCCTCGCCCTCGCGGTACCAGTCGTTTTCACGGGCCAGCTCCCACACGGCATCGCTTGCGGCTTTCGGGCCTCCGTACTCCAGGGCTAGGCGGGCGGCGATGGCTTCGCGCGTCGCGGCATCGATGGACGCGGCATGTTCGCTGCGCAGGCGAAAGGCTTCCAGAAACCGCTGGCGAATGGAGGACACATTGACGGAGAACTCCCCCAGGCTGTCGGCAACGGAGGCGCGAGCGAGCGAGGGCCTCGCCGGAGCCTTGTTCTGAACGATCTCAAGGGCCCGAATTCGGGTGCGCTGTACGCGCGGCCCGGTCAGGTAGAGGCGAGCGTCGCGGGTCGGACCCAGCAGAACGGCGCTGGCCGCCGAGAGGTAGGCCTTGGGATAGAGGTAGCGGCCAATGCGGACGGCATGGGCGAGCACAGTCTGATCGATGTCGTCGGCGGCATCGACATAGATGCCTCGCATCAACTGGACGAGCTTGCCCGTCTCCGACAGATAGTGGCTGCGGGTCTTGTCGATGGTCTCGCCGACAAGATGAAGGGGCATTGCCTCTAACCTTCCCGTATTTCAGATACGGGAAAGTTAGCACTCGGCTGGCAGCCAAGCAAGAAATATTAACTGTTCCGTATTTGAGATACGCAAAGGTTGAACTTATGGTTGTTCCTTGGTTGTACCAAATTTTGTTGACACCGGGAGATCAGCTCGCTACATTCGCACGTCGGAACAATGCTGGAACAACAGAGTCGCCATGAGCCAGAACTTCTACTCTGCGAGCCTGAGCAGGACGCAAGGCCGCAACACGTGGGCCGTCATCTTCCGCCACCCGAAGCGGACGAACCCCACTACAGGCAAGGAAGGGCTGCGGGTCCGGCAAAGCCTCAAGACGGACAACGAGCGGGAAGCGGCGACGCTGCGCGACCAGATGAGCGCGCTACTGGCGAGCCCTCAACTCTGGGACCTCGGCGCACGCGAGCAGGCGCTTAGTCTCTTCGATCCGCGCGTTGTCGATATCTTCTTCTACAAGCTGGAGGGTAGCGAGACCGACTTCCTCGCTCTGCGCGACGGCGTGATTGCGCTTCCGTCATCGCAGTCCAGCGACTATCGGCGCGCCCTCTTTCTCGGCACCACAGGGGCAGGAAAAACAACGCTGCTACGACAGATCATCGGCACCGACCCGGCGAAAGAGCGTTTCCCCTCGACCTCGACGGCCAAGACCACAGTTCATGAAACCGAAGTGATCTTGCAAGAAGGTCCGTACTGCGCCGTCGTCACGTTCTTCCCGATGGAAGATGTGCGCGAGCATCTGAAGGAATGCGTATCCGCCGCTGTGCTTGCGGCATATCGGGGCGAGTCCGACTCCGACCAGATGCGCCGCCTGCTGACGCATGTCAATCAGCGCTTCCGCTTCAACTACGTCCTCGGCAACGGACCAGTCAAGGACACGAGCGACTTCGACGATGACGGCACCGGCGACATTGACGCCGAAAGTGGCGACCTTCTGAAGCGCACGAACGACGTGCTGTCGTCGGCGCTGGCCTCCGTCAACGAAATCGCAGCGCGCTACGGCGAATCGCTCCGTACAGAACTGAACGCAGCCGATGAGAAGGACCAGCGCGTCATCGACGAACTGTTCGAGGAAAAACTCGACAACCGGACGCGCGACGACGAGGCCTTTCAGCAGGTCGTCGATGCCGTGATGGACGAGATCGAAGAGCGGTTTGCCCTCCTGCCCGAGGGCAAGCTTCAGAAGACGAAGGTGGGCTGGCCTCTGACGTGGACGTGTGAGACCGGGGATCGCGATGCCTTCATCGCGTCGATTTCCTGGTTCGCGTCGAACTACGCGCCGCTCTTCGGCACCCTGTTGACTCCCCTGGTCAACGGCGTTCGGGTATCCGGGCCCTTCCATCCACCATGGACGCCGGAAGCGCCCAAGCTTGTTCTCTTCGATGGCGAAGGGCTCGGCCATTCGCCGCGCTCGATATCGACCATCTCGACAACGCTATCGCGGCGAATCGACACGGTCGATGCTGTCATCCTCGTGGACAACGCGACGCAGCCGATGCAGGCCGCACCGGTGGCCGCGATGAAGGAACTCGTGTCCTCGGGCAATGCGGCGAAGCTGATCTTCGCCTTCACGCATTTCGATGATGTCGGCGGCGACAACCTTGCGACCTTCAAAGCCCGCGTCAACCATGTTCTTGCGTCCGCGGAGAACGTGCTCGCAGCGATCGGTGAGGATCTCGGCCCCTTCGCAGAGCGCGCCCTGCGTGCGCGTCTCGGGTCCTCGCGGGTCTTCCTCGCGAATCTCGACGAACGGCTGGACGTTGAGTCGAAGGACGGAAAGCGTACAGCCCAACAGCTCGGCAAGTTGCTTGAAATGATTGACGGAATTGTCGAGAGACCCAAGCCCGGCGACTCACGCCCGATCTATGACCGGATGAACCTGGTGCTCGCCGTCGAGCGTGCAGCCGAGGACTTCCAAAACAGCTGGAGAACGCGTCTTGGCCTCCTGGTAACACCTGGTTTCGAGAAAGAGCATTGGACGCGCCATAAGGCGTTGAGCCGCCGGTTTGCGACGGGTATCTCTGACGAGTACGACACCCTGCGCCCGGTAGCCGATCTCAAGCAACAGCTCCAGCAACGGATTTATGTGTTCATCCAGAGTCCGGTCGGCTGGACGGGGCCTGAGCCAACGGACAACGACAAGCAACACATCTTCGATACGATCGCGGAAGATTTGAGCCGCAGGCTCATAGAACTCGCTTCCCGTCGCGTGAGGACCGAACGGCTGGCAGAATGGCGTAACGCCTTCGATGCGTCGGGTCGTGGTTCGACGTTCCGACGTGCGACCCAGATCGCGGCACTTTATGAGCGGGCAGCGCCCGTTCCGGACGTTACGCCGTCGCCGGACCGGAATGCCTTCCTAGTGGACGTTGTCAATGCGACGAGAAAATCCGTTGAATCGATAGGCGCAGAATTGAAGTGACACTGAAATCGTCTGCACCGCGATCAAACGCACCATCGCCTTGATGCGTGCGCTCATCACCCAATTCGGATTCGATTCAGATCACGATTCGCGACGTTCCGTGGGCCGATGCAACCGGCTTGCCAACGAGAGCTATACGGAAGACAAGGTCATGGACAAGGCTTCGGCCGTCTACCGACATGTCTTCCGTGCTTATCCGGCGGTGCTATCCCCGTTTTTCTGATCCGATCCTTCTTCAAGGTCTGCGCGGCCGACATTGAAGAATCCGCGCGGTCAGGTTCGCAGACCCCTCTTCACTCCGCTTTGATTCCCGCCTCCTTGATCAACTTGCCCCATCGGTCCATCTCCGACTGGATGTAAGCGCGGAACTCCGCGGGTGATGACGAAACCGCGGTGACACCAAGGTCGGCATACTTCTGCTTGACCTCGGGTGTCGCGAGGGCCTTGACGATTTCCCCATGCATCCGATCGAGGATCGGCTGGGGCGTCGCGGCCGGAAACAGGATGCCCCACCAGCTCACCGCTGCGAGGCCGTTGACGCCGCCTTCGGCGAACGTTGGAATGTCGGGCGTCAATTCCGAGCGTTTCTCGCTGGTGATGGCGAGCGCGCGCAGCTTGCCGGACTTGATGTGCGGCATGGCCGGCAACGCATCCGAAATCGCCAATTGCACATTGCCGGCGAGCAGGTCCTGGGTGAGCAACGCGCTGCCTTTGTACTGAATCGCAACCATGTCGATTCCGGCCTCGCGCTTCAAGAGCTCGCCGGCGAGGTGGGACATGCTGCCCGGCCCGCTCGTGCCGAAGTTGTACGTGCCCTTCTTCGCTCTTGCGTCGGCGATCAGATCCTTCAGCGATTTGTGCGGCGAGCCGGCCGGGACGACCAGGATGTTAGGGCCGGTCGCGATCATCGACACCGCCGCGAAATCCTTGAGCGAATCGTACGGTACCTTCGAGAGCAATGGATTCACCGCGATCGGCTGCAGGTTACCGATGACGAATGTGTAGCCGTCGGGCGGTTGCCGCGCCGCGAATTCGGTGCCGATCGATCCGGAGGCACCCGGCTTGCTTTCGATGATGATCTGCTGCCCCAGGCTTTCCGACATCTTGGCGGCGAGCACGCGCGCCATGAGGTCTGAACTGCCGCCCGCGGGATAGGTCACCACCAGGCGAAGCGGCTTGACCGGGAACGATTGCGCGATCGCAATGCTTGACAGCATTGCGATGAAGGCGCTGCCGGCGGCGCGGAAGGTGAAGGGGCGATGACGTTTGAGCATGTGATCTCCTTGACTAACGCTGAGAATCTTGATTCTCGGGCTGGGACATTCATCGACGATCGCGACCGGTCAGTTCCAGCTCGCTAAGGCGTGCATGATCTTGATTGGGGAGCCTGAGATCGCAATGCCGCACGATGGTAAGCGATCCAGTCCGAACAGTTTCTCCATCTAGCCTGGCGCGCCCGCGCCGGGCTATTGCGGCTCGATCTTCGCAAGCTTCACATACCGCCCCCACCGTTCATGGTCGGCCTTGAGCAGTGCCGCCATCGATTCAGCCGTTCCGGGAAATGGATCGGTCGCGGTACGCTGAAGAAAGGTCTTCGTCTCTTCGCTCGTTGCGATCTGGTTGAACAAGACGGACAGTCGATCGACAATGGGTTTGGGTGTCCCCGCCGGCACCACCACACCCCACCACGGCGTGACATCGAAGCCCGCAAAGCCCGCTTCGATCATGGTGGGCACATCGGGCATCGCGCTCGATCGCGTCGCCGAGGTGACCGCCAACGCGCGCACGCGTCCGCCTTTGATTTGCCCGAACGTCCAGGTCGAATCAGTCACCACGAAATCGATCTCACCCCGCACCATGTCGTTCACCATGTCCGAGGTGATCTTGTACGGCACATGCGTGGTCTTGAGCCCGCTCGCATCGCGAAGAATCATCGCCGATACCATCCCCGAGTTGTTCGTGGCACCGAACAGTCCGTCGTTCGGCCGACTCTTGAGATGCTGCGTCAGATCGGCGATCGTACGAATCGGCTTGGCGGCATCGACCGTCACCACGAATGTGAGCTTGGCGATCGAAGCGACGGCGGTGAAGTCCTTGAGCGGATCGAACGGCAGACTCTTGAACAGATGCGGGGCGGCCGCCAATGTGGAACTCGCCGGCGTGATCATGATCGTGTAGCCGTCGGGTTTGGACTTCGCCACATAGTCGCTCCCGATATTGCCTTGGGCGCCGACCTTGTTTTCGACGACGACGCTTCGTTCCGTCAGCTTGGCAAGCCGGTCGCTGAAATAGCGGACCAGTATGTCGCCGCCCGACCCGGCCGCGAAGTTGCAGATCGAGCGGAAGTCGCGTGCGGGATAGTCCTGGGCGACCACCGAGCCGACGAAAAGGATCGCGGCCGCTGAGCAGGCTACCCCTGCATTCGAGCGAGCAAGAGAATTCATGAAGTACGCCTTTGCCTGACGAGTCTTACGGATTGAGGACGAGTTTGCCCATCACCGCGCGATCGTCGAGCAATCGATGTGCGCGCTGCGCCTCGGCCAGCGGCAATCGGTCGTGGATGGGCGGGCGCACCTTTTGCCCGGCGAACAACGCCATGACCTGCTCCGCCAGTTGTTGGCGACCGTCCGGGTCATGATCGAAGTGATGCATCGTGAAGCAGCGCACACCCGGACTCTTTGGAAGATTCGCGCGCATCTCGCGAAAGAGGTCCTTCTCCGGAAACCCGCCTAACGCGTTGAACGACACGATCAGTCCCATGGACGCGAGCATGCGCAAGCTGTCGGTAAACAATTTGCCGATAATGTGATCGAGCACCAGATTGGCGCCATGCCCATCGGTGATCTCGAGAACGCGATCGGCGATGTTCTCGCGTGAATAGTTGATCGTATGCTGCGCGCCTTGCGCACGCGCGAAAGCGCATTTCTCATCCGAACTCGCGCCGGCAATCACGGTGAGCCCTTCGAGGCGACACAATTGAATCACCGCGCAGCCGATACCGCCTGCCGCGCCGTTGACATACACCACCTGCTTGTCCGCACCACGCGCCGCGACATGAAGGAGTGCGTAGGCAACCTGATAGTTGGGGATGCTCACTGCATCGTCGAAATCGATGCCGTCAGCAAGCGGCGTCACATCGCTCGCCGGAATCGCTGCGTACTCGGCGTAGCCGCGCCCCTTGAAGTGATAGCCGAGCACCCGCTGGCCGACACGCAGGCGACCGGGATCGACGCCGCTGCCAAGCGCTTCGATCGTGCCGCTAATCTCGGCGCCTGGCGTGGCCGGAAGCGGCGGCATCCACCGATACACGCCGGTTCGCATGAGGACATCGGGCTTGCCGACTCCCGCGGCGCATATGGAGATCAGCACTTCATCATTGCCCGGGCGCGGCGTGGGCAGCTCGACCAGATCGAGCACCTCGGGCCCGCCCGTCGTCCTGAATTGAATGGCTCTCACCAGCGATGGTCTCCGTGATTCAGGCGATCAGAATTTGATGCAGCGGACCATACCAGATTCGCCATCGACGTCGAGCGTGTCGCCCTTCGTGATGATCTTCGCGAGCGCCGCCGGAACGTTCGCGATCACGGGAATCCCCGCGAGAATGGCCCCTTGCACGACACTTGGGTCGGGCATTCCGCCAAAGAGCAGCGCGAGCGGATGGGTGCCGTGCTTTTCCATCTGATAGATGAAGCGCCAGGCGCCGGCCGAACCGCGCGACGTCGGCATGATGAGAATCGTGCCCGCGACGCATGCCCCCTTGATGCTCGGCAAGTCACCGACAATGCGGCCGCTGCGAATATCGACGTCGCCCAGAAACGAGATCGCATCCCAACTCACCAGTGCGGGTCCTCGCGCCACACCGGGCACCAGCCCGCGCCCTTGGAATTCACGTAAAGCGGGAACGTTCGTCATAGGTGATCTTCACGAACGACATGGAAATGTTTTTTCGATGACCGCCTTGCGTCCTTCGCGTCCATTGCGGTTCAACTTGCCTTTCGCCTTGGCACAAATCGTCCGCTCAATGCCGTCTCGATCGCCTCCTCGGTCCCGGTGAGCAGCGTGTCGCACTGGATCATGTCGCGCACGTATTTCGCCTGCTTGGCCGAGTCGACCACCACCAGCTCGATACGTGGCGGCTCCACACCTAGCGCTGGATCAGGCGATACGGTCCGGGCAAAGTGGCACGCCATCGGGCAGGTGTCCGAGACGACTTTGGCGCCGGATTTTTCGAGCGTCGCGACCAATCCTTCTTCGCGGGCTGCATTGCGGATATTGCGGCTCGTCGTGATCCAAAGATCGACGCCCTCGGCGACATGTTTGCCGGCAAGCCGCCGTCCGTAGTGGCGCATTTCTTCCATCGATGCGTGCGGACAGCCGAGATGAACGATCGTGGGCCGGTCGGTCGCCGCGCACCCGAATCGCTCGTAGATGCCAAGCACGTCGGCATTCCGCGCGACGAACTCCACGACGCCGTGCGACCCGGCGAACGCATCGTCGATGCTGGCGTAGGGCGGCGTGACCCCGGGCACGATGAACATGCTTGCCCCACCCGATGTCGCCAACGCGGCCCCCAATGCATCCAGCTCATCAAGGGTCGGGCGGCGCGTGAAGCCATCGAACACCGGCACGCCATCCCCCGCTACCGTGCCGACGTGAAAGCCGAGCGCGGAAAAATCCGTCGTGCCCTCAAGCGCGGCTTCGACCTGAATGCGATGCGTGCCGCGACGTTGTTGATCGAGGTGATAACCGAAGCGCGGATAGCGTCCGGTCACCGCTGCATAGATCGCGAAATAGCCATCGCGATTCGAGCGCGCACCCAACACCGAATTGCAGAAGATCGTGACCGTCGATTCGATCGACGTCATATGCGTGTTCCAGGTGGGCCAATGCCCCGCCCAGTAGGGTGTACACGTCAAGGTGCAGCTTCCGCCCATCTTTGCATGCGCGGATTTGGCGCGTTGTTGCAGACGCGCGAGCGATTCGGGCGCACCGGTTTGCTGCCAGTTCTCGGTGTCGGCATTGGCCATGTTGACCGACGTCGGTACGGCAACGATCGCGCCCAGCGCGGCGAAATCCTCAACCAGCTCGACATCGTGCAGATAGAGCGCCATGCCGGCATGCACATGCGCATAGCCGATCTCGACCATGTCCGCGGCGTCGTAGGCGCGCCCGAGTTTGACCAGCCCGTCCATGGCGATCCGCTTGGGTTCGCCATGCGCGCCATCCAGCATCGCTTGTTCAAGCGCAGTGAGGCGCATGTCAGCTCAAACCGGCCTGCGTGACCTTGAACGCGTTGCGCGGCGGATAGTTCGCCGCAAGCCATGCAGGCCCGCCGTGGGCGATCCAATTTGCCGCGGCGACCTGACCGCATGCGCAGATCAACCGCAGGTCGGCTTCATCCATCGTGAAGCGCGCCTGCGCCGCCATGATGAGTTGACCGAAGAACTCGCCCCGCCAGAACATCGGCGCGAAGATGGCCGACCCCATGCGGGATGTCTTCAGGTACTGCCGGAATTCGCCATGCTCGTCGGTGTTGCGCAAGAGCAGCTTCGAGCGATTCTCGTAGACCCAGCCCGGGTGTCCGCCGTCGATCGGTACGAGCAGACGCTCTTGCTCCGGCGGGAAATTCACGCTGCCCACCAGCATGTGCCAGGCCTTGTCGGGCGTCACCATGAACGTGCCCGCCACGAAGAACTGCCGCTCGCCCGGCTTCAATGCGCCTGGCCGCTCATGCGCCGCACGGTCGCCAAGCAATGCATGAATGCGGGACGCGATCGCGCGCATGGCTTCTTCAGGCCCGGCGGCAGCGAGCGCCGCGGCACCCGCTGCGTCAACGAGATCGAGCCCTTCCTGCAACGATTGAACGCTCATGGCTGGCTTCTATTTCTTGTCGCGAAGTTCGGTGATGCGCTTCACCAGCGCGCGGCCATCGGTGCCGCTCTTCTCGTTCAGCTTGTACCAGGTGTCGTACACGGCCTCGACATTGCCCGGCGCGAAGACCTTCGAAGTCTCGGCGTCCGGCGCCTCGTAGAGCGTCATGCCGTTCTTCACCATCGCATCGATGCTTTGCTTGCTATAGGCCGCATGGCGCGCGAAGTGCTCGTTCTCGATTGCACGCGCCTCATTGATGACCGCCGTCTTCAGATCGGCCGGCAACTTGTCCCAGACAGCCTGGTTGATCACGAGCGACCACGGGACGATGGTGCCGATCTTCCAGACGCTCAGGTTCTTTGCCACCGTATGGAAACCGAATCCGTTCGCGGTGCCGACGGAGGTCATGACGATGTCGACGATGCCACGCTGCAATGCCGGTACGATTTCGCCGAATGGCACTGGCGTGGGTGCCGCACCGAGCTTCGACATCAGTGTGGCCGCTTCGGTGTTATGGACGCGCACCTTCTTGCCCGCGAAATCCGCAACGGAGCGCAGCGGCACGCGAGAGATGATGCACTGGTCTTCGAACACGCCGGTCATGATCTGCTGCGCCTTGTACTTGTCGCGCCAGATCTTTGCCATCTCCTCGCGGAGCAGTGGATCGAGCATCTTCTGATATTGCCCGACATCGGTGAGAAGCCCCGGCAGATGGCCGAAATTGATATAGGGCGCCTCGGCACTCAGCCACGGACTCACCGCGAACGAGGCATCCAGGCGACCGTCGCGTACCGCACCGGGTTGCTCGGCGCCGGCCACCAACGTGTCGTAGAGCTCCAGCTTCAAGCGGCCTTGCGTGGCTTTCTCAATGCGTGCCGGCACATCCTTCAAGGTCGAAAGGTAACTCGATCCGTTGGCATTGACGAAACCAACGGTCCATTTGATACCCTGTGCCTCGACGGGCACCGCGAACATCGGCATCGCCACCCATGCAGACACGATCACGAACAGCCGCGCATTGACCCTCATTTCGACTTCCCCAGGAATTGGTCCGACACAAAGGGTGCTACAGATGGCAATGGCAGGTCAAGCGGACTCGAAGGCGGGTGCCGTCGGCGGGATCGGTCGGAGGGTGGTGGAAGCCATCGTCGCAGGCTGCGGGGCCCTCGCGATCACGGCAGCGGTCGCGATGCTCCTCGCCACGGTCTATGACGTCGGAGCCCGGTATTTCTTAAATAGCCCGACCGTCTGGGCCACCGAGATCAGTACCTATCTGCTGATCGCGCTGGTCTTCCTTGGCGCAGGCAGCACGCAGCTTGCGAACGCCAATGTGCGCGTGGACGTTCTGCTCGCGAGGCTTTCTTTGCCGGCTCGGGCAACGCTCGAAGCGATCGGCGCATGGATCGCCCTCCTCACGATCGCCCTCATGGCATGGCAGGCCGTGCTCCAGGTCGGCAACGACTGGATGAACGGCGCGCGCATTTTCAGCCTGCTGCTCACGCCATCATGGCTACCCAAAACGCCCATCGCGATCGGGCTCGTGGTGCTGGTGCTTGCCATGCTGCTCGAGATGACACGCTCAGGCATCACGCGCGCGCAGAGGGTCGCACCTTGGCTCATTGCCGCGCTCGTGGTCGCGGTGCTTGTCGCGTTTGGCGCGAAGCCACCCAATGTGCCGGGCACTCCATTCGATATGGGGAGCGCGCTCGTCCTGCTCGCCGTGTGGGTGTGCGCCGGGCTCGTGCACGGGCGACGCGCGGCCGCATGGGTGATCGCTTTGACCGCGGGTGCCGCCGTTGCCCTCCTTGGCGCGCGCGATGCGGGATTCGGCGTTCTTTGCATGCTGCTCGGTGTCGCGATTGTGCTGTATCTGGCCATCGGGGTGCGCATCGCGTTCGCCATGGCGTTTGTGGGACTGCTCGCGGTCTACTTCCTGCTGCCACGGCCATTTCCCCTAACGCTCGCCGATCGCACATGGTCCTCGGTCAACAGCTTCGCCTTGACTGCGGTGCCGCTGTTCGTGCTCATGGGCGCGGTGCTGGTGCGAAGCGGACTCTCCGACCAGCTATTCACTTTGATGGCGCGGCTGTTGTCGCGACTCCCCGGTGGACTCGCCCATGCCGGCACCGCGGGTTGCGCGGTCTTCGCCGCGGTATCCGGTTCGAGCGTCGCCACCGCCGCAACGATTGGTACGGTCGCCTGTCCGGAAATGATTCGTCGCGGCTATAGCGAACGCCTCACCTACGGCTCGATCGCGGCCGGTGGAACATTGGGGATTCTTATCCCACCCAGTGTCCCGATGATCATCTACGGTACAACCGTGGGCGTCCCGGTCGCCACGCTGTTCATCGCCGGCATCATCCCCGGTCTATTGATGATGTTGCTCTTCATGGCGGTCATCCTGGTGTGGGCGATTCTCGCGCCCGGCGCCGCGCCGCGTGAATCCAGTGCGCATCGTGAACCGCTCTCACCGTCCGCCATCCTCGACGTGGTGATGGTCGTGCTGCTCGTCGCGCTCACCATTCTTTCGCTCTACCTTGGCGTCGCAACGCCCTCTGAAACCGCCGCTGTCGGCGCGTTTCTCGCGCTCGTGTTGAGCGCGCTGCGCGGACGCGTCTCGATCGCGCTGGTGCGGGCCGCGTTCGAGGAGACAGTCACGGTCACCTCGTTCATCTTTCTCATCATCGTGGGAGCGAACCTCGTGACCTTTGGCTTCGATTACCTGAAGCTCTCGCAATTGCTGATGAGCGCGGCGACCGACGCCACGGTCGATCGCTGGATGATCTTCCTGATCGTCGTGCTCGTCTATGTCGTGCTCGGGATGTTTCTCGACTCGATCTCGATGCTGGTGTTGACCTTGCCAGTGGTATTTCCACTCATGAAGCAGCTCGGCTTCGATCCGGTGTGGTTCGGGATCATCCTGGTCATCATGGCCGAGATCGGCCTGATCACACCGCCAGTGGGGATGAATCTCTTCGTGCTGCAGGGCATCGGTCGGGGCGTATCGCTTCGCACGATCGCGATCGGCGCGCTGCCGTTTCTATTGGCGATGCTGGTTACCGTATTGTTGCTCTGCATCGAGCCCGATATCGCGCTGTGGTTGACGCGGGCGATGAGCTAAGGCATCAAGCGTCGGACTGAACCGCAGAGGACGCAGGGGACGCAGAGGTCTTGTTGAAACACCACGGGAATCGCGCCGGGTGCCACGTTCGCAACGCTAATTACAACGGGCATCATTAGAAACAACCTTCGCCTTTCCTCTGCATCCCCTGCGTCCCCCGTGGTTCAGTTTGAGAATCGACTTGGCTCAAGCCGCCACGCCAATCCCTTCCTGCTCGCACGTCGGCGCGATATCCGATACGGTGGCCCGCTGCACGTCCCGCCGCCAGCGCAGATCATCGAAATCTGTCCCGCGATGCATCGTGCACCGGTTGTCCCACATCACGAGATCGTGCAGCCGCCAGCGATGCGTGTAGACGAACTGTCGCTGCGTCGTATGGGCGAGCAATTCGTCGAAAAGCGCGTGCCCCTCGGCCTCTGACAGCCCGAAGATCCGTCCGATATGCGAGGCAAGATAGAGCGAGCGTCGGCCGTTCTGCGGGATGGTGCGCGCCAGCACCTGCGGCACCGGCGGCATCGATCGCCGTTCGGCTTCGGAAAAGTCGGTGAAGCCCATCCGCGCACGCGAATTGAAGATGGAATGTTCGGCCACCAATCCGGCGATCCGGCGTTTGGTTGCTTCGGGCAACGCGTCATAGCCCGCGCGCTCGTCGGCGAATTCGGTATGCCCGCCGATCGGCGCGATCGAGCGCGCATACAGCATCGATGCGAGCGCGGGCAGGCGCTTGAACGAGCTGTCCGTATGCCAGAGCCGATTGCCGAGCTGGTGCATGCGCACGCGGCTTTCCCGCCCCCATATTTTTTCGTCCGGCGCGATGTTCGACACGTCGGCGATCTCCGCGCGCAACCGCAGTTTCTCGTCGCCACGGTAGACGGCGATCGTGGTTTCGTGCGGCCCGAAATACTTCGCGAATGCCAGATGCTGATCGACGGTGAGGTGCTGGTCCGGAAAGATCAAGACAGAGTAGGTCCAGAACGCCTGCTTGACCGCCTCGACGTGAGCCGGATCGAGCGGCTGCGAGAGATCGATATCGCCCACTTCAGCGGCGAAGGTCGGGGTAATCGGATAGAGGGCAATGGCCATTGGCGTCTCCGGGATCGGCGGCTGGGCCAGTATTGATCGGCGCGCGTAGGGCGTCAAGCGAACGCCTATAGCGGGACGCCCCTTGCGATCACCCGGTCACCCTCGTATGCTCCGATGCGAGTATCCGGCGTGCCAGTGCCAGCGACCCAACGAAGGAATCGACATGAGCGATCTCAAGGCCATCAATCTTGGCGCAGTGACCGACGGCATCAGCAAAGCGACCCGGCCGGTGAACATTCTGTGGCAGGCCGAGGACACGATCGCCTTCGTCGCGCGCGGGCGAGACCATCGCAGCGAATTCCACTCCGATCCCTCCGATGAAGTGATGTACATGATCAAGGGCGACATGAATCTTCACTACCGTACGCCCGAGGGCGAGGAGAAGATCGCCGTGATCAAGGAAGGCGAGATCATCTATTGCCCGGCCGGCGTACCGCATTCGCCGCGATTTCCGCGCGACGCTTTCGTGCTGGTCATGGAGAGAAAACGCCGCGCGGGCGAGCAGGACAGGTTCAACTGGTATTGCGCGAAGTGCGATGGCCCGCTGTTCGAATCGATCAAGCATGTCGCCGACTACAACCAGGATCCGGTCTCGGGCGTGTACGAAGAGTTCTACAGTTCCGATGCGCATCGCACCTGCGGGAAGTGCGGGCATGTGACGGCGCGGCCTACAGCGTAAAACGACCATCTGGAACACCAAGGGCGCAGAGGTGGCCTGACCATCATGCTTCGACCATCTCTTTCAACGCGCGCATGGCAACCACCTCCTACGACTACGTGATCGTCGGCGCCGGTTCCGCGGGCTGCGTGCTCGCGAACCGGCTCACTGAAGATTCGGGCGTTCGCGTCCTGCTTCTCGAAGCCGGCGGCTGGGATCGCGATCCGTGGATCAAGCTGCCGCTTGGCTGGGGTCGCATCCTGCAAAACCGATTGCACGATTGGGGCTATTTCGCCGAACCCGAGGCCAATGTGGGTGGACGCGCGGTCGAGTGCGCACGCGGCAAGGTGATCGGCGGATCGTCGTCGATCAACGCGATGGCGTATGTACGCGGAAACCGTGCGGACTACGATCGGTGGGCCGCATCGGGGCTCGCGAGCTGGTCGTATGCGCACGCGCTGCCCTATTTCCGCCGCCAGGAATCATGGGAAGGCGGCGGGAACCGCTATCGAGGCGGCGACGGCCCGCTCACCACGCGCGTTTCCCGCTACCAGGATCCACTCGTCGAATCGATGATCGAGGCGGGCATCGCGGCCGGGCATCCGGCAGTCGCGGATTACAACGGCGCGGAGCAACACGGCATCGCACGCATGCAATTCACCATCCGCAAGGGGCTGCGATGCAGCACGGCGGTCGCGTACCTGCGTCCCGTTTTGTCGCGTGGCAATCTCACTGTCGTGACGGAGGCGCTCGCCAAACGCGTCGTGTTCGAGGGCAAACGCGCCGCCGGCATCGAATACGCCCACGGCGGACAAACGACGATCGCTCGCGCGGATCGCGAAGTATTGCTTGCAGGAGGCGTCATCAACTCGCCGCAATTGCTGATGCTCTCGGGCATTGGCGATCCGGAACAGTTGCGCGCGCACCAGATCACCGTTCGGGCGCCGCTCAAAGGCGTGGGCAAGAACCTCCAGGATCATGTGATGGCCCCGATGCCCTATCGGCGCAAGGAGCCCGGTCCGTTCCAGCGCAACATGCGACTCGATCGCCTCGCGGTCGAGCTCGCGAAGGGATTCCTCTTTGGCACCGGATTCACGACCGATCTTCCCGGGCCGATCGCTGCGTTTCTCAAGTCCGAATCAAACCTTCCGGTGCCGGATGTGCAACTGCTGTTTCATGCGGGACCGATCGCAGGCGGACCCTATCTTCCGCCCTTCAAGAACGCATTCCCGGATGGATTCGCATTCATTCCCGCCGTGTTGCGGCCGGAGAGCCGCGGCGAAGTGAAACTCGCATCAGCGGATCCGTCGACACCCCTGCGCATCCACCAGAATTTTCTCTCGACGGATCGCGACTGGAAAACCCTCCGAGCCGGCATGCGCATGGCGCGCGACATCGCACGGCAAAGTGCGCTCGCGCCGTTCGTGCAAACGGAGTTGGCGCCCGGCAAGGGTAAAGACGCGGACGCGGACCTCGATGCCCATGTGCGTGCAACCGCCATTACGGTGCATCATCCGCTTGGCACCTGCAAGATGGGGCCTGGCGCCGACGCTATGGCAGTGGTCGATGAGAATCTTCGTGTCTTCGGCATCGAGGGCCTGCGGGTCGTCGATGCATCGGTGATGCCGGACCTCGTTGGTGGCAACATCAACGGACCAGTCATCATGATCGCGGAGAAAGCCGCCGATCTGATTCGCGGGCGGCCGGTGCTTGTACCCGATTCAGTGTAGTGACGCAAGGAGAACCTCGAATGCATTCACGTTACCGCGTAGTGGTCGCAACGTTGTTGGGCACGCTATGCCTTGCAAGCGGCACTGCCCTGGCGCAAACCGTCACGATGAAGCTGTCCACGTCCACCAGCGGCGATGCGATCAATGAATGGATGCGCCTCTTGAAGCAGGGGATCGAAGCGCGCGCACCGGGCAAGATAAAGGTTGAGATCTATCCCGCGAGCCAGCTTGGTGCGATACCGCGCACGATCGAAGGCGTCGCGATGGGGACGATCGAGCTGTCGATGAACGCCTCAGGCTTCTATGAAACCGTGGAGCCGCGCTTCAGCGTCTTCGCCGCGCCGGGACTCTTCGACGACATCTATCATGCCAATCGCATGCTCAGCGATCCGGACATCAAGAAGCGCCTCGCAACATTTGGCGCGCCAAAGGGCGTTGAAGCGCTATCGATGTTCACGCCAAGCTCCTACGCGATTCTTGCCCACAAACCGATCGCCACCTTGGCCGATCTCAAGGGACAGAAGATCCGCGTGCCCGGCTCGCCATTGCAGATTGAAGCCCTCAAGAGATTCGGTGCAGCGCCGATCTCGATGGCGTTCGGCGAAGTGCTGCCCGCGCTGCAGAATCGCACTATCGACGCCGTGTGGGCGGTGATCCCGCTCTTTAACGCGCTCAAGTACTACGACATTGCGAAAACGGCGACCAACCTGCCGTCGTCGTGGGCGGTCGTGGTGGGGCTCGTCAATCGTAATTTCATGAAGTCGCTCGGGCCGGAGCTGGAAGCCATCGTGCGCGACGAAGCTGCCAAGGCGGATGCCGCGGTGCTGCCGTGGGCCGCCGACGATATCGTGCGCTCGCAAAAGGCGTGGGCACAGAATGGCGGCAAAGAACTCAATCTGTCGGCGGCCGACGCAAAGCGCTTTCTCGACGAGTCGATCATCGCGACCGCGCCGCTTCTCACGTCGACGCCGCAGCAGAAAGAGGACTTCCAGGCCCTCGATGCGGCCGCCAAGAAATACCGCAAGTAACCGGAGCAGGGTATGGATCACCACCAGATCGGGAATGTCAGCGTCACCCGGATAGCCGAGCGCGAGCCCTACGCGGAAGGGTTCTTCAGTTTTTTCCCGACCATGCCGAAAGAGGCGCTCGCTGCCAATGCGCACTGGCTCGCGCCGCACCACTTCGACCCTGCCTCGCAATCGCTGCTCCTGCATTTTCATAGCTGGCTGGTGCGAACGGATCATCACACCATCCTCGTCGACACCTGCAATGGCAACAACAAGCCACGGCCGGGCTATTCAATGTCCGATCAATTGAACACGCCGTTTCTCGAGCGCTTGAAGGCCGCCGGTGTTGAACCGAAAGATATCGATTTCGTCATGTGTACCCATCTCCATGGAGATCATGTCGGCTGGAATACGCGGCTCCACAACAACGAATGGGTGCCGACATTTCCGAATGCGACCTATCTGATGTCAAAGATCGAGCACGACACCTGGGCCGAACGCTCGAAAGATCCGTCGCGCCCGCAACGCACTCGCGCCACCTATCAGGACAGCATTCTTCCGGTGGTCGAGCGCGGCATGGCGCGCATGATCGAGGGCGCTCATTCGGTGGACGACAGCTTCAGCATTCACCCTGCGCCCGGTCACACGCCGGGCACGTGTCGCGCGGATCTTGTCTCCGGTGGCAAGCACGCGACGTTCTGCGGCGACATTCTCCACTCTCCGCTTCAGGTGGAGTATTGGCAGATCAACAGCCGCGCCTGCGAAGATCAACCGATGGCCGCGCAAAGCCGGCGTGAAGTGCTGTCAGTGTGCGCGGACCGTCATGGGCTCCTGATGCCGATGCACTTCGGTCCGCCGTTCGTGTCCTATATCAAGTCGACGGCGAATGGCGGGTTCGCGGTGGATATGAATATTTGAGCGTGCTGATCTCCAAAGCCGATTTCATTCCTCTGATGCGAGCACTCGATCGGCTTCCTCGGCTGACGATAAGAGTTCCCTCAGACGCTTGACTTTGAATTGGGTCCACTGCCTTAGCCAATCGCGCTCGGCCAGCCGATGCTCGATCAGCAACTTTAGGGCAACGAGATCAGTTCCATGATCCGTTCCGCCCGTTGCCAAGCCCAGCAACTCCTGCCGCAGCGCTGCAACCGCGCTTGCCGGCCAACGCGTAACGACATGGGTGACGATCGCGTACTTCAAGAGATCGCTGCGCGAGCGGAGTGACTTCTGAACGATTGGCACGGCATGATCATTGAGTGTCACGAAGAACTCGCACATCACTAACGCAACCGGTGAACCGATGGTCTTGACCCAGTCGAGCATTTTCGGCAAGACCGGCTCGACCGCCGGGAAGCCAAGCGCCACCAGCGCCGCGGCGCGCTCGGCGTCGTCTTTGTTGCGCGGGAGCATCTGTTTGAGTGTCGACTTATCCATGGCGACTCAACGACTGCGATGGTGAGATTGTTTCGGGCACCGCAAAGTTCATAGTGCTGACCAGCGGATCCGGTGGCTTCGAATTTTTTGAAGCGAGGGATCAAGAGATCGGGTTTCCACCGCCATCGTTTGAAGCGGTGTGTCGAGTGGCCGAGCAACACGGCTTACAGCTTGCTGCGCCGCGTGCAAGGTGAATAGGTCATGTTCTCGCGCGCGGACTACAGGCGGCAGACCGGGCGTGCAGGGGACACTAGACAAAACCCTGCGCCTCATACATTGCGAAACCCGACTTCGCGAGGATCGCGAGTTCCTTGAACAATACCGGATCAGTTTGTTTGAAGTTGAAGCAGGACTTGCCTTGCATTCGCTTTCGCAGCCCTTCGGACATGCCTTCAAGCAGGCTTGGGTCGACATACACCGGCATGAGGTGAAAGCTGACGTAGTGCTTCTTGATCTGGACTGCGCCGAAGAAGAGCGGCTTCCTGTTCGCTTGGATGTGCCTCGTGTCGATATACAACTCCGTGTCGGTATTTATCTTCGTCTCGAGCCTGTCCGCATAGGGTTGCAGTATTGCCTTGAGCTTGCCATAGACAGGGTTGAGATCAGGCATGATTCGAACGGCGGTTCAAAGCACGGGTCGGTAGGTGCGGAAGAACTGGCGCGGTCTAACGTTCGAGACGTGCCGCCGTTGGAGGCCAGAGGCCGGAGGCGGCCTTCTCGACCGAAGGGTTAGGCGCACTTGGCTGGCAGGCTGTAGCTGACGTTGGTGCCATTGACTATGATGTAGCCGGGCGCGAGCAGGTTGGCAAAAAAGCGATGACGGTTCCAGTTCATCGAGTTGCTTCTGGAAGATGGCTGCAATTGTATTGCGCAGCGTTTCAACCTTGCGTGGCCTCGAAGCGCCGCGTTTCTGAAGATCAGCAACGACCACTGCAAGCAGACCATTCGATGTTTCGGTGGGCGTTGTTAGCTGGATGCTGATTGCCGCGCTTGAATCGAGTGAACGAGGGCAAGCGAACTGGCCTCGGTGGTTCAGGATGGCGCGCAATTGCTCCTTGTAGGGTCTGCTTCCAAATGCGGCATTGAGTGCCTTGCAACAGACGACGCAATTGTCGTCCTCGTTTGTCCCTCCGTTTGCGGTGGCGACCAAGTGCTCGACGCTTGCCTCTCCCGAGGGAATTGGTTGGTCGCAGAAGAAGCACCGATGTCCTTGGAATTGGAGCAATCGCTCAAGCTGTTTCATGTGCGGGGTGGGCGTCTAATCGGGATAGGGAGACACCTCACGGTGCCCCCCTCCCACACCACCGTGCGTACGGGTCACGTACACGGCGGTTCGATGAGCATGCGATGCTAACTTGGTGCCAAGCATGGCAGCCCCAGTCCAAGAAAGTAACGTGCCGGCATCGCCAGCACCAGCGCCGGGATCTGCGAAAGGCGCCACGGGCCGTGCGCCGACTTGGAGGTATTCCAGGCTTCTTGCCGGCTCACGCCGCGTTTGCGCAATTCCCGATAGCCCGCCCGGCCCCATTGCTTCCACTGATAGCAGCGTAACTTGCGTCGTATCCATTTGTCGATATCGCGCAGAGGACTCAGAGTCCGTGAAGAAATCGGTTTCGGAGACTTGGTGGGCATAGCGCGCTAGTCAAGTAAAATTGACCGTGCCACGTGGAGCGGAAGCCGAGTTTTCCTTCTGTCTGGCCCTTGGGCTTTTGCACCGGCGCATACACCGTGGTCCGTGCGGCCACCGCATCGAGCCGCTCGTGCGCCGGATAGCCGCCATCGACCAGCCATTCATCCGGGGCACTGCCGCAACGCTCACTGACTTGCTCCACCATGGGTGTCAACTGCGCAAGGTCGCTCCCCGCCCTCACCACATCGACCCCGACGATCACCGGGCTTTCGCTGTCCGTGGCGTATTGCGCGTTGTAGGCGGGCCGAAATCCGCCATCACCCATCTTCATCACCGTCACCTGCGCATCGGTCGTCGAGGCGCGTGCTTCACCGCCGTCCTTGCCCTGCCGTTGCTTGATCCTCGCCAGCTCCGTCCGGCGCTCCAACGCCTTCTTGATCCGCTCTTCGCGCTCGCGCACCACACGCTCACGCCCCGCATGGCTACGCCGGCTCATCGCCCCCGGATCCTCCTCGAGCTGGTTCTTCAATGCCGCCCCTTGCGAGCGCGCCTGCTCCAGACAGCTCTTCAAGCGACCCTGACGCCGTGCGCCCCGCGCCGCCTTCGCGTGCTTTGATCGGCGCGTAGTTCGCGCTCAGGTCCTGGCGCTCCACATCGCCCCAGACCATGCGCGCCCGATGCCCCTGGGGCAGCAACGACTCCAAATCACTCGGACGAAACTCCATCTGCAGCCGATTGGGCATCAGTACGCGCGCCGCTGCCTGCGCCTGCTCGATCCTCTCGCCCATTGGCGCATCCGGAATATCGTCAAACAACTTCGGCGCTTCGTTCTTCATGTCGCTCCTGCATTCGCGTCCGCACCCCATCGCTACATCACGCCTGAGCATCCTCGACCAATACAAGATGCGGAGGTTTTTTCACAGGCTCTCAGTCGAGTGATCGCAACACGCAGAATGATGGGCGGGTTCTCCTCCTAGCCTCTGCCGGGCCACACCACGCCCTGGCTGCCCCTGCGCACGGGGCCGATGTCCTTGTAGATGAATCTCTGCACGCGTTTGTCTTCGTACGTCTCGGTCGTGTAAAGGTTGCCCTTCGAGTCGGTCGCGATGCTCTTCACGCCGTAGAGCTGTCCAGGTTGATGACCACCGTCGCCGAAGTTGGTCAGCGCCTCGAGCGTTTCGCGCAGGTTTCGAATTGTTTTGGCGAATGGTGTCGTACACGACGAGGTTCCAGCCGCCGGTTCGTGTTGCGACGCCGGATCGAGGGCGAGCGCTGATATGGCGAGTGGGAAGTAGAATCCAGCGAATACTGACTTCCGGTTCGCCATCATTTGGATTCGTAAAGGGGAAAAGATTGAATTCAGCATTCAGATCGTGCGCGGCTTTCGCAGTCGCCATGTTGTGCGCGCCAGTGGTGCTCGCCCAGCCGGTCGTACTGAAGTTCGCGAGCTTCGAGTCGGCGCAGGCGCCGTTCACCGCAAAGGTATTCACGACGTGGGCCGAGGATGTTACGAAGGCCTCGAACGGTACGCTGAAAGTGGAGATGTTCGTGGGCGGCACGCTCGGGCGCAATCCACTACAGCAGTTGAAACTGGTGCAAGACGGCATCGCCGACCTCACATGGACGGTTCCCGGCTACACACCGGGCCGGTTCGATGACACGGAGATCGTCGAGCTGCCGGGGATCGTCAACAACTCGTATGAGGGCTCGATGGCGCTCACGCGCCTTGCCGCGCGCGACGAATTGGTCGGATTCGCCGATCTGAAGCTGGTGTTCCTGGGTAATGTGCCGCCGGTCAGCATCCATGGCAAGTTTCCGATTCGAACTCTCGCCGATCTCAAGGGCAAGCGCATGCGGGTCGGCAGTTCGGTGGGCGCAAAGATGGCCGAATCGCTCGGTGCAGTACCCGTGGTGATCGGGGCGCCCGCCACCACCGAGGCGATTGCGAAGGGTGTGGTCGACGGTACCTTCGCGGAATGGATCTTCATTCGGGCGTTCAAGATCGACGAGGTGGCGTCGAACCATCTGGTGATGGCGCTCGGCGGCACCGCGGTGATGGTACCGATGCTGAAGAAGCGTTATGAATCGCTCCCGCCTGCGGCGCGCGCGGCGATCGACCTTCATAGTGGAGAGGCGTTCGTGAAGCGCTTCGCGGCGGTTGCCGATATCGCGCAGACCGAAATCCCAGCCGAAGTGGCCGCACGCGGCAAGAACACCGTCGTGACGGCGGATGCCGCCACGCGCGCTGCGTTCGTCGAGGCGACGAAGCCGGTCGCGGACGAATGGCGGAAGGCGAAGCCGCGCAATGAACGGGTGTATCAGGCGTTCACGGCCGAACTCGCGCGCGTGCGCGCAGGCAAGTAGGCATCGTCAATGCCCGCGCCGGTGAATCCGGCGTGGTTTTCAGTCGAACGCGTCAATCGGTCGTCGCCCCGGTCGCGATCACGATCGGCCGCCACTTCTCGATTTCTCGTTGCACATGCGCACGCGTACCTTCTGGGCTTGATGTTGAATCTGCGTCGATGCCAAGGCCGGCCATCCTCGTACGCACGTTCGCGTCCTGCAGCACGTCGTTGATCGCGCGACTGAGCCGATCGACGATCGCGCGGGGTGTTCCCTTCGGTGCGGCGATCATGAACCATGTGTACGTCTCGAATCCCGGGACCCCCGCTTCCGGTGCGCTTGGTACGTTCGGAACAAGCGCCGAGCGCGTCGTGGCGGACAGCGCGAGTGCCTTGATCGCGCCGTCTTTGAGGCGCGGGCCGCACGTCGGCACGGAGCAGAGCATAAAGGCGATCCGGCCGCCGAGCAGATCGTTGAGGACAGCGCTCTCGCCCTTGTACGGCACGTGCGCGGCGTCGACTTTCGCGATGCTCTTCAGCAACTCGACGCCAAGGTGCATGGGCGATCCGACGCCGGCTGAACCATATTGATACTTGGTTGGATTCGCCCGCATCAGCGCGAGCAAGCCGTTCAGATCGGTGACCTCTAGCGCACGTTGGACCACCACCATGAAAGTGAGTTGACCGAACTTGCCGACGAATTCGAAATCGCCGACCGGATCAAACGGGAGCGACTTGTGCAGGCTCGCATTGATCGAATGGGCCAACGTGCTGAAGAGAAGCGTATAGCCATCGGGTGCTCCTTTCGCCACTATGCCGGTAGCCAAGACGGTGCCTCCACCCGGTTTGTTTTCGACTACCACCGGCTGGCCAACGCGTGCGGTCATCGCCTCGGCGACGATACGGGCGAACACGTCGGTGGCACCGCCCGCGACGTAAGGTACCAACAGATGAACGGGTCGGCGAGGATAGGTGGCGTCTTGCGCGATCGCCAACGTTCCGGACAAAGCCAAGA
This sequence comes from Burkholderiales bacterium, assembly GCA_046160305.1. Classification (GTDB taxonomy): domain Bacteria; phylum Pseudomonadota; class Gammaproteobacteria; order Burkholderiales; family SG8-39; genus SHXR01. The sequence continues at coordinate 81,142 of JBJXGX010000199.1, forward strand.
GCGCGGTCGCGATACCGGCGGCACTTCGTTCTTTCATCGTCTTCATGGTATTTCCGCTTTCCCTAGTGGCCCCAGATTCCAGATGCCGCGCGACTTACGTCTGCCGCGGAATGCAAGCTCCAACATGTATCGACCAACTGCTGCGCGCGCGGGAGCGGAAGAACATCGGCCGCCTGTGCAAGAAACTTCCCCTCCAGATCGCGATCGGACATCGGTCGCGCCGCGCTGCCAAGGCAGTGGGGCACATGCACGCGTCGTGTCGTGCCGTCCCGCATTTCCACAGACGCGATCGCTTCATCGGCGCGCAACGCGTCATCGACATTCACGACGACACGGTGTCGCATTGCAATGATTGCCGGGTCGGAAACGGATGCATCGCTCGCCTCGTCCAATCCCGCGGCCTTCTTGACGAGCGCCGCCGCCGCCCAGTGATAGACACTCACCTGTGCGTCATAGGCGCCTTGCGGCTCGCGCTTCCCGGTGAGACCCGCGCCGAGCGGATGCACTTGCAACCGGACCCGCTCGATTGCGTCTGCGGCAACCCCCTCGGCGCTGCTCAAGGTGAGGCATGCTTCGATGGCCGGATGAATGAATACGCCGGCGGGATAGGGTTTCGCGGCGACGTCCATGCATTCGAAATGCTCACCGAGCCGATCGGTCAGCGCGGCAAGATGGGCCGGGCTGGCGAAGACATCGGCAAAGCCGTTGCGGGCTTCGAGGAACTGATCGGTACAAGTGAATCCCCTCGCGGCCATCAGCCCGGCAACGAGTCCGCAGCGCCCTGCATGCGCCGGCACGAAGCCGCTCGCCATCGACGCATGCGTGGCGCGGAATCCGCTTCCTTGCGCGGCACCGATGCCCATCGCCCAGATCATTTGCTGCTCGGTGAGCCCGAGCAGTTTGCCGACCGCGGCGGCCACACCAAATGCCCCGGTGATGCCGGTCATGTAGAACCCAACGTGGCACTTTGCCGGCGCGACCGCGAGCGCTTTGCTTAACCGGCATTGGATCTCATTGGCAAGAATCAATGCATGCAAAAAATCCGTGCCGCGTACCGGCTGTCGTTCGGTGAGTGCAAGGAGGGCCGCACCGGACGGTGCCGACGGATGCGCAATCGTGTCGAGATGCGTATCGTCAAAGGCATACGCACTGGCACTAAGTCCATTCAGCAGCGCCGCACTCGCGATATCCAAGCGAACGCCCCGGCCGAGGACGGTGGCTTGCGGGGACCCTGCAAATTCGGCGATCGCGGCCTGCAAGGATGCCACCGCCGGATGGCTGGATCCGCGTAAAGCGCAACCGAGCCAATTAAGAAAAATGCGCTTGGCTTCATGCTGCACGGCAGGCGGAAGGTCGGACCAGCGCGAGCGAAGGGCTTACTGTGCGACGGCGCGGCTCACATCGGTCATCTGGCTTCTCCAACGGAGGATTGTCGCAGGTTATCCGAGGCTGACGATTCTCGTTTTCGTATGCGACGTCCGACGGAGAATTGAACGTTTGTGAGTTGAACGCGCGGAACTTCGTGATCAATCGCCTCGGTGCGATTCAGCGGTGGCCGCGATCGCCGCGGTCATGATCGAAGCGGTGGGCGCGGTCATGATCCGACCGGTGGCCACGGTCATGCTCCGAGCGATGGTCGCGGCGATTGTCGTCGTCATCGCGATCGTGAGATGCATGCCGTTTATTTCGGTGGCGCCGCGGCTGTCGGTCCGGCGCTTCGGCCAAGTATCCGATTGCCTCGGTCAGTCGCGCGTATGCGGGGGACTGTTCGACGCACGTACGGATCAAATCGTTGAGGTCCGCGGCGCCGTGCCCCGCGCAGCCGTCGATGGCTCGCTTCCCGCCGTGGGACAGCAGTTTCAGGGCGGCACTGAATTCATGTTGCTTGATCATTTGTAAAGCGACCATCAACCCTTGCACCAATTCGCGCCGCGCACCTTTGGATTTGAACACCTTGCGGCCGTGAGCATCTTTGTTGGGCAGGCTGTTGATGTACGTGATCAATTCCTGAATGGTCCGTGTGGCGGCATCGTCGGTCACAACCACCTCGACGACCGTCGTGTCGGGGACGCTGTCCACGATGCCGTCGTTTGCGATGAGTTGCAGTACATACGTGCCGGCCACGTTGGCGACGAAGCTTGGGGCTAGCGTGTTGGCGCCGGTGAGCTCTGCAAAGCTGCCTGCCGGCGCGAAGAGCAGGCTCCAACGGTAGGTGAGCGGATCGCCGTTGCCATCCGCTGCACCGCCACTGGCAACCACGATATTGCCGACGAAGGCGACTCGATCGACTCCCGCATCGGCCACCGGTGCAAGGTTGTTGAAGCTCACCGTGACGCTGTCACTACCTGTCGCACCGAAGGGATCGCTCACCTGCAACGTCGCAACGTACTTGCCGTTGATATCTGCCGTAAAGCGCGGGGTCGCGGACGTCGGGGCATCCAACTCCGCCTTGCTGCCCGGCGGACGGCTGACGAATGTCCATGCGTAGGTAAGCCGGTCGCCGTCGGAATCAGAACTGGCCGCGCCACTCAACTGCACTACGGTACCTTTCAAGACGATTGCCTGGTCCTCACCTGCATCGGCGTTTGGTGCCCCGTTTCTCGAGCTGGCTGTCGCGGTCGTGGGAGCGCTGTCCACCGTGCCATCGTTGACGATCAGTTGAATGGCGTAGTCACCGGGAATGTCGGCGGTGAACCTCGTTCTTACCGCGGCGGGATCGATCAGCACCGCACGACTTCCACGTGGCGGCGTCAGGGTCCAACGGTAGGTGATCGCATTGCTGTCCGGGTCGAAGCTGCCGCTGCCGTCGAGGGTGATGTCTTCACCGGCATGTACGGTCGGCGGAGGCGCGATCCGGGCCGTCGGTGCCGAGTTGGCACGGGCCGCAACCCACGCGACCGCGTTGACATACAGTTGCGTGATGCGCGGATTGGCTACCAGCAGGGGCGAGAAGTTAACTGCCGCGGTGAAATTGACAACGCGGCCCTGGTCCACTTGGCGAACAAGGACGGCATTGGCGCCGTTGATCCGCAACAGCACGGTTGGCGGATTGACTGCGAAGGTCTTCGGCGAGACATCCCAAAAGCCGCCGGTGACGGTAAATGTCGCGGGGATTCCCGATAGCACCGGATGAGCTGCCTGGCCGGGAACCACGGTCAAGGTACAGGTCGCGCAATTTATTTGCCCCAAGTTGTAGCTCATGAGGACCAGATCGGACATGTCTGTCTGTATTCCAGTACGCTCCTCGAAGCCCAGCCATTGGGCACCGACAAAACCGCCGCCATTGCGCACAAATTGCACCAGCGCCCTTTGCGTGGCAATCGGCATGCGTTGATTGAATGTCGTGCCATCCATATGCACGACCACGTCAAAGTCCGACAAGGCCGGTACCAGCGCGTATTGATCTTCCGGACGGAATTGCGTGACGGTGTTGCCAGCAGCGACAAGCGCCGTCTGAAGGGCGGCTGAATCGGCGCTTTGAGAGTCCACCAAGAGCAGCACGCGGGCGGCATTCGCCGGGCTGGGATTCAGAAGAACAAGGGCAACGGCCAAGGCCAATAGACGGTAGACGGATTTCATTCCAATCATTGCTCTCTCGCTTCAATGGCAATTTGTAGTTGACGGGTCCGCCGGCTTCGAAAACGGGTTTGGACCAGAGATCCAACAAATAGTGACATAAAAATTCACAAATGTTTCAGGACTTTCCGGGGAAGAAATCACGATGCGGAATCGTCGATTTTTCATCGATTTCATTTTGCGTTGCTTCGATTACTCGGAATTCCCAACGCGGGTATCGTTGCCGGTCGTCGGTTGCCGGTTGCCGGTGGCGCCTTGGTGTCCGGACCGTGACCGACGTCATATGCCTCCCAAAACAAAGCAAAGGAGAACGCAATGCGCGCAGTGATCGCCAAGCCCGGTTCGATAGCGGTGGAAGATGTCGCGGCACCGACACCAACATTCGCCCAGGCACTCGTCCGCGTACAAACGATCTCGCTCAATCGCGGCGAAGTACGGCTTGCACTCTCTGATTCGCCGAACCCGCGGCCGGGCTGGGATTTTGCAGGTGTCGTTGAACAACAAGCTGCGAACGGCACAGGGCCCAAAGCCGGGACCCGTGTGGTCGGCGTACGGCCAAGTGGTGCGTGGGCCGAGTTGCAAGCGGTCGAGCCCGAGTGGATCGCTGCCTTGCCCGAACAAGTGAGCGTGGCCCAGGCATCGACTTTGCCGGTCGCCGGACTCACTGCCTATCACGCGCTTCGGCACGGCGGCTATCTCGCCGGACGCAAAGTGCTCGTCACCGGCGCATCCGGTGGCGTCGGCCATTTTGCTTGCCAACTCGCGGTGCTCGGTGGTGCAGAGGTCGTTGCGACGATGCGGGACCCTGCGCATGCAAAGGCACTTGCTTCGATCGGGACTCCGCTTGCGGCGGTGGTCAAATCGGCCGACGAAATCGGCAAACACGGGCCTTTCGATCTGGCGCTCGATTCGGTCTCTGGTGCGTCCCTCGCAGCGGCCCTTGCCAACCTGAAGCCTGACGGTCTGTGCGTCGTCTACGGTGTAACGGACGCCGGCACCGCGTCAATCGATGTGCGCAAGTTCTTCTTTACCGGCGGCGGACGCCTATATGGCCTCATGATGTTCCACGAGTTGCGCCGTGAGAGTGCTTCGATTGGTTTGTCCCATCTTGCCGGTCTTGTCGCCAGCGGAAAGCTCAAGACCCATATCGAGATCGAAGAGCCGATCGCGGGCATCGCAGCGGTCGCGCGACGCATGCTCGATCGAAAGATTCTCGGCAAAGCGGTGCTGCGTTTCTAGCGCGCACCGAAAGGAGGTGGTGCCAGATGGCGAGGATCGACTTTGCATTGTGGGACGCGGTCGGCGGTTATTCCGATCGCAACGCGCCGATGGCCGACGTCTACGACGATCACGTGCGTTTGACACAAGAGATCGAGCAGCTCGGTTTCCATTCGTACTATGTGATCGAGCATCAGAACTCGCCGGTCGGTCGCATTACCGCGCCGACTGTGTTCCTGACCGCGATCGCACGTGCAACCAGCGTTCTTCGCTTGGGCGCGATGATGTGGCAGCTGCCGTTTTATCATCCGATCCGCCTGGCGCAAGAAGTCGCGATGCTCGATCATCTCTCGCGAGGTCGGGTGGAATTCGGCACGGGCATCGGCGTACACGAGCATGAATTCATCCGCTGGGGGGTCGATTACTATCAGCGCGCAGCCATTGCTGGTGAAGTGCTCGACATCCTGAAGATGGCCTGGACGCAGGATGAAGTCACCTTCAACGGCAAGTACTTCAAGTTCGACGAGGCGCTTCCGCAGCCGCATCCGTTTCAAAAGCCGCATCCCCCGATCTGGGCTGCCGTGCATAGCGATGCCGCGATCGAGTTCGCTGCGAAGAACAACTATCACGTCTCGCAGAACCTGGATTCGGATGATGTCATCGCCCGCAAATTCGATCTCTATCGCAAACTCTGGCGCGAATTCAAACATCCCGGCCCGATGCCGCGGGTATGGCTCATGCGCCAGGTGCACGTCGCCGAGACCGACGAGAAGGCGCACGCTGAAGCGCGTCAGTATCTCGCCTCACGAGCGGGAGGCGCAGTACCGGTGGGTGGCGGTCCGATCGAACGCACCCGCATCGGCTGGGGCTCGCATCCGCGCGGCATGGGCCGGGATAGCGAGCGGCCGGACGATAAAGCACGCGGCGAGTCGATACGGCGCGCGGCGCAAAGCTATGAGTACAACATCGAGCAAGGCTTGGCGATCGTCGGCAGCCCGGAGAGTGTCATTCGCAAGCTCGAAGCCGGCAAGATGCAAATCGGCTACGACGTGTTCTGCACCAATCACGAGATCGGCGTGATGCCCGACGCCATGGTGCGGAATTCGATTCGATTGTTCGGTAAAGAGGTCATTCCCGCGTTCCGATAGCGCGCCTCGAATTCTTTGGAATATCGGCGAACCAAAAGAAAAACCCCGGCTTCAACTGACTAAGCTGAAGCCGGGGTGTTGGTTTAGCGCTTACCGGTGTCCGTGGTGGTCGTGCCGGCCATTCCAATGGACGCGCTTGTTGCGATCAAGCCGCGGTGCACGGTTTGGCGCCGCTGCGAGGTATCCGATTGCCTCCGTCAACAATTCGTATGCCATGGACTGCTCTTTGCAAGTTCGGATCAAATCGTTGCGGTCTGCTCGATTGTTCAAAGCGCAGCCGTCCATTGCGCGCTTCTCGTTCTGGGACAGCAGCGCCAGCGCCGAACGGAATTTGCTCTGCTTGATCATACGTAGTGCCACCATCAACTCACGGACCAATACACGGCGCGCATGCTTGGACTTGAACACCTTGTGGCCGCTGGCGTCTCGATTGGGTAGGCCGTTGATGTATGCGATCAAATCCTGAACCGCCTGCGTTGTAGCATCGGTGGTCGTGATGACCTCGACGACCGCAGGATCTGCCGCACTGTCCACACGACCGTCATTGGCGATGAGCTGAAGCACGAACGTCCCGGGCATGTCGGCATTGAAGCTTGGAGTCAGCGTGTCGGCACCCGACAGCACGGCAAGACTTCCAGCCGGCTTGGTGCTCATGCTCCAACGGTGCGTGAGCCGATCTCCGTTGCGATCGGTCGCGCTGCCTTGGGCGATCACCATACTGCCCAGGGTGACAACCTGATCCGGACCGGCGTTGACAACCGGCGGTAGGTTGTCAAAGCCTATTGTGACTTCGTCTCCGCTCGTCGCACCGAATAGATCGGTGACCTGAAGCGTGGCGATGTAGGTACCGTTCACGTCCGCCCTGAAGTTCGGCGTCGCAGAATCGGGCCCGACCAATTGCGCAGTGCTGCCCTGCGGGCGGACCAGCGTCCAAGAATAGGTGAGCGGGTCGCCGTCAGGATCGGAGCTATTACTACCATTCAGTTGCACAGTAGAGCCGGTCATTACCAGCAACTGCTCGGGTCCGGCATCCGCTGATGGTGTTCCATTCGTCGGGCTGATCAATGCCGTCACAGGGGCGCTGTCCACCGTTCCGTCGTTCACGATCAGTTGCGCGCTGTAGTCACCGAGTTTGTCGGCGATGAACGTGAGCATGACCGCGGATGGATCGCTGAGTACGGCATTGCTGCCGGCCGGCCGAGTAAGGGTCCAGCGATATGTCATCGCATTGCCGTCCGGATCGATGCTGGCGCTGCCATCAAGGGTGACGTTCTTGCCGACGTGCAAAAGATTCACCGGCGCGATGTTGGCAGTCGGGGCCGAGTTGGTGCTCGCGGAGACCCACGAGACCGCATTGACATACAGTTGGGTCAACCGCGGGTTGTTTGGCAGCACGAGACCGTACGAGTCGGGTTCGAAATTGATGCCGGCAGTGAAATTGACGACGCGGCCCTGATCCACTTGGCGAACGAGCACCGCGTCGCTCTTGTTGATCTTCATCAGTACGGTTGGCGGATTGACTACGAAGTTTTTCTTCGAGCCATCCCAGAAGCCACCGTCAACGACGGAAGATGAGGGGATTCCTTTCAACATGGGATGGCCTTCCTGACCAGGAACGACCGCCAAGGTGCAGCCCTGGCAGCCCACGATCGGTGGCGCGCCGTAACCCATCAATACCAGGTCAGACATATTGACCTGTGTCTTGGTCGACTTTTCCTCGAAACCCAGCCATTGGGAACCGACGAAACCGCCGCCGCCTCGCACGAACTGCACCAGGGCTTCCTGTGCAGGAACGGACATGGCTTCGTCGTGCGTCGCACCGTTCATGTGTACGACTACGTCAAAATTCGAGAGAGCTGGCGCCAGCGTGTAACTGTATTCGGGATCGACCACCGTGACGCTGTGCCCCGCACGGGCAAGCGCCGAATGCAAGGTCGTGACCTCATCGCCTGCCGCGTCAACCATCAAGAGTACCCGGGCGGCGGCGGCTGGACTCGGGTTCAAGAACATAAGTCCGATGGCAAGCGCCAGCGGTCGGTAGATGTGTTTCAAGCTAAGCATGACGCTCTCCCCTTGGCCAAATCTCATTTGTGATTCGATCGCGAGATCCTAAGTTGAATCGCAGGGGGGATCCAGGAATTACTGACACAGAAATTCACGAATGTTCCATGCGTATTTCGGAACGAATGCACATCCGAGCGGGAGCACCGATCCCCTCTGCATGGTTTCACGCCGCCCGATCGGAATTGGTCCTTGGATTGACTTGGTATAGCCGTCCACGCGGTATGCAGGACCGACGCTCGCCGAGCGCGGTGCGGCGACAGGGCTGAATGGAATTTCCATTGCTGATGGCGATCACGCCGTCCGGTCAATCGTGCGCATCGCGTGGTGAGTTCGCGATTGATGCGCCGGAACAGGTGCTGTGTTCGGCCACGCAGTCAATGGTGCGGTGCCACACATTGACGCCGAGGTGCGCACGCCTCGCCAGACAAAGTCAGTGCTGAGTCACTTCGATCAATTGTTATCGGCCCCGGGCTGATACCGCAGATGTGAGGCACGGGCCGAATCGCTTTAAGCACACGGTCAGTCAAGCGGGCACAATTTCGGCACCGTCGATCACCAAGAAAAAATCATGAATCAACTATGCCGTTCGATTCGAGTGATTGGTCTGCTATGGATCATGATCTTCGCCTCTTCGGTCGCTGCGCAAAGCTATCCCACCAAACCCATTCGGATGATCTTGCCGTTCACCGGTGGTGGCGACGTTCTTGCGCGACCGCTTGCGCAGATGCTTGGCGAATCGCTCGGGCAGCCTGTCTACGTGGAGAACATCGTGGGCGGGCAGACGTTGGTCGGCACTGAAGCGGCCGCGCGAGCGCCGGCGGACGGTCACACGATCCTCATGATCACCAACAGCACGACCATCAACCACACGCTGCGCTCCGATATGCGCGTCGATCTGTTTCGTGATTTCGTCCCGATCACGCAACTCTGCACGTTCGCGCTGGTGCTGGTGACGCATCCATCGGTCGCCGCCGATTCCTTGCAGACACTCATCGCGCATGCCAAGGCGAATCCGGGCAAGCTTGCGTATGGTTCGGCCGGGCCGCTCTATCAGCTACCGATGGAGCTGTTCAAGTCGATGGCGGGCGTGGATATTCTCTATGTGCCCTATAAGGCGAGCGCAACGTCACGCATCGATCTCTTGAGCGGACAGATACAAGTCTTGATGGACGGTCTCACCTCGATGCTGCCGCACATCAAGGCGGGCAAAGTACGCGTGATCGCAGTCGCAGGTGCCAACCGTTCGCATGCGGCCCCCGATGTGCCCACCATGGCCGAAGCCGGCCTCCCAGGATACGAAGGGGATGGCTGGATCGGCTTTCTCGCTCCCGCTGGCACACCGGCTGGCGCGGTCAGTCGTCTGCAAGTGGAAATAGCAAAGATCCTCGCGCGCCCCGCCGTGCAGGCCTTCTATCGCGATCAAGCGAATGAGCCGATTGCCAGCACGCCTCTGGAATACGCCGCGTTTCTCAAGCAAGATGTCGCCAAGTGGGCGAAGGTGATTCGCGAATCCGGAGCGAAACCGGCGCAGTGAGCGTGACGTGTGAACGCTCAGTCCGTGCGGATTGGAACCTTGGTGATCTTGCCTCCTACCGCACGAACTCCAGGCCGAACTGCCCGAGCGACGTGAGCGGCTTGTCCGGGATCGCCGCCCGAAGTTCCTGCATTCGGCCTTCGTCATACGTTGCGGTCAGTGCCTTCAGGCGCGGATAGACCTCGCTTGCGTACAGCTTCATCGATTTCACCGCATCGTCGAATGAGAGGAATCCCGCTTGTCCCATCATAAGAAGATGGCCGAATCCGCCGCTGTATTCCCAGAATGATTTGATCTGCTCGTACACCTGATCGGGCGTACCGGCAAAGACGTTGCCGCGCGCCATCTGATCATCGAGCGTTTGTTTGTTCGGATCGCGCCCGCCGGTACCGGCCAGAAACTGGGCCGCGATCTCTGGCGGATGGTAACCAGGCGGGTTCGAGTAATGGGCAGGCACCTTGTTCGAGCGCAGATACCACAGCACCTTGTCAGCCCCTTCGCGCGCCGCTTTTCGATTCTCACCGACATAGACGAGCGCACAGTATGCAAGCCGGTCGAGCGGTGCGGGCGTGCCGTGCGCGGCCAGGTAACCGGCACGGTAGCCGTCGAAGATGCGCCGCACGCCTTGATAGCCCGCCAGAAAAACCGCGCCAACGTACTTGTGCTTCGCCACCGGCACGCCGCTTGGGCCGCTGCCAAGCGTGACCCATACCGGGGGATGCGGTTGCTGATATGGGCGCGGCCAGATATTGACTTGCCGATGATGATGGAAACGGCCCTCGAAATTGAACGGCCCATCATGGGTTGTCCACGCTTTCAGGATCAAGTCGTGCGATTCCCACATGCGCTCACTGCCGCGGAACGCGACGATGTTCGCCGCCGCACTTTCATACGGCACGCCGCGAACGAACCCGCACTCGAGACGCCCGCGTGAAATCACATCGACCATTGCCATCTCTTCGGCGACGCGCACCGGCTGATTGCGATTGGCGAGCGGGTTTCCCAGGATCAACAGGCGCGCGGTCTTACTTTGTCGCGCGAGGATCGACATCATCAGTGGCGCGGCAGGAATCACGCAAGTCGCGGTTTGATGATGTTCGTTGAGCATGATCTCAAGGCCGTTCGCCTCGGCTTGCAGCCAAAGGTCGAGATACATGTGATAAAGGTCGGCGCCGCGTGTGGGCTCGTAGTTGCGATTCGGCAGGTTCACGCGGATCGATTCGTATGAATCGGCGTCGGGCAGAAATGGGTAGGCGTCTTCGGTGAAATACCAAGTCTTCAAGATTGCTCGTCCCTATCTAGGCGAAGTGCCGATCGGTCGTCGGCGTTGCGCCCGATCGTAGCCTATTGCGACCCGATACGGCATCATCGCGAATCGACGGCGCGAATGACGCCAAGCGATGCGGCGAATCCTGCAACCCTGCGATACTTGCGGTTCGACGACCACGACGTTCGACGACCAAGAGCGAGGAAACTGATCATGACCACCACATCGACCACGAAGTTCGGCGTTGGCCAGGCCGTTCGCCGCAAGGAAGATCAGCGCTTCCTGACGGGCGCCGGCCGGTACACCGACGACATCAATGTCGACCGACAGCTCCACGCGCACTTCGTCCGGTCGCCCCATGCGCACGCGCGCATCCTGTCGATCAACGTTGATGCGGCGCGGGCGGCACCCGGTGTCGTCGCGGTCTATACCCATGCCGACATGGCCGCGGCCGGCATCAACCCGATTCCGGTGCTTACCGATATTCCCGTGAAAACCACCGATGGCGGCATCGTGTCCGGACCGCCGCGCCACGCCCTGGCGGCCGACGCAGTCCGCTATGTCGGTGATGCCGTGGCCTTGGTGATCGCGCAGTCCCATGCCCAGGCGGTGGATGCGGCCGAGCGGATCGAGGTACGGTACGAAACGTTGCCCGCGGTGATCGGGCCCGCGGAGGCAGTGAAACCCGGCGCGCATCAACTCTGGCCGGGGGCGAAAGGGAATGTGGCTGGCGTCTTCGCGGTTGGCGATGCGGCGGCGGTCAATTCGGCAATGGCCGGCGCGGCGCACATCGTGAAGCTCGATCTCGTCAACAACCGACTCGCGCCGAACACGATGGAACCGCGTGCGGTGCTATGCGAATTCGATAGTGCCACGAAGCGCTACACCGTCCATGTCGCAAGCCAGGCGAGCCAGGGCTTCAAGATGGCGCTCGCGGCAGCGATTCTCCAGGTGCCGCCCGACAACGTTCGCGTCATCGTCGATGACATCGGCGGTGGCTTTGGCATGAAGGTCGGTCCGTATCCCGAGTATGTCGCGGTGTGTTTTGCCGCCGGAAAACTCGGTCGACCGGTGAAGTGGGTCGCGTCCCGTTCGGAGGCGTTCCTTGCCGATACGCATGGACGCGCGCACGTCACGCACGCCGAAATGGGCCTGGATGCGTCCGGCCGGATCGTCGCGCTCAAGATTCGCAACCTAGCCGATATGGGCGCCTACCTCGCCTATGTCGGACCGCTGGTGCCGACCATCGCCGCGGGTCAGGTGATCACCAACGTCTACGACATCAAATTGATGCATCTGGAAATTCTCTGCGTACTCACGAACACGTCGGTGGTCGATGCCTATCGGGGCGCTGGCCGTCCGGAGTCGGTGTTCATGATGGAACGGCTCATGGATCTTGCCGCCGCGCAAACGCGCATCGATCCCGCGGAAATCCGGCGCCGCAACATGATTCCGAGCGCGGCATTGCCCTATACCACGCTGCTCGGGGCGATCTATGACAGCGGCGACTACGCGGCGATCATGGCGCGCGGTCTTCGCGAAGCGGATTGGGCCGGGTTTGCGTCGCGCAAGGCCAAGGCCGCGCAACGCGGCAAGCTCGCCGGACGCGGGTTCTCGACCTATGTCGAGATCACCGGCGCATTCGATCCGGTGGAGCATGTGCAGGTGACGGTTTCGGGCGATGGTAAAGTCACCTTGATCGCCGGAACCCAGGCGATGGGGCAGGGCCTCGATACCAGTTATTGCCAATTGCTTGCCGAAAAGCTCGGCGTGCCTTTCGATAGCATCGATGTCATCCAAGGCGACACCGATATCGTCAAGGCCGGCAGCGGTTCGATCGGATCACGCTCGTCTTTCGTCGGCGGCCAGGCCGTATTGACCGGTGGCGATGAAATCATCAAGCGGGGCCGCGACCTCGCCGCCGACGCGCTCGAATCCGCGGCCGCCGATATCTCCTTCGCGGATGGTCGGTTCGCGATTACCGGTACCGACCGCGGCATCGGCTTGTTCGAGCTTGCAAGAAAGCAGACCGATGCGCGTATTCACGTGTCGGCCACATCGACCGCCGGGGGCATGAGCTATCCGAACGGCATCAACGTATGCGAAGTCGAGATCGACCGGGAAACCGGTGAGATTTCAATTTCCCGATTCATGGCGCTCAACGATGTCGGCACCGTTATCAATCCGATGATCGTGGCCGGGCAGGTTCACGGCGGCGTCGTTCAAGGGGTGGGTCAGGCCTTGCACGAGCAGGTCGTGTACGACCGCAGTGGTCAACTGGTGACCGGTTCCTACCTCGATTACTGCATGCCGCGTGCCGACGATATGCCGCAGATCGAGACATCGACCGACGAATCGACGCCCAGTCCCACGAATATCATCGGCGCCAAGGGGGCTGGCGAAGCGGGCGCGGTGAGCGCGCCGCCTGCGGTCGTATCGGCGATCGTCAACGCGCTTGCCGACTACGGTGTAAGCCATCTCGATATGCCGATTCGAACCGAGACGATCTGGCGAATCCTCCAGCAGGCTCGCTAGCGCATCATCCGGCAGCGGCGGCCGCCTCGGCTCGCGTGAAAAACTCGCCTTGCCGAATGAATCCGGGGACGATCGTCGCTTTCACAGCGTGCACCCGCCCGCGTTGATCACGGGATACCACGACGGTTTCCGGAAGACCATCCAGTAGATGGCACGGTGCGGGGCGGCCGTCGGCGAAGAGCGCGTTGTAGATGATGCCGGTATCGGTGTCGATGAAGCCGGGGCGGAAGCCCTGCGATTGGTTTCCCGCGCTCGAGCCGGCTGTTCCGTCGTGCGGGGCGGATTCGCGACGAAGCCCGGCACGATCGAGTGCACCCGGCGGGCGCTGCGGCTTGGTGCGGCGCGATGCGGATGCACCGGAAGCGAAGCTGTTCATCGGGTTCTCCTGCCGTGCGCCATGTACGGACGGCTTTGCGAAATGGACGACGTCAGCCATGAGTCGCAACCTGAAGCCGAAGGGTTCACTTTTCGTGTACGTCGATCGGCTTCACCCGCCACGAATAAAAAAGCCGCCTTCCGGCGGCTTTTTGTAACGACCCGCGGGTTACTTGCCGGGGAAGGGCACCACCCGCTGGCGTTGCTCGGAAAGACCGTCGATACCTAAGGTCACGATGTCGCCCGGCTTCAGGAACGCGTCGCGATCCTTGATGCCAAGCGCCACGCCTGACGGTGTGCCGGTCGTGATGATGTCGCCCGGCAAAAGGGTCATGTAGTTGCTGCAATAGGCCACGAGATTCGCACACGAGAAAATCATGTCGCGGGTCGTGCTGTTCTGGCGGCGCTCGCCGTTGACATCGAGCCAGATTTCCAGGCCCTGCGGATCGCGGATTTCATCGGTCGTGACGAGCCATGGGCCGATCGGGCCCGAGCTGTCGAAGCTTTTGCCTTTATCCCACTGGCTTGACTGCAACTGGAACGCGCGCTCCGACACGTCGTTCACCACGCAATAGCCGGCGACGTAGTCGAGCGCTTTGTCCTCGGGCACATATTGGGCCTTGGTGCCGATGATGATGCCAAGCTCCACTTCGTAGTCGAGCTTGGTGGAATTGCGCGGGGTGATGATGTCGTCGTTCGGTCCGCTGATGCAGGTCGTGAACTTGCTGAAAATGATCGGCTCGGGTGGCACCGGCTGACCGGCTTCTTCGGCGTGCAGCTTGTAGTTGAGACCGATCGCGATAAATTTGCTGATGCCGGTGTACGGCACCCCGAACCGAGGTTCGGTCTTCACCAGGGGAAGCGACTCGGGGCGGATTTTCCGCAACTTGGCGAGCCCCTTCGGCGAGATCGTTTCCTGATCGATGTTCGATATCACGCCGGAGAGATCGCGAAGCGTCCCTTGGGAATCGATAATTCCCGGCTTTTCGTATCCGTTCTTGCCGAAGCGACAAAGTTTCATTGGTATTCCTCAAAGTATCGATGACAAATCGAAGGGGTTGGCCTTCGTGCTCCCCTAATCCTTGGCCGCCGCCTGGAGCCTCGGCGTCGGGTCGAGAACTGCAGCGATCGCGAATGTGTTTCGTTCAGATCGTCATACCGCCATCCACCGTAAAAACACTTCCGGTTGCAAATGCGCTTTCATCGGCGGCAAGGTAGATGAAAAGCGGCGTCATGTCATCCACCGTGCCAAGGCGCTGCATCGGTTGGCGTGCGATGAAGTCTTTTCTCGCCTGCTCCGGATCCGCAAAAGCATTGATACGGCCGTGCAGCGATGGGGTATCGATCGTGCCCGGCGCAATGGCATTGCAGCGAATCCCGTAGCGCACGTAGTCAGCCGCGATCGATTTCGTGAATCCGATGACCGCGGCCTTGGTTGTTCCGTAGGCAAGCCGGTTCGGCACTCCCCGCAAGGTGGAGGCGACCGACGCCATGTTGATGATCGACCCCGCTTTTTTCGCCAGCATGCCGGGCAGAAAAGCGCGAGTCACCCGGTACATCGACTTCACGTTCAGGTCAAAACTGAAATCCCAGTCTTGTTCCGAGCATTCGAGAATCGATCCGTGATGGACAAATCCGGCGCAGTTGAACAAGACATCGATGCCCCCCACAATTTTCGCGGCGCGCTCGACATCGACACTGTTCGTGACATCGAGCGGCTGGGTGCGAATGCCGGCGATGCCATCGAGCGAGGCAAGCAGCGCGGGCTTCAGATCGCTCGCCCAAACCTGCGCGCCCTCGCGCGCGAAAGCGATCGCGGCCGCGCGGCCCATCCCTTGGCCCGCTGCCGTAATGAAGGCGACTTTGCCCGCGAGACGTCCCGACACCACTCCCCCATTTTTTCGCAATGCGTAGGCGTTCGCTGTCCGATAGCCCATACGCGGAAGCGGTTGATTATAAACAGGCTGTTTGCTTGGAATCCACTCAAAACTGAAAGTCATGCACCGATCGTCAAGCGTCTTGACGCCGCGGGAAATTGGTGGTTAGCGCCCCTGGCCGGGTGTGCCAAGTGCTTGCTTTACATGGACTCTTCGGCGGATCTGCTACGCTCGGCACTCTCCAATTCCTCGATCGGCAGGGCCCCCGGCATGGCGCAATCATCATTTCAGATTCTCGTTCTTCCGGGCGATGGCATCGGTGTCGAGGTCATGCACACATGTCTTGCGGCACTGCATGCACTCGAGCGCCGCATCGGTGGATTCCATCTCGGATTCGATCAGCACGCGGCGGGTGCCGAGCACTACCGCGCCACCGGCGTCGACATCAGCGATGTCACCATGAAGGCCGCCGAAAAAGCCGACGCGATCCTCTTCGGATCGATGGGGCTGCCCGATGTACGCCGCCCCGACGGCCGCGAGATCGCGCCGCAGCTCGATCTGCGCGAGCACCTCGATCTCTATGCGGGCGTGCGCCCGATCCGCACGATTCCCGGGCTGCCGACCGTGCTCGCGGATCCGCGCGCGAAGGACATCGATTTCGTTATCCTGCGCGAGCAGACCGAAGGATTCTTCTTCTCGCGCGGCAAGCCCGACATTCGGGGCGACGAAGAGGCCTACGACACCTGCAAAATTTCCAGGCCGGCATGCGAGCGCCTGTTCGACTACGCGTTTCGGCTGGCGGCGCGGCGTCGGGTGCGCGATCCGAAGAAGGGCCGCGTCACCTGCGTGGACAAATCGAA
>JBJXGX010000200.1:0-14174 GCA_046160305.1 Burkholderiales bacterium
GCAAGATGCACCGCGCTGCCGGCCACCACCATCTGGCGGCTCGCGAAGCCACCGACCCCCAGCGAGATGTGCGCCGTATCGCCTGCGATCACGTCGATCTGCTCGGGTCGCACACCGAGAAGCTCGGCACACACTTGGGCAAGCGCGGTCTTGATGCCCTGACCCATCGCTAACGCACCGGTGGAAATGGAGATCCGTCCGGTCGGGGTCACCTTCACGATCGCCGATTCGAACGGACCGCGGCCGGTGCCCTTCACCGCGTGCGCAAAACCGATGCCAATGTATCGGCCATCGCTTCGCGCAACGGTTTGGCGCGCCCGAAAACCTGCGTAGTCGATCGCCCCGAGGACTTCGCGCTGGCAGGCCGCATAGTCACCGCTATCGAGGATGATTGCTTTACCGGCGCGCGTCTTGAGCGGTTTCTCGTACGGAAGCTTGTCGGTGGGGATGAGATTGCGCAATCGAATCTCGGCGCGATCGATCCCCAACTCGCCCGCCGCTCGATCGAGCAATCGCTCCATCACGAACGCCGCTTCCGGATAGCCCGCGCCGCGCACCGGAATCGTATAGACCTTGTTCGTCTGGGCAACGATCACATCCAGATCATAATTGGGCACGGCATACGGGCCGGTCACCGACGTCGCGGCGTTGTAGGGGCAGTTGATGCCCTGTGGGGTGTAGGCACCCTGATCATGGATGAGCCGCCCGCGCACGCCGATGATGCGCGCGTCGCGATCGAGGGCGATCTCCATATCCCAGTATTGGTCGCGCTCCTGGATCGACGCGACGAAATGCTCGGCGCGATCTTCAGTCCATTTAATCGGAAGCCCCAAGATGCGCGACGCGGCGGGGACAGCGATTTCTTCGGGGTAGATGAGAAACTTGGCGCCGAACCCGCCGCCCACATCGGGCGCGATCACGCGTACTCGGCTCTCCGGCAGATTGAGCACATCAGCCAAGGTGAACATCAACTCATGCGACATCTGCGTCGAGGACCACACGTTGAGCGTTTCAGTCGACGGATCGAACTGCGCCACGACGCCACGGCCTTCCAACGGATGCGCGCCCCCACGATGCTGCCAATAGGACTCGCGAATCACATGGGCGGCATTCGCGAACGCGGATGCGCAGGTGCCGTACGCGATTGAAAACCGCGTGAGGATGTTGTCGATCGCATCGCTTCGCACTTTCGGTGCGTCGGGAAGGAGCACATCGCGGCAATCGGCGATCGCGGGTAACGGCTCATAATCGACCGCGACCGCGGCGGCGCCATCCTCGGCCGCGTAGCGCGATCGGGCGAGCACCATCGCTACCGCCTCGCCGACAAAGCACGCTTCGGTCGGCGCAAGAACGAATGGCGTGATATCAGGTGGCAGGGACTTGGTCGGAAAGCCAAGTGGCATGCGCGGTGAGGCGAGCACCGCGGATAACTCATTCGCGGCGAGGACCGCGTGAACGCCCGGCACGGACTTGGCGGCGATGGAATCGATCCCGCGAATGCGCGCATGAGCATGCGGACTGCGCACGAAAGCAGCGTGGAGCATTCCCGGCAATCGAATGTCGTCGACGAAGCGGCCCTCGCCACGGAGCAGCGCCGGGTCTTCGATGCGACGCGTGCGGGTGCCGATGTAGCGGGGTTCTTTGGTGGTCATTGGTTCGCGTCAGGCAAAGGATTCACCCAAGAGGACGCAGGGGACAAAGAGGAAGGCGAAGCTGAAAATCGAGGTCTGTTCCGAGGTTGAGGAGTAGTCCAATTAGGGCAAAAGGACATGCCGCTTACATCCAGTCATTGCTTCGCTTGGCCTTTCCTCTGCGTCCCCTGTGCCCGCTGCGGTGAAATGCGGTTACCCCTAGATTTTCGATAGATCCAAAGACGACGCCGCGAACAATTCTTCCGGCGCCACCTTGCGTGCCGACAGTCCTTGCGCGTGGTGGTAACGCGTGAAGGTCTCGAGTACTTGCTTGTTCGCCTCGAACCCGTAACTCCAGAAATCATCACCCATCAACGCGCGCGCCGATTGGTACTCTGAAACGCTCCAGGGCAGGCTTACGAACAGATGCCCGATCTGGCCAAGCTCAGCCATCGCAAGTGCCTTCGCCTTGATGAACGCCTTCATGACACTTGCCGCGAGCCATGGATGGGCGGAAACCAATTCCTTTCGGATGCCGACGATATGCATGATCGGGAATATTTTAGTCCGCCGGAAGTAGTCTTCTTCGGTGCGGCGATAGTCGGGGAACAGTCTGCCGACATTGGCCGCGCCGCGCAGAAAGCAGCTCGGGGCGCGTGCACTGATCAGGCCATCGATCTCGCCGGCTTCGAGCAAGGCGTTGAGCGTCTGGGTGTGCGGTACCGGCTGAAAATCCACATCCGCCGGCAATTTGATCGGTGTTCGTTCCCCGCGCCCCGGTTCTTCGAGCCCGCCTTGCCGCCAGTGAATGTCCGTCGGCTTCACACCATAGTCGTCTTCGAGTGCGCCGCGAATCCACACATTGGCGGTCATCTGGTATTCGGGCACGCCGATGCGCTTACCGCGCAGGTCTTCCGGTCTGGTGATGCGATCGGAGCGAACGTAAATGCCCGAGTGGCGGAACAGGCGCGAAACGAATGCAGGGATTCCCACATACGTATTCTGGCCACGTGAGGTCATGAGCGTATGACTGCTCATCGAGAGCTCCGACACATCGAATTCGGCGAACCGGAACGCGCGGTGAAACGCTTCCTCCGGTTCGAGCGGAACGGCGGTCACGTCGCACCCTTCGATCGCGACCCGGCCGTCGAATAACGCGCGGGTGCGGTCGTAGTCGCAGACGGTGAGGGAAAGGCTCAGATTTCCAGGCACTTCGCAGGACTCCTATTCGGGCTTGATATTGGCGACCTTGATCGCCTCTTTGAATTTCTCGATATCGGATCGCAACTGCGCCGTCATTTGGGTTGGGCCAAGAACATAGGGATCAAGGCCCGCGCCCGATAGACGTGTCTTCACATCCGCGGCGCTGAGGGCGCTTCGCACGTCTGCTTCCACCTTCCGGAGAATTTCGATCGACGTTCCGGCCGGAGCCATCAGCCCGTAGTAATTCTCCACCTCGAACTGCGCGAGCTCTTTCATGCCGGATTCGCGAAACGTCGGAATATCGGGCGCGCTGGGCGATCGCTCTTTCGAGGTGATGCCGATCGCGCGGAGCTTGCCTTGCTTCACGAACGGCAGTCCCGCCGGCAACGACACCATCACGACGTCGACCACCCCACTCACCGTGTCGACGACCGCGGGCGAGCAGCCTCGATGCGGGATGTGCACGGCAAAGGTGCCGGTCGCATGCTTGTAGATCTCCATGGCGAAGTGGTGTGCGGTCGCTACGCCGCAGGTGGCAATGTCGACCTTGCCGGGGCGTGCGCGCAGATCATTGGTGATCTCGGCGATGTTGGTGGCCTTGACGCGCGGATTCACGGCCATCATCAAGGGCGCCGCGGTCGTCATCAGCACCGGCGCGAAATCCTGAAACAGATCGAAAGAAAGCTTCGGGTACAGCGCAACATTGATGACGTGCGTGTTGGCGAGCAAGAGATACGTATAGCCATCGGCAGGCGAACGTTGCACTGCTTCGACACCCACCGAGCCATTGCCACCGCCCCGATTTTCGACCACGACTTGCTGCTTCCATGTATCGGCAAGCTTTTCACCGAGAATGCGCGCGGTCAGGTCGGCGGCGCCACCGGTGGTGAAGGTGACGATGATCTTGACGGGCTTGGCGGGCCACGCCTGGGCCAGTAGTGAGGCGGGCATCGACGAAACAAACGCACTCACTAGGGCGACGGGGAGAAAGCGGCGCATGCAGGCGATCCTGGAACGGTGGTATGCGGGCGAGTCTTGATGAGTGCACCCTGAAAGTCAATCGGCGCGATCGGCCACCCGGACGCGCAAATGCAGCGTGCGCGATTCCGCTTGGTGCCGACGCGCCTTGGTGGTTCAATTGAGGAATTCGGATTTGTCGCAGGAGACCATTCATGAGCATCGCCCGACACCCACGCGCCCCCGAACTAGCCGATGCATCGCTCGACGAGATCATGGCGCGCTATGTCGCGCGCTTTCGCGATCGCAAGCCCGACTGGGCCGCGTTCGAGGACGCGAAGATCGAGGGCTACAAACGCGCGCAGCATCGGTTCATCGGGGCCGGTGGCTCGGGCAAGCATGGCGATCCCAACGCGATTCCCGCCCGCAACTTCACGTTATCGATCATGTACGTCGAACCCGGTCAGGGTAATGCCGCGCATACCCATGAGGTCGAAGAGATTTTCTTCGTCCTGCAGGGATTTCTTGATGTGTTCGTCGAGGACGAATCGGGCCGGCGTGTCGAGACGCGGTTGGGCCCCTGGGAGTGCATCGCCTGCCCGCCTGGTGTCATTCACGGTTACGACAATCGCAGTCTTGAGCCCGTTTATTTTCAGGTGATGCTCGGACGCGCGCGTCCCGATGCGATGGGCTACGCCGATGATGCGCTATTCAATCGACGCGATGCGCACCTGAAGGCTGAGAGCTAGGTCTATTCAAGGCGTCGACCAAGGCTTTGCGCATCCGCTCGCTGTATCGCCTTGCGGGAGCGAGACGTACGCGGCGTCCTTCATTGCGCGCGCTCGATCGTCGAAGAAGCGGATTCGTCAAGAGAATCTCGCTGTAGGAATATGGCCTATAGGGCGCCGCAGGGTTCTCAATTCTTGGTCGAAGTCGGCGAATGGAGTTATCCACAAAAACTGTGGATACAGTCGATCAAATCGCCTGGAATACAAGCATTGGCGCGGGGAAGATCGGCGTGATTGAATGTTGATCGGCGCGCGATCATGCGGCGCGCAACGGTTGATTCAATCATTTCTTCACTTGACGAGACGCGTTCTTGCGGAGTAATCGCGCGCCGTTCGCGTTTTCCGGATCAACGTTTGATCGCGACGTCAATGGGATCGATGAATGCAATCGGATCGATGTATGCAATATGCGCGGGAGATTGGAGGCTTCATCGCGAGCAACTTGATTCCCCACCGCGCGTCGCATAGACACGCGCGAAGGGTGCAAGGCGGCGTGGCCGCCGCCCTGATTCCTGCAATGCCGTCTACTTCTTCTGGCGCAGCTTTCGGATTGCCGCGATCTGGGCAGCCAACGTCGCGAGCTCGGCCTCCACCGTGGCGATCTCTTCCTTGTCCTGCGCCTTGTCACGGGCTTCCTGCGCGCGCTTCAGCGCGTCATTCGCCTTTGCCTCGTCGAGATCGTGACCACGGATCGCTGTATCGGCAAGCACCGTGACAACTTTGGGCTGCACTTCAAGTACACCACCGGCCACGAATATCATCTCTTCCTCGCCGCCCGGCTTTTGAATCCTTACCGCACCCGGCTTGATCCGAGTGATGAGCGGCGTGTGGCGCGGATAAATTCCAAGCTCACCGGCTTCCCCCGGCAGCACGACGAATTCCGCCTCGCCGGAGAAAATCTGCTCTTCGGCGCTAACAACGTCAACGTGCATCGTGGCTGCCATGGGTTTCTCGCTATCGCGGATTACTGAATGGTCTTCGCTTTCTCGAACGCCTCTTCGATCGTGCCGACCATATAGAAGGCCTGTTCGGGCAACGCATCGCATTCGCCGGCGACGATCATCTTGAAGCCGCGAATGGTGTCCTTGAGCGGAACGATCTTGCCGGGCGATCCGGTGAACACCTCCGCCACGTTGAAGGGCTGCGAGAGGAACCGCTGGATCTTCCGTGCACGCGACACCGCAAGCTTGTCCTCGGGCGACAACTCGTCCATGCCAAGAATTGCGATGATGTCGCGCAATTCCTTGTAGCGCTGCAACGTCGCTTGCACGGCACGCGTGGTGTTGTAGTGGTCTTCGCCGATGACATGCGGATCGAGCTGTCGCGACGTGGAATCGAGCGGATCGACCGCGGGGTAGATCCCGAGTGAGGCAATGTCGCGCGACAACACGACGGTCGCATCCAGGTGGCCGAAGGTGGTGGCAGGCGACGGATCGGTCAAATCGTCCGCCGGCACATACACCGCCTGGATCGAGGTGATCGACCCGACCTTGGTGGAGGTGATGCGCTCTTGCAGACGACCCATTTCTTCGGCAAGCGTCGGCTGATAACCCACCGCCGATGGCATCCGGCCAAGCAGCGCCGACACTTCGGTACCCGCCAGCGTGAAACGGTAGATGTTGTCGATGAACAGCAGAATGTCGCGGCCTTCGTCGCGGAAGCTTTCGGCCATCGTGAGGCCGGTCAGCGCCACACGCAGACGGTTGCCGGGCGGCTCGTTCATCTGTCCGAACACCATCGCGACCTTGTCGAGCACCTTCGATTCTTCCATCTCGTGATAGAAGTCGTTGCCCTCGCGCGTCCGCTCACCCACGCCCGCGAACACCGAATAGCCGCCGTAGCTCTTGGCGATGTTGTTGATGAGCTCCATCATGTTCACGGTCTTGCCGACACCGGCACCGCCGAACAAGCCGATCTTGCCGCCCTTGGCGAACGGGCAGATCAGGTCGATCACCTTGATCCCGGTCGGCAGCAGCTCAACCGATGGGGAGAGCTCGTCGAACTTGGGCGCCGATTGGTGAATGGCGCGCCGCACGTCGGTCTTGATCGGGCCCGCGTCGTCGATCGGGCGACCGAGAACATCCATGATGCGGCCGAGTGTCGCGGTACCGACCGGCACGGAGATGCCCGCGCCGGTGCTTCGTACCTTCATGCCGCGGCGCAGACCATCGGATGAGCCGAGCGCAATGCAGCGCACGACCCCGTCGCCGAGCTGCTGTTCGACTTCGAACGTGAGCCCTCTCTCGACGAATGACTTCTCGCCCGGGCTCTCTTCGAGAATGAGCGCATCGTAGACGTGGGGCATCGATTCGCGCGGAAACTCGATGTCGACCACCGCACCAATCGTCTGGACAATCGTTCCTACTGCTTGTGTCACGCTGATTCCTTTCGAACTTTGAATCTCTAAATCTCTCAAAAATTCACCACGGAGGACGCGGAGGACACAGAGGAAAAGCAAAGGATATTCCGATTGCGGATTCCCACTGACTATCGGGGTGCTGTCGACGAATCTTCAAGCTCATCACCCCCCCCCCGTTTTTCCTCCGTGTCCTCCGCGTCCTCTGTGGTTAATTCTGAGGGTCGACCCGGTAGGCGCTAGACCGCCGCCGCTCCGCCCACGATCTCCGCCAATTCTTTCGTGATCGACGCCTGCCGATTCTTGTTGTAGATCAGGGTCAGCTCGTCGATCAATGTTGCCGCGTTATCGGAGGCCGCCTTCATCGCGACCATGCGCGCCGACTGCTCGGAGGCCATGTTCTCCGATACCGCCTGGAAAATCAGCGCTTCGATGTAGCGCGTGAGCACCTGATCGAGTACCGCTTTGGCATCCGGCTCGTAGATGTAGTCCCACGAACCTTCGGGCGTACCAATCCGCTCACCGGACAAGGGGAGCAACTGCTCCATCACCGCTTCCTGCTTCATCGTGTTAATGAACTTGGTGTAGAAAATCAGCAGGCGATCGAAGCGGTCTTCGGTGTAGCCGTTCAGCATGACCTTCACCGCACCGATCAGTCGTTCCATCTGCGGCCGATCGCCGAGCTGGGTCACGTGCGACATGATTTCGACGCCGAGGCGCTGCATGAAGCCGAATCCTTTGTTGCCGATGCAGCAAGCTTCGATTTTTTCGCCCTGGGCTTCCCACTCTTTGTACTTCTGCAGCACCATGCGCTGAATATTGGTGTTGAGGCCGCCGCACAGACCCTTGTCGGTCGAGATCACGATGATGCCGACACGCGGAACCGAATCCCGATCCACCAGAAACGGGTGCCGATACTCCGGATTGGCGTGGGCAATATGCGCGGCAACGTTGCGGATCTTCTCGCCATAGGGACGTGCCGCGCGCATGCGTTCCTGCGCCTTGCGCATTTTGGACGCGGCGACCATCTCCATCGCCTTGGTGATCTTGCGCGTGTTCTGCACGCTCTTGATCTTGTTACGTATCTCTTTGGTGCCTGGCATTTTGCTTTCGCTCCGAGCAACGGCGCCGGGCTACGTCCCCGCACCGATCACTCTTCACCAAGGAATTAATATGTACCGTTCTTCTTCCAGTCGGCAATCGCGTCCTTGAGAACCTTCTCATCGTCACCGGACAGGTCTTTGGTCTTGTCCATCTTTTCGATGACGGCTGCGTATTTCGACTTGAGGTAATCGCGCATCGACAGCTCGGCACCCAACGCTTTCTTCACGTCGATGTCGTCGAAGAATCCGCTGTTCACCGCGAAGAGCGTGAGGCCCATCTCCCAGACTTCCTGCGGTTTGTACTGCAACTGCTTCATGAGCTCGGTGACCATGCGGCCGCGTTCGAGCTGACGGCGCGTCGTCTCGTCGAGATCGGACGCAAACTGCGCGAACGCGGCAAGCTCGCGATACTGCGCGAGCGCCAGGCGCACGCCACCGCCGGTATCGCGGCGTTTCATCAGCTTCGTTTGCGCGGCGCCGCCCACCCGTGACACGGAAATACCGGCGTTGATGGCCGGACGAATACCGGCGTTGAACAAATCGGTTTCCAGAAAGATCTGGCCATCAGTGATCGAGATCACGTTGGTCGGCACGAACGCGGTCACGTCACCGGCCTGCGTCTCGATGATCGGCAGCGCCGTGAGCGAGCCGGTCTTGCCCTTGACCGCGCCCTTGGTGAATTTCTCGACGTAAGCGGGATTCACGCGGGCAGCGCGCTCGAGGAGGCGCGAGTGGAGATAGAACACATCGCCCGGATACGCTTCGCGACCCGGCGGACGACGCAGCAGCAGCGACACCTGACGATACGCCCAGGCCTGCTTGGTCAGATCGTCATAGATGATCAGCGCGTCTTGTCCGCGATCGCGGAAATATTCGCCCATCGTGCAGCCGGAGTAAGGCGCGATGAATTGCAGCGCGGCGGACTCTGACGCCGTGGCCGCAACGACGATGGTGTAGGCCATCGCGCCATGCTCTTCCAGCTTGCGCACCACGTTATTGACGGTGGAAGCCTTCTGGCCGATCGCTACATACACGCAGAAGAGATCTTTGCCCTTCTGGTTGATGATCGTGTCGATCGCAACCGCCGTCTTGCCGGTCTGGCGATCGCCGATGATGAGTTCGCGCTGACCGCGGCCGATCGGTACCATCGCGTCAATCGCCTTGAGGCCGGTCTGCACCGGTTGCGACACCGATTGCCGCGCGATCACACCCGGGGCGACCTTCTCGATAACGTCGGTCATCTTCGCGTTGATCGGGCCCTTGCCATCGATCGGCTGACCAAGCGAGTTGACGACACGCCCGAGCAACTCAGGGCCGACCGGCACTTCCAGAATCCGTCCGGTGCACTTGACCGTATCGCCCTCTGAGATGTGCTCGTATTCACCCAGCACGACAGCGCCGACCGAATCGCGCTCCAGATTGAGCGCCAAGCCGAAGGTGTTGCCGGGAAATTCGATCATCTCGCCCTGCATCACGTCGGACAGACCGTGAATGCGGCAGATCCCGTCGGTCACCGACACCACGGTGCCTTGCGTACGAGCGTCCGCGGCGAGTGCCAGGTTCTGGATCTTGGCGCGAATGAGATCGCTGATCTCGGATGCTTTCAGCTGCTGCATGGGGACACCCTCAATGTTAGGGAATTCGCGTATCCACGAATTCCTGATGGCTGACGCAAACGCCGAGTCGGGCGACTTCTGGCCGTAGCACGGCGTTTCATCATCGCATTCTTCGATCTAATAAAGACCGTTCATGTGCTCGTGTAATCATGCACTCATGTACGCACGTGTACAAAAGGTCCGCCGTCAGCTTTTGGGATTCCCGGGCGGCCTTCTGCACGGCAATCCTAAGCGCTGGCGAGCGCGTTGGCCATCGTGGAGAGCTTGCCGCGGACCGAGCCGTCGATCACCTCGTCGCCGACGACAACGCGCGCACCGCCGATCAATTCGCGATCGATCGTTACGACGGGCTCAACCTTGCGCTTGAAGCGGCGCTCGAGATCCGCGACCAACTGGGCAAGCTCGGCTTCCGGAATCGCGAAAGCGGTCGTGATATGTGCCTCGACCTTGCTTTCGCGTTCGTTCTTGAGCGCTTCGTAGAGCGTGTAGACCGCCGGCAACGCCGCAATGCGCCCGTTGGTGATGATCGCCTGGACGAAGCTCTTCGATTCGCCCGACAGTCCGCCCCGCACCGCGGCGGCAATCACGTCGATCAATTGCTGCGGGCTCACCTTCGGATTGCCGATGAGTGCCTTCACTTCCGAGTTCTCGGCGGTGCGGGCAAGCGATTCGAGCGTGGTGGACCAGCCGGCAAGATTATCAGCCTTGTCGGCAAGCTCGAAGATCGCTTCGGCGTAGGGCCGTGCAACGGTCGCGAGCTCAGCCATGGGTGAGCCTCATAGTTGCTTGCGCAGATCGCCGAGCAGATCGCCATGCGCCTTCGCATCGACCTCGCGCCGGAGGATTTTCTCGGCGCCGGCCACCGCAAGCGATGCGACCTGCTCGCGTAGTGATTCTCTGGCGCGGGCAACTTCCTGCTCGATTTCGGCCTTTGCCGCGGCCTTCTCGCGGTCGCCTTCGGCTTTCGCGTCGTTCTTGGCCTTCTCGATCATCTGCTGCGCGCGCTTCTCGGCATCCGAAACGATGGACTGCGCGCGCTCGCGCGCCCCACCGATTTCCTGCTCGACCCGCTTGGCGGCGTTGGTGAGTTCGAGGCGGCCCTTCTCGGCTGCGGCCAATCCTTCGGCGACCTGCTTCTGCCGATCCTCGATCGCACGCATGAGCGGCGGCCAGATGAACTTGTAGCAAAACCAGACGAACACCGCGAAGGTGATGGTCTGGGACACGATCGTCAGATTGATATCCATGCTCTAACCTGAATGGCGACTAACGGCGCGGTCGGCGGATGCTTAGCGGATCACTGCGAGTAGAGGGTTGGCGACGGCGAACCAGAGCGCGAGACCCACGCCGATAATGAACGACGCATCGATCAACCCGAGCAGCAGGAACACCTTCGCCTGCAATTGCGGCATCAGTTCGGGCTGCCGCGCGGCGCCCTCAAGGAAGCGGCTGCACATGATGCCCACGCCGATACACGCGCCGGCGGCACCCAGGCCGATCATGAGCCCAATGCCGACCCCGGTGTAGGCCTGGATCAACGCTAGAAATTGAAGCTTCTCCATTTGTTTCCCCTTATGACAGTCAACGAATGTGGTGTGAACGGTTAGTGGTGCTCGTGCGCCATCGCGAGGTACACCGCGGTGAGCATCATGAAAATGAAGGCCTGCAGGACGACAATAAGGATGTGGAAGATTGCCCAGAAGAGCGCAAGCACACCACCAAGAACTGCGCCAACGACACTAGTCGCAGCCCACATCCACAAGAGCAGAAAGATGATTTCACCCGCATACATGTTGCCGTAAAGCCGTAGGCTGTGTGACAGCGGCTTCGACACGTACTCGACGAACTGGAACGCGAGATTGAACAGCCACAGCAATGGGTGCGAGCCGAATGGTGTGCAGAACAACTCATGCACCCAGCCGCCAAGACCCTTCACCTTGATGTTGTAGAAGATCATCAGGCCGAACACCGACAACGCGAGCGCGAACGTGGTGTTGATATCCGCGGTCGGGACGATCCGAAACCCGTGATCGGAAATATGGTGCGTGCCAAGCGCGACGACATCGACCGGCAGGAAGTCCATCGCGTTCATGAGGAACACCCACACGAAAACCGTGAGCGAGAGCGGGCCGACGAAACCGCGATTACCGGGGAATACGCTCTTTATCTGGCCTTCGACGAAATCGAGCAGCAACTCGATGGCCGCCTGGAACTTTCCGGGCACACCCGGGGTCGCGTTGCGCGCTGCGCGGTACAGTATCCAGAGCGCGAGTACACCCAGCACGATCCCCATGATGACGGAATCGAGATTGAGCGTCCCACCGGCAAACGGCACTTTGAGGTGCGTCAGGTGGTGGGAGATGTAGCTGGTCGGATCGAGGTCGGATTGGGCGGCCATGGAGCGGGGACGGGTCTCAGATAATTAGTTCGGTCAACACAGTCAGTTAGTCTTGTTCACGGGCTCGTCCGGTACCAGCAGCGCGACACCCGGCAGCAACGCCGTAATGGCGAACGCAATAAACAACGGCACGAAAACCACCCCTTCGTAGGCTTTGAGGACCGACGACATGACCACGACGATCACGATGATCTTGCCCGCCTCGGCACGGACCATCCTGCGCACGGTGGCGAAGGCAGTCTTCATTTGGCCCATGCTCGCGATCGCGAAATAGACGAACCCCGCGACGACGTTGATGAGCCCCCCCAGCAATGCCGAGATCGCGCCTTCAACACCGGCAATTGGCCAGGCGCAGAGAGCGACGACGACGGTGGCAATCACCTGCCACCGAAGAACGGTGCGGACCGGCTTGCTCGTCAGAAGCAACTGGAACCCCACCGGGCGAGCGAAAAACCGCGGAAGTTTAGCGCAGCCGATTGATTGAAGCAATCATGCAGACGGTTTTTCGGGTTGATTGAACGCGGGTGCACTGGGGGGCATGGGTGGATGTCCCCCGATTTCCCAACTGCACGGCGTCAGGACGCGGCGAATTTTGCAACGGCGCGCGCGCGAAAAGCGGACGACATCCGATGTGCGATATGCGAGGTCCAGCTGGTCGCCGATTCGGTCGGGGCCACGCGGAAGGCACTTGCCTGGAAGGCATTGACGATGACCGGGCCAGCACCTTTGCTTACATAGCGCTCGCCCACCTGCAGCACGATGTCGTGCGGACGATTGTCTTCGGTCACCCAGAGAATTCCACGAGTACAGATGACCGTGTCGCCACGCGAGCGCGGCAACTTCATCAATGCATCCTTGTCGAGTTCGATGGCAGCGCGGGCGTTGAGTTCGATTCGCATGGTCGTCTCCGTGGTGAGGCGATCGATCGGTGCCCGGGCATTCGAGCGTTGTAACCGTGACCGCGATGGCGTTCATTTGACGCTCGAGCGCGGCATCCAACATGAGGCGAGCGTCCCGGTGATACCCGGGAATCGTCAGAAAGGGGAACGGGAGGGCGGGACTTGGGTCCCGGCAATCAAATCACTCGGACTGCGGACCGGATTGAACGACGTTGCACCCGTCGGGACCTGCGTCCCGCCGAACCCACGGTAAACACGCGGCGTCCCGACTCCGATCGGGACCCGCGTCCCTCGCTCAGCATCGCCACGCTCGACACACTCCCTCTCGTTCCGCCGCGTTCTCAAGACGTCTTGTCCGAAGCGCTGATGCGGAACATGGAGGACGATCATGGCTGTCGATATGGATAAGCTCAACGCGTTCATCGGTCGGTTCGTGGGCGACCTTGGCGCAACGTTTGGCGCGGGCCTGGTGGTCATCGGAGAGAAGCTCGGACTCTACAAGGCACTCGCCGGCGGGCCGATGAGCCCGGCCGAGTTGGCGCGCGCAACCAAGACCGACGAGCGTTATGTGCGTGAATGGCTGAGTCAGCAGGCCGCGGGCGGTTACGTAACGTTCGACGCAGCAACGAGCCGCTTCAGCCTCACCGAAGAGCAGGCGTTCGCGCTCGCCAATGAAGATAGCCCCGCTTATCTGCCGGGGGCGTTCGAGCTGGCGCTCGGATCGCTGATGGCGGTGCCGCGCATCACTGAAGCGTTTCGCACCGGCGCAGGAATGGGTTGGCATGAGCACCATGAAGGCGTGTTCCATGGCTGCGAGAAATTCTTCCGCCCAGGATACGCAGCGAATCTGGTCGCCTCATGGATTCCGGCGTTGGACGGTGTTGAAGCGAAGCTCAAGGCGGGCGCGAACGTCGCCGATGTGGGCTGCGGTCACGGCGCCTCGACGATCCTGATGGCGAAGGCGTATCCGAACTCGAAGTTCACTGCCTTCGACTATCACGAGGGCTCGATCAAGGCGGCGCGCGAAGCGGCATCGCGTGCAGGCGTTGCCGATCGCGTGCAATTCCAGGTTGCCAAAGCCAAGGAATACCCCGGTAAGAACTACGACTTCGTCGCGGTGTTCGATTGCCTGCACGACATGGGTGATCCCGCCGGCGCCGCTGCGCATGTCCTCACGACCTTGAAGAGCGACGGCACCTGGATGATCGTCGAGCCGTTCGCGC
>JBJXGX010000201.1:0-15049 GCA_046160305.1 Burkholderiales bacterium
CCGACGTTCCGATAGTCGTGTGAATTGGTCGGGATGAACGTCGTGTATTTTCTTCGTTGATTTTCTTTGCAGTCCTCTACCTCAGAACGCTTCTTCGCGCGGTTTTGCGTGTTCTTCCAGGCGCATCCATAGCGCCGTTCACACGCGGTCGTTGCCTTGCATGATCCGCCCAACGGGGAGGCGGAGCGATGAAGCGCGCGAGATCACGCAAGTGCCTGTGCTGTGGGGAATTGTTTCCACCCGATGCGCGCACCCTGCGCCATCAGCGGCACGGCGCGAAACCTGCGTGCCGCAAGGCGAGCAAGGCGGCGAGTCAGTGTCGCTGGCTCGCTGTGGTCGATCACACTAATATCCCCAAGCCCCGTGCCGATCGCGGCGGCACCCGAGCATTGCCCCAATCGGTGGCCGAGGTGTTGCTGGGCCTGAAGGAAGCCAACCGGGCGCTCTCGATTCCGCAGGCGATTCGCGCCTGTCGCCAGAACGGCTTGACGCCGGTCGGATTGGTGATCGCCCCCTCGACCGTGCACCGACTGTTCAGCAGCGCAGGCTTGATGGCGCCGCTGCCCGATCAGCCCAACCCTCACGATCGGCGCAAATTCGCCTTCGCGCACGCCGGGCAACTGTGGATGAGCGATGTCATGCACGGACCCAGCGTTGCGCTGCCCCAGCGCGGCCGGCGCAAGACCTACCTTGTCGCCTTTCTAGGCGATGCCACGCGCCTGGTCCCCTACTGCGCGCCTTTGCCCTCTCGGAGAATACCGAAACGTTCTTGCCGATCTTCAAGCAGGCACTGCTTCGTCGCGGCATTCCACAACGCCTGTACCTCGACAATGGCGCCAATTACCGCTCGCAACACCTGGCGCTGGTGTGCGCCAAGCTAGGCGTGGCGTTGATTCACGCCCGGCCTTATCAGCCCCAAGGAAAAGGAAAAATGGAACGCTGGTTCGGCACGGTACGGAGCCAGTTGCTTAGCCGTCTCACCGATGCCGATACCGAGAGCTTAGAGACGCTCAATCGCAGGCTGTGGGCCTGGGTCGAAGGGGACTATCACCGCGCCCCGCATCGGGGGTTGGAGGAGCACACGCCGCTGGATCGTTGGGCGATGAGCGCCGATTCGGTTCGTCTAGCGGACCGCAACTTGGATCTGGATGCGCTATTCCTGTTCGAGGCTAAACGGCGCGTGCAACGAGATCGCACGGTCAGTCTGAACGGGGCGTTGTTCGAAGCCGATGCCGCGCTGGTCGGTCAGACCGTGACGCTACGCTTCGACCCGGGCGTGCCGGCCAGCCGCGGCATCGAGATCTGGCACGCGCAACGCTTCGTGGCCCTGCCATGCCGGTGGATGCGTACGCCAATTGCTTCGTGCAGCGCGATCGCCCGGGGCAAACGATCAGCGGTGCTACCTCAGCACCCACGCACGCAGCTCCACCGCCTCTGCAACCACCACCCCCGCGGGCCGGCTTGGCGCTACGCGATCTGGCCCAGCCTGAGGCCAAGCCGGCGCTTCAGGATGCGCTCAATGAACCGCCACCGCCCCACCACGATGACTAACCAGGACTGCCCATCATGTACCTCGCCCATTTCGGCTTCACGCAGTATCCGTTTGATCGCGCACCGCTGCCCGATGAGCTGTTCGCCTCCAGCGCCACCCGCGAAGCCAAGATCCGCCTTGAGCATCTGATCGAGTTACGCGGCATCGGGCTGATTACCGGGGAGGTCGGGCTTGCCCATTGAGCGCAATCGTGCCGGCGCCTACCGCGCCATCCACACCGAGGTGTCGCGCCTGACCGACACCAAGATCCATCCGGTGCTTGTGGTCGATGAGGCGCAGCATTTACGCAACGACGTGCTCGAAGATCTGCGCCTGCTCACCAACTACGCGATGGACGCCGAGCGGCGCCTGTGCCTCATCCTGGTGGGCTTACCCGCCTTGCGCAGGCGTCTCGCCATGGCGGTGCACGAATCACTCCCCCAACGCATCGTCGTGCGCTACCACCTGGGCGGTCTCACCCGCGAGGAGTTGCAGGCCTACCTCACGCATCGCCTGCAATTGGCCGGCTGCAACGTACCCATCTTCGAGCCCGCCGCCACCGAGGCCCTGCACCAGGCGAGCCAGGGCGTACTGCGCAAAATCAACCGCATCGCCCATTACGCGCTCTCGGCCGCGGCGATCGCCAAGACGCGCCAGGTGAACATCGAGTTGCTCCAAGCGGCGATCGAGGAGGTGCAATGAAACCGCGCACCGTCATCATGCCCATCGTACTGCCGCGCCTGTCCGCGCCTGCCGCAGTGCAACTGGTCCAGTTACTGCGCGAAATTCTCGCCATCGTCGAGGATCAATACGTGCCCCAGATTCACCGACATCGAGCGCGCGGCGACGCTCGGCCTCGCATGCACTCTCATCCTCCACCGCACGATCAGGATCCCTTTTAGAAAGCCAAACGGCCCGATTGATTCGGGCCGTTTCGTTGGAGGAGGACACTTCCCCCAGTAACCCACCACATTCATTGACGCGGTCACTGATTCCGGTTGATCGCGCTCTAAACGCCGGAAAAAGTCGCGAGAGATTGACGGCGAAATAGCGTGGGCGACAACACCGTCATCATCGAGGGCAAGAGCTTCCGCACCAAAGACCAGATCGAGTCCTGATCGCCGCTCCAATCTCTCCGCTCACCGATCCCACACAACCCCGTTTCTGCCATGAATTCCAAACCGGCCGATTCAGACGAAATTCACGCCGTCGCTGACAATTCGAACGAATGCAGCCGCCCGCGTCGTTAGCGCAGGCGTTCGACGAGTTCCGGTGGGAGGGCCGATGGATGCATTGCCGGTCCGTCCGTCAGACTGCGCATTGTACGGGCTGCTAACATCCACGGTGGATGAAGTCGATGTCGGAGGGGACATGCTTTGGGAAGGTTTGGAAGCACGAGTGCGTGCCGATCGCACCATCGCACGATTCAGCGGCAGGACGACATTTCGTTGCCTGCTTCGAATCGGCGATAAAGAATCGATCATCGCAATGACCGACGGCCTGTTGGCGGCGCCTGCGCACGGGCCCTTCGTCATGCCCCAATGCGACTTCGCGCTGCAAGGACCGATCGGCGCATGGGATCGTTTTTCTCGCGCGAGTCAGGCGCCCGGCGATCAAGACATCTTCGCGTTCTTTCGTCGAGGGGAGATTGCGCTGACCGGCGACACGCGACAGTTCTATGCACATTTGCTCGTGCTGAAACTGATTCTCGTGCAACTGCGCGATCCGGAGTGACCGGATGACAGCATTCATCGAAGAGATCACCGGCCGCTATGTCCACTTCGCCTACGACGGGCTCGATCAGCGCGTCTATTTCGAGGAGGCCGGCAGCGGCATCCCGTTGGTTTGTCTGCACACAGCCGGGTCCGATACGCGACAGTTCCGCGGACTGCTCAATGACAAGCGGATCACCTCGCGCTATCGGGTCATCGCGTTCGATCTGCCGTGGCATGGCAAGAGTTCGCCGCCGATCGGCTGGCAAGACGAGGAATATCGGCTCACCAGCGAGCGTTATGTCGGCTTGATCATGGCCTTCATCGGCGCGCTCGCGCTCGATCGCCCGGCGGTGATGGGTTGCTCGATCGGCGGGCGCATCTGCCTGCATCTTGCGCTCGATCATGCGAGTGCGTTTCGAGCGATTATCGGATTGCAGTCGGCAGCCAACACGCCTCGCTACTACGACCCGAGTTGGCTCGTGCATCCTGAAGTCAATGGTCAGATCGCCAGTGCCGCCACGGTCATGGGGCTTATGTGCGTACGCAGTCCATCAGCCGATCGTTGGGAGACACTTTGGCATTACATGCAAGGCGGCCCGGGTGTATTCCGTGGCGATCTCTTCTTCTATCAGATCGACGGGGACTATCGCGAGCGCGTGAAGGACATCGATACGCGCCGCACGCCGCTTTATATGCTCACGGGGGAATACGACTATTCATGCAGCCCGTCCGATACCAGGGAAACGGCCGCGAACATAAAGGGCGCGAGGGTGAAGATCATGCCTGATCTCGGTCATTTTCCGATGAGCGAGAACCCCGGTGCATTCATTGCCCAATTGCTGCCGGTACTGGATGAAATCGCGGGGACGTAATAGCGCGCTATGGCTCGCCTGCCTGGGTGGAAACCGGACGTTGGTGCCTCGCCTGTCGTGTGGCGCCGGCCGGGTGCGTATCCGCGCGCCGTCCGGGCCGTTGCGGTGCATGGCCGCGTAGAAACATTGGCGCGCCTCGCGCGCCGGAGGCACCGTAATCCGCGACAAGGGCCCCACGCGCGCCTTCATCGGTGATCAGGAAAAATTCGGTCATCGCGGCGTAGATGAGATCGAAGAGCCGATCGAGCGCAATGGCGTGTGTCTGTCCGGTTCGTGCATAGAGCCAATCCGCAAAACCGAGGAACCGCTCAAAGGGCTGCGAACCGAGCAAGAGCGGCATGGTGCGGACGAAACGCCCGGAGTTGCCGATCAGATCCCAATACCGGGCAAAGCGCTGCAGGCGCTGCATGGTCGGGAAGTCGAGAAGCGCATTGGCGAGAATGTTATACGGGGGATGCGGACTGTATTGCATGGAGAACGGTTGCGTGTGCCGCGCGATCGGTGTGCCGCGCAGGCGTTTCAGGATGCCGACCTGGATCTCATGGGGTCTTAGCGCGACCAATCGATCGAATCCCGCCGCGAAGCCCGCGAGTGTTTCACCCGGCAGACCAACGATGAGATCGGTGTGAAGATGCGCGCCTGTGTTATCGCGCAACCAGCGGATGTTCGCCTCCGATTGCTGGTTGTCTTGACGCCGGCTGATGAGGGACTGCACGGACGGATCCCATGACTGGATGCCGATCTCGAATTGCAATTGCCCGGCCGGGAAGCGCTCGATGATCGCCTTGAGCGGGTCCGGTAGATGGTCGGGGATCAGCTCGAAGTGCAGGAACAGTTGATCGTCCAGGCGCTCGAGGAAGAATTCCAGGATGCGCTGGCTCGACCGGATATTGAGGTTGAATGTGCGGTCGACGAACTTGAAATGCCGGGCGCCGCGTTCATGGAGCGACTGAATCTCGGCGAGAAATCGATCGAGATCGAACGGCCAGGCGGTCTTGTCGAGCGACGAGAGACAAAACTCGCACTTGAAGGGGCAGCCGCGCGAGGCTTCCACATAGATGAGGCGCCGGGCGATGTCCTGGTCCGTGTAATAGCGATAAGGGAGCGCAAGATCGTTCAGGCGGGGCTGCAGGCCTGCGATGATCTTCTGTTCACGTCGCTGCCCGCCGATGAGCTCGGCGCACAGCGTGGCAAACGTAACATCACCCCAACCGGTGATGACGTAATCGGCGAGTGCGACGATCGGTTGCTCGTCGCACTCGTAGCTCACTTCCGGACCGCCGAGCACGATATGAAGGTCCGGGCGAACCGTCTTCAGCAACGCGATGACCTTGGCCGTCTCCTCGACATTCCAGATGTAGACACCGAAACCGACGATGCGGGGCGAACGAGCGAGGATGGCTTCGGCGATATCGATCGGACGCTCTGTGATGACGAACTCGACGATCTCGGCAGCGGCCTGATGCGCGCCAAGATTGGCGAATAGATAGCGCAACCCAAGCGAAGCGTGGATATAGCGTGCGTTGAGCGTTGCAAGCAGAATGTCCGGCATGTTGGGCGATTCCTCGACGGCGCAGTGTACTCAATCGGCGTTGCCCATGGTGCGTTTCCGGGCGCGATCCATGGCCGAAGCGCCCTGAATCGCGGATCAAAGCGGTAATTCGAACTAGAGTCCATCTTCCATCGTGAACGGCTAACATGATTCGCTTTCCAAGGAATCCGAACGGGTGGCTCGGGGATGTAATTGCCTGACAAGCATCAAGGTGGCTGTTAGAAGGAGGGAAGGTAAATCGTGCTCGCGCGAATCGCCTGGGTCTGGCAGTTGATCGAGTTGATGCTCCTTGGCATGTTCGCCGGTTGGCTCGTTGTGGGCCGCGGGTGGACGGCGATCGCAGCATTGGCCTGCGCGGTCGGGATCTTCTTCGGGTGGCGAATCGCGGGGAATGCGGTCACCTTTCTTGTCGCGTCGCGGGTGAACCGCGAACATTCCCAGTCAACCCAACGAGGCGTCCTCGAATTTCTTTGCCTTGCCGTCCGTGAAGGTTGGACTTTTACGCGAGCCTATGCCTGCCATCAACTTCTGCCCGGCGTGTTCGGGCGCGAAGGGCCGGCCGACAGATCCATCGGGGAGCGCACGATCGTATTGCTCGTGCATGGGTATTGGTGCAATGGTGGCGTGTGGTGCTACTACGTTCGCTGGCTCGAGGCGCGCGGATTCGCCGTATTCACCGTATCGTTGGAACCGTTGTACGGATCCCTCGAAGATAACGCGCGGATGCTGGCGGCGCGCATCGACTCGATCCTGATATCGACCGGAGCGGAGCGCCTTTCGCTGGTCGGCCACAGCATGGGTGGTTTGGTCTCACGTGCCTATCTGCGACGATGCGGGGCGGCGCGGGTCGATCGCATCGTGACCCTTGGCTCGCCGCATCAAGGGACCGAACTGGCAGGCGTTGCCTATGGCGAGAACGGGCGCGCAATGCGGATCGGCAGCGCATGGCTGAATGATCCTTCGAACGTCCAGGGGCTGGAGCAAGTGCGAAACGGGGTGACCACGATCATCAGCCGCGACGACAACATCGTCGCCCCCTACCGCAATGGAACGCTGCCGCTCGCACGGTCAATCGAAATTGCCGGTATCGGGCATCTCAGCATGGTCGCATCGCGCGCTGTCTTTGAAATCGTGGCCACCGTTCTCTCGGATGGCCAGCCCCCTGCACGTGGATCGCGCGCATGATCCAGCCAGGCGCGGTCGCGCGATTCGAATGGGCGCACGGACTGGTCAGGCTGAAACGCCGTCGACACGCGAAATGCGTTCGCGAATGGACGCGGGAACCAAGTTGATCAGTCCATGAATATAATAGCGGAGCCTCCTTATCCGGGCCGCCCTGGAGGCTAGGTCGAAGGCGGCATGGCGAATGACACAGGAGAACAACCCGTGGCGACACTAAAAGAGAAGTTCGAAGAGGCCGGCGTTGGGCTGAGGAATTTTCGTGACGATCCGGGCAGCGATGTGACGCTGCAGCGCTACATCGAGCTGGTCAAATCGACCGCGAATTGATGTGCCTCCAAATCAATTTGACGACGACCATGGCTCCTGCGGGCGTGCGGCGCCGCCCCCAGTCACTTTGTCGACTTGCCTGGTGCGGCCTTGCGAGGCGTGGCCGCCTTGTGTTGTCTGGACGCACTTGGCAACTTCCGATCCGCGCCGAACGGGCCGCTGAAAATCCGCTCGAGTTCTTCATTGATGTGGCCTTCGATCCGGGGCTTCATGAACGACAGCAGCAATCCAAGGTCTGCAACCAGGTGGATTTCGCCGTTCAAGACGGTCAGCGCGCCGGCGATGCCAGGACGCGCAAACCGCAGTTGATTCCCCTCCCAGGTCGAATCGAGATCGAATTTTTCTTTCAGCGCCGAGGCCATGGCCTCGGCCTGTTTGCGTGCCCGCGAAAGGGAAAGCGCGTGGGCGCGGCGAATATCAATATCGCTCATGAGTGGCCTCCAGGCTGCATCCATTCTAAGGGCGATAGCGTACCGAGGAAACTAAAGCAAAGGAGAGGCCATGTTTCTACTTGAAAACAGGATGGATCGGCTGGCCGCCGAGCTGCGGGCCGCCCACAATATTCCAATGAACATCCGGCTTTGGAATGGCAAGACGTACGCATTGGGCGAGACTCCAAAGGTCACCGTCACCGTGCCCAAGGCGCGGTCTCTCGGTTACCTGGTCTCCCCTGATTTCATGAAGCTTGGCGAAGCCTATGTCGAGGGGCACATCGAGGTCGAAGGTCGCCTATCGGATATCTTCAGCGTCGGCGAACTGCTGTCTCGCACGACGGCCCGCACCGGACGAATGGCCGGCCTGAAACGCATGATCACGCATACCCGCAACCGTGATCGCAAGGCGATCCAGTACCACTACGATGTCTCGAACGAGTTCTATTCGCTCTTTCTCGATGAGAACATGGTGTATTCATGCGCGTACTTCGGTGCGGATACCGATTCACTGGAGCGCGCGCAGGAACGCAAGCTCGATCACATCCTCACCAAGCTTCAGGTGAAACCCGGCGATCGCCTGCTCGACATCGGCTGTGGCTGGGGCGCGCTGATCATTCGAGCCGCCAAGAAATTTGGTGCTACCGCCACCGGCATTACGTTGAGCGAAAACCAGTACGCGCTCGCCAAGGAGCGGATCAAGGCAGAGGGATTGGAAGATCGATGCAAGGTTCGAATTCAAGACTATCGCGATTTGGAAGGCGACGGCATCTTCGACAAGATCACAAGTGTCGGGATGTTCGAGCATGTCGGACTCAAGAACCTCCCGAAGTATTTCCAGAAGATGCGCTCGCTGCTTGCCAACGGGGGCCTCGTGCTCAATCACGGCATTACGTCGGTCGATCCCGATAGCAGGAGCGTCGGCATGGGAGCAGGGGAGTTCATCGATCGATATGTGTTTCCCGACGGGGAAGTCCCGCACATTTCGCTCGTTATCAAAGAGATGGCCGCCGCCGGCTTCGAGGTGGCGGATGTGGAGTCGCTGCGCCGCCACTATGCGCGCACCTGTGCGATCTGGGCCGATGGTCTCGAGCGCAATAAGGCGCGGGCCATGAAGATCGCCGGGGACCGTCGCTATCGGATCTGGTCGGTGTACCTGATCGGATGTGCGCATGCGTTCGCGAACAATTGGATCAACATCTACCAGGTCCTGGCCTCCAAGGATGGCGGTGCCGGGGCGAATCCGCTGCCGATGACACGGGGCTATATGTACCGCTCGGCGTGATACGGACGCTGTGTGGGGCGGAATATGCCGCCTGAACGCTTGGACATCTTGCGCGAGAAACTGCGTGCGTTCGTGATGGCGCGCGAATGGGATCAATTCCATAACCCGAAGAATCTCGTCATGGCGGTCGCAGGGGAGGCCGCGGAATTGATGGAGCATTTCCAATGGCTGACGCATGAAGAAAGCGCCAATTTGCCGGCGGAAACCAAGGCGGAAGTGGAATTGGAG
Organism: Burkholderiales bacterium; assembly: GCA_046160305.1. GTDB lineage: Bacteria > Pseudomonadota > Gammaproteobacteria > Burkholderiales > SG8-39 > SHXR01. The sequence goes on from JBJXGX010000201.1 coordinate 9,124, forward strand.
ATCGCTGACGTACTGCTCCTCTTGTTGCGCCTCTGCGATAAGTTGGAGGTGGATCCCGTCAGTGCGGCGGAGCGAAAACTTGTCTTGAATGAAATCAAGTATCCCGCGGAGAAATCCCGTGGACGCTCCGTCAAATACACCAAACTCTGATGCTGGCCTATCGCCACCTGTTCCACGCCGGCGGATTCTCCGACGTTTTCAAGCACGCGTTGCTCGCGCGCCTCATGCTGCATCTGAACAAGAAGGACAAACCGTATCTCTATCTCGATACGCACGCGGGGATCGGTCTGTACGATTTGCAGCACGACTGGCCGCAGAAGACCAGGGAGTTCGAAAGCGGCATCACCAAAGTATTGAGTGCCCAGCACGCACCCGACGAGTTGGCTGACTACCTGCGATGTGTCGGTGCGCTGAATGCACCTGGGGCGTTGCGCTACTACCCGGGCTCGCCGGTGCTTGCGCGGCGCTTTCTGCGCGAGGACGATCGGATCGTGCTGAGCGAGCTTGGTCGCGAGGATTGCGGTTCCCTCGGGCGGCATTTCGACGGTGACCGGCAGGTTCACGTCCACAACATGGATGGCTACCAGGCATTGAAGGCATTTCTTCCTCCGCTCGAACGGCGTGGCCTGGTCTTGATCGATTCCTCATTCGATCGCGCCGAGGAATTCAAGCGACTTGCCGAGGGGCTTACCGAAGCACATGGTCGATGGGCGACCGGGATCTTTGCGTTGTGGTACCCGCTGATGGTGGCGCAGGATATGGAACGCTTCGAGCGACGCCTTGCCGCAACCGGCATCCGAAAAATCCTGCGACTGGAGCTTTCATTGTTTCCAGCATGGTGGTCGGGGAGTTTGCGCGGGTGCGCCATGCTCGTCGTCAATCCACCTTGGGGGTTCGATGCCGACGCGAAGAAGATCCTGCCCTGGGTGTGGGCGGCGCTGGCTACGGACAAGCAGGGCGGATGGGATGTTCGTTGGCTGGTTCCCGAGTAGATCCGGCGCGATGCAGTTGACGATGAGCGCCGCCATCGGCTATTGTCCGGGCATGTTGGCCCTGACCCTCGCATTCTCCTTCATCGATAACGACTGCCGTCGCGCACGCCGTCGTGGAGGGGTCGCGCGCGCCTGAGTCGAATATCCAGAATCCTGAGCTTCACCGACCAAGGCCGCAGCGATCCTGCGGCCTTTTTCATTTTCAGACCGACCCGCGAGAGGCCAATGATGAACGCAAGAGAACGATTTACCGACGCGTTGATGTGGATCACCGACCGCCCCGCCACGGCCTTCGTCCGTGGCGAAGGCTCGTGGTTGTTCGATGCGAACGGACGCCGGTATCTCGATTTCATCCAGGGATGGGCCGTCAATACGCTTGGACACTGCCCTCGCGTCGTGCAGGAGGCGCTGGCCGAGCAAGCCGCTACGCTGATCAATTGCAGTCCGGCGTATTTCAATATACCCGCCGCAGTGCTCGCCGCGCGATTGTGTGCGTTGAGCGGTCTCGATCGCGTGTTCTTTGCGAACAGCGGGGCCGAGGCGAACGAGTGCGCGATCAAACTCGCCCGCAAGTGGGGATCGATGCAACGGGGCGGTGCGTTCGAAATCATTACGTTTGACGGCGCTTTTCACGGCCGAACGCTCGCCACGATGTCGGCCTCGGGCAAGCCGCAATGGGACAGGCTTTTCGAGCCGAAGGTGCCCGGTTTTCCGAAAGCGACCTTGAATGACATCGCTTCGGTCGAGCAGCGCATCAATTCGCGGACCGTCGCGGTCATGGTCGAGCCGATCCAGGGCGAATCGGGTGTCATCGTCGCGAGCGATGCGTTCCTGCAGGCGCTGCGCAAGTTGACGCAGGATCGCGGGCTGCTCTTGATTCTCGATGAAATACAGACCGGGATCGGGCGGACCGGTCGCATGTTCGGATTCGAGCATGCCGCCATTTCCCCGGACATCATGACCTTGGCGAAGGGTCTCGGTGGCGGTGTTCCTCTCGCGGCACTGCTCGCGACAGAGGCGGTCAGTTGTTTCAGCGCCGGCGATCAAGGCGGAACCTTCAACGGGAACCCGCTGATGACGCATGTCGGCAGCGCGGTGGTCGCGTGTGTCGCCGAACCTGCGTTTCTTGCGCATGTGGAGGCGCGCGGCGAGCAATTGATGCGAGGGATGCGAAGTCTTGCCGAGCGTCGTTCCCTTGGGGAGGTGCGCGGTCGCGGACTCCTGGTCGCGCTCGACCTGCGGCAGGCGATTGGCGCGCGCGTCGTCGATTCCGCCCGGGAGAACGGGCTATTGATCAACGCGCCGCGACCCCACCTGCTTCGCTTCATGCCCGCTCTGAATGTGAGCGAGAGCGAGGTCGAGACCGCCTTGTCGACGCTCGACAAAACGCTCGAAGAGGTGGTTCGTCTTTAGTGCACCGAGGTGCTGGGTTCCTCCAGCAAGGCGTCGTAGGCTTCTTTCACCGTGGGCAGGTGCGGGTGGATGCGCAACGCTTCGGCGAGGGCAAAGAGCGCAGCTTCGCGGTCACCGCGCCGCAGGCAGATCTGCGCGAAGCCACACAACGCGCCGAAGTGACGCGGCTCGAGGGTCAGCGTGCGCTCGATGTCGGCAAGGCTCAGACCATCCCGCTTTTGCAGGAATCGCAGCGTCGCGCGCTTGTTCCAGGCTTCAGCGAAGTCGGGGTGGTACTCGATGACCTTGTCGAGCAGGCGTTCGGCATCGCCATATTCTTTCGAGGCAAGGGCCTGCGTGGCTTCATCGAGTGCGGCGGCGGCGGCGGGATCCTGGTGTTCCATCCAGGCCGCCCAGATTTCGTTCTCGGTGAGGGTCGCGTCCACCACGCCGTTGGCGGTACGAAGTTTTGTGAACAGGCCTTCCAGCCGCGGGGACAAGGTGCCTGCCGGATCAGCGCGCTGCAGGGTTGTGATGCGACGGAGCGTTTCGTTCATCATGTCGGGCTCACTCGTTACTCAATGGATTCAGGCGTCCAGCGCCGCCGCACGTTCGAGGCCATCACGTGCTGCATCAAGACGCGGGTGGATTCGCAGTGCCGTGTGAAAAGCAAGCTCGGCGCCTTCCCGCTCGCGGTTGGATAGGCAGATCTCTCCGAAACTGAGCAGGGCAGGAAAATGCCGCGGCTCGAGTTCGAGGGTGCGATGAAGATCGAGCACACTCTCTGCGTCGTCTTCTCGCATGTAATGAAGCGTTGCCCGCTTGTGCCAGGCTTCGGCGAAATCAGGCCGGGCGCGCAGCAGCATCGCAAGGCGGGTTTCGGCAATGTCGTAGCGCTGCGCGGCGATGTCACTGACCGCACGATCCAACGCCTCGGCGGCGCGACTATGAGGATGGTACATCCACACGGTCCAGATGGCGTCTTCGAGGGCGGTCGCTTCTCCTTCGCCATGTGCGAGGCGGTCAAAGAGCATGTCGAGGCGGGTCGGAAGCCGGTCGCTCGGGCGACGATCCGAGAGTCTGGCGATGAGGCGAAGCATATCGGGGTACATATGTGGACTTTCCGCCAGTTCCGTCTCCCGGGCAAGCCTGGAGGGTGTTTGACCCGTGGCAAGGTACACGGTTCCCTATGCTGACTTCGGACGGAGCGGCTCGCAGGTCGTTGTGATGCCGTGTACGGCTTGGATGGGTACCATCCGTACGGCTTTCGGTTCAATGAAAGTCGCGCGATCGCGTAAGGAGCTGACCGAGCAGGGCACTATGGTCGACAACGCGCTTGGCGATCAAATGGACGACATCGCCGGCACGATCGATGACCCCGTAGACCGCCAGCAGCCGCGCACCGAGGATCTCGCGGCGCTGTGTCTCAAGAAGCCGTGGCCAGACGACGACATTCACATAGCCGGTTTCGTCTTCGAGCGTGAGGAAGACGATGCCTGCCGCGGTGTCCGGCCGCTGCCGCCCGGTGACCAGCCCACACGCCCGCGCCAGGCGCCGCTGCGGCATCGCTTGAATATCGGTCGCGCTCGACAGCCGCATTGCCTCCAATCGCTTGCGTAACAGCGCGAGTGGATGTCGTCCAAGTGAAAATCCTACGCTTGCATAATCGGCGATCAATTCTTCGCCTTCGGTCGGTTGACGCAGCAGGGGCGTGGTTTCATTGATGGAAGCGGCCGCCAAGATCGGGGTGGGATGCCGGTCGATGCCCGCGACCGCCCAATAGGCTTGCCGTCGATGCTCCGCAAGGCCGCGTAGGGCCCCGGCGGCAGCGAGTGCTTTCAAATCGCCTTGATCGAGATGGCAGGCAGTGGCGAGTTCGGGGATTGTGCTGAACGCTGGCGCTTGGGAAACGGGAAACGGGAAACAGGAAACGCCGGGCTCGCTCAAGCCATCCCTCTCGACTCGTCGCCTACGCTCATGCGCGATGCGCTCTCCGGCTGCTTTCGAAAGACCGTGCACTATGAGCAGACCGAGCCGTACCGCCGCGTTTCCCGCTTCCCGTTTCCCGCTTCCCTCGCTGGAGCCACCCGGCTCCAGCGAACACTCCCAATCACTCGCAAGTACATCGACCGGTCGCACGTCGACATCGTGCCGGCGCGCGTCCTGGACCAACTGCGCGGGCGCATAGAAGCCCATTGGCTGGCTGTTCAAGAGTCCGGCCAGAAACGCGGCGGGTTCATGGCGTTTGATCCACGCCGAGAGATACACGAGCAACGAGAAGCTTGCGGAATGCGATTCGGGAAAGCCGTATTCACCAAAGCCCAGGATCTGTCGATAGATTGCTTCGGCGAACTCGCGGGAATAGCCGCGATCGAGCATGCCATGAATGAGACGCCGCTCGAATGGTTCCAGCCCGCCCTTGCGGCGCCATGCCGCCATGGCACGGCGCAACTGATCGGCCTCACCGGGTGTGAAACCTGCGGCGACGACGGCAAGCTGCATCACCTGCTCTTGAAAGATGGGCACCCCCAAGGTGCGCTTGAGCACTTTTTCCACCGCCGGGCTTGGATAGCTCACCGGTTCCTCGCCGCTTCGCCGGCGCAGATACGGATGGACCATCCCCCCTTGGATCGGACCGGGCCGCACGATCGCGACCTCGATCACCAGATCGAAGAAACAGCGCGGCTTGAGACGCGGCAGCATCGACATCTGCGCGCGTGATTCGATCTGGAACACGCCCATCGTGTCGGCTTGCTGGATCATCTCGTAGACCACCGGGTCTTCGGGCGGCACATCGGCGACGGTGAAGCGCTCTTGTTTGCGTTGCCGATACCAGTCCGGTGCGCATGCCGGGGCGAGGCGCGTATAGAAATCATCGATGAGATCAATTGACCGGCGGATCGCCGAGAGCATGCCCAACGCAAGGACGTCGACCTTGAGGAGGCCGAGCGCGTCCAGATCGTCTTTGTCCCACTGGATCACCGAGCGATCGGGCATGGCGGCATTCTCGATGGGCACCAGCCGCGTAAGGAGCCCGCGCGTCATGACGAATCCGCCGGTGTGCTGCGACAGGTGCCGAGGAAAACGGATCATCGTCTCCAGCAGGGTCATCAGTTGCTGCATGACCGGACTCTCGGCGTCAAAGCCGATCTCCTGCATACGCTCAGGAAGCGCCTGCCGTCCATCCCACCAGGCCATCGACTTCGACAGACGATCGACTTGCTCGGGCGCAAGGCCAAGGGCTTTCCCGATGTCGCGCACCGCGCTTTTCGCCCGGTAGGTGATGACCGTGGCCGTCAGCGCGGCGCGATCGCGGCCGTACTTGCCGTAGATGTACTGGATGACCTCTTCACGGCGCTGATGCTCGAAATCGACGTCGATATCGGGGGGCTCGTTGCGTTCACGGGACATGAACCGCTCGAACAGCATCGACATGCGCGCCGGATCGACCTCGGTAATACCGAGCGCATAGCACACCGCCGAATTGGCTGCCGAGCCGCGGCCTTGGCAAAGGATGCCCTGGCTTCGCGCAAACCGCACGA
>JBJXGX010000202.1:0-53948 GCA_046160305.1 Burkholderiales bacterium
GATTCATGCACATAGCCCGCATGCATGATGTCGTTGGCGTTTTCATGATGCAGCTTCCAGTTGCCGCGATACTCCTGGCGAAAGATCCCGCCCGCCTGCTGGATCTCGCCCGCGGGTGATCGGTCAATGATGTTGTCCAGCGCTTCGGTCATGGGCCCAAGGAACGCCTCTAGCGAGGGCGTCTCCACCGCCATGCAACCGAAAACGAATCCACGATAGGAGGCGATGCGTGGCACGCGCGCCAGGCTGAACCGCGGATCCTTCATGTCAAACGATTCGGGCAGGCTCGCCCGATGCGGCAGATTGATGAGCGTGCCGTCCAGCCGGTATTGCCAGGCGTGATAGGGACACACAAAGCTCGCGGTGTTGCCCGTGTGCACGGCGCAGACCTCTGCACCGCGATGCGCGCACCGATTGACCACGGCATGGATCGCGCCTTGCTGATCGCGGGTGACGATGACCTGCTCGCGGCCAAGTTGCGTGACATAAAAATCGCCGGCGTTCGGAATCTGGCTCTCGTGGGCAAGAAAAATCCAACAGCGATCAAAGATGCGCACCATCTCCAGATCGAAGATGTCGCGGTCGGTGTAGACACGCCGGTGAACGCGGTCGGGCGCAACGAGCGCGGCGATCTCCTCAGCGGTGATTGATCGAGTCATGCCCGAAGATTACCTGCTGGAACGCCAGGACTCAATGCATTCGATGGATGGGCGATTGATGGACGGGCGATTGATGGATGGGCGATTGATGGAGCGACGCCCTTGCCCGCCAAGCCCGGTAGCATTGGCGCTCCAATGATTTGCCTGGCCCGACCATCAAGAACGTCACACCCATGAACGTTACCCTGCAATTAGGTGAAGCGCGAATCGCGCGCATCGAAGACTACCTCGGGCCGTCGCTCGAAACGACCATGATGTTTCCGGGCTTTCGCGCCGCGATTTGGGAGGCTGAGCAGCATTGGCTTGCGCCCACGTACTTCATGCCGGGTGGCGCACGCCTTCGGACCAGTCACCATAGTTGGCTGGTGAAAACGCCGCGCCATACGGTCTTGATCGACGCCTGTATCGGTAATCAGAAGATGCGCACCAGTCCCCATTTTCATATGCGGGAGGGCCCGTGGCTCGACCGGCTGAAGGACGCGGGCGTTGCACCGGAGCAGGTTGACGTCGTGATGTGCACGCATTTGCACGCTGATCACGTCGGCTGGAATACGCGGCTTCGCGATGGGCGATGGGTTCCAACTTTTCCAAACGCACGTTATCTTTTTTCGAGAATCGAATTCGAGCGCTGGGACGCAAGGTGTCCCGACTATCCGCCGAATGCATTCAACGAGAACGTTTTCGCCGACAGTGTGCTGCCGGTGGCCGAAGCGGGCCAGATGGAATTGATCGATGATGGTCACACAGTCGACGAACTGTTCGTCGTGGAAGCCGCACCGGGCCACACCACGGGGCACATTCGCTTTCGGCTCCGATCGGGCGGCAAGGAAGGGTTGTTCTGCGGAGACATCCTGCATCATCCGATCCAGATCCCGTACCCGGAGATCTGCTCATCGTTTGATGATGATCAGGGCAGGGCGCTCCACACGCGGCTCGCCATGCTCGAAGACTGCGCAGATCGTGGTGTCCTATTGATGCCGACGCATTTCGCCGAGCCGCACCGGTGCAGGGTGGTTTGGAACGGCGCGCACTTTGCGATCGACTGGGACCGATAGTCGAGCGGGCGAGCGTTCGCGCGTGCGCCCGGTTGAAGTACGACAATCTGAACGACAAGCACCGGCTGGATTACGCCCCGCGCTTGTGCAGCCAGTTCGCAATCCCTAACACGGTATCGTCGTCATATTGCCGGCCAACGAACTGAACACCCACGGGCAGCCCGTTAGGCCCGACCGCGCCCGGCACGCTCGCGCAGGGGACATGCAGTAAGGTCCACGCCAATTGGAAGACCGGATTGCCTGTCGCTTCGAGGCCATGCGGCGCCTCGCCCGGTGCACTTGGGCAAAGCAGAACGTCGTAGGTGCCGAATGCGGCATTGATGTCGCGCCGGCAGGCATCCGCGTGGTCTATCGCGGCGCGATAGGTCGGTGCCGGCGTGGACAAACCCGATTCGATCATGCCGCGCAACCGGTCGCTGATTCGATTCGCATCCTTGTCGTACACTGCTTTGAGTGATCGGGTGAGCCCGACATTCAAGATGATCGGATGGATGTCGATGAGGTCCGCGAATTGCGCCGGCAGATCCATTTCCTCGACGATTGCCCCGAGTGATTGCAGGCGCTTTGCCGCGGCTTCGACGGCCGCCGTGCTGGCGGGCTCCGCGTGTTTTCTTTCGAGCGTGCGATAGAAGCCCACCCGCGGCGGTCGACCGATGCCGTCGCGCGCATTGACCGGAGGCGATCCGCGAACGATGGCGTAGTACGTCGCGATATCCTCGAAGCTCCGCGCGAAGTAGCCAAGCGTATCGAAGGAATGTTCGAGTGCCATGATGCCGGTGAGATCGACCGTGCCCCAGGTGGGTTTGAACGCGCAGGTGCCGCAGAAGGACCCCGGTCGGATATGCGACCCTGCCGTCTGATTGCCGAATGCAAGCGGTATCATCGCATCACCGACCGCGGCGGCCGAACCCGATGATGATCCGCCCGGGGTGTGCGCCGGGTTATGCGGGTTGCGCGTCTTGCCCGGGCGAAAGGTGGCGAATTCGGTCGAGACGGTTTTCCCCATCAACACCGCGCCGGCGTTCTTCATGCGCTGGATGCACGCGGCGTCCTTGGCCGGGCGATGTCCCTTGAAGATTTCGCTGCCATATTCCGTGGGCAGATCGGCGGAGTCGATCACATCTTTCACGCCGAACGGAATACCGTGCAGCGGACTTTGCGGGGGTCGGCTGTCGGCCGCGCGCGCGGCCTTCAGCGCGAGATCCTCGTCCAGATGCGCCCAGGCCTGTACCGCCGCCTCGCGCGAGCGAATGTGCGCCAAGCATGATTTGACCAGATCTTCGGACGAGATTTCACGCTTGGCGATAAGCTTCGACGCTTCGGTCGCAGTGAGGCGGTAGAGTTCGGGCACGGTACGTTCCTCATTCACAGTGGGGATGGCGAGCATCTTCGCCTACGCGGGGCGCCGATTCAACCAGCGCCCGCCGGTATTTGCCGCGCTCGACGATCAACGATAAAGTGGCACGACAGAATCATTTCGAGGAGGATCCATGCAACGCACCTTAGTAGCATCGGCGCTCGCCGGTTTGATCATAACCGGGTTCGCAGTCTCAGGGAACACCCAGGAGGTCCGCCTGCGTGGTGCGACGTTCCTGCCGCCCAATGCCAGTTTCGGCGTCATATTCAAACGCTGGGCGGACGAGGTGAACGCACGCGGCAAAGGCATCGTGCAGATCGATGTCGTCGGTCCGGAAGCCGTGCCGACGGGCGAGCAGCCCAATGCGGTGAAAACCGGCGTGGTCGATCTACACTCGGGCCCGCCAACTTTCTATCGCGGGACGATGATTGAAGCGGAGGTCATGAGTCTTGCGGAAATCTCGATTCCCGAGATGAAGAAGAACGGCTCGTGGGACTACCTCAACAAGCTTCACGCCGAGAAGATGAACGTCATGCTGCTCACGGGTTATGGTGATGGCGTGAATTTCCACATCTATACCTCCAGGCCGGCGGCGGCGTCGAAAGACAAACCCTTTGACGGCTTTACGTTACGCGCGCAGCCGATCTACAAGGCGTTTTTTGAATCGATCGGCGCGAAGGCCGTGATGATCGTGCCGGGCGAGGTCTATACAGCGCTCGAGCGCAACATGGTGCAAGGGTATGGCTGGCCGCTATGGGGTATCAAAGACCTGGGCTGGATCAAGCACACCAAGTTCCGCTACGACCCAGGATTCTTCAACGTGTCGGTCAACGTCATGATCAATGTCGATCGCTGGAAGAAGCTGGATAAGCGACAGCAGGAATTCCTCACGACCATGTCGGTGTGGATGGACAACGAGTGGCCGAAGTGGCGTGCACAAGCCGCCGCTGATGAAGAGAAGATTCAAAAAGACGGCGGCGTGCAGGTGGTGAATCTTGGCCCGGAGATGAAGAAGCGCGCGCACGATTCCTTCTGGGGCGAGCTCGAGACCGCAAGCCCGCAGCATGTCGGGCATTTGAAGGGACTCGTGACGAAGTAGAAATCTGCGCGTCGATCCGCCCGGCGCCACCAGGGGCGAAATCGACCGCTTTCTCCAAATAACGAATCCGGCCTACCATGCATGCGTTCGCGCGGCTCAACGATCGCGTTACCGAAGCCTGTGGCGCGATCGCGGCGGTGCTCATCCTCGTCATCACCTTGATCATCACGGCCGATGTTTTGCTCAGGAATTTTCTGCGCGACACGATTCCCGGTGATATCGAGCTGTCCGAGTACGCGATGCTGTTCATCACCGCATTCAGCGCGCCCTGGATCCTCAATCGCGGGCAGCACATTCGTATCGATGTGATATTGCGGGTCCTGCCGGCCCGCGTCGCGTGGGTCTGTGAGATCGCATGCGATGTGATCGGGCTCGTTCTGTCCGGGTTGCTGACGGTGTACGGCGTGCGGGTGGCGATCGCAAGCTTCCAGGCAGGTACGAAGCTGGTGAAAGAGTTCGTGATCCCGGAGTGGTGGGTCCTGATGCCGCTGCCGTTCATGTTCCTCTTGCTGGGAATCGGTTTCTTGATCCGCCTGCACAAGGTAGTGAATGGACCTCGAATGGCGCGACAGGAAGGGGCGCAGATCTAGTGCTTGTCGATCTGAAAATCCACTCAGAAATTCACCACGGAGGACGCGGAGGGAACGGAGGAACGGATGATCGTGGACCTGGATGCGTGCAGATGCATGCGCCGGAAAAATATCTTGGTCACGGATGTTCGCTACTTTTCCCTTTCCCGGATATCTGCCCGCATGCGCAGGCTCCCAGTTTTCCCTCCTTTTCCTCCGCGTCCTCCGTGGTTAATTTTTGAGTAGCTGTAGACGAGTCCGTGGTGAATTTCTGAGTGGCCGTCATTATCTGGAAGCCGGAGAAAAGTATTGGATTGGCCCCTCGTCCTTGCCCTCATGATCGGCGGCACCCTGCTGCTGATGGCCCTTGGCCTCCCGGTGGCGGTCGCCTTCATCGCGGTCAATGTTGTCGGCGGCATCTGGATCTTGGGTGGCGATCGCGGTGTCGCGCAGTTGGCCCGCAACATGACCTCCTCGGTCACGAACTTCGCATTCACGCCGATTCCACTGTTCGTGCTGATGGGCGAGATCCTGTTTCACACCGGGCTTGCCATCAAGGCGATCGATGCCATCGCCAAGCTGATTCATCGCGTGCCGGGACGCCTCGCCGTCATTGCGCTGGTGGCTGGTACAATCTTCTCGGCGATCTCCGGTTCGACGATCGCGACCACCGCGATGCTGGGCTCCCTCTTGCTGCCCGAAATGTTGAAGCGCGGCTACGACCGCAAGCTTGCGATGGGCCCGATCATGGCGATCGGCGGCGTCGACATGCTGATCCCACCGTCGGGACTTGCGGTCCTGCTTGGCGGCCTTGCCGGGATTTCCATTTCCGATCTGCTCATCGCCGGAATCCTGCCCGGCATCATCCTGAGCGTGGTGTTCATCGGCTACATCATCCTCCGCGTGACGATGAATCCCTCGCTCGCCCCGAGCGAAGAGGTCGAGGCGTACCACGGCTGGGAACGATGGGGGCCGTTCGTCAAGCGTGTACTGCCGCTTGGAATCATCATCGGACTGGTCATCGGCAGCATGGTGGCGGGGTGGGCGACCCCCACCGAAAGCGCTGCCGTTGGATGCGCAGCCACCGCCGCGGTCGCCGCTGGCTATCGTTTGTTCACCTACAAGGCGCTGAAGGATTCGCTGCTTGGCACCGCGATGGTGACCGGGATGATCATGTTCATCATCCTCGGTGCGACCACGTTCTCGCAGATCCTCGCATTCTCGGGCGCCACGTCCGGACTGGTTCGCCTGGTCACCGACGCGCAACTCGCGCCGCTCGCGGTGGTGTTCGGCATGATCGCGCTGCTCTTGTTTCTCGGGCTCTTCATCGATCAGGCGAGCATCATGATGTTGACGGTGCCGCTCTTCATGCCGCTCGTGAAGGCGCTTTCGATCGACCCGATCTGGTTCGGCATCCTGTTTCTCATGTGTATGCAGATCGGGCTGCTGTCACCGCCATTTGGGCTCCTCCTTTTCACCATGAAGGGCGTTGCGCCGCCTGACGTTTCCATGAGCGAAATCATCCACGCGGCGGTGCCCTACATGGTGTTCGGGCTGGTATTGATGCTCGTGATCGTATTCGTGCCGGGCCTCGCCACCTGGGTGCCGAGTCTCTTCGGGCGCTGAGGCATCAGGCTGCAACGCGGAAATCCGCAATCCGTGTAGTCTCGCATCCAGGTCAAGTGCAACGAGGAGGGTCCACGACCATGCCGAATACGTTCCACAGGTTCGCCACGCGATTTGTGCCCCTCGCTGCATCCGTTCTTGGCTGCGCGCTGATCGCGCCGCTCGCGGTTGCACAGGCCTATCCGTCCAAACCCGTTCGCATCATCACCCCCGCCCCACCCGGTAGTGCGCCCGACTTCCTGTTGCGCATCATGAGCCCGAAGTTCTCGGAGCTCTGGGGGCATCCGGTGATCGTCGACAACATCGTCGGTGCATCCGGGCATATCGGCACCGAACGCGTTGCAAAGTCCACCCCCGACGGCTACACGCTGCTCTTCAATACGATCGGGCCGATCGCGATCAACATGAACCTGTTCGACAAGCTGCCGTTTGATCCGATCAAAGACTTCATGCCGATCTCGCTGGTCGCGAAAGTGCCGAACATCTTGTGCGTGTACCCGGGCCTGCCGGTCAAGACGCTCGCCGAGCTGATCGACTACGCGAGGAAGAACCCGGAAAAACTGCGATACGGCTCGCCAGGAAGCGGCACGACGCCACATCTGTCCGGCGAGTTGTTCAGCGCGATGACCGGTGTGAAGCTGGTGCATGTCCCCTACAAGTCGAGTGCCCAGATGACCACCGACACGATCGGCGGACAGGTCGAGGTCATCTGGCATAACGCGCCGGTCGTGCTGCCGCACGTCAAAGCGGGAACCCTGCGTGGCCTGGCGATCACCAGCGAGAGGCGCAACGACTACGCACCTGAAATACCGACGCACGACGAAGCAGGGGTGCCCGGGTACGAGGTGACGGCGTGGTTCGGCATCATGACGCCGACCGGAACGCCGCAGGCCGTGATCTCTAAGGTGCATGCCGACACGGTGAAGATCGTCAATATGGCCGATGTGAGGGAACGCTTCCTCAGCCAGGCGGCCGCGCCCGTCGGCAGCACGCCGGAGGAGTTCGGGGCGTTTATCCGCGCTGAGATCGAGAAGTGGAGCAAGGTCATCAAGAAGTCCGGTGCGAAGGTGGATTGACGCAACAGCAGGAATTCATCACCGAGCGCAGAGGACACGGACGACTCAGAGCGCTATCGAGGCGGCAGTGGGCGCGCCGATCAGCAGGTGCAGTCCGACCGGCATCGCGCTATCCGAAGCACTCAAGGACTTGCCCGCATGCAATGCGTTTCATCGACGCGACCGAGTATCGAAGGTGCGCGGGCGGCGCTGCCTGAGAGCGCGCCGCACACGGCCCGCATGCTCTGAAAGCCCCGGCTCGCACGGTCGGTCCGGTGACTTTGCGCGCATCTGACTGTTGATTTCAAGATAGAAATGTCGCCTTTCTGACGGCGTGCGACGCCAAATGCGTCCTCGTTTGGGTCCGCTCTGACCCCGTGACGTCGTTTTGTTCATCGGAATGTTTTAGGTCTATCGAAAACCTGTCAACAGTCACAACATCGCGGAACTATGTCACGCGACGTATCAGCCTTGGAATGATTATCGCTTCTGACAATTAATTCGCGTGCCAGGCGACATGAATCAAGAAATTTAGTGTGCACTCCCGCACACAGCGCGGTCGGAAAAAAGCCAACGGCAGCGTTGCCTCGAGCGGGTCAAGTGCGGCCAAGGAGGTCCGTGAACGATGGGGGCTCAAAACGATGTCTTGCTTGCGCGCTGCATTGAAAGTGCTCGGGATACGCTGTCCGACGTTCTTGGTCAGTCGATCGACGCGCTGGGAGCTTCATTCCCGGTAGCGCCGGGTGGCGCAAACCTGAAACCCGACACGCCATCGGAACTAGCGGCGCACGCGTCCGCCTTGCGGTTCGAGATCATCGTTACATTCCGGCGGGAGCTCGACGCCATCGCCATTTGCAAGATTGACGAGGCCAAATGTGCCGGTCGCCGAACTTCCGGCCCAGCGCCGATGAAGCTTGACGACCTTGCCCTGATTGATGAGAACGTGGTCGAGGAAGAGGTGGCCCTTGCGCGTCTGGTGCAGATTGCGTATCGGGCAATCGACGACGATGTTTGTTTCGGTCTCGAATCGCGCCTGGGTCTCCTCTGCGAGACCGAGCGGCTTGAAGGTCGAGCGAATCCTATCGGACCCCAAACGGTTTTTGGTGCACTCCACCGGGCGTGTGCTGGCGGCGGCGCGAGTGAAGATATTCAGGCGGCACTTTGCGTGGCGTCCTACTCGATGCTAGCGGCATCCCTCGGGCCGCTCTATGTGAAGGTGAACGACTATCTTTCCGATCAAGGCCTGCTTCCGGATCTCCGCTACGCATTGAAACTCGTGCCCGCGGGCATTGCGCGCCCACATCCGGTGATCGCGCCGCAGGCACTCGACCTTGAGGCGCTCCTTGCAATGACCGATGCGCTCCGCGGTCAGACCAGTTCGTTGCGCGAAAGCGTGCCGATCGCGCATGTTGCGCGGGTGGTCGAGGCGGCGGAGGTCGCCGCGTTGATGCGCACAGTCGACTTGCGGGCCGTCTTCAACACCGTCCTCGCCGGCCCTCCGCAAGCGCTGCGGTACGGCGCCCGCCTGCTCGCCAACCCGGAAAATGCGCTTTATTCGCAGGTGATGGCGATTCCGGTCGAGAGTGCTGTGACCGAAATGCTCACTAGATCGCAGGGTTTAGTGCTCGTAACCGAAAGCGATCCACTGCGGGCCATGACCGCACGGGAGCTCGTCGCTCCGCTCGACGGTCTTGATGCGTCTTTCAAGCATCCACTCGACACACTCACGAGCGAGCTCGTCTCGGAGGTGTTCAAGTTCGTCTTCGCGGATAGCGAGCTTCCAACTTGCGTGAAGCGCGAATTGGCCCGACTGCAAATTGTCGCAATGAAGGCCGCGCTCCTCGATCGCAGTTTCTTCGGGCGACAGGAACACCCGATGCGCCGCATGCTCTCCGGAATCGGACGGCTGGCGATCGACCCTTCGATCGACAGCAAGGAGGGTGGGCCGCTCGAACAGGCACTGCGCGAAGTGGTCGACTTTCTCATCGCTCATTTCGAGCGAGATCTGCTGATCTTCGATATCGCGTTGGATCGTCTGACCACGACGGTGCGCCGCGCATCGCAGCCGGCGGAGTCGCGGGTGGCCCAGCTCGCAGGGACGCTCGAGGCGCGGGAGCTGATCGAGCTTGCACGCGATGACGCGGTCGCGCAGATCGAAGCGCGCATCGGTACCCATGCGCCGTATTTTGTCGTGCGGTTCCTGCGCGAAGTCTGGGTGCCCTACCTTATGGAGGCGACGCTCGCGGAACTGGATGGCGAAGACAACTTACCGGCGCGCCTCCAGACTGTCGACGATCTTCTGTGGAGTGTCGCACCGGATCGGTCCGGCGAATTGTCACGACTGGTAGCGATGCTGCCGAAGTTGATTCCCGCATTGCGTCGAGGAATCCGGGTAGGTGGGGTGTCCATTGAGACCGAAGAGGAGTTCCTGACCGATCTCATGGAAGTTCATACCGGACTTCTGCAGGCGGCCCGGAGGGCGCATGGCGCCGCGGGGGCCAAGGCACCTGCCAACGCGCCCTTGCGTAGCCCACTCAATGCACCTGCGAGCGGTCCGCCAGTGATCCCGCGCGCAAGAGCACTGCCGGCCGGCGATCGGGTCGTGCAGTTCGACGAGTATGTTGAAAGTCCGGTGAATATAGCGCCACGGCAAGCGAAGGTCATCCCGTTCCCTTCGATCGAATTGGGCGCGATCGTCGCGTTTCATGAGGGCGATCAGGCAGTGCGGCGCAAGCTCTCCTGGGTGAGCCCGAAACGAACGCTCTACATCTTCTGCTCGGACGCGAGCGCCCCAAGGTCGCTGTCCTCGGCGGAGCTGGCGGAGGCGCTGCGAACCGGTCGAATCAAAAGAATCGAAGACGACGGGACGGTTATCGATCGCGCAATGCACGCGGCGACCGGAAGCGCAAAGGCCGCGTAAGCCGGCGCAACCGGGATCGCGAGCAGGAAAGGCGCGGTTCCCATGCCTATGTGCTTGCAGCACTGATGGTTGGAATACACGAACGTTGCGTCATGCACCGAATTGAGCGACAAAGGCCGCCAGTCGCTACACTTCGCATCTTCGAAACCGCTCGTATCCGGAAGACAACTCCCTTCGTGTTCACTGACCGAATCGCATCCATCGACGCTGTCATCGACGGACTGGGCAGCGCAGGCTATATCGCTTCTCGCCGTATCGCCACTTCGTTGTACCTTGCCAAGAATCTCCAGAAGCCGATCCTGGTTGAAGGCTCCGCGGGCGTTGGAAAGACCGAGTTGGCGCTTGCGACCGCTGCGTGGCTCGATGTGCCCCTCGTTCGCATGCAATGCTACGAGGGATTGGATGAATCCAAGGCGCTCTACGAGTGGAAGTACGGCAAGCAACTGCTCTACACGCAGATCCTCAAGGACAAGATGGGCGAGGTGCTGGCCGGAGAATCGACATTGTCGGGTGCGATGACGCGCCTCGATGCCTTCGACGATCTGTTTTTCTCAGAGCAGTTCCTGGAGCCGCGCCCGCTGCTGAAGGCGTTGAAGGAACCGAACGGCGCGGTTCTTCTGATTGATGAGGTCGACAAGTCGGACGAGGAATTCGAAGCGTTTCTGCTCGAGCTGCTTTCGGCCTATCAGGTGTCGATCCCGGAGCTCGGTACCATCCGGGCTCGTGTCCCGCCGCTTGTATTCCTCACATCGAACAACGTGCGTGAGATGGGCGATGCGCTCAAGCGGCGCTGCCTGCATCTCTACATTCCGCTGCCTGATGCAAAGCTCGAGCGGCGAATCGTTGCTTCGCGGGTGCCTGGCATCGAGGAGAGCTTGAACCGTCAACTTGTTGCTTTCGTGCAATTGCTGCGGGCCAAGGAATTGAAGAAACTGCCGTCAATCGCCGAAACGATCGACTGGGCGCGCACCTTGATGCTCCTGCATGCGGGAAGCCTCGACGTCGAGCTGGTGCGGGATACACTGAATGTCTTGTTGAAGTTCGAGCAGGACATCGACGCTATCCATCCGGAAGTCCCGGATCTCGCAAGAAGAGCGATCGCCGGAATCTACGCGCCGAGCGCGTAGATTCATGCAGCAAACGATCTCGGAATTCATCCGCGCGTTGCGGGCCGCGGAGGTTCGTGTATCACCGGCCGAGGCGATCGATGCGCATCGCGCGGTGGCGTCGATCGGGTATGCGGATCGCCTTGCGCTAAGAGATGCCCTGTGTGTGACCTTGGCCAAGACGCCCGAGGAGGTCGGGCGATACGAGACGTGCTTCGATCTGTTCTTTCGTCGCGACGAGTTCGCGGGTGTCGATGCGCCCGCATTATTGATCCAGGATATCGGCACGGACGAAGCCTCCCTCCAACTGCCCCTCGCGCGCATGGCGCTTGCGGGCGATCGCGAGGGCCTGGCGCAAGCGATGGAGCGCGCCGCGAACGATGTGGGCGCGGCCAACATCCAGATCTTTCTGCAGCGGGGTCTCATCGCGCGCCGCGTGCTCGATCGGATGGGGCTTCGCGAACTTGAGCAGCTCGCCGAACGCCTTTCGCGCGACGATACGCCGGCCGCCAACGCCCTGTCGCGGCGCCTGGAGGCGGGTCGTCGCATGCTGCTTGGCGAGGCGCGCGCGTTCGTCGATCGGCAATTCGAGCTCTATGCGCGATCGAATGCGCAGCGCTGGCGGGAAGAGTCGCTTACGGATATGCGCATGGGGTCGATCGGCCTGCACGATCTCGTGTCGATGCATCGCCTGGTCGAGCGCATGGCGAAGCGGCTCGCGGTCCGCTATAGCCGGCGCATTCACCACGCCAAACGCGGGCGGCTCGATGTTCGTCGGACGCTCAGACGCAGCATGGCGCACGATGGCATTCCGTTCGAGACCGTTTGGAAAGAGGAGCGCATCGAACGCCCGAAGATAGCGGTCCTCTGCGATGTGTCGCGATCCGTTGCCGCCGCGGCACGTTTCCTGCTGTTGTTTCTCTACAGCCTGAACGAGGTCATCGCCAAACTGAATGCATTCGCGTTTTCCGATCGCTTGATCGAGGTCACCGAGATTCTTGAAAATCGCAAGGTCGATGTCGCCATCCCCGAGATTCTCGAGCGGATTGGATTCCGGTCGACCAATTACGGACAATCATTGGACGATTTCTGCAAGACGTTCCTCAATCAGGTTGATCGGCACACCACGATCATCATCCTGGGTGACGGACGATCCAACTATTCCGACCCGCGCGTCGATCTACTACGAACAATGCGCGAGCGCTCGCGTTCGGTGATATGGCTGAATCCGGAGCCGGAAACGTTCTGGGGACAGGGTGACTCCGAGATGCATCGCTATGCGCGTTACTGTCATGTTGCGCGGACCTGCAATACCTTGCGTCACCTCGAGCATGTGGTCGATGATGTGATGAAGAGTCATATGCGCTAGTTCAACTTGCGATTCCCCGTGGTCTTGGCACGGGGATCAAACCAGGTGTTTCGATAATCTAACTTCATTTCGAACCACCAAGGCACCAAGGCACCAAGTTTTCATTCAAGGTCGTGGTCTGTTGTACCGTCGCGCCTTCGTGCCGTACGGTAGAGCCACATGCCCGCAAGTGCAATCTCAATGATGCAACGCCGACCCTTGGTGTCTTGGTGCCTTGGTGGTTCAATAACATACCCTGTGCTCTTGGCGCGGGGTTGTTGATTTCTTAATCTAGAAGCGGCTGAGCTACATCGGCGGCAACCCCAACGCATCATCCACCAGCTTCGTCGCGCGCCCCATGTCGTAGCTACGCAGCATGTTCTGCTTCACCAGGAACGACGCGCCGCCATAGAACTTCTCGTACTGCTGGTGACGGCCGGCGAATTCGGTGCCGATGCAGTCCCACGCCAAGCGCATCAACGCCACCCGGTCGCGCGCAGCGTAGCCCGTCGAGTGCACATAGCGCGCGATGTCCGCCGCGATTTCGGGATGATCGAAATCCCGCAATGACGAGGGCTGCATGATCATCGCACCACCCGCGAGCTCGCGAATGATGTCGACGATCTTGGGGTTGGTCTGCGATTGGAGCGCCATCACCGCGTAGAGGGTCGCGACCGATGGCCAGAGAACGCCCTCGTCATCGGTAGTCGCCATCGTTTCATGGGCGCGCAACATCGATTCGACCGTCTGCGCCATGGCGGCAAGCTCGCCCATCTGAACCGACACGGCCGGGTTGCCGGCATTGCCGGTCATCTCGTTGAGTCGTTGCGTGATCCCCATCATGAACCGAAGCTTGGTCGCATAGCGTGCTTGCGCCTGGTGATTGCCGTAGATATGCGACGGCGCTTCCCACCACTGCGCGCGGCAGACCGCGATGTCGCGATAGACGAACACATGCTCCCACGGCACGAAGCAGTCATCGAGCACGACGAGCGCGTCGGTTTCATCGAAGCGACTGGTGAGCGGATAGTCGAAGCTGTTCTCCGCCTGCAGTGAATAGGCGCGGCGCGAATAGAGCTTCACCCCGGGCGCGTTCATCGGCACCACGACATTGATCGCGTAATTCTCATCGCCCGGGACGAGGGGCGTGATGCAACTGATCTGCAGCCAGTCGGAAAGAATCGCGCCGGTGCCCAGTTGTTGCGCACCGCGGAGCACGATACCGTCGTCGCGTTCCTTGACGACACCCGCATAGAGGGACGGATCCGATTGCTTGTGCGCGGGCTTGGACCGGTCGATCTGCGGCGGCACGATCACATAGCTCAGGTATTGATGGTGCTCGCGCGCGTAACTGAAGAATCGCAGCAGGTTCTCGGCGTATTGCTTCCCGCCGCGTGCGATCACGCTCGGTTTGGCCGCGTATCCGGTAAAAAAACCGGCGACATGATCCGGCGTGCGGCCCATCAATCCGAACGTGGCATCGGCCCAGGCCTCATAGAACTCGCGCTTTTTCCCAAGATCAGCGCCGGATTGCGGGATCTGAAAACACCGGAGCACTGCGTCGCCCGTGATGGGCGAGGGGAATGTCATCGTGTCACGATTGATCGGATCGGCAGCGATATCGTAGAGGCGCGCAATGGACCGCACGGCGCCGCGAAACGCGGGATGGGTGGTGATATCGTTGACCTCCTCGCCATTCAGAAACACGCGACGACCGTCCGCCTTGATCGAGCGAATGTATTCGTCACCCGTGCGCAATGGCGCGGTCGCGGTGATGGATTGCAGGGAAGTCTTGATGGCAGGCGACATCGCGGCTCTTTCTTCAGTGCGTGGTGCCGCAAGGATCGAGGCGGCTGAACGATGGAATGTACAGAGGAATCCGCGCGGCCGCGCAGATTCCTGGCGGCTTGCGCCTGAGGCCGTCATCGACGAGGACGCGGCTCGCCACCCGATCCCCATATCCGGTAGAGTTGCCCACACGCAAACGACGAGGATGGGATGCCAATGGTCTGCAAGCTGATGGCGGTGGTGGCCCTGTGCGTCGTGCCGGCCGTAGCAATCGCACAGGCGTATCCGACCAAAACGGTCCGCTTCATCTCGCCTTATCCGCCGGGCGGCGTGACCGATATCGCTGCGCGCTTTACCAGTGTGAAGCTCGCCGAGATCTGGAAGCAACCGGTGGTCGTCGATAACCGAACCGGTGGTGGCGGTACGGTCGCGATGGACGCCGGCGCCAAGGCGGCACCGGATGGCTACACGTTGCTCTTCGCGACAGTGGCCGACCTTTGCATCATCCCGTTCGGCTACGCGAAACTGCCGTACAACATCGCGCGGGATTTCGCGGGCGTTGTGATGGTCACCGAAACCCCTCTGGTCTGGGCGGCCCATCGTGATGCGCCTTTTGGGTCGCTGAGAGACCTGATCGCGCACTCGAAGGCAACGCCGGGCGGTATTTCGTATGGCTCGCCCGCGCTTGGATCGCTCAACCATGTTGTCGCGGAGCAATTCGCGCAGATCACCGGCGCAAACCTCGTCCACATTCCGTACAAGGGGGGCGGGCCGGCCGGCGCCGCACTTGCAAGCGGAGAGATTCCATTGGGCATGCTTGCCGTGTCGTCGGTCGCGCCGCACACCAAATCGGGACGGGTGAAGGCGCTGGCCGTGACGTCGGAGCGACGCAGCGTGCTCGGACCGGAATGGCCCACGATCGCCGAGGCGGGCGTTGCCGGGATCAGCGGCGCCCAGTGGGTCGCCGTCATGGCGCCCGCTGGCACACCGCGCGCGATCATCGACAAACTCAATGCGGATTTCAACACGGTGTTGAAGGGCGTGGATATCCAGGAGAGACTTGCCGCGGTCGGTGCGGAGCCGCTCGGGTCAACGCCGGAGACGGTCGCCTGGCGCATTCAAAAGAGCACGGAGGATTACAAGCCGGTGCTGGAGAAGTTGAAGCTGAAGCTCGACTAACCGCGCAAGCGCCGATATCGAGCGCGCCACGCTTCCGCAACTTCCGGGTTCTTGCAATGGAGCGGCAGCTCGCCCTTCAGGATCCGGCTGAAATTTTCCTCGGCGGCGGGCAGGAATGACGCGTAGACCTCTTTCGTGTGCCCGATCAGATGGGGTGTGAGAAAGACGTTGGGCATCGACTGCAATGGATTGTCGAGCAAGGGCGGCTCGATGGCGGTTGTATCGATTCCGGCGCCCGCGATCCGCTTCGCTTGCAATGCAGCGATCAACGCGGGCTCGTCGACGGCGTCGCCCCGCGCCGTGTTGATGAAGTATGCCGTTGGCTTCATCTTCGCGAAGGCCGCCGCGTTCATGAGATGTCGGCTCTGTGGTGTGATCGCGATATGGCATGACACGACGTCACTTTGCGCAAGGAGGGTGTCAAGGTCGACCAGCTCGACATAGGGCGGCACCGTTGCAGGATCGATGAACGGGTCGCTTGCGAGAATGCGCACGTCCCACCCCTGCAAGCGCCTTGCGGTGGAGCGCCCGATCCGGCCGAACCCCACGAGTCCGACGGTCTTCCGCATCAGCATCTGTGCCCAGGCATCTTCGGGCCGCGTGCGTGGTCGCTTGAGATTGCCGCGTGCAACCTCGCGGGTCGTCTCCGGTTTGTAGAGCAGCATCAGCATCAACATGACCGTCGATTCGCCGATGCTGTTGAAATTCTCGGGCGTGGCACCGTGGCCGACAATGACGCCGAGTCGCGACGCCGCATCGGTATCAACCGTTTCGAGGCCGATCGTGGGGTTCACCAGCCCAAGGAGCCGCGGCGCCGCTTCGATCATGTCTTTGGTGCAGACGCTGCGACTGCTGAACATCGCGATCTCGGCACGCCCAAGGTATTCGGCCCAGCCTTCTCGCGGTAGTTGGACCCTTTCGCCCGGACGTGATTCGGGTCCACGAATGACTTCGGCACCACGTGCCGCGAGCCGCTCCTGCAAGCCGTCCACCACATCGGCAAGCATGTGATCGCGTGAGATGTAGACGGTGCGGCCGGCCAAGTCTTGGGTCGGTGGGGAAGCGGATCGTGTACTCATCGCTGGCTCCTGTCATGTGTCGACCAGAAACATAACATGGACGCCTCACGCTGCGGTCGCCGAAGGCGACCTGCGTATAATCGGGTCCACCTACCGGATCGATTGCATCGTCATGGGACTCGCCGAACCTGTTGCGCGCTTGACGCCCGATGCGTACCTTGTCTGGGAAAGCGAGCAGCCCAACAAGAACGAGTATTTCTTCGGCGAGGTGTACGCGATGGTTGGGACGACTGACGCACACAACGTGGTGGCGGGTAACATCTTTTCCCTGCTTCGCCATCACCTGCGCTCAGGCCCGTGCCGCGTGTTCATCTCCGAGGTCAAGGTTCGTCCGCAATCGGCAGAGGTCTATTTCTACCCGGACGTTTTTGTCACCTGCGACGAGCGCGATCAACAAAATCGCATTCAAAAATCGCATCCCGTGCTCATCGTCGAGGTATTGTCGGAATCCACCGGATATTTCGATCGCGGCGAAAAATTCGCGGCCTATCGAAGCATCGAGGAGCTTCGCGAGTATCTGCTGATCGACCCGGAACGCCGCACGATCGATCTCTTTCGCCTGGGCCCCGACAAGCACTGGGTGCTCTGGGATATCCGTGGTGAGTCCGAGCTCGTGCTGGAGAGCGTCGGCCTCACCATTCGAACCGCCGAGCTTTTCGAGAACGTGCCGACGCAGTAACCGTCCGCCGATCAGGCGATCGGCCGGCGCACTGTCAGTGCTTTCCCTCGACCAAGGTGGGCTGCACATGCGCCTGCCAGAATCGCATGAGTCCGTCCTTCGACGTCTTGCCGCGGTCGGTCTTGGGGATCGCGACCATCAGACTGATCGACTGCGGCATCTTGTAGGGCGAGAGCTTGCGCTGCAGATGGGCGCGGAGATCTTCGATGCTGGGGGAGTGACCCGTTTGCGGCACGACGAAGCACGCCACCGCCTCGCCGTAGATCTTGTCGGGCACGCCGATCGTCGCGGCTTCGAGAACACTTGGATGCTCGGCGAGAATCGACGACACTTCGAGGGGCGCGATATTGATCCCGCCGCGAATAATCAGATCCTTCTTGCGGCCGGTGAGGAACGCATAGCCGTCCTGGTCGTAGTAGCCCAGATCGCCGGTGCGAAATCCCTCGGCTGGAAGCGGCTCGATGCTCCCGCGGCCGACCAGATAGCCGGAGAAGATCTGGATGCCGCCGATGAGCAGCTCGCCTTCGGCACCAACCGGCATGTCGTTGCCCTCGGGATCCACGAAGCGTGCGGTGATATGCGGCGTACGCCGGCCGACCGGGCCACGTCGCGGTGCGTCCGGATCGTTGACGAACATGAAGCCGGCCTCCGACATTCCGCATCCTTGGACGAGCCGGATGCCATAGCGGTTCTGGAAGGCATCGAATGTTTCCGGTGCGATCGGGGCTGTGCTGGTCGTCATGTATCGCAACGTCGGCAGATCAGCCTTCGTGATCGGATGTGGCCGCGCGAGAAGCATCGTGATCGCCGTGGGCACGCCGGCCGAGACGGTGACGCCATACTTCTGCACCCACTCGAAGAAGTGGGATTGTGAGAATTTCTTGGCGAGAACGATGGTCGCGCCGGCCTGCAAGGTCGTGCAAACGGACAGGACTTGCGGTGAACACCAGGTGATGCCACGGTACTCCAGCATGCGCTCGCCCTCGGTGAGTCGGAACGCCTGGAGATCGGATTCAGTCATGTAGAAGTACGACTCGTGCGTACAACAGACGCCTTTCGGACTGGAGGTCGTCCCGGAGGTGTAGTTGATCAGCGCCCAATCGCGAGGCGTGCCGACCGAAGGCACAGAAGGCGTCGCGGGCTCTTTGTCGAGGAGTGTAAAGAATTCGTTGGTCGGACTAGCTTCAGGATGGTCATCGAAAACATAGTGCTCCACGCCTGTCGCCATGGCGATGGCTTGCACCTCAGGCGCGAGATCCCGATGGCAAAGAACGAGTTTCGGGTCGATGTCGTACAGGATCTGTTCGACGTTCTTGATGTGCACCTCGCAATTGACGAGATTCACGGTCGCGCCGTACGCCTGCACCATGTGGAACAGCAGCATTTGCGCGAGGCAATTGTCCGACAGCACCGAGACACGGTCGTTCGCCTTGAATCCGCGCTTGGCAAGAAAGGCCGCCATCTGATTGCAATGCGCGTAGACGTGATTGAAGGTGACCTCGAATCCTGATTCGGCGGCGATCGCATGGACCTTGTTGCCGCGCTCGCGGGCGTGCCGTTCGACGATCTGGAAAACGCTTTGGTAGGGTGGACGTTGGCTCATGATCGATTCTTCTACCATAGGAGTCAGTGCGCCGGAGCGACCTGACTTCGACTTCTATAGGCAGACCAGTTCAGATGAATGATGCGTTACGGACGTAAGTCGATCCATGCGCGCGTTGTTGTCTGCCACGTCTACATTGACCATAAGATCATAACGTCTGCTATCGGGAAACTGCGCGGTTCGCCGCGCAGTTTCCTCTACTTGAGTAACGCAAGCGGCGCGAGCGACAGCCACGGCACGTAGGTAATGAGCATGAGCGCGATCAGATAGAGGCCGAGAAACGGTAAGACGCCCCGGTACAAGGTCGGCAGCGGCACACCGAACAAGGCGTGCGTCGCAAACAGATTCAGCCCGAACGGGGGTGTGAACATCCCGATCGCGAGGTTGGCGGTCATGATGATCCCGAAATGGATCGGGTCGACCCCAAGTGCCTGCACGACCGGCAAGAACAATGGCGTGAGCACCAGGATCGCCGCGGGTGGTTCGAGGAACGAGCCCACCACCAGCAGCAGCGCGTTGAAGGCGAGGAGAAGTTGCCATGCCGGGAGCTCGAGCGCCTTGATGCTCGCGACGAGTTTTTGCGGCATCCCGCTGGTTGTAACGAGCCACGCATACAGGCCGGCCGCCGCGAGGATGATCATCACCTGGCCGCAGATGAAGATCGACGTGGACGAGATTTTCCACAGATCGCGCCATGTGACTTCCCGGTACACATAACGGGACACCAGCACCGCGTAGATCACCGCCACGCCGGCCGCCTCGGTCGGCGTGAAGATGCCTCCGTAGATGCCGCCAAGGATGACCACCGGTGCGCCGATCGACCAGGCCGCATCCCGCGTTGTGAGCAGGATGTTCTGCCAGCGGAGCCGCGAGGTCAGCGGGACCATCTCCACTCTTGCATAGATGAGCACGTACACCGTGGCGAGCACGCCAAGCAGGAGACCGGGAATGACACCTGCCAAGAACAATGCCGGGATCGACTGCTGCCCGGCAATGCCATAGATGATCATCGGGATCGATGGCGGGATCATTACATCAATGGCGCCTGTTGCCGCGATCAATCCGCCGGCGAACTTGGGGCCGTAGCCGCCGTCGCGCAGCGCGGGATAGAGGATCCGGCCGATCGCCGCGATGCAGCCCACCGCGGAGCCGGACATCGCACCGAATAACTCGGAGGAGACGACCGCGGTGATTGCGAGCGACCCCCGTACACCCCCGATCAAGGACATGACCCACGCGATGAGGCGCTTCGCCAAGCCACCCTGGCCCATGATGTCTCCGGCGAGGATGAAGAGCGGAATCGCGAGGAGCGGAAAGCTGTCGAGGGCCCCGAACACCACCGTCTGCAGGGAATGCAGAGGCAGCTCGGGGTTGAGGGCGATACCCGAGAGCGCCGTGAGGAGCAGCACGATATAGACCGGCAGCCCGAGCGCGAGCAGGACCACCGGCAAGACGAAATAAAGAAGGGCGTCCACTATGGGGTTGGGCGCTGGTTCCCGGTGAGGGCGTTCTCGGACGAAGCCGTGTTGCGGTGGCGAATGCGCTCGACAATGCCCACCGCAAGAACGAGCGCCGCACAGGCAAACCCGAGCGGCAGCACCCCTTGCGGAATCGCCAGCGGAATATTGGAGGAGTCGCTCCGCTGATCGAATTCCACGAACTTCATCACGATCGGCGCACCCGCGTAGACCGCGGTGAGGCAGACGAACATCGTGACCATGTCGGCCACGGTTTCCATCGCGACGCGAAACCGCGATGGCAGCGCCCGCACGAGCATGTCCATCCGCACGTGGGCGGCCTGATGCGTAATGCGTACGAAGGTGAGAAACACTGCGCCGATCAGGAGGTACAGCATGATTTCTTCCGCCCAACCAATTGGCGTTGAGAAGACGTACCGGCCGATGACATTGGCGGTATTGATCGCGACGATGCAAATCAGCATCAGCGTCGCGAGCCACTGCAGCGCGCGCGCCAGCTTGTCGATCAAGCCATTCAATGCGTACACGGCGTTACCGATCAGGAATCCGCGCGTGCAACCGGGCCTGCGCCTACTCGTGGCGTTTCGCGATCTGCGTCAGGAGATCGAACAACGCCTTTTCTTCCGGTTTCTTCGACGTGACTTCGGTGCCGACGCTCGCCAGCGATTTGGCGAGGGTCGCCTGTTCCTCGGGGCTGAGTTGGGCGAGCTCTCCGCCGTTCTTGGTCCAGTTCTCGCGATGTTCTTTGATCTGCGAGACCTGCACCGCGAGGCTTTCGCGACTCACTTTCTGTCCCGCGTCGACGACCACCTTTTGAAGATCCGCGGGCAGCTTGTCATACCAGCCCTTCGACATCATCGTCACTGCAGCGATGTACGACGGGCTCGCTTCCAGATAGAACTTGGCGGCGTCATACCAGCGCATCGCCGACACCGCGGTGATGGCCGTCAACGCCCCGTCGATCGTGCCTTGCTGCAAAGCGGGTAGCACTTCACCGAACGCCATCGGAACGGGGGTTCCCTTCAAGCGCTTCAGGGGTTCGAGCTCCATCGGCGAGGCGAGCACGCGGATTTTCTTGCCTTCGAGATCGGCGAGCTTCACTGTTTTCGATCGCATGGCGAACCCGGCCGCCCCATGCGTGTAGAGCCCGATGCCCTTCAGCCCCTTGTTCGCGCCCATCGCGAGGAACGCGCTGTTGAGCTCAGGATCCTGCAAGACGCGAAAATTGTGCTCGATGCTCTTGAACATGCCGGGCGCCGATAACACTTCGAAGCGCGAGTCGACACCGGCCAGAAATTGCGGCGGGCCAGCCCACGCCTGGATCGAGCCGAACTGCGTGCCTTCGATCATGCGAGGAATCGAACCCAACTGGCTGGCGGGATAGACTTCCGCCTTGATACGGCCGCCGGAATTCTTTTCGACTTCGGCGCCGAAACGCTTCAACCAGTCGTGCTGGATTTCGTTGATGGTTGCGGTTCCAAGCTTCATGACCATCGGCGCCTGCTGCGCGGCAGCGGGAAACGAAACGAGTACGTTTGCCGCGATCAGCGCGACGACGGCACCATGAGCGCGATGCCAGGATTGCTTCCTGTTCATTGTCCGAATCCTCCAATGGGCCCTCAACATAGAGGGCGACGGCACGGTTGTCAATCATGGCCTCGGTGAGGTCAAATGCCGGGTGCGCACGCTTCCTGCTGCGCTCCCTGGAGATCCCAAGTGAATCAGCCACCCGCCCGCACCGCATTGAAACCCGATATCACCAGCCTGCGCTCGACGATCGAGTGGCTGCGGAGCGAAGGTTTATTGATCGAAACCAACAGGGAGGTCAATCCCGATCTGGAGATCACCGGCCTGCAAAAGCACTTCGATGGCAGCCTGCCGATGCTGTTCGACAAGGTGAAGGGCTATCCGCACGCCCGCGCGATCACCAATCTTTTCTCGGACACCGCGGTGATGGATCGGATGTTCGGATTTCCCAATCCGACCGAGCGCACGCGGGCCATGGCCAAGGCGCTCAGTCGTCCGCTCGCACCGGTCGTGATCGAGCAACGGGATGCGCCGTGCCAGGAACACATCATTACCGAGAATATCGACGTCCATAAGTGGATCGTCGCGATGCGTCATACCGAGCTCGAGAAGGAAGCCACGGTCGGCTCGGGCATCCGGTTGATCAGCGGCCGGCACTTCGATGGCGGCACCGATACCGGCTACAACCGCATGAACTTTCGCTGGGGCGATGTCGGGACGTTCCAGATCTCGCCGGGCTCCCACATGTGGCAGGTGTTCACCGAACACTATCAGGACGAAGAGATTCCGATCACGATGAACTTCGGCACACCACCCGCCTGCACCTTGCTTGCCGGGGCCGCGTTCGACTATGTGATCCTGCCCAAGGGATGCGATGAGATCGGCGTGGCGGGCGCGATACAGGGTTCACCGATCCGGCTGGTCAAGGCGCGCACCGTCGATGCCTACGCGATGGCCGACGCCGAATATGTGCTGGAGGGCGTGATCCGCCCGCGCGACAAGCGCTATGAAACGAAAGAGTCGGAAGACCTGCAAGTGCAGGGCAAGACGTTCTTTCATCCGGAGTGGGCCGGGTACATGGGCAAAGCCTACAAGGCGCCGACTTTCCATGTGAAGGCGCTCACGATGCGCAAACCCGAATCACGACCGGTCATTTTCCCGCTCGCCGTCCATACGATGGACGAGCTCAACATCGACACGACCATTCGTGAAGCGGCGATCTTCGAGCTATGCAATCGCCTGCAGCCGGGCATCATCCAGGACGTCCATGTTCCCTACGCCATGACCGACTGGGGCGGCTGCGTCATCCAGGTGAAAAAACGGAACAAGATCGAGGAGGGCTGGCAGCGCAATTTTCTCGCTGCGATCCTCTCGTGCTCGCAAGGGATGCGCCTCGCGATCGCGGTAAGCGAGGACACCGACATCTACTCGATGGACGACATCATGTGGTGTCTCACGACGCGCGTGAATCCCCATACCGACATTCTCAACCCGATTCCGGGTGGTCGTGGCCAGACCTTCATGCCATCGGAGCGCATGACCGCAGGCGGCAAGGAATGGACCGCGTCGAACACGCGGTTCGAGGGTGGCATGGGCATCGATGCGACCGTGCCGTTCGGTTACGAGCAGGACTTCCACCGGCCCGTGTACCCGATCGACAGGGTGAATCCGGCGGACTTCTTCAGTGAGGCGCAGATCGCGAAGATGAAATCACGCATGGAAGGCTGGGTGCTTTCACTTTCGCGGACCGGGCGGTAAGCCGAATGGCGCCTATCGGTAGGTCGAATGACGCCTGCCGCCTAGGCGATTGACCGTTCGCCCTGAGCCTGACGAAGGGTGAATGCAGGAGAATCCGTGAGCGGACCATCGCACGCCGTCGACGTGCCTGCGTTACCCTTCGACAGGCTCGGGGCGAACGCAGGCTTGTGCAGAGACGCGTTGACCAAATGCTATTCGGCGCCAGGCCGTAGTTCAATTCATCAGGTCTGCCGCTAGCGTCCGCGCTTGTCGTTCGCGGGCCCCTTGTCGTCATCATCGTCCTCGTCCTCGTCCTCGAAGTCGTCATCTTCATCAGGATCGTCGACCAGCGCGAGCGCGTCGAGAACCGCCTCCGAGATGTCTTCGTCCTCGCTCTCGACCAGATCGCCCAACACCAGCGCGGCTTCTTCCGGCCGAAGGTTGACGACCGCATCGATGGCCGCAAGCAGGATCGGCTTTGGCGTGTCATCGGAATCGACAAGCGCGACGATATGCGGCCAAGCTTCTTCAACGCGCTGATCGCCGGCGGCGAGGATCGCGTTGCGTTCGAGTTCCTCGTCGGAGCTACGGAGTGCTTCCAGGATTTCGTCTTCGAAGCCCGGGATGAACGACATGCAGAAGACCGCGGTCCGGCGCCACGCTGAATCATCCCGTGAATAGGCCTGACGGACGGCTTCCGCATGCCATTCCTGTGGCGCATGCACCGACGATTCGAGAACGTCGCGTCGCACGGTGTCGGGAATCTCCGGATCCCGGTACAGCTCCTGCAGCGCGGCGCGGGTCCGGTGGAAGCATTCTTCCGATATCAGGGCTTCGTCTTCATCGTCGAAATCCATCGTGTCGGCGTTCTCGAGCGTGGGCCCGAGTGCAATCGCTGCGCTGCCACGCGTGTCGTCCGACCATCGGCTATTGCGCAGAGCGGCGACCAGCGCGCCGGCGAGCGCGTCGTTCATGACGACCCAGTCGCCGGCCAGTTGCGCGGCCAGACTGCGGTCCGCTTCGGGCGTGCGTTCATCGCGCAGGGCTTCGAGCAGCGTGTCGCGCGCATCCACCGGCCAATCCCACGGGGGCGTGTCCGCCAGGGTTTTCACGTTCATATTTTTCTTCCTTTCGTCCTTGATGCCGGAATCAAGGCGACGCCTTGGTCGGGTTCGGAACCCGACAGTATACCGGCGCCGGTTTGAACGGCCCGGTCAATCGAAAGCGGCGCCTTCAGATATGAGGCGAACAAGTACAATCAAGGACAGGTTTCCGCCCCCGCGTTGCGTTCCCCGCCGTGTAGGGGGTCGGGACGATTCGAGCCACCCAGGCGTCTCCCTACCGTCTTTAAACCACTTAGCGCAGCAAGCATTCCCACAGGAGCAAGCAATGAATCAACCGACCTCCCGTAGTGCCGTGAAGCCCGATGTAACGAGTTTGCGATCGACCGTCGAGTGGCTGCGCGCCGAGGGCATGTTGATCGAAACCGATAAGCCGGTGAGCGGGGACCTCGAGCTCACCGGATTGCAGAAACACTTCGATGGCAGCTTCCCGATCCTCTTCAACAACGTGAAGGGCTATCCGCACGCGCGCGCGATCACGAATCTGTTCGCTGACATGCGCGTCGTGGACAAGATGTTCGGCTTCACCGATCCCACGCAGCGCACGCGCGCGCTCGCCAAGGCGCTCAACAAACCGCTCAAGCCGGTCGAGATCGAGCAGAAGGATGCGCCCTGCCAGGAACATGTGCTCACCGAAGATCTGGACGTGAACAAGTGGATCATGAATATCCGCCACACGGCGCTCGAAACGGAGCTCACGATCGGCTCGGGCATTCGCTGCGTAACCGGCAGACACTTCGATGGCGGCTCCGACCTTGGCTACAACCGGATGAATTTCCGTTGGGGCAATGTCGGCACGTTTCAGATCTCGCCCGGCTCGCACATGTGGCAGGTCTTCACCGAGCACTACAAGGACGAAAGAATCCCGATCACCATGTGCTTTGGCGTGCCACCGGCATGCACGATGATGGCAGGCGCCGGGTTCGACTACGTCATCCTGCCCAAAGGCTGCGACGAGATCGGGGTCGCCGGCGCGATCCAGGGTGCACCGGTGCGTCTCGTGAAGGCACGAACGGTGGATGCGATGGCCTTGGCCGATTCCGAATATGTGCTGGAGGGTTACATCGCTCCGCGCGACAAGCGCTACGAAACCGCCGAATCCGAACGCGAGGGCGTGCAGGGCAAGACCTTCTTTCATCCGGAATGGGCGGGCTACATGGGCAAGGCGTACAAGGCGCCGACCTTCCATGTCACCGCAATCACGATGCGCAAGCCCGAATCAAAGCCGTTGATCTTCCCGCTTGGTGTGCACATGTTCGATGATTCGAACATCGACACGACCATCCGCGAGGCGGCGATCTTCGAGCTTTGCAATCGGCTGCAGCCGGGCATCGTCCAGGACGTGCACATTCCCTATTCGATGACCGACTGGGGCGGTTGCATCATCCAGGTGAAGAAGCGCAACAAGATCGAAGAGGGCTGGCAGCGGAACTTCCTCGCGGCGATCCTGTCCTGTTCGCAGGGGATGCGTCTGGCGATCGCGGTAAGCGAGGACACCGACATCTACTCGATGGACGACATCATGTGGTGCCTCACGACACGCGTGAATCCGCATACCGACATCCTCAATCCTATCCCGGGTGGTCGCGGCCAGACCTTCATGCCGGCCGAGCGCATGACGGCGGGCGACAAGGCGTGGACCGCATCCAACACGCTGTTCGAAGGGGGCATGGGGATCGATGCCACCGTGCCGTTCGGCTACGAACAGGATTTCCATCGGCCGGTGTATCCGATCGACCGGGTGAATCCGGCGGATTTTTTCGACGCCGCGCAGATCGCGAAGATGAAGGGCCGTATGGAAGGTTGGGTGTTGTCGTTGGCGCGGACCGGACGGTAGCAGTAAGGGGGAAACGGGAAACGGGAAACGGGAAACGGGAAACGGGAAACGGGAAACGGGAAACGGGAAACGGGAAAGGTCAAATTTCCTTTTCCATTGAGGGGTGTCCGTCGTGGATAAAGATCGACTGAAAGCGTTCTCCGAGAAGATCTTCAGCGACATGGCCGGCGCGATGGTCGCGGGGCTCGGTTATGTGGCGGTCCGCAACGGGCTTTTCAATGCCATGCAGGGCAAGGGTCCGATGAAGCTGGACGATGTCGTGCGCGCGTCGGGTCTGCAGCCGCGCTATGTCGAAGAATGGCTCAAGGGCATGGTAGCCGCGCGCTATCTCGACTACGACCCCGGTGCCGAGTCCTACACCCTACCCGAAGAGCTTGCCTACCTCGTTGCATCGGAAGGGACCGACCATTACATGGGCGGCTTGTTCCGGATGGCGACGGCGTTGCTCGCAATCGCGCCGAAGGTGTCCGAGGCGTTCGTCAAAGGCGGCGGGGTGCCGTTCTCGGAGTACGGCGAGGACTGCGTCACCGCGCTCGACGAGATGAATCGCGGCAACTACGAGCATCGCTTCGGCAGCTATTGGTTGAAGGCACTGCCCGATGTCGCCCTGCGTCTGACGCAAGGCGGGCGCGTGCTCGATGTCGGCTGTGGCGTGGGGCGTGTATCGATGTCACTCGCGCGTACGTTTCCGAAGGCGTATTTTGTCGGGGTCGATACGGATCAGGCGTCGGTCGATCGCGCGAGTCGCGAAGCAGGGGCTGTGGGGTTGCAGGATCGGGTGCGCTTTCTCGCACAAAGTACCAGTGCGCTTGATGCCAGTGAGAAATTCGATCTGATCACGATCTGCGATTGTGTCCACGACCTGGCAAAACCGCCCGACACGCTTGCTGAAATTCGTTCCCTGTTGAAACCCGACGGTGTCGTGTTCGTCGTCGAGCCCAAGGCCGCCGATAAGCTGGAAGACAACCGCCATCCGATCGCAGCGATGTACTATGGCATCAGCGTCTTCCACTGCATGACGCAATCGCTCGCCAAAGGTGGACCCGGCTTGGGAACCTGCATGGGACCGGCACGCACCTCCGCGCTCATGCGGGAAGCGGGTTTCTCGCGGGTGGAAGTGCTCGACATCAAGAGTCAGGTGAATTCGTTCTATGCGGCGCGAATTTGATGGTTACCTGCGCCACGAGAACAAGAACGTTTTCACCACGACGGCTCGACGGTACTTGACGTTGATGGCTTGAATTTCATCGCGATCGTTGAGCCCGTCGTGGGGCGTGTTGGATCGAAGCCGAGTGGCGCTTACTTAAGCCAACTGAACGAATTGCGGGCGGTCCCCTCACTCGGGGACATGATGTACAGCATTCGCGTTCTGTCGTCTTTGGCCTGAAGCGATTGACCGTTCGCCCTGAGCAGCGCACGCTAACGCACGCCAAGTAAGTGCCATTCGGATCGGAGCCCTTTTGGACCTTCATGAAAGAGGACACAGATGAATCGATCGCTTTGGCTCGCTGCTGTGCTCGGACTTGTTCCCGCCATCGCCTGCGGGCAGTATCCGACGAAGCCCATTCGCCTCATCGTGCCGTTTCCGCCGGCGGGTGCGGCCGAACTCGGGGCGCGCATCTTCGCCCAACCACTTGGACAGGCACTCGGTCAGCCCGTCGTCATCGATACGCGTCCCGGCGCCGATGGTGCGATCGCTGCCGACGCGGTTATGAAGGCGGCGCCCGATGGCTACACCCTGTTCTACGGGACGAACACTGCGTTCTCGTGGGTGCCGGCGGTCCGGAAGAACCCGCCTTACGACCCGATGACCGATTTCACGCCGGTATCGCTCGTCGGGCACTTTGGATTTTTTCTTTTCTCGCATCCGAGTATCCCGGCGAATTCGGTTACCGAGTTGATTGCGCATGCGCGGGCCAATCCAGGCAAGCTCAATTACGGCACCGGCAACAGTTTCAGCATGCTGACGAGCGCGAACTTTACGTTGCAGGAAAAATTGGACATCGTGCATGTCCCTTACAAAGGCGATGGTCCTCTTAGCATCGACCTTCTCGCCGGACGCGTGCAGATGGCATTCGCCACGCCAGGCACAGCGGTAGCGCATGTGAAGGAGGGGCGGCTGCGTGCGTTAGCGGCACTGCTGCCAAGCCGGAGCCCGCTCTTCCCCGACGTGCCGACCGCCGCGGAGGCGGGCCTCGTGAAATCGCCGATTGTTGCCTGGGGCGGGTTGTTTGGGCCGGCCCGGATGCCTAAAGAGATCGTGGATCGGCTCGGCCGCGAGATGGTCACGTTGCTGGTGCGCTCCGATGTCCGGGAAGCTTTCGGTCGCCTTGCATTCGAACCGAAGAGCTCAACTCCGCAGGAACTCGCAGGCATGGTTGCCGACCAGTTGGATGCGTTCAGAAGGGGGGTCAAGGAGGCGGGGATCGCTCAGGAATAACGGGAAAGGCGCGAAGCGCCATCGCTTCGCGTGAGGCGGGTTAGTGCAGCGTAACCCGCCGGCATCACAGCACCGATCGCTGACTCACTTCGCCACCGCGCCACCACCACCACATAGAGCAGCAGCAGATTGACGACGATCGATGCGATCGCGATGCCCCGCCAGATGTCGAGCGGATCGCGTGTCGCAAGCGACGTCTGCGGTGGCGGCACCGCATGGGCGGCGCCACGTTCGAGGGCAATGAGCAGCTCTTCAGCGGTCTCAAAGCGCTCGCGCGGTTCCTTCGCGACGAGCTTCAGAATCAGATTCTCGAACCACTCCGGCAGATCAGGTCGATATCGTGATGGTGTGGTCGGATCACCGAAGCGCGGCCGCTGGAATGGTTCGATCTCGCCGTACGGATAGCGCCGCGACAATGCGTAGTAAAACGTGATGCCAAGCGCATAGAGGTCCGTCTGCCACGAGGCGGTTCCGCCCGCGATCAGCTCCGGCGCAAGAAAACTCGGCGTACCGGCGCGTGCAGTCAGCATGCCTGCGGCCAGTCCGGATTCGGCGACACCCCGATCGAGAATCCGCACTTCACCATCCTGGCCGAGATGCACGTTGGCCGGTTTGATGTCGCGATGAATGATCGAGCGCCGATGCAACGCACCGACACCACGTGAAAGCTTGATCGCGATGGCGAGCAGTTCCGGGACGGTGAAGTGCCGGCCGCCCTCGAGTGCCTGTGCGAGAGTCTGGCCCTCATGCCAAGTCTGCACATAATAGAGCGCGCTGCGGCGATCGCTCTCGACCGGGATCACTTGCGGAAAAAACCGCGCCACGGCGCGCCGCGCGAGCCATTCCTCATGGGCGAGTTGACGCCGCTCGGCCGCGTCCGTTCCGCGCTCGGGTGCGATGGTCTTCAGAACACAGGCGCGCGCGGTGGACACTTCTTCAACACGATAGAGAATGCTCGCCGCGTTCCGATGGAGCACGTCCCCGACCCGAAAGCCATCAAAGAGCGTCCCCGGTTTCAGGAAGGGCGGGACCGGCAGATTGACCATCGTGGCGAGGATGTCGCTTAGCGCGTCGTCCGGAACAGACTGAACATCGGCGAACAGCGCGCTTGCGTTGTCCGCCGTGCCGGCTGCGAGCGCGGCGCCGGTCAGCGTCGGCAAGCGCCTGCGGTTCGCGATGATCGGCCGACAAACGCGTGATCGTGTCATCGGGCAGTACCGACCAGACGCCATCGCAGATCAAGATAAATCGATCGCCTGCATCGATATCGACATCGCCGTAGTCGGCGCGCAACGCGCGATCGAGGCCTACCGCGCGCTTGAGCCCATGCGCCATGTCGGGACGGTCCCAGACGTGATCCACCGTCAGCCGCTGAAGCGTGCCGTTGCGAAGACGATAGGCACGCGTATCGCCGATATGTGCGAACACCGCCCGGCGACCGCGCAGCACGAGCGCGGTGAGGGTCGTTGCCATGCCCACGAAGTCTTCATTGTGCGGGCGCGGGCCGGTCGCGGTGGCATGGCCGGTGGTGACTTCAAGGGGCATGGTCAAGCCACGATCGTTCCTAGACGCGTGCTGTCGTCATGTGCGCCGCACCCCATGTTGTGCGCCAGCGTGTCTTGACGGAGGTGAGGCCCACCAGTGCGAACGCGCCCAGTGCACTGAATACGAGAAAAGCCGCCTGGTACGAACCGGTGAGCTGTTTCGCATAGCCGAGGCTCCAGGCGAGATAGAAGCCGCCGATGCCACCTGCCATGCCGACCATGCCCGTCATGACGCCGATCTCCTTGCGCAAGCGTTGCGGCACCAATTGGAACACCGCGCCGACAAATACGGCAAGCGCCATCCACGCCTGCGATGCCAAGTGCGGTCCCTTGGTGCTCCGGGGGGTACCAGCGCGAGGCGAGCGGCAGCGCCACCGCGAACGATGCGCCGGCCACGCCGAGCGCGAGTCCAAGGAGGAGCACTGGTTCGTACGTCTTGACACCCAACCACCAGGCGGCGGTGAGCGCGACGATCACGATCACTTGACCAATCGCCCCGGCGGCTTTCGGTTTCAGATGATCCACCTGCACGCCCATCGCGATGCGAAGCAGCGCGCCCGCCAGCACCGGTGTGGCCACCATCATGCCTTTCTGCGCGGCGGTCAAACCGATGTCTTCGGCGATCTGGACACCGGGCGGCCCGAGCATCACCCAAACCATGAACGACAGATCGAAGTAGAGAAATGCGGCGATCAATGTCGGCGTGTGGCCGGCACGCCAGAACGACTTCTCCATGCCGCTGGGATTCGTTGAATAAATAGCGGCGACGTGCGATCGGCCGTGCCTGCGACCAGGGGTCGCGGAGTCCATTCGCCGGCACCGCGATGGTGCGCCGCATCAACTTCATGCACCCGCGCACGGCGGACGTGGTCGCGACGGTAAACGTAAGTGTCTCTCGCGAAAGGGAATCCGTGATGGCACCGAACTTGCGATCTTGTTCCTGTTCGTGGTCGTGGTCGTGGTCGTGTTCTCGTCTACGCGGGGCTTCGCGTGCCCGGTCAATCGCATTCAGAAAGCATTCCGATGAAACGTATGAAGCTGGTGATGGTGGGCAACGGCATGGCCGGTGTTCGCACGCTGGAAGAGCTGCTGAAGATCGCGCCCGATCTGTATGACATCACCGTGTTCGGTGCGGAGCCGCACGCCAACTACAACCGCATCCTGTTGTCGCCGGTGCTCGCGGGCGAGCAGACATTGCAGGACATCATGCTGAACGACGTCGATTGGTACGCCTCGAACGGCATCCAACTGCACCTTGGCAAGAACATCCGGCGCATCGATCGGCGCGCGCGCAGGGTGGAAGCAGAAGACGGGACCATCGCTTCGTACGATCGATTGCTTATCGCCACAGGCTCGAATCCGGTGATGCTGCCTGTGCCTGGCGCCAAGCTCGCAGGCGTGCTCTCGTATCGCGATATTCACGACACGGAAGCGATGATCGCCGCATCGTCTGCTTACCGCGATGCGGTCGTGATCGGCGGTGGACTGTTGGGGCTGGAAGCCGCGAACGGACTCAAGCAGCGCGGCATGAATGTCACGGTCGTGCACCTCATGCCCTGGCTCATGGAACGACAGTTGGACCGCACCGCCGGCGAAATGCTTCAGCGCTCGCTGGAGGCGCGCGGCCTGCGCTTCGCGCTGGAAGCAAAGACGGCCGAGATTCTCGGCGACGACGCAGGCCGCGCGCGAGCGGTGCGGCTCGCCTCGGGTGAGGCGTTGCCCGCGCAACTGGTTGTGATGGCAGTGGGAATCCGACCCAACACCGCGCTCGCCGAATCAGCGGGGCTCCATTGCAATCGCGGTATCGTCGTCAACGACACGATGCAGACCTATGACCCGAGAATCTATGCGGTCGGTGAATGCGTGAGTCATCGCGGCATCGCGTATGGACTGGTTGCGCCGTTGTTCGAGATGGCGAAGGTATGCGCCAATCACCTGGCTGAGTTTGGCATCGGCCGCTATGTCGGTTCGGTCACCTCGACCAAGCTCAAGGTCACCGGCGTCGACCTGTTCTCCGCGGGGAATTTTCAAATTGACCCGGACGCCGAGGAGATTGTGCTCGCCGACCCGGGTGCCGGGGTCTACAAGAAGCTGGTCATCAAGGACGACAAGCTGGTCGGTGGCGTCATGGTGGGTGATACCGTCGATGGCGCCTGGTACTTCAAACTCTTGCGCGAGGGAACCAATGTCGCTTCGTTGCGCGATCGGCTGATGTTCGGTGAGTCCAATCTTGGCGACACCGGCCATCTTGGTCAAAGCCGGGCTGGCGCGATGACCGATGAGATGGAGGTGTGCGGTTGCAACGGCGTGTGCAAGGGCACGATCACCAAGGCGATCAAGGAGAAGGGCCTCTTTACGCTCGACGACGTGCGCAAGCACACCAAAGCGTCCAGCTCGTGCGGATCGTGTACGGGGCTCGTCGAGCAGATCTTGATGAATGTGCTTGGCACCGACTATTCCGTCGCACCCAAGCAGAAGGCGCTCTGCGGCTGCACCGATCGAACGCACGCGGAAGCGCGCGAGGCGATCCGTGCAAACAAGCTCTTGTCGATTCCCGCCGTGTATCATTTTCTCGAATGGCGTACGCCCAATGGTTGCGCGACATGCCGCCCCGCGATCAACTATTACCTGCTCTCGACCTGGCCGCATGAGGCGAAGGACGATCCGCAATCCCGCTTCATCAACGAGCGCTCGCATGCGAACATCCAGAAGAATGGCACCTATTCGGTGGTGCCCAGGATGTGGGGCGGCGAGACCAACGCTTCCGAGCTGCGGCGCATCGCCGATGTGGTCGACAAGTACAAGATCCCAACGGTCAAGGTAACGGGCGGTCAGCGCATCGATCTGCTCGGCATCAAGAAGGAAGACCTGCGTGCGGTCTGGCGCGATCTCGATATGCCATCGGGTCACGCCTACGCAAAAGCCTTGCGCACGGTGAAGACCTGCGTGGGCAGCGACTGGTGCCGTTTCGGCACGCAGGATTCCACGCAGATGGGCAAGGATCTCGAGCGCTCGCTCTGGCGCATGCCCGCGCCGCACAAGGTGAAGCTTGCGGTATCGGGTTGCCCGCGCAACTGCGCCGAGTCGGGGATCAAGGATGTCGGCGTGATTGGTGTCGAATCGGGTTGGGAGCTTTATGTCGCTGGGAACGGTGGCATCAAGACCGAGGTCGCCCAGTTTCTGGTCAAGGTGAAATCGAGCAACGAGGTTCTTGAATACTCCGGCGCGTTTCTCCAGCTCTATCGTGAAGAGGGTTGGTATCTCGAGCGCACCGTGCACTTCGTCGCGCGGGTGGGGCTCGACTATGTGAAGAAGCGCGTGCTCGATGATGCGCCGGGTCGCAAGCAACTCTGGGAGCGCTTGCAGTTCGCTCTGGAAGGTGAACCCGATCCATGGCATGAGCCCGAGAAAGCGCATGTGGACGATCGTCAGTTCAAGGCGATCGAGGTGGCTTGATGGGTCATTGGATCGACGCGTGTGCGCTTGAAGATATTCCGCGGTTGGGCGCTCGCCGGTTGCGCCGTGCCGGCGGTATCGAGATCGCGATTTTTCGCACAGCGGACGACGCGGTGTTCGCACTGCTCGATCAGTGTCCGCACAAAGGCGGGCCGCTGTCGCAGGGGATCGTGTTCGGCCACCGTGTCGCATGCCCGTTGCATAACTGGTCGATCGAGCTCGCCTCGGGCGAAGCGGTCGCACCCGATGTGGGTTGTGCACAACGATACGATGTCAAGGTCGAGGCCGGCCGCGTGCTGGTCGACATCGAGGAATCTGCGCTGCAGACCGCGCAGATTCCTGAAGGCTGACGCCAAGGGTCGTTACAAACATGCCCACAGCACGCAATGACGCCAAATCCGTGCGCGAGGTGCGCTCCACCTGCTGCTATTGCGGCGTGGGCTGCGGCGTATTGATCGCAACGGAGGGTGAGCAGATCACCGGCGTGCGCGGCGACCCGGACCATCCCGCCAATCGCGGACAGCTCTGCTCGAAGGGCTCGACGCTTCATCTCACCACGCAGCCTGTATTGAAGACTTCCCGACTGCTCAATCCGGAAATGCGTCGCACCCGCGATGCACCGCGCGAGCGTGCCACGTGGGATCAAGCGCTCGATCATGTGACCGACCGATTCGCGGACATCATCGCCAAACACGGTCCGGATGCGGTGGCGTTCTACATCTCCGGCCAGCTCCACACCGAGGACTACTACGTCTTCAACAAGCTTGCCAAGGGGCTCATCGGTACCAACAACATCGATACGAATTCGCGCCTCTGCATGTCCTCGGCGGTCGCCGGTTACAAGCAGACCCTCGGCGCCGATGCACCGCCTTGCAGCTACGAGGATATCGATCACGCAACCTGCCTTTTCATCGCCGGATCGAACACTGCTTACGCGCATCCGATCCTCTATCGCCGCATCGAGGCCGCCAGAGCGGCGCGCCCCGATCTGCGGGTCATCGTCGCCGATCCGCGCAAGACCGACACCGCGCGCGATGCCACGCTGCATCTGCAAGTCCTGCCCGGCACCGATGTGGCGCTCTTCAACGGCATGTTGCATGTGCTGTTATGGGAAGGCCTCATCGATACGGCATTCATTCGTGCGCATACCGATGGCTTCGATGCGCTCAAGCAATTGGTGCGCGCGTTCACGCCGGCAGTGGTCGCAGAGACTTGTGGCATCAGCGAGGCCGATCTGGTGCTCGCCGCGAAATGGTTTGGCGAATCGTCCGCGACGCTGTCGCTCTACTGCCAGGGCTTGAACCAATCGACATCGGGGACCGCCAAGAATGCAGCGTTGATCAATCTGCATCTTGCGACCGGGATGATCGGCAAGCCCGGCACCGGCCCGTTCAGCCTTACCGGACAACCGAATGCGATGGGCGGGCGCGAGGTGGGCGGCATGGCGAATCTGCTGTCGGCGCATCGCGATTTGTCCAATCCCGCGCATCGCGATGAGGTCGCGCGATTTTGGAGCGTCGAAAGCGTTCCGTCGCAACCCGGCAAGACAGCGGTCGAGTTATTCGATGCCATCCGCGATGGTTCGGTCAAGGCCGTTTGGATCGCCTGCACGAACCCCGCGCAGTCCATGCCGGATCAGAAAGCAATCCACGAAGCACTGCGCCGCGCCGAGCTGGTGGTATTGCAAGAAGCGTATCGCAATACCGAAACCGCCTGGTACGCCGATGTTCTGCTTCCGGCAACCTCTTGGGGCGAAAAGGACGGAACGGTCACCAATTCGGAGCGGCGCATCACGCGCGTGCATGCGGCGGTGCCTGCGCCGGGTCATGCGCGCGCGGATTGGTCCATCGCGAATGACTTCGCGCGGCGCCTGGAGTCTCGACTGCGCCCGGGCAAGCACTCGCTGTTTCCGTATGCCACCGTTGAAGACGTCTGGTGCGAGCATCGCGATTCGACGACGGGGCGCGATCTCGATATCACCGGCCTCACCTACGCGCTGCTGAATGAACGCGGCCCGCAACAGTGGCCATTTCCATCAGGTGCGACCACGGGTTTGACGCGTCTCTATGCGAACAACATTTTTCCGACGCAAAGCGGCAAGGCGCAGTTTGTATGCACGCCCTACCGTGCCGTTAAAGAGGCTGCGGATGCGCACTACCCGTTCCGGCTGACGACCGGGCGTCTGCGTGATCAATGGCATGGCATGAGCCGCTCGGGAACGGTCGCCCAACTATTCGCCCATGCACCGGAGCCTGCCATCGCGCTGCATCCGGACGACCTCAAACGCCGCGGTCTCACGACGGGTGAGCTGGTACGCGTTCGATCGCGTCGTGGTGACCTCTACGTCGCGGTGGCGGCCGATGACAGCGTGCGTCCGGGACAGGCCTTCCTCGCGATGCACTGGGGCGCGCGATTCCTTGCGGGCGCTCACTCGCTTGGCATCAATACCTTGACCCTATCGGCGTTTGATCCTGTATCCAAGCAACCCGAGTTGAAGCACGCGGCGGTGCGCATCGACAAGGCGGCATTGCCATGGCGGCTGGTCGCCTTCGGGCTGCCCGCGCACGGCTCGGCGATCGGCCTACTCGATTCACTCGCACCATTGCTCCGGGCCTATCCGTTTGCCTCGGCAACGTTGATCGGTCGCGACCAGGAAGGCGTGCTGTTGCGCATCGCGGACAAGGATCCCGCCGATCGCACATCGATTGACGACATCGATCGGCGCTTCGGCCTCGCCCACGCGAATGCGATGCGTTATGACGATCCGCGCCGCGCGGTCGGCCGGCGCATTGACGTCGATCGCGGTGTGCTGCGTGCGGTGCGCATGTCGGGCGCGGAGCAGGATCTCATTGCCGAACCTTGGCTCAAAGATTGGCTCGCGCGCGCGGAACCGATCGAACCGGTGCGAAAGCTGTTGATGATTCCGACCGCCATCACGCCGGCGGGCTTCGCGCCACGCGGCAATGTGGTGTGCAGTTGCTTCAACGTCACCGACCGCGAGATCGGTGCGACATTACACGGTCGGAGGCTTCCGGCCGGTGAGGCGCTGATTCGGATCCAGGAGACGCTGCAATGCGGGACCAACTGCGGCTCCTGTCTACCTGAAGTGCGCCGGTTGATCGCGCGCGAAACCGCTTCAACGGAGAGCGTCGCATGAAGTCCGATGCAAACGGCAAGGTGTATCTGGTGGGTGCCGGCCCGGGTGATCCGGAGTTGCTGACATTGAAAGCGGTGCGCGCATTGGGTGAGGCCGATGTCATTCTGATCGACGATCTCGTCAACAACGCGGTCTTGAGTCATGCGCGCGAGGGCACCCGCATCGTGCAGGTCGGCAAGCGCGGAGGATGCCCATCGACATCGCAGGCGTTCATCGAACGATTGATGATCAAGGAAGCGTTGGCAGGCAACGTGGTCGTGCGCCTCAAGGGTGGCGACCCGTTCATGTTCGGACGCGGCGGCGAGGAGCAGGCGACGCTGATGCGAGAAGGCATCGACGTCGAAGTCGCGCATGGCATCACATCGGGCATCGCTGCGCCCGCGCGGCTCGGCATCGCCGTGACGGATCGCACCGCCTCGCAAGGCGCCATCTTCGTGACGGGCCACGGCAAGGACGGTTCGGATCCGGATTGGGCAGCGCTTGCGAAGACGGGCCT
Source organism: Burkholderiales bacterium (assembly GCA_046160305.1). Taxonomy (GTDB): domain Bacteria; phylum Pseudomonadota; class Gammaproteobacteria; order Burkholderiales; family SG8-39; genus SHXR01. The sequence goes on from JBJXGX010000202.1 coordinate 37,916, forward strand.
CACATTGGTGATCTACATGGGCATCGCGCGTGTGGCGCACATCCAGCAGGCGTTGATCGCGGGCGGACTCCCGCCAGACACTCCGGCCGCCGCGATTCAGGACGCGTGCCTGCCAAACGAACGGGCGTTGACGACTTCGCTTGCCAATCTCGCCAACGAACTTCATGCCCACAAGATCGGTAGTCCGGCGATTCTGGTCGTCGGACAGGTGGTGGCGAATGCGCATCGTCGTTGCGATCGGATGCGCCGGCAGCGAGAAGCCAGTGCGATGGCTGGCGCAGAATGCCGAGACCCGGCGGCGCTGAAGGTCCGTTGATACGATCCATCCTTGATCGAGAATACAGATTTCTATATGCCGCGCTCCATGAAGACCACCCTAGACCTTCGCGACGACTTGATTGCCCAAGCCAAGCCGGTTGCGGCGAAAGAGCGCACTACGCTCACCAAAATGGTTGAAGAGGGGCTGGCGCCCAGGCTCAGGCGGCAGAGGGCCTCGCTGGTTGGTCGATTGAAAAGCCTACCCGTGTCTACGCGACGCGGAGGGCTGCGCAACGGCGTCGACGGTACCAGCAATCGGTCGCTTTTCGACGCAGCCGACGAGTGACCCCAGACGTCAATGTACTCGTCGCGGGTTTTCGGGCCGACCACTCCCATCATGAAACGGCCCGTACCGGGCTGACCAAGGCACGGCGCGACTGTTCACAAGGAAGCGAATCCCTGACCTTACTGTCGATGGTCGTGACCGGTTTCGTTCGGCTGGTCACCAACCGTCGCGTCTTCATCGACCCTGACTCGGTGGAGGACGCGATTGCATTTATCGACACTGTTCTCGAATCGCCTGCTACCCGCTCGCGACCTCACTCTGCTTCGCTCAACGGACTGACACCAGCGGCACAGCGCACCCGCCGATCAAGGCAAACCATGCAGGCCGGCGTATAACCTGCCCTTCCGCTGGCTGATTGCCCGTTTCGTGGCTCCAAACGGATGCTTCTTCAATCGTCTTTCTTGTTAATGCGTTTTCGCGTCACCGCGGCTGTCGCCTGCGCCTGACCCACGACGACCCCTTCCAAGCGCGCCACGCGGCGGTCGATCTCGCGCACTTCGACGCTGAGCGCCTTTACGTTCTCGCTCAGGCGCTTGATCTCCTCGTTGGCGAGCAGTACCTGCTTGATCCCTTCGAGTACCCGCTCAAATGCCGCCATGCGCGCGCTTTCGTCTGCCAGCGAGTGCGATCACCGTTGCCTGAACGTTTTTGTTTGCATCAACAAGAGCCGCGCGTGCGCTTTTCGCTGCCGTGAACAGTTCATCTGCCAGCGCATTCAGCAGAACCTCATCCTCTTTCGCGCTCGGTGAGGAGGGTGCGTAGGTCTCGACTGCCCGGCGCACCATTTCCCCCGCACTCAAGCCTAAACTGCTCGCGCGGGCAAGGATCGCTGCCTTTTGCTCCCGTGTGACGAGTACTGTCATTCGTTCTGTTTTCATAGGTCGTCTCGGATCTGAATCAACATTATCATGTGCATGGTAATGTTAAGAAACAACCGCGTCAAGGAAGAGCAAGCGTCGAGCGCCTATTTGAGTACCCCATCCGGCATTGCCGGCACCGGCCGTTCGAGCCATGTCGGCACGGGCAGATTCTTCGAGCGAAGAAATTCCGGATTGAACAGACGCGACTGATAACGCTGTCCCGAATCACAGAGCACCGTCACGATCGTGTGCCCGCGCCCGAGTTCTCGTGCGACGCGAACGGCACCGGCGACATTAATGCCGCTTGAGCTGCCGAGGCACAGCCCTTCATGCTGCAGCAGATCAAAGACGATCTGCACGGTTTCGGTATCGGGGATCTGGAAAGGCAGATCGACCTTCAACCCTTCGAGGTTCTTGGTGATGCGCCCCTGGCCGATGCCTTCGGTGATCGAGGAGCCTTCGGACTTGAGGCTGCCATGTTTGTAGTAGTGATAGAGCGCAGCGCCCGGTGGGTCCGCCAGGCCGATCTGTACGGTTGGCTTTTTCTTGCGCAAGGCCTCCGCCACGCCTGCGAGCGTGCCACCGGTCCCGGCGGCGCAGATGAATGCATCGATCTTGCCGCCGGTCTGTTCCCAGATTTCGGGGCCGGTCGTGTCGACATGACCTTGCCGATTCGCAACGTTGTCGAACTGCTGCGCCCAGATCGCGCCGTTCGGTTCGGTTCGGGCGAGTGCTTCGGCCAGTCGTTGCGCGACATGCACGTAGTTGTTCGGATTGCTATACGGCACGGCCGGCACTTCGTAGAGCGTCGCACCCGAGAGTCGCAATGTGTCTTTCTTTTCTTGCGATTGCGAATCGGGAATGACGATCACGGTCCGATAGCCGCGCGCATTCGCGACCAGCGCAAGACCGATGCCGGTGTTTCCCGCGGTGCCTTCGACGATAACCCCGCCTGGACGCAACACCCCTCGTTTCTCCGCATCGAGCACGATGGCAAGCGCGGCGCGATCCTTCACCGAGCCGCCGGGATTAAGAAATTCGGCTTTGCCGAGGATTTCGCAGCCCGTCTGTTCAGACAAGCGTCCGAGTCGGATGAGGGGCGTATTGCCGACGGTGTCGAGGAAGCCTTTGCGGATGGTCATTGGGGTCTGCCTAGAACGTAACGCCTCAGAAATTCACCACGGAGGACGCGGAGGACACAGAGGATACAGCGGGATGATGCTTGATATATTCAGAGATCTGGCCGATCCCGCGCGTTTCAAACGCGTTGCCTCCTGCTCAGACCTCGAGCGCATCGCGGCACGCACGACTTCTCCGAGAATGATCATCGTCGGGCCGTCACCGGTGAGCGCGGCGAGGGCAGGCAGATCGACCAGGCGGCCGATGTGGCGCGTGCTGTCCGGATGCGACGCGCTTTCCACGATTGCCACCGGTGTATGCGGTGCACGGCCATGCGCAATCAATGCGTCGGTGATCGCCGCCGCTTCACCGCGCCCCATGTAGATGACCGCGGTATCGGCGGCCACCGCTGCATCGACCCAACTGCTCGCCCGCTCGTTCTCACCGACGCGCGGTGTCACGAACGCTACGCTGCGACTCACGCCGCGTTGCGTAAGCGATGCGCCAAGCTCCGCGCTCGCCGCCAGCGCGGACGTTACGCCGGGCACGACGACGACCGTGATACCGGCTGCACGCAGTGCGTCGATCTCTTCCTGCGCACGGCCGAACAGCATCGGATCGCCGCCTTTCAGACGAACGACGATCGCGTGCGATTGGGCGGCATCGACGAGGCGTTTGTTGATGAAGCGTTGCGCGGTGGAATGCCTGCCGCAGCGCTTGCCGACCGCGATGTGCCGTGCTCGTGCGGCAAGCGCAAGAGTCTCGGTGTGCACGAGCGCATCGTGGAAGACGATGTCGGCACGCTCCAGGATCCGCACGGCGCGCACGGTCAGCAAATCGGGCGCACCAGGCCCCGCGCCAACGAGATAGACCGTGCCACTCATACCCGCTCGACCAGACGCCGGCGAAAGAGCGGAATGGGGCGCTCGACCGATACCTGATAGGCCTCGCTGAAATCACGGAAGGCGGCAAGCGACGCATCGACATCCTGATCGGCGCGCAAATCGAAGGTATCGAACCCGACGCGGGCGAGATTGAACAGTTGATCGCGCAGCACATCGCCGGTTGCGCGGAGCTCACCGCGATAAGCGAACCGATCGCGGAGCGTGCGCGCAATCGAATAGCCGCGACCGTCCGTGAATTTGGGAAAGTGCACGGCGATCAGACCGAAGCGACCGATATCTTCGGCAACGGCTTGTGCCTCATCATCGGTTGACAACTGAACGCCGACGGGACTGTTGCAAGCCGCGAGCACGGAGCGGTCGCGTTGCCAGCGGGTCAGCGATACCAGTACCGGCACCAGAGCCGGCAATGCGACCGCATCGTCGATGCGGACCCACTGATCAGTGAGGAGCCGCTGCTGATTGATGAGATTTGACATAGACGGTTTCCTTGAATGGTTCGATCCCGATCCGGCGGACCACATCGATGAATCGCTCGTCATCGCTTTCGCGCCGGGCGACATAGCAATCGAGCAGACGCCCGATCACATCCGGTATTTCACCCTGCGCAAATGACGGGCCGATGACTTTCGCCAGCGATGCATTGACGCCTTGCGATCCGCCGATCGATACCTGGTACCACTCCTCGTTGTTCTTGTCGACGCCCAGGATGCCGATGTGCCCCACATGGTGATGCCCGCATGAATTGATGCAGCCCGAGATGTTGAGGTCCAGCTCACCGATGTCGTGAAGGAAATCGAGATTGTCGAAGCGCTCCTGGATCGCCGCCGCGATCGGCAATGATTTCGCGTTGGCGAGCGAACAGAAGTCGCCGCCCGGGCAGGCGATGATGTTGGTGAGCAATCCGATGTTGGGTGTGGCCAGGCCGAGCGCCCGGGCGTGTTGCCAGAGCGCGTGGAGATCGGACTGGCGCACATCCGCCAGGATCAGATTCTGTTCATGACTGACTCGCAGCCCGCCGAAACTGTATTGATCCGCGAGATCAGCGACGGCTTGCATTTGTTCGGCGGTCACATCACCGGGCGGCACGCCGGTCTTCTTGAGCGACAACGTGACGGCCGCGTAACCGGAGACCTTGTGAGGATGAACATTGCGGCGATACCACGTCGCGAACGCGCGATCGGTCGCAAGCACGTCTGCAAGCGCGCCATCATGCGTTGGCAGGCTCGCGTATCGAGGGCGAACGAAGCGGTCTTCGATACGCGCGACCTCGGCCTCGATCAACGTAGCCGGCCCGTCTTTCAGGCGCGCCCATTCTTCCTCGACCTCTCGCGTGAAGACTTCCGGCGTTTTCTCTCGAACGAGAATCTTGATGCGTGCCTTGTACTTGTTGTCGCGCCGGCCGTACCGGTTGTAGACCCGAAGGATCGCATCGAGATACGTAAGCAGGTGTTGCCAAGGCAGGAACTCGCGAATCACATGGCCAATCACCGGGGTTCTGCCGAGTCCGCCGCCCGCGATCACCTGGAATCCGATGGCGCCATCGTCCGCCCGCACGGCGTTGAGTCCGATGTCGTGTACCAGCGCGGCCGTTCGATCGTTGCGTGCGCCATTGATCGCGATTTTGAATTTGCGCGGGAGAAACGCGAATTCCGGGTGCAGGGTCGACCACTGTCGGACCAGCTCGCACCAAACGAAGGAATCGACGATCTCATCCGGGGCGACGCTTGCGAAGTGATCCGTCGTCACGTTCCGAACGCAATTGCCGCTGGTCTGGATCGCATGCATCTGAACGGATGCAAGCTCGGCGAGGATCTCCGGTACGTCCTCGAGCCGGGGCCAATTGAGCTGGAGGTTCTGCCGGGTACTGAAATGACCATACCCCCGGTCGTACCGCGTGGCGATCTCGGCGAGCTTGCGCAGTTGCGAAGAGGACAGCAGGCCGTAAGGGATGGCAATCCGCAACATCGGCGCATGACGCTGCACATAGAGCCCGTTCTGCAGTCGCAGCGGCAGGAACTCTTCGTCGGTAAGTTTGCCGGCGAGATAGCGGCGTGTCTGGTCGCGGAACTGCGCGACCCGTTCACTTACGATGTTTTGATCGATTTCGTCGTAGCGGTACATCGCTCGTCCAAGGCGGGGAAACCGGGCGATGCTATTGGGCGGGCAACGCGAAAGGAACGAATCAATCGCGATGAGCAAAGAACGCCGCGGCATATGGGCCGCTTGAGTTCAAGGGAAACGGGAAACGGGAAACGGTGAATCGTGAGAGGCGCTTCCCCATTACGTCCGCTCCACTAACCAAGCGGCGATCGCATCAAGCACGCTGGTGGCTTCCCCGAGCGCGGGTAATGTGTTGATCGTGACGCCGGGGTGGGCGATGCGTCCGGCATCGATCAACGTGATCACGTCCCGCTTCAAATGCCCGCCTTGACCCAGGAATAGCGGCGCAACTTCGACCACGTCGACCCCGTCAGCAATCAACGTGGCGATGGCATCGGGAAATGCAGGCGATGTGAATTCGAGAAAAGCAAGTCCAACCCGTAGCGACGGGTCGCTCGATCGCACTCGATCAGCGATGGCAAGGATCGGGGCCGACCAGAGCGGATCGCGCGAACCATGCGCAAGGAGGATCAACCCTCTCGTCATCGCGGCCCTTGCAGGAGTGAGGGCAGCCGATCGAGATTCTCGAGCAGGCGATGCGCGCCGGCACGAGTCAGCATCGCGCAGTCTGCCGCGCCGGTCAGGACCGCAAAGGCGTGCACACCCGCCGCCTTGCTTGCATCGATATCAAGCGGCGTATCACCCACATACACGGCCTCCGACGGCGCTATTCCCAATTTGTCGAGGCAGAGCAGAATCCCCTCGGGATCGGGTTTGCGTTTTTTCACATCGGCGTTCGTCACGATGGCGCTGAAATGATGTGCGACGCCCGCTTCTTCCAGTAGGTCGATCAGAGCGGGAGACGCATTGGTCATGATGCCAAGCGCGATTCCTTTTTGTTCCAGGGCGCGCAGCGTATCGACCAGCGCCGGAAAGATCCGCGCATGCTCGCGAAGCACCGGCATCCAGATGTCACGGGCATTGCGGCCCATGGACTTGATGTGCAATTCGCGAAGCGCGGCATCGCAGGGCACGACATCGGACCAGAAATTCGAACCGGTGACGAGCGCGTGCCGGACGTGATCAATCGTCACCGCGTAGCCGAACGGACGTGCCGCCCGCATCGCGAGCTCATGGTAGGCATTCACCGAATCGAAGAGGGTACCGTCGACATCGAACACGCAGGCCCTGACGCGCTTGGGCGACCAGGGTTCGAGCGCGACCGTGTGTCCATCGGCAAGCGCCAGTTGCTGGCGAACACGAATCGCCGAGATCACCTCGATCGTATCGTCGGGATAGCCCGGTATCGCCGGAACGACCGCGGCCGCCGCGAGGCCACCGATTCGCAGTGGAATACATTGGGCGCTGCAAAATGACGAATCGGGCGGCGTGAGGGTCGAGGAGGGCATCGATCGCACCGCGCGCCACGCCGCGATACCTGCAGCGTCGGTGATTTGAAGGTTGACCGTTCCGGGATACGGATCGATACCGGCGCATGCAATCGTCTGGCGGCGCACCCAGTCAAGCTGCGTGAAGCCTGCCGCCTCGCCGCGCCCGGTGACGAGACGTCCGGAGATGATCCCGGTCATGCGCAATCGTCCCCGGCCATGCAGTGCTCCCTCGCCCAAGTGAAGGGCGAGGATAGCAAACCATGAGGCGCGAGGAATCGGCGCGGGAGACCGGGCCGATTCCTGGTGGGAGACGCTACGAATCGTACCTGGCTTGAACACGCCCGCGCATGATGCCGCAAAGCGCCATGAGCGCCAAGAGGACAAGCAATGCGTCAGATTCACTACCTTTACCCATGACGCATCCTCCGCCCCCGCCGCCGCTTACGCCGGATGAGCTAGCGGCGCCGCCCGGTGTCCCGCCGGCGCTGTTCGCATTGCCAGGTGGCGGGGTCGAGGTCAACGGCTGCGCAGAGGGCGCCGGTGTGAACACGAGTCCGCCCGCGGCCGGATCGGGCGGCGGTGATGCCGCTGCCCGGACCGCTGCCGCTGCATCGGCGATCCCTGCGCCGCAGGTGGAGGTGGAGCAGGTGGAATTGGGAAACGCACGAGCCGATCGCCTGAGCGTCCAATAGACTTGATACGGGGATAGTTGCGAATTGGCCGCGAGCATGAGGGACACCACGCCGGATACATGCGCGGCCGATTGGCTCGTACCAATCACATACGCAAGCGCGTCGGCGACCGGCACCGTCGATCCGGTGTTGGAAAGCGAGAGGATGCCGTTGGTGGCGTCGGTCGCCGAATTGAACATGCCACCTGGCGCCGCGATCGCGACGTTCGCGCCGACGTTGGCATACAGCGCCGCTCTTGAACCGTTGCGATCGGTGCCTGTTACCGCAATCACCGACCTGCAATTTGCGGGTGCGATTTTCTCCGCTGCGCCGGCATCGTTACCCGCGGCGACAACGATCGCGCGCACCCCGGCGCGCAAGGCGGCATCGATCGCAGACTGTTCTTCGATGCTGCACGCGCTTGGGCCACCCAGGCTCATGTTGATGACATGCGCGGGTGTCGGATTGATCGGCACGGCGGGGACAGACAAGCCGGCAGCCCAACGCACCGCGTCGATGGTGTCCGATGCATAGCCTCCGCACTTGCCGAGCACCCGCACCGGCAGGATGCGCGTGTTCCAGTTGATGCCCGCCGTGCCGACGCCGTTATTGCCATTGGCCGCGATGATGCCGGCGATATGCGAGCCGTGCCATGAGCTCGTCATCGCCTCCGGACAGGATTGGAACGGGCTCAAGCCTGCTTCGGCGACGGTAACGAAGTCCCCCGGGTCACTCGGATCCGCGTCTCGCCCGTTCCCGTCGTTGGCTGTCTTGAACCCTGCAACGCCCGGGTCGCCACTCACGAAATCGTAGCCGCTCAATATCCGACTGGATGGTGTCGTGAGCTCACGATGGCTGCGCAGGATTCCGGTATCGAGCACGGCCACGACGGTGCTGGGCGATCCCTGCGTCGTGTTCCACGCGGCTTCCGCGTTGATGCCACCCGGCGCACCCTTCAGATTCCATTGCTCGATGAACAATGGATCGCTCGGAACGAGTTGCGGAAACCGCCGATGGTCGACTTCGGCATGCGCGACCGATGGATCCGCTTTCAATCGCTCGACGATCGATGCGACATCCGCAGGCGCCATGGCACGTTGCAGGCGCATGACGTGCGCGCCGCTCCCGGTGCGTCGCACCGGCGTGAGATCCATGATCGCCGCGCTCGACAGCGACCGGACGCGATCGGCTCCCATCTGCGTGACCACACCAAACACCTGGAAGAGCATCGCACCGGTGTCGTCCTTGAGCCGGACGATGATCCGGTCGGTGCCATGTTGATCGACATATTGTCTGGCAGCGCTTATTTTGAACGGCAGGCCGTCGTTCGCAATCGCGTGATCGCAAATTCCGACTTGGGCCGCCGTACCGATTGCGACGGCAACACCGATCCGCGTGACGGCAATGACTGACATTGCATCACCCCTTTATGGTTTGCGCTGTGGGCGGTGAATTAAGGAACGGCGGGATGCGCGCGCACGTCGATGGTGGCCGCAACGCTTGTGGTGCCCGTTCGATTCGTCGCAATGATCACCGGATCCTGCGGCAGTTGGAATCGAAAACCGCCGAATGGGGGTGATCAGCCGATTGGCGAGCGCAAACGAGGCCGCGCAACGTCTGACGGTACACTACCGTCATAGTGCCGCAAGGTGCTTTCGTGTGGTACGTCCTCGGGAGCGTCATCATGGATCAGTTCAAGCTCGCCAGGTTCGGCATGCTCGCCGTGGCAACGATTGGTTTGGTGGCCGCCGCCGTCGCGCAGGAATATCCATCCCGACCGGTGACGATGATCGTGCCCTACGCGGCGGGCGGCCCGGGCGATCAGATCGCGCGGGTATTGCAGCACGAGATGGCGCAGCGCCTTGGTCAGAATCTCGTGATCGAGTTGAAGCCTGGCGCGGGGGGCAATATCGGTGCCGAATACGTCGCGAAAACCAGCCGGCCCGATGGCTACACCATCCTCAAGACCGCGACCAGCCTCGCAAGCAATCCCATTCTGCAGAAGAATTTTCCGTTCGATCCGTTCAACGATCTCATCGCCGTGGCGGGTGTGAACATCATTCCGATGAGCGTGGCCGTGAATCCCTCGGTGCCGGTCAAGGATCTGAAAGAGTTCATCGCCTGGGCCAAGAAAAAAGAGAAAGGCAACGGGGTCACCTTCGGGTCCGCGGGGCCGGGCACCACGACGCACTTGTCGGGCGTGCTGTTTGCCGACGTAGCGGGCATTGAAGTCACGCATGTGCCGTTCAAGGGCGTGGCGCCCGCGCAGGTCGCGCTGCTTGGCGGTCAGATCGAAGCGATGTTCGATTTCGCCAGCACGATCGCCCCCCATATCAAGGCGGGCAAGGTGCGAGGGCTGGCGATTGCGGCGAATGCGCGATTGGCAAGCCTCCCCGAGCTGCCCACGGCCATGGAACAGGGCGTCAATTACGATTTCGCCGGATGGTTCGGCGTGTTCGCGCCGCGCGGAACGCCGCCCGCGATCGTCGCAAAACTGAATGACGCGGTGAACTTCGCGCTCAACCATCCTGATGTGCGGAAGCGTTTCGCCGATCGCGGAGAAATCGTGACGCCGGGCACGCCCGAGATGTTCGCAAAATACTTTCGCGAACAAGTGGACGTCTGGCGAAAGCTGATGGCATCCGGTCGGTTGCAGCATATCGATTGAATTTCCGGGTCCAGCCGCACCGCACTGGACGCTAGGGTTCGCAAACGAAGGGGCATGCAATGATGTTCGGTGATCTGCGCGGCTGGATCGACCATCTGCGCAACGAAGGCGAGTTGCAGGAGATCAATGCCAAGGTCGATTGGGACTGTGAGCTGGGCACCATCGCTCGCAAGGCATTCGGCGAGGGCAAGGGGCCGGCGGTGCTTTTCAACAACATCAAGGATTACGAAAAGGGCCGTTGCACGCGGCTCTTCACCAGTAGCCTGTCGAACTATTCGCGCGTGGCGATGATGTTCGGATTGCCCAAGGATGCGTCGATCACCGAACTCGTCAAGCCCGCGCGAAAAGCCTATGGTACCCAATTGCCGCCGAACATCGTGGCGACCGGACCGGTGCAAGAGAGCATCCTCAAGGGCGAGCAGATCGATCTGTTCGAATTCCCGGTGCCCAAATGGCACCGCGAAGACGGCGGCAAACGCTTCCCGCCAACGTTGCATCCGCACAAAGAGGACTGGGATCTGGTGAACAGGCGATGGAAGGAATACGGGTTCAAGGACTGAATGAAGAAAAAGCTCATCATCGCCATCACCGGTGCCTCCGGTGTGATCTACGGCATTCGCGCGCTCGAGATCCTTCGCGCGGCGGGCAATTTCGAGACGCATCTTGTGCTCTCGCCCTCGGCCGCTCGTACGATCGCCGAAGAAACCGCGTACACCACCGCCCAGGTGAAGGCGCTCGCCGATACCTTGCATAGTTATCGCGATATCGGCGCCTCCGTTTCAAGCGGGTCGTTCAAGACGGAAGGCATGCTGATCGCGCCGTGTTCGGTCAAGACCTTGTCGGGCATCGCCAACTGCTTCGATGACGATCTGATCGTGCGCGCCGCTGACGTGCAACTCAAAGAGCGCCGGCGTGTCGTCCTGCTGTTTCGCGAAACACCGCTGCACGCCGGGCATATTGAATTGATGGCGCAGGCAACACGCAATGGCGCGATCGTCATGCCGCCTGTGCCGGCTTTCTATCACCGTCCGCAATCGCTCGATGACGTCGTCAATCAAACGGTAGGACGCGCGCTCGATCTGTTTGGGATCGACGCCGGTATCGTGAAGCGCTGGCAGGGCACCGATTCGGCACGGCTGAAAGAGCGCCGAACGCAGGGAGAAGACGAGGGATGACCAAGCACGCGGAACTGATGGTGCGCGGCATCGATTGGTTGATTACCGTCGATGCCACGCGGCGGGTTATCCGCAACGCGGGCATCGCCATCAAGGATGGCAAATTCGCCGCGATCGGCAAATCCGCGGAGATCGAGCAGGCGTGGACCGCCGATCGAATCGTCGATGGTACGGGCACTGTCGTGACGCCCGGTTTTATCGACAACCATCTGCACGCCTCGTTCCAGATGTCGCGCGGGCTCGCAGATGAGGCGAATGCGCAGTCGTTTCTCTTCGAACATATGTATCCCTACGAGGCGTCGAACACGGAAGAAGATGTCTATGTGAGTTCTTCTTTCGCCGCGCTCGAATTGCTGCGACATGGAGTCACCTGTTTTATCGATCCTGGCAACTATCATCCCGACGCCACGGTACGCGCGGTCATGGCCTCGGGCATGCGGATGAATGTGGCTTGTAGTTGCTTCGATCAGACGAAGTCGGTGCTTGGGCTTCTGCCGCCTTCGATGATCGAATCGACCGGGAAGTGTCTCGACAAGACCGAAGGCATGTTCGACACCTACCTTGGGAAGCATCAAGGTCGCCTTTCGGTGAGCGCGTCATTTCGCGGCCTCAACAATGCCACCGACCAACTCATCACCGGGCTCAAGACCATCGCCAACAAGCACAACAGCTTCATTCAGACCCATGCGTGCTTTTCGTATTCGACGCGCGATTCGAGCATCGCGCAGCACGGCAAGCCCGAGATCGCGCGCCTCGAATCGCTGGGCGTGCTCGATGAACGAACGGTGCTCGTGCATTCGGGCTGGCTCGAACCGCAAGAGGTCGCGATGCTCGCCAGGCGGAAGCCGACCTTGGTGTGCAGTCCGTCGTCGTCGGTCCACAACGGTTACGGATACCTCACTGTCGGCATGCACCCCGAGCTGCTAGCTCTTGGTGTGAATGTCACGCTCGGATCGGATCATGCGTGCTCGGGTATTGTCGACATCGTCCAGGAAATGCGCATGTGCGTCTGCGGATACAAGGAGGCGCGCGCCAATCCGCGCGTCATGCCGCCTGAAACCGCGGTCGAGATGGCCACCATCAACGGTGCGAAGGGCCTTGGCATGGCTGATCGACTTGGTTCGGTGGAAGCCGGCAAGGAAGCGGACTTCGTGATGTTCGATGCCACCGTTCCGGAATGGCAGCCGCTCTATAACCCCGTGTCGAATCTGGTCTACAGCGCGACGGGCAACACGGTGAAGCACGTCTACATCGGTGGCGATCAGGTCCTCAAGGACGGCAAGCCGACCAAGATCAATTACGACGATGTCATGCGCGAGGTGAAAACCACAGCCGAGCGCATTGCCGGGCGCTTGAACATGAAGAAAATGGTCAAGTTGCAGTGGCCGGTGGAGTAGGAAATCCGGGTGGCTCGCCGCGCGGATTCCTGCATATTCCAGTCCGTTCGATCGACATAGCCATTCAATCGTTCAGTCGGACTGCGAAGTTCCCTACTATCGCGTTTCAATATTGGAGCGCGACATGGCCCTTGCCCACTTTTCGGCCCGAACGTCTGCCGGTACACCTCTCCAAGGCGCGGCTTCGCCGGGGCGCGTCGGTGCGCCGTCCGGCATCGATGAAGAGCTGATCCGGCAGTTGGTCGGCAACGGCTATGCGCTGACCGGCGACACAATGGTCCTCCTGGTCAATGCGCGCGAAGGCGCCCAGACCCGCACCCTATTCGACGCGCGGATCGCGCAAAGGGCCGGTGTACGGCGCTTGATCGTGGCGGTCGATAGGATGGAGCGGGTCGGCTACGAATACGTCATCTTCAAGGACGTCGAGGCGCGCCTTCTTGCCCTCGCCGGATCGTTCAGCATCACCGATGTGCGTTGTATTCCTGTTTCGACCGCGCGCGGCGATATGGTGGCGGAACGCGGCCACGCGATCGATTGGTACGACGGCCCGACGCTTCTTGAGGCGATCGAGCAGTAGGCGCAGCTTGACCGTCGCGTGATCGCGACGGCGTATCTCCACAGATGCCGTGGTGTCATGGAATGAGCCGCCGTGGCACGCCGGCGTAAGGCGTGCCGGAGGCCTACGCGTCTAGATCCATACCCCGGTTGGCGTGTGTAGAAACCGGTTACTAGTGTAGTGCGTCATAAATAACGGAACGTATTAGGCGATCTGACCTCCAAGCATGAAGGAGGGCATTGGCATGCGAGTCGCCAAGCCCGTTCAGTTGAGTGCCGAGGATGATCGACATCTGCGGATTCTTTCCAAGCGCAAGCGGGTCGAAGCGCGCGTTCCGTTGCGCGCGCGCATCCTGCTGCTGGCCGCAGAGGGCATGTCGGACAAGAATATCGCCGCCAAGCTGGGTGCCGAGCGCCGAGTCGTGGCGCGTCGGCGAGCGCGCTTTCTGGCGGTTGGCGTGGACGGCCTGTTGCGCGACGCCGCGCGCCCGGGGCGCCCGCGCACCGCGCGCAATACGGCTAACGTGGAGAAGGTGGTGCGCGTCACCCTCGAGGAAACGCCTGCAGGGGCCACGCACTGGAGTACGCGCACCTTGGCCGAGCACCTTGACACCAACGCCTCCGCGGTAGCCCGCATCTGGGGCGCCCAGGGCCTCAAGCCCCATCGGGTCGAGTCTTTCAAACTCTCCAACGACCCGCACTTCGTCGAGAAGCTCCAGGACATCGTCGGTCTGTACCTCGATCCCCCCGAGCACGCGCTGGTGTTGTGCTGCGATGAGAAGACGCAAATTCAGGCGCTCGATCGCACTCAGCCCGGCCTGCCACTCAAGCGCGGGCGGGGCACCACTGTGACGCATGACTACAAACGCAACGGCATCACCACGCTGTTCGCCGCCCTGAACATGCTCACCGGTCAGGTGCTCTCGATGACCGATCCATTGCATCGGCACCAGGAGTGGCTGCGCTTTCTAAAAACCATCGATCGCAACACTCCCAAGAACAAAGCACTGCACCTGAAATAGCGTCCCTGTTCTGTCATTTTGTCTGAAGCGATTGACCGTTCGCCCTGAGCCTGTCGATGGGTGAATGCCGGAGGGTCCGTACGCGAACCATAGCGCGCCGCCGGCACGCCTGCGTTACCCTTCGAGAGGCTCAGGGCGAACGGAGGCTTGTGCATAAATAAGCTCAAGTAAGCGCCATTCGGGACAGACCACGTTTTTCGTGGGCCCGCTCCCTATTTGGCCGCGTCGCGATTCATTTCACCGCGCTCGAAGAACTGGTTCGCCGGCCGCTTTAGCCCAAGATTCTCACGCAAGGTGTTGCCCTCATATTCACGCCGGAAGATGCCGCGGCGCTGCAGCTCCGGAACGACCAGGGTCGCGAAATCATCGAGCCCCGCCGGCACGGTCGGGAACATGATATTGAAGCCGTCGCTCGCTTCCGTTTCGAGCCATGCCTGCATCGTGTCGGCGATTTCGACCGCGGTGCCCACCATTTGCAATCCACCATAGCCGCCCGCGATCTGCGCGAGCTGTCGGACGGTGAGATTGTCCCGCTTCGCGAGCGCAACCATCGTGTCGCGCCCGCTTTGGCTCGCATTGGACGGCGGGATCTGGGGCAATGGTGCGTCGAGCTCGAAGCGCGAGGCATCGACACCGAGCCGGATCGACAGGTTGGGCACGCCGCTTTCAGGATGGACGAGACTTTCGAGCAGCGCTCTTTTTTCCTGCGCTTCCGCGCTGCTGCGGCCCACGATGACCAGCGCGCCCGGCAGAATCTTGAGCTGATCCGGCGATCGGCCCATCGCCTGCATGCGGCCCTTCACGTCCTTGTAGAAGCTTTGTCCCGCCTCCATGGTGCGACTGCTGCCGAAGATCACTTCCGCGGTTTCCGCGGCGAGCTGCCGGCCGGCCTCGGACGCGCCCGCCTGCACGATCACCGGCCAGCCTTGGATCGGGCGCGCGATGTTGAGCGGCCCGCGCACCGACAGATGCTCGCCTTTATGGTTGAGCACATGGAGCTTCTCCGGGTCGAAGAAGATGCCGCTCGCCTGGTCGCGCTTCCACGCGTCGTCTGACCAACTGTCCCATAGCCCGGTCACGACAGAGAAGAATTCGCGCGCACGGCGGTAGCGTTCATCATGCTCGACATGCTCGGTCAGGCCGAAATTGAGCGCTGCATCCGGGTTCGAGGTCGTGACGATATTCCATCCGGCACGACCGCCGCTGATGTGGTCGAGCGATGCGAAGCGACGGGCGATGTGATACGGCGCATCGAATGTGGTCGAAGCCGTCGCGATCAAACCAATCCGCTCGGTCATCATCGCAAGGGCCGAGAGCAAGGTGAGCGGCTCGAACGAGGTCGAGGTCGCGCTTCGCCGCAATGCCGCCATCGGCATGTTGAGTACGGCCAGATGATCGGCCATGAAGAACGCATCGAAGCGCGCCCGCTCGAGCGTCTGGATGAAGCTCACCAGGTGTTTGAGATTGAAGTTCGCATCCGCATACGCGCCTGGATAACGCCACCACGCGGTGTGGATCCCGACCGGACGCATGAACGCGCCGAGGCGAAGCTGCTTTGTCATGAGG
>JBJXGX010000203.1:0-13056 GCA_046160305.1 Burkholderiales bacterium
GATCCTGCTCGCTGCCGCGGGCGGTGAGCATCAGGATCGACATCGACGAAGTGCGATTGTCCTGCCGCAGTTTGCGAACCAAGGTCGGGCCGGACATGCCGGGCAACGACCAGTCGACCACCGCGACAGGTGTAACAGCCCCGCGAAGCCGTTCCATTGCAGCCTCCGCGGATGGGGTCATCCATACGTCGAACCCGGCGCTGCGAAGAACCAGATCGAGCAACTCGCGAATCGGCGCATCATCCTCGACGACGAGGACACCCACCGGCTTCAATGTTTCGCCTCACGTACGGTGTGGATCGTCACGCCGACAGTGGCCGCGCCGCTCCGATTCGCATATTCGTTTGGCTTTTGCTCGACGACCGGGCTAAAGCGCGCCGGCGTGACGGCCGCCAGGAACGCCAGCATCCATAGTCCGATGATGGTGGCGGCCACGCTGTTCTTCGTATGCATTGCTTGCTTTCCATATTGATGATGGGCGAGCCATGGAATTGTCCTCGCGCTCCATTACAGTTCGATGACGCGGGAGAGCCGGTTCGATGCGTGGGTCCACGTCCACTGCGTTGCCGCGTGGTAAGTACCGGCATGTGAAGCACGTACGCACGTTCTCGATGATCCATCGACGCGTGCCTTACACCATCTGCATCGCCCGCTGCGGGGGCGCCAGATTTCCAACGAACTGTGCGGTTGCCGCACGCCATGAAAAGCGTTGCGCGTGGGTAAGGGGGCGGTCCCGCGGAATCTGCAACGCACTCATGCACGCAAACCGGAGATCATCGTGGAGAACTCCTCCATCGCCGACCACATCGATCGGGCCTGTCACCGGGTATGCGGCGACCGGCGTCCCGCATGCCATGGCTTCGAGCAGCACCAGACCGAAGGTGTCGGTGCGGCTCGGAAACACGAATACATCCGCGGCACGGTAATACGCCGGAAGGCGTTCACGCGGCTGCTGCCCGGCGAATGACACGTTCGGGTATCGGCCCTGCAGCTCCGCAAGTTGCGGTCCGCCGCCGACGACCCACTTCGATCCGGGCAGGTCGAGTTGGAGAAACGCCTCGACGTTCTTCTCCACGGCAACACGGCCGACATAGAGAAAGATCGGCCCTCGTTTATGGAGTTTCCGGACCGGTCCCGCCGGCTTGAATGCGCTCAGATCGACGCCGCGACTCCACAGCTGGACCCGTTCGAACCCATTGGCGGTGAGCTCGCGCAGTACCGCAGGTGTTCCCGCCATCACGCTGTGGGACGTGCTGTGGAATCGTCGCAACCAGGCGTACGTCCATCGAGCGGGCAGCCCGCAGCGCGCTTGCACATACTCGGCGAACTTGGTGTGGAATGAAGTCGTGTAGCGAATCCCGCGCGTGCGGCAGTACCGGCGTGCTGCCCAACCGAGCGGGCCTTCGGTGCAAATATGAATGACGTCCGGAGCCAGGCGGTCGAGCCGCTTCGTGATCGCTATGCGCGGGGCGATCGCCAAGCGGATCTCCGGATAGGTCGGGCACGGTACGGTCCGGAATTCGGACGGCGTGATGAAGTCGACCTCATGCCCAAGGCCTGCGAGCTCTTGTCCGGTTGCCTGCAAGGTGCGGACGACGCCGTTGACTTGCGGCGTCCATGCGTCGGTGACGATCGCGATCTTCATGCGGCGTGCTCCATGGTCTGCAGTTTCTTGCGCTTTGCGACTGCCGGAATTCGAGGTTCCGCCCGTTTCGTCCAATGCACGATCCTGAGCTCACCGCTCATGTCCTCGATGAGCGCGGTCATGCTCTCGACCCAGTCGCCGTCGTTGCAGTAGAGGATGCCGTCGACCATTTCGATTTCGGCGCTGTGGATATGACCGCATACGACGCCATCGAGGCCGCGCCGCCTTGCCTCTTCTATAAGTGCGTGCTTGAAATCGAAGATGAAGCTCACCGCATCCTTCACCTGCAGCTTCAGGTACTGGGAGAGCGACCAGTAGTCGAAACCCAACCTGATCCGCACATGGTTGACCCAGCGGTTGAGCTTGAGACACATCATGTAGAGCTCATCGCCAAGCCGCGCGAGCCACTTTGCGTGCTGGACGACACCGTCGAAGAGGTCGCCGTGGATCACCAGCAGGCGCCGGCCATCAGCGAGAACGTGAACGGCGCTATCCTGAATGGATACGCGTCCGAGCGCGACGCCGAGAAACGGGCGCAGCAACTCGTCATGATTGCCCGGCACATAGATGACTTGTGTGCCCTTACGTGCCTTGCGCAGGATCTTTTGCAGGACGTCGTTGTGTTCCTGCTTCCAGTACCAGTTCTTCTTGAGTTGCCAGCCATCGATGATGTCGCCCACCAGATAGAGCGTCTCGCACTCATGGCAGCGCAGGAATTCGAGCAGGTATTCGGCTTTGCAATCGGGCGTGCCGAGGTGGACATCGGATACCCAGATCGTGCGGACTCGGGTCGGCTTCTCGTGTGGTGCGGCGAGTCCGTCGGGGGGGACCTGGAAGGCGGCCTTCGGCAGCGGTGCGTTCATTCGAGATGCGCCCACGTTCAATCGACTCGGTATTGAGCCATCAACGCGTGAAATAAGAATGACACGATGCACCGCGCTCGATGACACCTGCGTCGTATCCGGCATTCTTTCGCGGTGGCGCACGGCTCGAATGCGGCGACCAGGCCGGCTGGCAAGATGAAGCGGCCGCTCTATCGCCGTCTATCGGATGTCATTCGCCGGTCATAGGGATGATGTACGTTCATCCAGTTCATCCAGCGGGCGCCCGGGCATTTCCGTTCGTTCGCGATCCGATGCACTCGTTCGCGAGTGGGGAGTGGGGTCATGTCGAGGAGACCGCAGGACGCGATTGCCGCGATCGAGGCGATGTTCGCCGAGCGGGGCGGCCTGATCTATGGCGAACACGTCACGCAGCGCCAGCATGCGTTGCAATGCGCGACCTTCGCCGAACGCGCGGGCGCATCGCCATCGCTGATTGTCGCCGCGCTGCTGCATGACGTCGGGCATCTCCTTCATCGCGACGCGGAGGCCGCCCTGCGTGAGGGCGAGGACGATCATCATGAAACCATCGGCGCCAAGTATCTTGGCCGCTGGTTCGCCGCGGACGTCACCGCGCCGATCGCGCTCCATGTGCAAGCCAAGCGCTACCTGTGCATCGTCGAGGCGGGCTATCGCGACTTGCTCTCCGATGTCTCCAAGCGCTCGCTTGAGATCCAGGGCGGCCCCATGTCGAATTTCGATGCTGCGGCCTTCGTGGGCCACGCCTATGTGGCGGCGGCGGTCCTCGTGCGCCGTTGGGATGACCACGCGAAGATCTCCGACATGGACACGCCGGACCTCTCGTACTTTCTACCGTATGTTGAAGGGTGTCTTGTCGTCAGATGAACTTCGTGCGCCGACCCGAAGACGCCATTGATCCTGTAGTTGCGTCGAGCTCCGTTCGGCGATTCCGTCGCGCTGACATCAATGTTCCATGAAGCGTTCATCTCGCTGTCAACGATGCTGCCTAACGTCGTTCCCGGGCGCTATTGCTCGATGATTCGAAGGAACGACATGGAAAATCCTTTCAATGAAAAGCGCCGATCGTTTCTCAAGACGACGTCGGCCATTGCTGGTGCCGCCGCGGTTCCGGTCGGAATCACATCCCTTGCAGCACCCGCCATCGTCCTCGCGCAAGGCACGCGCCCGACCGCGGCCCAAGGCATCGCATTCGGCGATTCGGCACTCGGCCGTACGCTGGTATGGAGCCGTTGCGACCGCCCGGCTCGCATGCTCATCGACTATGCGTTTGACGAGTCTTTTCGTGGTGCACAACGCATCATCGGCCCGCATGCGCTCGATACGACCGATTTCACCGTTCGACAGGACCTGGTCGGGCTGCCGAGGGGCCGCGACGTATGGGTACGGGTCACATTCGAAGACCTGACCAATGCGCGCGCAAGAAGTGAACCGGTGATCGGTCGCTTCCGCACGCCGAGCAAGCGCCGTCGCGATGTGAAGTTCCAGTGGGGCGGTGACACCGCAGGCCAGGGATGGGGGATCAATCCGGATTTTGGCGGCATGCGCATCTACGAAACGATGCGCCGCGCAGAGCCGGACTTCTTCATTCACTCCGGCGACAACATCTACGCCGATGGGCCGATCGCAGAGACAGTCACGGCAGAAGGCGGCCGCACCTGGCGCAACATCGTGACACCAGAAGTGGCGAAAGTGGCGGAAACGCTCGCCGAGTATCGTGGTCGGTATAAATACAACCTGCTCGATGAAAACGTCCGGCGCTTCAACGCCGGGGTGCCGCAGATCTGGCAGTGGGATGATCACGAAGTCACCAACAACTGGTCCGCGTCGAAGGATCTCGCCGCCGATACGCGCTACACCGTAAAGGACGTCCCGCTCCTCATTGCCCGGGGCGCGCGTGCATTTCTGGAATACGCGCCCATGCGCACCACCGGTGTCGAGGAGTCGGAGCGTGTCTACCGGAAGGTCGCGTACGGACCTTTGCTCGATGTGTTCGTCCTCGATATGCGTACCTATCGCGGTCCGAACAGCTTCAACTTGCAGGCGGCGCCGAGTGCCGAGACGGATTTTCTCGGCGCCGTACAGCTCGGCTGGCTTAAGCGCGAGCTGAAAGCCTCACGCGCACTCTGGAAGGTAATTGCTGCGGACATGCCGGTCGGCCTCGTCATCGGCGACGGCAAAGACGCGCAGGGGCGCGCGCGTTTTGAGGGATCATCCAATGGCGATGGGCCGGTACTCGGCCGCGAGTTCGAATTGGCCGACCTCCTGCGCTATATCAAGCGAGAAGGTGTGAAGAATGTCGTGTGGGTCACCGCAGACGTTCACTACTGTGCTGCGCATTTGTACGATCCGGCGAAAGCGCAATTCAACGACTTCGATCCGTTTTGGGAGTTCGTGGCCGGGCCGCTGAATGCGGGAAGCTTTGGGCCGAACGGGTTGGACAACACATTCGGCCCGCAGGTGATCTTCCAGAAATTTCCGAGCAGTCCCAATCAGTCACCGTTCGCCGGCTTGCAGTTCTACGGCGAGATTGTGATCGATGCGGATCGCGGAAGTTTGACCGCTGCACTGAACGACATCGACGGGAAGGAGGTATTTACCCGTAGCCTCCAACCGTCCGGCGGCATTCACCGGTTGGAATTCGAGGACGATTGAGGCTCCGCGAGGCGTACACCGTCGCGGATGGTGAAACAGAAAAGGCGGCTTCCGCCGCCTTTTCAAGTGTCGCAAATTGATTGGCCTGTGACGATCAATCAATCAGTCATCATCACGCTCATCATCATCATCGTCATCGTCGCCACGATCCGGCGCGACGTAATCGAGCGCATCGGCCTTGATTGCGTAGAGCCAGGTCGGCACAAGGGCCTTACCGGCCGGGCAAGGCGTATCGATCGGAACATTGACCGACCCGCCCGCATTGTCGATGCACACGTCGGACTGCACGTTGGTCGTCGCGTCCTGCGTGACGCTGAAGTCGTTATCGGTGCCGATGAGTAACGCGTAGGATCCGTCCTTGAGGCGCGGTCCGATCGTGATCCCTTCCAATTTCTCCGGAATCGGCAAGCCCTTCGCGGTAAGCGCAGCGGCCATGTCGAAGTAGAGGGACTTTGCAACGGGTACGACGCCGGCCGGCAGGGTATCGGTGTTCGCGAGGCTCAGCGCTGAAACGTCGGTGGCAGCCGCGATGTTGATCTTGAAGAGTCGCTTGCTCCCGATCGGTAGCAAGGTCGCCGGATCGACGCCGATACCGCGATTGTCGCGTTCCAGCACCAGGAACTCGTTCTGGTTGATGGCGATGATCGCGCTCAGGCCGATGCTGCGGCCCTGATTGGTCGCTGAAAAGGCATTTGCGGCAGGAATGCGGGCATTGATCTCCGCGATCGCCTCCAACTGGTAGATGAACTGCTTTGTGGGCAGGCCGGTGGCGACATCGAAGCCGACAATACGGACGTTGCGGCTGCGACGCCCGTCATTTTGCGAGCCTTCATTGACCAGCGGATCCTGCAGGACGGCGTAGAGCGTCTTGCCGTCGGGTGTCATCGCGACCCCTTCGAAGCCGCGATTGTCCTGCCGGCCCCGGACGATCGTGCCGTTGTTGTTGACGGTGCTGCGCCCGTTGACGAAGTCGAGGCTACTGAGCGAATTGCGCGGAAGCAGGTTGTCCGGCGTAGTGAACTCGCGAAGCTGAACGCCTTTCTTGTTGAATTCGCGCACCGAGGGACCATACTCGTCAGAGATGTAGAAGCGCTTGTTCTTGCCGACGACGAGCCCTTCGGAATCGAAGCTGCGCCCAAGTACGGCCTGGTTGCCATTGAGCGGATCGAGATCGGGACGCAAGCCGTTGAACGCCACGCCGTCCTGGCGTTTGAGCTTGATCGTCTTGTCGAGGTAGACGCTCTTGATCCCGCCAGTGCGCTCGTCGATTTTGATGTCGAATTTCTGCACCCGTGTGTCGTAGCCGATCGTGCCGCCGCCCGGGCCACGATCAGGCAGAGCAAAATACTTCTCCTGCTTGCGATCATAGTAAAGGTCGGAAAAGAATCCGCCGAGCCGGTTCTCGTTTGCGCCTGTGCCCTTGCTCTTGTCGACCGCGTTGCCGGGAATGGTGACGGCATTGACGAGCGTTGGGGCGGCCAGGGCGTTGCCGGCCATGGCCAATCCGATGCTGAAAGACAGCGCGTTGATTACTTTCTTGAAATGCATTCAAACCTCCGGTTATTTGGCGTGGACCGCGCGAAAGCAACCGGTATAGGTCAATCACGTTTCAATTTAATGACACACCTTGAGGATCAGGTCTGGAGGTCTCCTCGGTGACCGAGGCTACGGGCATCGCATCAGCGGCTGCCCCATCCGGATAGGCGTGCCTTCCACGACGTTGTCGCAGAGCGCAAAGCCATTGGGCGCGAACACGATGATTGTCGAACCATGCTCGAACCAGCCCATCTCATCGCCTTTGCTGAACACGGCATTGCATGGAAACACCTTGGGCCCTCGATGATTCATGGAGAGCAGCACATCGAGGCAATGCAGCCGGATGCTTGCAACGAGGATCGCCGCGACCGGAACGAGGGTGATGACATGGCCGGATCGCAGGCGCGCGCGCAGCACCGCCCGCTCGTTCTTGCAGTACAGTTTTTCGACGCGTTTGAGGGCGATCGGGTTCACGTTCCAGGTATCGCCGGCGATATAGGTGACCTGCTCGACCGTGCAATCATGTGGCGCGTGGAAGCGGTGATACATGCTCGACTTGAGCCTGAGCGTCACATACCGGCCGTCGCGGTACAACGCTTCGAGCGCCGGATCGCTCAGCAGATCGTGCAGGTGATAGGGAAAGCCCTTGATCTGGAAGAGCTCGGTTCCCGCGATCGCGCCCGATGCGCCGACGATCGCATCGCAGGGGCTCGCGAGCACCGCGGGGTCGGTGTCGATCGGTCGCGCGCCCGGTTTGAGCTCACGGATGAAACAGTCGTGCATGCTCTCAAACGTCGATTTCTTCGCCTCGCTCAGATCAAGATCGGAGAACGCCCGCCATGTGGCAATCGACAGATCGCGCACCCACGGCTGCTCGATCTTGCTGAACCAGCCGATGAACCGGGTTGCCAGACGCCGCGGGATGCGGTTGGTCAAGAGAAAGTTGAGGTCTTCCTGCAGGGCGATTCTTGCCAGCATCGATCGGTTTGCCATCACGTTGTCATCTTTCATCATTAGGTTCGTCCGGTATGGACACGACCCTTTCGACCGTTACGCTCTACGCCCTCGGCACCGCTGCATTGGTGCCCCTTATCGCGAAAGTCAAGCACCGGCTCGATCTCTCGAAGGCCAAGCATCGATCGCTCACCGGCCATGTACGGATCGCCAAGCGCATCGCATCGTTCATTCCGTACTATGGCTACGACGAGCAGACGTTCTTTCGCTCCGATGGGGCACCGCTCGATGTCGGTGCAAAGCGCGAAGCCGCCTTCATGCGCCTTGCCAACCTGTATCGCGACCGATTCCCGGAGACGATTCGCCGGACCGCGGAGATCAAGGATTCCCTCTCGGACCTCCAGCTCACGAGCCGGTATCGGGTGCCGTTCCAGTATTGCCGCCTGGTCCAGGAGCATCTCCAGACCGGCAGCTTCCTCGAGACATCCGATGGCGTGACCGTCACCGACCTCGACGGCAATCGCTTCTACGACCTGACCGGCTCGTACGGCGTGAACGTGTTCGGTTATGACTTCTATAAGGAATGCATCGCGCAGGGTGCGGCGCGGGTGAGCGGGTTGGGTCCGGTGCTGGGTGCCTATCATCCGGTGATCACCTACAACGTCAACCGCCTCAAGGAAATTTCCGGGCACGACGAGGTGTCCTTTCACATGTCCGGTACCGAGGCAGTCATGCAGGCCGTGCGGCTCGCGCGTTATCACACCGGTCGCTCGCACCTGGTGCGTTTCTGCGGCGCCTATCACGGCTGGTGGGACGATGTGCAACCGGGCATCGGTAACCCGCTGCCGGCGACGCGTACCTACACCTTGAAGGATATGTCGGAGGACACGCTGCGCGTCCTTCGCAAACGACGCGACATCGCGTGCGTGCTCGTCAATCCGTTGCAAGGGCTGCATCCGAATGCCGGGGCGCCCTCCGACTCTTCGCTCGTTGATAGCGGACGCAGTGCGCACTTCGACAGGGCCGGCTACACGGAATGGCTCCAGCGCCTGCGCAAGGTATGCACCGAGCGCGGCATCGTGCTGATCTTCGACGAAGTGTTCGTCGGCTTTCGCATAGCGATGCGGGGCGCACAGGAATACTTCGGCGTTCGCGCGGATCTGGTCACGTACGGCAAGACGCTCGCCGGCGGATTGCCGATCGGTGCGGTGTGTGGTCGCGCCGAGCTGATGAAGCGTTTCCGCGATGATCGGCCGGTCGACGTTTGTTTCGCCCGCGGGACATTCAACGCGCATCCCTATGTGATGGGTGCGATGCATGAGTTCTTCACGCGGCTCGATTCGCCGGCGATTCGCGATATCTACGAAGGGCTCGATGCGCGATGGAATGCGCGCGCCAGTGGGTTGAACGCGCGCCTTGAAGCCGAAGGCTTGCCGGTCCGCGTGGCGAACCTGTCCTCGATCTGGACGGTGTGCTACCAAGAACCGTCGCGTTATAACTGGATGCTCCAATACTATCTGCGCGCGGAAGGGCTCGCGCTAAGCTGGATCGGGACGGGACGATTGATCTTCAGTCTCAACTATTCGGACGCAGACTTCGAAGCAGTCGCCGAAAAATTTATCGCCGGTGCCAAGGCGATGCAGGAAGACGGCTGGTGGTGGTCGGGGGCGCTCGCCACGAATCGATCGATCAAGCAAAGAATCCTGCGCGAGACACTGACCCATGTATTTCCGTGGATCCCTGCGCGCGCGGACGATCCGGCAACCAGGGTCTGACGCGAATGGCACTTAATTAAGCGCACCAGCGAATGGATTGAACCACCAAGACACCAAGGCACCAAGTCTGTGGAAGTGTGGCCCATCCATTCGCAGAAGGGGAACTTGCATATCTCGAACGCTTCGCCTTCTTTAACTCGCACCTTGGTGTCTTGGTGCCTTGGTGGTTCAAATCAAAATCACGCGTGTTTCGGGCGGTGCATCGGGTCGAAGATCTCGCCCCGCATCAGGTGTACCGGCGCCTTGTAATAGAGCTTGATGTCATGGAAGGGGTCGGTCAGGATCTTGGTGAGCCAGACGAGCCCGGTCTGAATGTCCTTCAGGAAGAACAGATGCACGGTGCGAAAGGCGAGCCCTCCCGCGCCAAGCATCAACCACAACATGCCGACATTGCGGATGAACTCGGACGCACTGCCATGTGGATTGAACAGACCGAATAGCCGCGGATCCAGCCAGAGCAGCAGCGGCGACAACACCCACGCAGTGAGGAGCACGGCCTTCCGCTTCAGGTTGTAGCCGACCTTGATCGCTTCCTTGTAGGCATGGGTCGCCTGATTGACCTCGTCGTAGCCCTTCGGCTCGAAGAAGATATGGCCGACCTGCCGGCTGGTCATCGCCAACAGCCAGCCGACGAGCGCGGCCATGGCGGGATCCACGAACAGCAGCGCATAGCCGCAGAGGAAGCTGACGGCGCTCACAAGATGGAGCGACTGGTTGATCCGACTGTGGTGGTAATACCGGTGGTCGTCCCACCGCTGAACTTTAAGGGCTTCGAGATAGGGTTTCATCGGGTGAGGTCTTTCAAGAGTGATGCATGAAAGGAACGTCACTGCAGGATGACGTTGGGCTCCTGAACGGCGTGTGCCGATCCGGAAGTCTATGCCGCCGGCGAGCTTCTTCATCGGCGGGCGTGGTATTCGAATTCATCGAGCGCTTCGGATTGGCGTGACACCAGGCATCGCAGCCGACCGTGACTTGCCGAATCGGATCAATGCGAAATGATCGAAGGGCGGGACCAGACGGCGCTCGATCAGATGCATGCCCTCCGCTTGCGCGACCCAGCGTGCCAGGCGCGCCCAAGGAAACTCGGATCGCCATCCGAGCCGACTGGCGAGCGGTGCGAGCCACCGTTCTACGGCTTGCCCCGATCCGGATTCGGCGCCCACTCTGTTCAAGAGCACGATCTCGCCGCCCGGTGCCAGGACACGGGCGAACTCGTCGAGCGTTTGTTCCGGGTGCGGCACGGTGTTGATCACATATTGGGCGACGACGACATCGAACGAGGCATCGGCGAAGGCAAGCCGCCCGGCGTCCATGACCGCGAGGCTCTCGACATGGTCGAGTTTGTGCGCGATGACCCGCTCCTGCGCCCGACGCAACATTGCTTCCGAAAGATCGACGCCGAACAGGCGCGTCGACTTCGAATAGAGCGGGAGCGCGATGCCGGTCCCGACGCCCACATCGAGGATGCATCCGCCAACGCGATTGCTTGCGTTGATCGCCGCCTGTCGGCCGTATTCGAACACGCGGCCAAAGACGAGATCGTAGACGGGTGCCCAGCGTTCGTAGACGCGTGCGACGGTTTCGTTCGTGAATTCTGCTTGCATGATCGCTCGATGAGCCTGCCATTGTCGTGAAGTGGATTGGGGCCGGAAAATTTCCCGACGAATACGTCATGGCTCACGATCTGGTCCACACCGTCTTTTAAGGCAGTGGGATGACAAGCAAATGAACGGGAAGTGCGTGCCGGTCACGATTTCGTCATCTTGGGTTCCGACAATGAGCGACTGTTCATTCTGAATACCCCGGAGACTCGCAATGTCGAAGACACAAGATCAGGACCTCTCGCGACTATGTCCGCCTCAAAATTCACTCGACGAATTGCTGGGTCGAAACGTCACGCGACGGCAGGTGTTGCGCGCCGGCGTCGCCGGCATCGCGGGCTTGCTGCCGATCGGTTGCGCCCTCCAAGGCGGTGGCAACGGGGTGTCGATTGGATTTCGATCCGTACCCGCTTCATGGGATGACAAGCTCACTGTCCCGCCGGGCTATCGTTCGCAGACGCTTTATGCATGGGGTGACGCCACCGGTGTCCCCGGCCAGCCGATGCCCGCCTTTCGTTGGGACGGCGGCAACTCCGCTGCGGATCAGGCGCTGCAAGCGGGCATGAATCACGATGCAATCGAATACTTCGCGCTCCCGCATGGATCGCAATCGAATACGAGCGCTCTGTTGGCAATCAACCACGAGTACATCGACGATGGCCTGCTGCATCCTGATGGCATGGCCACATGGACCGCGGAGAAAGTCGCCAAGGCGCAGGCTTCGCATGGCGTATCGATCATCGAGATTGCTCGCCGCGGCGATCGCTGGGAGGTGGTGCGGCCTTCGCAATATGCGCGCCGGATTACTGCAAGCACCCCGATGAAACTCTCCGGGCCGGCCGCAGGGAACGAATCCTTGCGCACCGCCGCCGATCCCGTGGGCACCGAAGCGCTCGGAACGATCAACAACTGCGCGGGCGGCTACACGCCTTGGGGAACCTATCTCACCTGCGAAGAGAATTTCAATATGTACTTCGCGAACGCGGGGAGCATTCCTGCCGACCAGCGACGTTACGGCATTGGCGTCCGCTCGACTTATCGATGGAACGAGTTTGACGCAAGATTCGATGCCGCGGCACATCCGAACGAGCCCAACCGGTTCGGCTGGGTGGTCGAGATCGACCCGTACGATCGCGAGTGGAAGCCCGTCAAGCGCACCGCAATGGGTCGGATCAAACACGAGGGGGCGATGGTTACCGTCGCCCCCGATGGCAGGATCGTGGTCTATACCGGCGATGATGAGCGCTTCGAATACATGTACAAGTTCGTCTCGGCCAAGCCTTGGAACCCGAAGGATCGCGCCGCCAACCGCGACCTGCTCGACACGGGAACGCTCTATGTCGCCAAGTTCGTCGAACACGGACAGGGTTCCTGGTTGGAGCTAACCCATGGGAAGAATGGACTCACCGCCGCAAACGGATTCAATAGCCAGGCCGACATACTGATTCGAACTCGCCAAGCCGCTGACGTGGCGGGTGCGACGAAGATGGACCGGCCGGAATGGGTGGCGGTGCACCCGGTGACGCAGGACGTCTACCTGTCATTGACGAACAACATCGAGCGCGGCACCGATAAGCAACCCGGCGTGGACGCGGCGAGTCCCCGGCCGCAAAACGTTTATGGCCATATCGTGCGCTGGCGCGAGCAGGGCGGCGATGTGTCGGCGCAGAAGTTTCGCTGGGAACATTTCGTCTTGGCCGGCGATACGCAATCGCCGGATGCGGCTGGGCGCGGCACCGTCAAGGGTGACTCATTCGGCAGCCCTGATGGGCTTTGGTTCGACGCACGCGGGGTGCTTTGGATCCAGACGGATGTGGCGGCGGCCGACCTGCGACGCCCCGCGTACGCACGCATCGGGAACAATCAAATGCTGGCGGCCGACGTATTCACCGGTGAGATTCGTCGCTTCCTGGTGGGTCCGAAGGACTGCGAGGTCACGGGTGTCACGATGAGCCCCGACGGCAGAACGATGTTCGTCAACATCCAGCACCCGGGCGAATTGCCGGGTTCTCCGCGCAATGATCCCG
>JBJXGX010000204.1:0-3469 GCA_046160305.1 Burkholderiales bacterium
ACGGCGAAGTGGGCGTCATGCGCAATCCTCAGCTCAGCGAGCACGACCAGCACGAGCACGGCGATGAACCCCTGCCACAGCAGGCGTATCGTCTTGGGTCGGGTGAGCCGCTGCATCGTTACTTTCCAACCAGACCGCGCGCGAGACCGATCGGCGTATCGGCAAAGAAGAACATGAGGATCGTGAGCGACGCGGTGACGACAAGCGCCAGCACCATCGTCCAGGGGGCTTCGCCATGGGTGACCTCGTTCGCGGCCGGCGCATGGAAGAACGCGCGGTAGACAATCGGCAGGAAATAGCCGGCATTCAGCAATGTGCTCGCGACGATGACTGCAAGCGCGATCCAATGCTCTGCCTGGAACGCCCCGGACAGCATGTACCACTTGCTCACCATGCCCGCCGTGGGCGGCAATCCAATCATCGAGAGCGCTGCGACGCCGAATGCCCCGACCGTCCATGGCATACGCCGGCCGATGCCGTCGAGCTGACTTACTAGGGTCTTGTGGGTCGCCGTATAGATCGCACCGGCCGCAAAAAAGAGCGTGATCTTGCCGACGGCGTGGGCAGCAATATGCAGCGCCGCACCGATGATCGAGATCGGCGCCAAGAGTGCGCTTGCCATGATGACGTAGGAGAGCTGACTGATCGTGGAATACGCGAGGCGACGTTTGAGATTGTCGGCGCGCAGGGCGACGATCGAAGCGGCGATGATCGTGAAGCCGGCAATGAGCGGGAGCCAGGAGAAATCCGCGCCCGACGCGTCGACGCCGAATATGTACACGATCACTTTCACGATCGCGAACACGCCCGCCTTGACCACCGCGACCGCATGCAGCAGTGCCGAGACGGGCGTCGGCGCAACCATCGCCGCGGGTAGCCATCGATGAAACGGCATCACTGCGGCTTTCCCGATGCCGAACATGAAGAGGACGAGCAGCAGCGTTGCACCGGCGCTCGAGACTTTGCCGCCGAGAATGCCGCCGGGCACAAAATCGAGCGTACCGGCCACCCACCAAGTCACCACCAACGCTGGAAGCAGGAGCACGGTCGAGGTGAGGAGCAACGTGGCGAGATACGTGCGACCGCCCCGGCGCGCCTCCTCGTCGCCGTGATGCGTGACGAGCGGATAGGTGACCAGCGTGAGCGCTTCGTAGAACAGGAAAAGCGTGAGCAGATTGCCGGAAAATGCGATGCCGACGGTGCAGGCGATGGCGAGCGCGAAGCATGCGAAGAAGCGCGTCTGATGCGGCTCGTTGTTGCCGCGCATGTAGCCGATCGAATACACCGTGCTCACCAACCACAGACCGGCGGCGATCACCGCAAACATCGCCCCCAGCG
Source organism: Burkholderiales bacterium (assembly GCA_046160305.1). Lineage (GTDB taxonomy): Bacteria > Pseudomonadota > Gammaproteobacteria > Burkholderiales > SG8-39 > SHXR01. The sequence goes on from JBJXGX010000204.1 coordinate 1,339, forward strand.
GTTCGACCCGAAATTCGATAGCAAGCCCCGGCAACAGCTCGAACCAGCGCGACGCAGGACGCGCGCCCGACAAGACCGATGGCACCAACGCGCTCACCGTTGCCAGCAACACGCCTGCGGCAACGATGCTGATCGATTCGCGCCAGTTCGGAGACCGATGACACAGGGCGATCAGCACCGCGGCTGTCACCGGCAGCGCCAGCGCTACGGCGATCAACATGGCGTCGGTCATCGCCCGCCCTGCAACATGAGCTCGGCGGCGCGTTGGGCGTAGCCGATGTTGTAGGAAGTGTCCAGGCCGAAGTAGATGCACGCCGCCACCAGCAGCCAGCTTGGTATCAGCATCGTGAGCGGCGCCTCACCTGCACGCGGCGCGTCGGGACCGGGTGCTTGCAAATAGGCTGCCTCGACGAATCGCCAGACGTAGGCGAGCGAAATGAGCGAGCTGCCGACGATGACGGCAACCACCCACCAGTAACCCCGCTCGAGCGCGCCGAGCACGAGGTACCACTTGGTCGTGAAGCCCGCCGTCGCCGGAATGCCGATCAGGCTCAACCCCGCGAGAACGATGCCGAACGAAGTAAGAGGCATTCGCTTGCCGAGTCCGGCGAGGGAGGAGAAACCGGTACCGCCACAGCGCAGCGCGATGCCGCCGGCCAGAAGAAACAGCGCTCCCTTCGTCACACCGTGATTGAAAAGATGGGCGATGGCGCCGGTCAAGCCGTCGATATTCGCAAGACTGATGCCAAGGGTGATGAACCCGATTTGCGCCACGCTCGAATACGCGAACATGCGTTTGAGATCGGATTGGAAAACGGCCACGAGCGACATCGTGACGATCGAAAGCACCGACAGTACCAGGATGACCTCGTCGAACAGCAGTTGCTGGAAGACCAGTGCGTCGTCGAACACGATGAAGTAGAAGCGGACCAAGATGTACACCGACACCTTCGTCGCGGTCGCGGCCAGAAACGCGGTCACCGCCGACGGTGCGAACGCATAGGCGTCGGGGAGCCATTGGTGCAGCGGAAACAAGGCGAGCTTCAACCCGATTCCCACGGTGATGAATGCCAGCGCCGCCAACACTGGACGATTATCAGTCAGCGCCGGCAATCGCTCTGCAAGGTCGGCGAGGTTCAGTGTTCCGGTCATCAGGTAGAGCAAGCCGACGCCAATCACGTAAAAGGTGGCCCCGATGGTCCCCATGACAAGATATTGGTAGGCTGCGACGAGCGCCTTGCGATGTCGTCCGAGTGCAATCAGCACATACATCGACAGTGACGAGATCTCGAGAAACACGAAGAGGTTGAAAACATCGCCGGTGATGACGATGCCGAGCAGCCCGGTGAGACACAGGCAGTACATCGCATAGAAGAGGTACTCCTGCTCGCGCGGGAGCTCGGCCGCGATGCTCACCCGCGCGTAGGGCATGATCACCGCGCCGGTCAGCGCGACCAATACCAGCACGAACGCGGACAGTGCATCGACCCGATATTCGATGCCCCATGGGGGTGGCCAACTGCCAAGCGCATACGCAATCGCCCCGCCTTCGGCGACGCGCATGGCGAGCGCAAGGGCGATCGCGAGCGCCACCCAGCTCGCTGCGGTGGCGAGCAACCACGCGAAACGCTGACGGCGCACCAGTACGATCACCGGCGCGCACAAGAGCGGCAGCACGACCTGGAGGGCGGGAAGATGGTCGAGGACCATCACGAACGCCTTTCGTCAGCAGCACGATCCATCTCAAGGATCTCGTCTTCCTCGATCGTCCCGTACGCTTCTCGAATCCGCACGACGATCGCCAGCCCGAGCGCGAGCGTGGCGACACCGACGACGATCGCGGTGAGGATCAATACATGCGGTAGCGGATTGGAGTAGATCGTGAAGTTCGCATCGAGAATCGGCGCGGTACCACCGATCAGCTTGCCGGGCGAGATGTACAGCAGATAGACGGAGGTCTGGAAGATGCCAAGGCCGATCAGCTTTTTTATCAGGTTGCCACGGGCAATGACGATGTAGAGCCCCGCGATCATGAGGAACACCGTGACCCAGTAGCTGTAGTGGCTCGCGATGCTCATGAGGGGTCTGGATCACGCGCTCGGCCGGCGAACATATAGAACACTTTGACCAT
>JBJXGX010000205.1:0-7358 GCA_046160305.1 Burkholderiales bacterium
AATTTCGTCGAACCGCGCCGGCCGATTGCCATTGCCATGCCCGCCGGCCAGGCGGCGAAGTTGAAGAAAGACATGGAGCGTTGGATCGAAGAGCTCCGCACATCGATTCCAGCGACCTTCGAGAGTGACGAGTTCCGCGCGCGCCTGGAGGCCATCGATGCCGAGTACAACGACCGCCAGTCCCATGCGTTCGAAGCGCTCGGCGAAGAGGCGGCGCGTAACGGCATCGCGCTGGTGCGCACGCCGACCGGATTCTCGTTCGCGCCCCTGGCCGACAAGGAGGTCATGACCCCGGAGGTCTATCACAAGCTCCCGGAAGAGCAGCAACGCGAAATCGGCGCGAAGATCGAGAAGTATCAGGCCGACCTCGAACACATCGTGCGGGACGCGGTCGAATGGCGCCGCGAACGGGCCGACCGGGTCCGCGCCCTGACGCGCGAGCTGATCGGATTTGCGGTCGCCCGTCTGACCGATGAAGTGCGAAATCGCTATCTGTCATTACCTCGCGTGCTGGCGTTCATCGACGCCGCCAAAGAGGATGTGATCGAACACGCCGAGGAATTCAAGAAATCATCCGAACCGCCGGTGATGATGATCCCCGGCATGAACATGCGGAACGAAATCGACTTGCGCCGCTACCAGGTGAACGTTCTGGTGGATCATGATGCGGAGGATGGTGCACCGGTGGTCGTGGAGGAGTATCCGACCTTCCCGAATCTGCTCGGGCGCCTCGAGCACCTATCGCAGTTGGGAACGCTCGTTACCGACTTCACCCTCATTCGCGCGGGCGCCCTGCACCGCGCACGCGGCGGCTACCTTCTGATCGATGCGTTGAAGCTGCTCACCCAGCCGTACGCGTGGGACGGTCTCAAGCGTGCCCTCACCGCCCGCAAGCTCAGCCTCGAATCGGCCGGACAGGCCTATGGCCTATTCAGTACGGTGACCCTCGAGCCCGATCCAATTCCCTGCGAAGTCAAAGTCGTGCTGTTCGGCAGCCGGGAGACCTACTATCTGTTGTCTGCCCACGATCCCGAGTTCTCCGCGCTCTTCAAGCTTGCCGCGGAGTTCACCGATGAGATCCCGTGGAACGATACGAATCGAAGGGCGCTGGTCCAGATGATGGCAACGATGATCCGCGATCGACGCCTGCGGCCGTTCGATCGGGATGCGATCGCGGCGGTGCTCGGACACTGCGCCCGCCTGGCTAATGACAGCGCCAAGCTGTCGATCCATCGCGAGAGCATTGACGAACTGCTGGTTGAATCGGATTTTCAGGCGGCCAGTGCGTCCCGTACGGCGGTGACCGCGGCTGATATCCGCGGCGCGGTTGCCGCCCAGCGGGTGCGGTCGAACCTGATCGAGGAGCGCTTGCGCGAATCGATCGAACGCAACATCGTGATGATCGATACGAGCGGCAGTGTGGTCGGCCAGATCAACGGCCTGTCGGTCTTCCAGCTCGGCCGTACGCGCTTTGGCCAACCCACCCGGATCACCGCCACCACCCGGCTCGGCAAAGGCGAGTTGATCGACATCCATCGCGAGGTCGCGCTCGGCGGGCCGATCCATTCCAAGGGCGTTCTCACCTTGAGTGCCTTCCTGGCCTCCCGCTTCTCGCGGCTGCGCGCCCTGTCATTGACCGCGACCCTGTCATTCGAGCAGACCTATGGTACGGTCGACGGGGATAGCGCGTCGGTTGCCGAGCTGGTCGCCCTGGTGTCGTCGCTGGCTGACGTTCCGTTGCGCCAGGACCTCGCGATTACCGGATCGATCAATCAACGCGGACAGGTCCAGGCAATCGGTGGTGTCAACGAGAAAATCGAGGGCTTCTTCGATCTCTGTGTCGCCCGCGGACTGAGCGGCTCGCAAGGCGTGGTGATCCCGGCGGCGAATGCACAGCATCTCATGTTGCGCGAGGACGTCGTGCAGGCCGCAACCGAAGGAAAATTCAGCGTCTATACGGTCTCGCATTTCGACGAAGCATTGTCGCTCTTGTCCGGCCAGGCCGCGGGCGGCGAGGATCTGCGCGGGGAATTCGCACCGGAATCCGTGAACGGGCGGGTCGCTGCGCGTCTTGCGCAACTGCACGGCCTGACCCTCCCGAAAAAGGAACGGCGCGCGCCGCCCAAGCGTCAACCTTCCAATCGCGCGAGGGCACCATGAGCGACGCGGTGACGACGCGCGCGGTGCGACTTGCTCTCGCCGTCTCGGCGCTGCGCGCAGCCCGGGCGATCGAAGCGGCCGCGAATCTCGCGCAGGCGATGCGCGCCGAGCTCGCCGCCACCTATGTGCAAGACGAAGACCTGCTGCGCGCGGCCGCCCTGCCCTGCACCGTCCAGATCGGATCGCTCGCATGCGGCGCGCGCCCCTTCGAGCTCGCTGAGATCGAACGCGCACTGAAACGCGAGGCCATCGACGTCGAGCGCGCCGTCGCAGAAGCTGCGCGCAATCTGGGACTCGGCTGGACATTCGAGGTGCTGCGCGGTCGAGCGATCGACTGGCCGTTCGAGCGCGCCGGCGCGAACGACATCACGGTCATCGGCAAGGCGGGACTCGAGTTGCAGTGGCTACGATCGGCGCCGAGCCGGCTCACCATACCGGGACGTTCGGATGGTCCGATTCTCGCGATCATCGATGCCAAACCCGGTTCGATCGAACGCCTCGATCGCCTGCTGCGAAGTCTGGGCGGCAACGCCGCGCTCACGGTGTGGGCGCCCGAGACGACCGGACGTGACGCCCATGCGACAGGGCAGGCACTCATGGCGCTGGGAAAGGAATCGCAACGCACGATTCGACACTTCGACAACACCGAGCCGTTTTCGGCGACATCCGTTGCCCGCGTCATGCGCACCCTTCGTCCCGGTGTCGTGATCATCGCCCGATCGCTGGCAGAAAGAATCCGCACGGAATTGCCGGAAGTGCTGCGTCTGGTGGCAGGCACGATGATCTTCGCACCTTGATCCCGCCTCTCAGAAGATGATCGAGGCGAGTGTGATCGCGGCGATAACTACAGGTACGATGTATCGAAGCACGCCGCGCAATTGCACCGCGCGTGCGGGGCGCAACGCGAGCTCTTCTTCGAGCAACCGCGCGGGCAGGGCCCAGCCGATCAGGATCGCGAGCGCGAATCCGCCGATCGGCAGCAGCACGTTCGAGGTGAAGTAATCGAGCAGATCGAAGACCGTGGCGGTCGCGAATCGATCCACCATGCCAAGCGGGAACCACACCGCCCAACTGTTGAACGATAAGACCGTGCCGATGCCGAGCATGAAGCACACGGTGCCCGCAACGAGGGTTGCCAGCCATCGGGACCAGCCGCAGTTGGCGATGAGGAGCGCCACGATTATTTCCAGCATCGACATGGCCGAGGCGAGCGCGGCGATGAAGAGGAGGAGAAAAAATCCGGTCGCGGCGATCGCACCAAACGGCATCTGGGCAAACGCCAACGGCAAGGTGACGAAAACAAGTCCTGGTCCACCGGCCGGATTCAGGCCGTACGCGAACACGATCGGAAAAACGGCAAGCCCGGCAAGAAGGGAGATCGCAGTGTCGGCGACGATGGATACGATCGCGACCTGTCGGAGATTGATATCGGCGTCGGCATACGCCGCATACGTCATCATCAGGCACATGCCGACACCGATCGAAAAGAATCCGAGCCCCAGTGCTTCCAGCGCGGCGCGTGGCGTTACCTTCTCCATATCCGGCAGAAACAGGTAGCGCAATGTCGCGATCAAGTCGCCTTCCAGGACGGAATATGTGGCGAGGGCAATCATCAGCACGGCGAGCGCCGGCATCAGCACCTTCATCGCCGTTTCGATGCCGCCCTGGATGCCGCGGGCAACGATCAACATCGCACAGAGCAGAAACAGGGCGTGAAAGACAAGCTGTCGCCATGGGGATGCGAGCAAACTGTCGAAGCGGGCTTGCACCGCCCGGGGTTCCGGGGCGGCGAGTCCCGACACGACGGTGTCGAGTGCATACGCAAGGGTCCAGCCGCCTATGACCGAGTAAAAGCTGAGGATCAGGAATCCTGAAACGACGCCAAGCAACCCGACTGCCGCCCATGATCGGCTGGCGTGATACTGCGCAACAACGTTCCTGATGCTCGTCACCGCGTTGCCTTGCCCGCGCCGGCCGATGGCGAACTCGGCGAACATCAGCGGCACGACAATGACCGCCAGCCCGGCGAAATAGAACAGGACGAACGCACCGCCGCCGTTCTCGCCGACCTCATAGGGAAACTTCCAGATACTGCCGATGCCGACCGCCGAGCCGACAGTCGCGAGAATGAAACCGACCCGGCCTGACCAGGTGTCGCGCGTCATCCGGGCTTCCCGTCGACGCGTGGTCCGGTGAGAATCGGGAAATAGACGATGGTGTAGATCGCGAACGCCATCGACCACAAAGCCGTGGAACCAATCACGGACAGTACATAGCCGCTTGGCCAAGCGATGGGCACGAACACGCGAAGCACAGCAGCAAGATGGAGGAGCACATACGCCATGACTTCCATCGGGCCTGCGTGCAACGGCCGCCCGGTATGCCCGCGCGCCGTGCGCGTAATCATGCCGATCACCATTCCGCCGATGGCCCCGACGCCGAACGCGTGCATGGCATACACCGTCAGCTCGGACCCGCGCAGCACGCCGATCCCAAGCAGCGTGAATCCGATCGGAATCCATGCGTAGGAAACATGCAGGATCCAGAGAATCGGAGCGCGACGCGTAGCGAGCGGATCCCAGAGCACGAGGCGCGCGGCGTTGGCGAGAGCGGCGACAAACGCGAGCGCCGCGGTAACGATCGGCGCCGCGCCGATCAAGTACGCACCCATGGCGAGGATGACCGCCGTGATCGCAACCTGATCGAGCATCGCATACCGCCGCACGCGCGCGCTGGGAATCGCATTGCCGGTAAACACCGGAATGACGCGACCGGACATGATGACGACCATGAGTACCACGAGCGCAAGCGCCCCCTCGATAGCGGTCAGTGCGCCCCAATCCTCCCGGTGCAGATGCGCTATGTGAAACACGATGTTGAGCACGGCGAATCCGAGCAGAATCGCCACGAAGAATTGATTCGGACTGCGCGCGCGTCGGAGCGGCAACCAAAGGGCAAAGGCGACGAGCGGCAGGAATGTCGCATCGACGACTGCCCCGATCAGCCCCGGCCCGGTGATGACCAGCACCCGACCCGCGAGCCAAAGCGCGACCAACGCTGCGAGTGATGCGCCGGACGGTGTGTCAAACCCGGTCCAGTTGCGGGCGGCCGTGAACAGGAATCCGGTCATCACCGCCACCGCGAATCCGAAGACCATCTCGTGTGCATGCCATATCACGCCCGCGAGATAGCCGCCAAATAGCGGCATCCCGCCAAGATGCTCGAAGACCCAAAAGGGCAACGAGATCGCAGCAAAGAGGGCGGCAAGAAAATAGAAGGGACGAAAGCCGAGCGCGAGCATGGCAATTCCTCGGTGGCCCAACGCGGAGCAAGCGGGAGGGGGTAGGTGATTTCCTGATCGGATTCGCAGTCAGGGCGGGGCCAATTCATTGATTCACATGCGGTGACGCGTACCGTCCGTGGTGGAGCGATCCGTAAGTGCTTGTTTCTTGGCGGAAGCGGTGGAAGTCAACCCCTAGCATCCATGCGGGTTTCCGGTGGGTGTGGGTTCCAGTCCGCCAGTCAGTCCGCCACAAAATGAACGCTCGTGGCGCCGTACGGCAATCCGGGCTGCCTGCGGAACAACCAATTCGGCCCATCGCGACGTTCGCAAGACCAGCACCAGCGGGTTCTCCGGACCTCTTGAACAACGGACTGGGACGACCGCTTCGAATCGTGTCAATCCTTTAGGGTTAGGCGTCACTTCTTCTCAATTTCCCTTTCCGCCTCGATAACTTTGTAGGACGTCTCGGGGCTCTGCGTCTTGGTGCGTCGACGCCCAACTTCCTCAATCAAGGCGGCTGCAAATGTGCCGCCTGCTCCGAGGACGATCCACAGAGGCACGCCGATAGCCGTGCCGAGTGCGGCAATTCCAGCGCCTTGTCCCCCGAAAAGGACAAGGCCAACGCCGCCTCCCAGAATGAAGCCTCTCGACTTGACGCCGCGTTCGTCCCAGCCAACGCGCTTCAACTCGCGGCCAAGCAACTTCACCAGCGGCCAAACGACCTCGCTTTGAAGTGTCAGTTGAATCGCATCCTTCCCCTTGCTCCAACGCGAAGCCGGGCCGTTTCGGATTAGGATGAGACCATGAGCCCATTTCAACAGCGCCGCTCGCTCTGCTTCGGAGGCCGAATTCGCGACGATGACCGCCACCTCGTGATACTTCTGCTCTGGCTCGCTCATCGACTACCTCCCTTTGTGACACCTAACGAATGAAAGGGATGGTAGTGTCTCACTTTGAAATGTAACTATGCGACGCGGGCCTGTTGTCCCAATTTGGGACACAACTGCCCCAGAACGAGAAGCCCGCCTCGGCGGGCTAATTCCTCTCGAACTATTTTCCTTTTGGGCTGACCTGTGTCACGCCTGCGGGCGAACTGGGTGGTTTGATGGTCACGTAATCTGAGAACTTGGCGATGACAAACCCAAGCCCACTCGCGACAACTCCCAAGACGATAGCGCCGCCAAGAATTTTGTTTTTCCATGCCACCAAGTCATCAACCTTGGACTTGGTGCCATCAACCGACTTTTTCAGATCGGCGATAGATCCGTGGATCTCGCCTAGTGCTTTTTGCACCTCCATGAGGCCCTGAATAAAGTTGAACTCAGGATGCCCATATCCAACGCCACGTGGAATGGTTTGCGGGATTGAGGCCGGAGCCTCATCCGTGGCGCGCCCGCCCTGTGGGGTTGATGAGGTCATTGCTCAAGGCGCGTTTTTAGCCATTCCCACATGTCATTTGGTCCACGCCCGTAATATCCCGCGACCGGAATGACAATAGCTGAGCCAATTGGCGAATGCTCGCCTTTAGGCTGGCCGGTGATTGTGATCTTGTTGGACAACTCCACTGTCGTGCCTTCAAACCTTATTATCCAGCCTCTATCAGACTGCAATGGGTATCGATCTTCAGTGGGGATCGCTGATACAACTGCAGCGTCCAAGTTGGCGCTGGTCGGTGTTAGTGGAACGGCGATGAAGATTGGCATAGCAGGTAAAGTGTAACAGTTACGAGTTTCGGCATATCCCCGCTCAGCCTAATTCAATCGGCCAGTCTGGCAATTTCCTCAAGTGACCAAACATGGTCAGCAATGCACGCTTCCATAGCCGGCGTGACGCGAAGCGTCTTGTGAATCCAGCCGAAGTTGTAGTGCATGAATTGCAGCGCGACGGCGTGTTCTAGGTTCTCGACCTTCTTGCT
>JBJXGX010000206.1:0-3404 GCA_046160305.1 Burkholderiales bacterium
TGGGGTAGCAGCCGCAGCCGTGCAGAATCCTACGGTAGCGGCTGAGGAGATCGAGTCGCTTGGAGCCTCACTTTAGAGCCCACGATGACGCTGTTTTTCTCGAGAGAATCTGTTTGGATGACGGTCCGTACCGGTCGCCGATGGCGCTGACCGCCAACTCAGACCGTGATCCATAGTTACGGCGCAAACGTTCGTCGCAGCTGTTCCACTCCGGCTTGAGCGAGATTCGCCGCGCTTCCCAAGCTGATACGCAACTCGGGCCATTGCAAACCGTGCGCATTTGGCGCCGTTGCAGCACCATCGTGTCTTGCGCGCACGCAATCGTGGTTTTTGAGTCCGTCCTTACCGTAGGTTTCTGTAGCGTTGCGGCTGCGACCCCTAAATCAAGTCTCATCAAGCTCTTGACGGTATCGCATGTATGCGATACTCTATTTACAAGATGCCTGAGACCGAGATCTTCTTCTTCCAAGACGCCGACGGGCACTCGCCCGTGGTTGAGTGGTTGGAGGAACTTCGACGGACCGATCCCAAGGCGCTCGGCAACTGTCTCGTCGTCGTTGAACGACTGCGGCAGGACGGCCATGAACTGAGGCGCCCGACTGCGGACCTCCTTCGAGACGGCATTTACGAGCTGCGCGCAAAGAAGCAGCACGTGCAGTACCGGTTGCTCTATTTCTTCCATGGGAGAAACGTGGCCATCTTGGCACACGGTCTCATCAAGGAGGACGTGGTCCCGCCGGCAGACATAGAACGTGCGCTTCGGAGGAAAAAGCTCTTCGAGGCTGACCCCGAGGCGCACAAATGCAGGAGTGAGCGATATGGCAGACTTTGACAAACGCGGGAGGGTCTCCGACGCGGAGAAGATCATCCACCGCATCATCGGTGATGACCCCGAGCTTCGTGCCCAAATCGAAGAGCAGCGGCTTAACGTCCGCATCGCAGAGATGATTTACCAGGTCCGTGAAGCTGCTGGACTCACGCAAACCCAGCTCGCCACCTTGGTGGGCACGACTCAGAGCGTCATCTCAAGGCTCGAGGACGCTGACTACGAAGGGCATTCGCTCCCGATGCTCAAGCGCATCGGGGACGCCTTACACCAGCGACTCGAGGTGCGATTCGTTCCTGAGCCCGCGACGAAGGGTGTTTGAAAGTGGCGCAACGGCTCGAAGAGCTGTTGGCCACCTTGCCACCCTTTAAGGCACGCTGGCCAGCTATCCCCCACCCTTTCAGTAGGTTTCTGCGTCCTTGCGGCTGGTACCCCGCCAAGGCTGAAGTCCAACGTTGTCAGCTGCACAAGCTTCGAAATGTTCTCTCCCACCTTCCAGAGAACCATCACGTCCTGATACGGCGCGCGTTGAAGGCCGCCTGGGGCATGCGGAGCTACGACGACGCGAAGGGATCACTACAGAAGCTCCGTCAGGAGCAGTCTGTCCCGAAGCTAGCGATCATCCTCGACTGGCTCACTGCCACCCAACCGAAGGTCTTGCCGAAGAGCCCGCTCGGCGATGCAATCGGCTACGCGCTTCGCCATTGGTCGGCGCTGACTCGATATATCGAAGATGGTCGGCTGGAGATCGACAACAACGGAGCCGAGCGTTCCCTGCGAACGATCGCAGTGGGCCGCAAGAACTGGACATTCCTGGGCAATGAGCGGGCTGGCAAGTCCGCAGCGATCCTGTACTCGCTGATCATGAGTGCGAAGGCTGCAGGAGTCGATCCCCGACTCTACATCCGAGACTTGTTGCTTCGAGTCGGGCACTGCAAGGACGTGGCGACGCTGACCCCGAGCGCATGGAAGGCGCAGTGGCTTCCCGAGATCGAAGCCCACCGTCAGTCGATCCTCGAGCGCCTCCTTGCGCCCGCGAACTGACCTCCCTCGAGAGCGCCGACCACACTCGCTCCGCGAAATCAAGCCACGGGGTCGGCAGAACGCGTACGCACGAGCACACTCGATCGACGATGCGAACGTTCGGATCGGCCGCAAACACTACGGCTCAACCGACCGAATATCTAAACCGGCTCTGCCGTTTCTACTTGAACACGAAGCCTCGCGTTTCAAGATCAACAATTGCCGCTTCTTCCCGCGTCCTTCGAACACTCGTTGTTCCACCAGTTTTAACAACGGTGAGTCTGTTGTATATGGCCTCGCTCGCATAAAGTGGAGTTCCTGTCGCTGACCCGCTTAGATCGTCCCAAACGATGTTCTCAAGCAAGGTCGGATTCGTCTCCAAGTCACCGCTAATTCTCGTGTGCTCAGTTCCCGAAAAATCACATCTAGCCAAATTGGCTTTCCCCAAATTCACACCTTTAAGCGAACAGCCTAGAAATGCGCCATGGGAGATGTTTGCGGCCGCAAAAACCACGCCGTCAAGACTACAATGAAGAAATTGGACTCGAACCAAAGTTGCGTCGTCGAATCGCGTTTGTTTTTCTGGGCTACTTGGTCCAAACTTACATCCCAAAAATACTTGTGAGTCGGCCGAAGATACGAGCCATGTAGTCTGACGACACAGTAAACCGTAAAATTCAGCGTGGTCACAAACGCAGTGATTGAAACGACAGCCAATAGATCCGAAGAACGTGCAGTCACGAAGGACCGTATTTCTGTTTTCTCCGGGATCAGCATCCTTCGCTGCACGGTACGTGTACGTGAATTTAGTAGAACTGAACTCGCAGTTCTGGAATCCACACGTCATGAAATCGCAGCCAGTGAACGTGCACGAATTAAAGACCGAATCAATAAATCTACAATCTTTAAAAACGCATTTAGAAAAAGTAGCCCCTGACAACTTCAGTGACAGAGAACAATCAACTATTGTCAATCCATCCACTGTGTCGCCTTCAGCCAGGTCGCCGAGGAGCTCGGCGTCCGGCCTACGCTTTGGAAACCCAACCCGAACAGTCTTTGCTACATCTTGAAGAGCCTTTGCAACGGCATCGAAGTTAGCGGTGCGCACTGCGTTGCGGAGATCCGCCATTTGCACCAAATCAATTCCCTTTTGATTACTATATTTATATTTCAGTGCAGCAATGTCGGCTTGGTTTGATGCATATAGCTTGATATGACCGATAACAAAATCGGCGATCTCAACTGAACGAACAATTGTGTCGAATGCGGCCTGCACTTCGATGGTAAAGAAGCTATCGAAGTCGGGTCCACCAGACGGAACTCCTTTGATGCCTTTATATGACGCCAGCGTTACGCGTTCCGGAACTCCGGGGAGATTCTTGTCTTGAAGAAATTCTGACGCCCACTGGAGGGCGGCATCGATTGACTGGAATATTTTGATTCGTCCGCCATCGACACTCACATTGCATTGTAGCGCGCTATTTCTCAGCGCAGTCATTTTTTCTTCCGAAAGTGAAGTGCTTACGCTGCTTCCAAAACCACTCGCCGACAAACG
>JBJXGX010000207.1:0-7482 GCA_046160305.1 Burkholderiales bacterium
ACGCAGTGGTTCCGGGCCGACATCGAAATGCGCTCGCGCCTCGTCATGAACCTTCTCGAATTGGGGCTGGTGCCGCTGCTCGAGAAGCCATCTCCGCCGCAGATGCGCACATACCTCGCGAAGGTCACCTCGGACCAGCGCCTTCTTGCGATCGTCGTGTGCGGCCGCGCCGGCGCGGTTCTCTTTCGAACCGACGCAACGCCACGCGAAATCGCCTGCCCGGCGACACGGCCGGTCGCCCCGGCTTTCGACATCGTCAAGGGCGCCGAAGGCCTGTTGCATGTCGCGACCTTTCCCCTCGAGCAGCTCATCGGCAGTGCTTGGGCGGTGGCGATCGTCCATGACCTGTCGTTCATCGACCGGCGGCAAAGCAGCGCGCGCGACTACCTGATCGTCTTTGCCGGCCTCTCCGCCACCCTGATCCTGCTCTTGTGTGTGACGATGGCGTGGTTCGTCCTGCGCGGGTGGGCGCGCTCGCTGGTGCGCGACATCCGCGGTAAGCAGTTTCTCGAAGGTGATCGCAAATACGATCGGTTCGCCAACGACATCTTCGGCAATGTGCGCCAGGCGCTGCGCGAGATCGAGCAAGCGCAGCGCATGGAGATCGATTTTCGCGAGAACTGGACGGCGGACGCGCTGCGGCACATCGTCAAGGATCATCTCGACAACGCGCAGATGATCGTGGTCTCCAATCGCGAACCGTACGTGCACGTCAAGGACCGCGACCGCATCGTGGTGCAACATCCGGCGAGCGGCATGGTGACCGCCCTCGAGCCGGTCATCCGTGCGTGCTCCGGGGTCTGGGTTGCGCACGGCAGTGGAAGCGCCGATCGCGATGTCGTTGATCTCCACGATCGGGTCCGCGTGCCGCCGCGCGATCCGAGCTACGCGCTCCGCCGTGTCTGGCTCAGCGCGGAAGAGGAGCAGGGCTACTACTACGGTTTCGCGAACGAAGGGATGTGGCCGCTTTGCCATCTCGCGTTCGTGCGCCCGGCATTTCGCAAGGAAGATTGGGCACAGTACGTCAAGGTCAACACGCGATTCGCGGAAGCAGTCGCGAGCGAGGCGCGCAACGACAATCCGGTGGTGTTCGTACAGGACTATCACTTCACCTTGGTGCCCCGACTGATTCGCGAACGGCTGCCCGGCGCGACGATCGCCTTGTTCTGGCACATTCCGTGGCCGAATCCCGAGACGTTCGGCATTTGCCCATGGCGTCGTGAGGTGCTGCTCGGACTGCTGCAGGCCGACATCGTCGGATTCCATACCCGCTTTCACTGCCAGAATTTCCTCGCGACGGTGGATCGCTTTGTCGAATCACATATCGACTATGAGCATTCGACGGTGACGATCGGGGATCACGTCTGTCGAGTCTCCGCTTACCCGATCTCGATCGAATGGCCGCCGCGGTGGCTGGAAAAGGTGGCGCCGATTCCGCAGTGCCGGCGGGCAGTGTTCGCCGAACATGGCTTGGCGCCCACCATGCGCCTCGGTCTTGGGGTCGAACGCTGGGACTTCACCAAGGGCATCGTCGATCGACTGCTCGCACTCGAACGGCTTCTCGAAGCGGAGCCGAAGTGGCAAGGCAAGCTCGTTTTCCTGCAGATCGCAGCGCCGTCGCGAGGCCAGCTTCCCGCCTATCAGGAACTGCAGAAACAAACCCTCGTCGAAGCCGAGCGCATCAACGCCCGGTTCGGCAATGCCAATTACCGGCCGGTGATGCTCATAACCGAGCACCAGGACCCGGAGAAAGTCTATGAGCTGTATCGGGCCTGCGACTTCTGCCTGGTGAATAGCCTCCACGACGGCATGAATCTCGTTGCCAAGGAATTTGTTGCGGCACGCGAGGACGAAGACGGTGTGCTCATTCTGTCGACCTTCGCCGGCGCCTCACGTGAGCTCCCGGAGGCGCTGATCGTCAATCCGTTCGACCTGGAAGAGACGGCGCGCGCGATCTCGCAGGCCTTGAGCATGCCGGTCGACGAGCGGCGCGAGCGCATGCGCCTGATGCGCATGACGGTGAAAGAGAGAAACGTGTTCCGATGGGCAGGGCGCATCCTGATGGACGCCGCGCGTATTCGCCAGCGGCTGCGCCTGCAGACGCTGACCACCTCGCCGAAGCGCGATTCGCCATGGGCTGCGGACGCGCGGCGGGCGCGATGACCGTGGCCACTCGAGGTGGCTCGCTGGAGCTCGGCTTGATCGGCAACTGCGCGATCAGTGCGCTTATCGACACCAACGCTCGGATTGTCTGGAGCTGTTACCCGCGTCCCGATGGCGATCCGGTTTTCCACGCTCTGATCAACGCCGGCGGTCCGTCGGGCGCCGCCGAACGCGGCTGGTTCGGCGTCGAAATCGAGGATCATGCGGACACCGCGCAGCGCTACGTCGGCAATTCCGCCGTAATCGAGACGACGCTATCGGATCGTCACGGTAACGCCATCACGATCATCGATTTCGCGCCCCGCTTCATCGATCGGGAGCGCGTGTTTCGTCCTCCGATGATCATCCGCAGGCTTATTCCGGCCGGGCGGCCCCGGGTCCGCATCCAGGTGCGACCCGGCTTCGAATATGGAAGCGTGGTGCCGGTCGTGACGCGCGGCTCGAACCACCTGCGGTACGGGGATGGCGGAATAGCGCTTCGGCTCACGACCGACATGCCGATTACCTTCATCGCCGACGAGACGAGCTTCGTGCTCGACCGGCCGGGCCACCTCTTTTTCGGTGTCGACGAAACACTCGGATCGGGCATCGCCACCACCGCGCGCGACTTCGAGGAGCGGACGATCGCCTACTGGCGCGACTGGGTCCGTCCGCTCGCTGTACCGCTCGAATGGCAGGACGCCGTGATCCGCGCTGCCATCACGCTCAAGCTAAGCACGTTCGAGGAAACCGGCGCCATCATCGCGGCGGTCACGACCAGCATTCCGGAGGCACCGGGAACGGGACGCAACTGGGACTACCGCTATTGCTGGCTGCGCGATGCATTCTTCGTCGTTCGCGCGCTCAACAGCCTGTCCGAGATTTCCACGATGGAAAATTATCTCGGCTACCTGGCGAACATGGAGCGCTCGGCCGCGCGTGACCAGCACCTGCAGCCGGTCTATGGTATCGGACTCGAACGCGAGCTGCCGGAGCGGATCGTCCAATCACTGGCCGGCTATCGCGGCAACGGACCGGTGAGGGTGGGCAACCAGGCATACGAGCACCATCAGCATGACGTGTATGGCAATGTCGTGCTCGCCGCGACCCAGGCGTTCTTCGATCGCCGACTCACGCGACAAGCGGACGCCGGCGATTTTCAGCGGCTCGAATGGGTGGGCGAGCAGGCGGTTGCGCTGCACGACCGGCCCGACGCGGGCATGTGGGAATTGCGTACGCGCGCCGCCACGCATACGTCATCCAGCCTGATGTGCTGGGCGGCCACCGATCGGCTCGCGAAGATCGCCGTCCATCTCGGACTCGCGGATCGGGCGGCGTACTGGACCGGCCATGCGCGCGCGATCCGCGAACGCATCCTGGCCGCCTCGTGGAATACGCATCGCCAGGTGTTCGCCGAACGATTTGGTGGTGACGAGCTCGATGCGGGTGTGCTGCTGATGGGTGAAGTCGGCCTGATCGAGCCTGCCGATCCGCGCTGGCACGCGACCATCGCGACCATCGGACGCGAGCTTGGCCACGGCGGCTTTCTGCTGCGCTATAGCGCGGCCGACGATTTCGGCAAACCACAGACTGCGTTTCTTGCCTGCACGTTCTGGTACATCGATGCACTGTGGCGGATCGGCCGAACCGACGAAGCGCGCGCCTTGTTCGAGCGCGTGCTCGCGATCCGCAACCGGCTGGGGCTGCTCTCGGAAGATGTCGATGCACGAACGGGCGAACTTTGGGGAAACTTCCCGCAGACGTACTCGATGGTCGGCATCATCAATTGCGCGATGCGGTTGTCGCGGCGCTGGGAGACTGTGCTGTAGCAGGGTGACCTACCCGGCGGGCGACGGGCCATGCACCTTCGCCTTCATGATCCGGACAGCGTCTATGCCGAGCGCGGGATCATCCAGCAGGCGCTCATAGAGTTCGACCAGCCACGCTCGCGCATCCGCTGGCGTGTCGAGCCTGAGGTCAGCGGCATGGGCGATCCGTTCATCGACCGAAACCGCAAGCCCGCCCGCGCGCCGGACATAGGAAAACGCGTGCAGATCCGTTATGTCGTCACCCACGATCACCGGATGGCGTCCGGCAAACGGTTGAAACGCCATCAGTCGTTCGCAGGCAAGCCCCTTGTCGACATTTGCGGGTCGCAGCTCGAGCAACAGGCGTCCGGACTGCACGGTCCAGCCGGGTGCATGATCCTGCAGGACTCGTTCGAGCGAACGTTCCAGCGCGATGCGTCCGGTAAAGTCGGCAGCATAGTGCAGCGCCAAGGTACGCACTTTGTCCTCGATCATGATGCCGGGGTGCGCGTGCGCGATGCTCCGGATCGCATCGCGCGCAAGAGCGGGCAATGTCGTGTCTTCGCTGATCTCGATCGCCTGGCCGGGCTCAGCCCGGATCTCGAGTCCGTGGAGCCCGGCGGCCGCATATTGTCGAGGCGCGAAAAGACGGTCGATGGTCGCGATCTGCCGCCCGCTCACCAGGGCGAGCGCGCCCGCCAGCGCCCGCTCCAATCCATCCAGCAATCCGACCAGTCCGGGATCGATCGAGACGGCATCCGGATGGTCCGCGAACTCGACGAGCGTTCCGTCGATATCAAGCAGCAATGCAATCGTCATGCATTGCATTCTGGCACGTTGCGCCGCCTACGCCGCGTCTTAGCCCTGAATCACCCGCCGCACCCATTCCGCGATCATCAAGGTGCGGTTGTCCGCACCGTATGGCCCGACCACTTGCACACCCAAAGGCAAACCATTCGGACCGACACCCGCCGGCACATTGACGCACGGCGTGCCGAACAAGGTCCAGATGCGATTGAATTCGGCGCTCCCCGTGGTGGCAATACCATGCGGCGCTTCGCCCGGCGCCGACAAGGTGAGAATCGCATCGAATGCCTCGAAATCGTCGGCGATCCACGCGCGATAGTCGGCCGCGCGGCGTTGCGCGATGTTGTAGCGCTCACGCGTGTGCGTGACGGCGTGATCCAGGCGTTCGAGCAGATTCGCGGAGAGGAGATCACGATGCATCGCGTACTCGTACGCGAGCGCGCGCACGGCCTCGTACATCTGAATGACTTCCTGATCGGCGTAGACGTTTTCAAACGCATCGTTCAATGTGTAGTCACTGATCACCGCGCCCTCTCGCGCGAGGCGATTCACGACTTCCTCGAACCGCTTCTGCATCGGCTTGTCAGCCTTGCCCCAGCCCGGGGTACGGCATACGCCGATCGCAGGGGTAAGGAATTGGAGGGTGCTGAAATCCGGCGCGGGCACCCCGGACAACGCATGGAGAAAAAGGCCCGCGTCCTCGATCGAACGCCCGAACACACCCACCGTATCGAGGGCTTCGGATTGCGGCTTCACGCCCGCGCGATTGATCGTGTTGAAACTTGGCTTCATCGCGATCACACCGCAGAACGCGCCGGGCCGAATCACCGATCCACCGGTCTGCGTGCCGATCGCAAGCGGAACCATCCGATCCGCGACCGCGGCCGCCGATCCACTCGATGAGCCGCCCGGACTAAAAGCAAGATTGTGCGGATTGCGGGTACGCGCCGGGTTCGTGTACGCGAACTCGGTCGTGACCGTCTTGCCCAGCACGATCGCACCGGCACTCTTGGCGATCATGACGCAGCTCGCATCGACGCGCGGTCGATGTCCGCGATAGATCGGCGAGTTGTATTCCGTTGGCAGGCTCGCCGAATCGATGATGTCTTTGACGCCGATCGGAACGCCATGCAGCACGCCCCGGGCCGGATTTCGATCGCAGGCGCGTGCGGCCTCCAATGCAGCATCCGCATCGAGCACGGCCCAGGCGGCCACTTCGCCATCACGCTCGCGAATGCGCGCGAGGCAGGCACGCACCAGATCTTCCGAGCGCAATTCTCGCGCTGCGATCTTGCGCGCGGCCTCGGCCGCTCCAAGAGATGTCAGTTCGCTCATCGTCACTCTCCACTGCGATCGGCTGATTGTTTGTATGCTTGCGGGAATCTATACGATTCTCGCCCACCACAGGCGAAGCGCGCTTCACCCTTACTATTGGAAGTTATTGGAAATTGGAATCCCGATGACCGCCCCGTCAACGCTGCTTCGCATCACGCCGGAACCGCTGACGGTCGAGGCCTTCGCCCCCTTTGGCGATGTGCTCCGACCACGATCGTCGCAACAGCCGGTGACCAATGTCGATCTGCTCAATTCCGGGCGCGCCCGGATGAGCGATCCGGTCCGTGCGGAGCGCATGCGCGACTGGGACATTCTCGACTATTGGGCGGACATCGCAACCATTTCCCGGGATACGATGAAATTCGGCTACATCCGCTGCCGCGCGAAGGCGATGACCTTCAGTTGGTTCGAGCGCCACCTGAAAGGGACGCAGACTTTGATCCCGGCAAGCGCAGCAAAGAGCGTGTTGCCGGTGGTGCCGGCGAATGCGCCCGTCAACGACTCCGGACTGCCCGACCTCACGAAAGTGCGCGCCTTCCTTCTCGATGGCACGACCGCGGTGAGTATTCGGCCGGGCACATGGCATTGGACGCCGTTTCCGCTTGGGGACACCGCCGAGTTCATCTACCTCGTGCGGGAACAGGTGGTGGAAGATGATTTGAATTTCGTGGATACCGAGGCGCGGATGGGGGTGCGGATGGAGATTGTTGTCTAAAGCGTACGTCCGTGTACACCTCTCAAAAATTGACCACGGAGGAAGCGGAGGTAAGGGAGGAAAAACGAAGCATGTTGAAGATTTTCACGCAGCTATGCCAGACGCATACTTTCAATCTGGCGCACCCTGCTTAAAGTACCTCAAAACAGAGCGCCTTTCCTCTGTTCCCTCCGCTTCCTCCGTGGTCAATTTCTGAGAGAGATCTACAAGCTCTACTTTACACAACCACCTTCAACGGCTTCGCCCCCTGCGACTCCGCTGCCCACGTCCGTCCGTAAAACAGATCGCGGGTGTCCAGAAAATCGGGATTCAATGCCGCGATGCTCGGGCAACCCAGTTGCGCCAGATCGCGATCCACTTCCGCTTTCAGCAGTTGCAATGCGTGGGCCGCACCATCCGCGCCGCCCACTGCCACGCCGAACATCGCCGCGCGCCCGCAGAGGATGAAGTCCGCGCCCAGGGCGAGCGCTTTCAGAATGTCGGTCCCGCGCCGGATCCCGCTGTCCACGACGAGCTTCAGCTTCTTGCCCACCGCGGCGCGAATTTCCGGCAGCACTTCGATCGGGGACACCGCGCTATCGAGTTGGCGTCCACCATGGTTGGATAACACCACACCGTCCAGCCCATAGCGCACCGCCAGCTCCGCATCGGCCGGATGCAGGATGCCTTTGACGA
>JBJXGX010000208.1:0-18590 GCA_046160305.1 Burkholderiales bacterium
GATCTGCCTTATATCGCGCTCAATCCAGGGGCAAGTTATCGCGGCTTGCATGACAGCCTCGTCAACTACCTTGGCAATGCGCGGCCCCAGATGCTGCTCTGCCTGCATGAAGACGTTGCGGTCTCGATCGCGCATGGATACGCGAAAGCGTCCGAGCGGATGATGGGTGCGGCGCTTCATTCCAACGTCGGGCTCATGCACGCGACCATGTCGGTGTTCAACGCATGGTGCGATCGCGTGCCGATGATGATTCTGGGCGCCACCGGACCATGGGATGCCGCCAAGCGCCGCCCCTGGATCGACTGGATCCACACCATGTCCGATCAAGGCGCGCTCATTCGCAACTTCACGAAGTGGGATAACCAGCCGGCGTCGGTGCCCGCGATGTACGAAGCGATGGCGCGCGGGTCACAGATCGCGGATACCGCGCCACGCGGGCCGGTGTATATCAACCTCGATGCGGCGCTTCAGGAATCCAAGCTCACCAGTTTGCCGCCGGTGCCCGATATGGGACGCTTCGCCGCGCCACCGGCGATCAAGCCTGATCTCGATGAAGTGAGCCGCGCCGCGAAATGGCTCTCGTCCGCGAAGAACCCGGCGATCATCATCGGACGTGTATCGCGTTCGGTCGATGCATGGCGCGACCGGGTCGCCCTGGCCGAGAAGCTGAATGCCACCGTGTTCACCGACCTCAAATGCGGCGCGGCATTCCCGACCGATCATCCGCTCCACTTCGGCTGGCCCGGCGTGAACCAGTTGCCGGTGGGTCTCGAAGCCGTAAAAAAGGCGGATGTCATTCTCGCGCTCGACAACGTCGATCTCGGCGGCACATTGAAGCAGGCGTACGGTGATGGCCCCATCACGGCGAAAGTAATTCGCGTCTCGGTCGATCAGCATAATCACCGCGGGTTTGGAATGGAATACCACGTGCTCCCGCCGGCGGATTGCTACCTGCTCTGCGAACCGGCAGCCGCCGTTACGGCCTTGCTGGGTGCCGTGACCGCGCGAAAGGGCGCGGCGCCAACGCAGCCCGATAGCCCGAAGGCACGCATGACCGCGGAAGTGACGATCGCGGCGCTCGCCTATTCGCTCAATGAAGCGACGCGCAATCTCGACGTTTCAATCACGCGGCTTCCGCTCGGCTGGCATGGCGCATATCGTGCATTCCGGCATCCGCTTGATTACCTCGGTGCCGACGGCGGTGCGGGAATCGGCTCGGGTCCGGGGATGACCATCGGGGCCGCGCTTGCGTTGGCCGGCTCGGGTCGGATTCCGGTTGGCGTGTTGGGTGATGGCGATTTCATGATGGCCAGCTCGGCGGTCTGGACGGCCGCGCATTACAAGATTCCGTGTCTGATGATCGTCGCCAACAACCGCTCGTACTACAACGACGAGCTGCATCAGGAGCGTGTCGCGAAGACACGCAGCCGCCCGGTCGAGAACAAGTGGGTTGGTCAGCGCATCAGCGAACCCGACATCGACATTGCCGCCATCGCACGCGCGCAGGGCGCCGAAGGGATCGGACCGGTCCAGCGCATCGAGGATCTGCCCGGTGCGATCAAGCGTGGCATCGAAGCAGTGCAGGCCGGCAGGGTGTGCGTGCTTGATGTGCGGGTGCTACCCGGCTACGACACCGATGCGACCGGCGCGGGCGCAGCAGTCAAGCGCGGATAGCCGGGGATAGTGGGAGATAACGCGCGACGCCTGGATGTTTGAAGCGCTTCGACACCCCCAGTTTCGCTTGTTGTGGTGTGGGTCGCTTTTCACCTATGCCGGACACTGGATCCACCAGGTGGTGTTCGCCTGGGTCGCCTATGAGCTGACCGGGTCCGGCGCGGTCGTTGGCGCGGTGCTTGGGTTTCGCGCCATCCCCATCCTGCTCCTTGCATCGTTGTCCGGGGTGGCCGCGGATCGCTATTCGCGGCGCCACCTGCTCATGGGCGCGAGCCTCGTCAATGTGATCGGTGCACTGCTCATGGGCGTGTTGATCGCATCGAAAGGGCTTCAGATCTGGCATCTGTTCGTGTTCATCACGATGGTCGGAACCGCCCACGTGTTCGATCGCACCACGCGGTACGTATCGATCCAGGAACTGGTTCCGATCGAAGCGGTCATGAACGCGGTGGCGCTCAACACGATCGCGTTCAATCTCATGCGGGTATTGAGTCCCGCGCTCGCGGGTTATCTGCTGGCGTGGTTCAGTGCCGAGATCAATTTCTTCATTCAGGCCATGCTCTACGCGGCCGCCATATTGACCGCATCGCTGATCCGCTTCCCCGTGCGCGCGCGCAATGAACGCGGTGGCTCGATCTGGCAGAGCCTGACCGAAGGCATGCGCTATGCGCTCACCGATCGTACGACGCGCGGCGTGTTGCTCTTCTCGGCGGTGCCCTTCTTGTTCCTGATTCCCGTCTGGAATACGCTGATGCCGCTCTATGCGAAGAACGAATTCAATGCCGGTCCGGAAGGACTGGGGTGGCTCTTCGCGGCGGTGGGGAGCGGTGGGCTCATCGGCGGATTCATCGCGGCCGCGCTGTCGCGATTCGATCGACTCGGCAGCCTGCAGGTCGCATCGGGCATCGCGTTCCTCGCCGCGCTGGTGGGGATCGCGTTCAGCCCTTCGCTTGCGATTGCGTTGCCGTTCGTTGTGCTCGCCGGGATCGGCGAGATGGTCACCACCGCAGCGGGCCAGGCGTTGATGCAACTGTCCGCGCCGGCGTCGATGCGCGGACGAGTGCTCTCCCTCTTGCAGTTCAACCCGGCCCTCATTTCGATCGGGTCGGTGGCGATCGGGATCGGCGCCGACCTGATCGGGACGCGCGGGATTACACTTGCAGCCACCGGCGCCGGGCTGCTGGCCGGTGCAGTCATGCTTGTCAAGGCGCCGGATCTTTTGACTTTGCGTGCCTCGGCATTGCAGAGCAAGGCAGAATAGCCACGCGGCTCTTCGGCCGGCATCACCCCTCAACGCCCAATCAAACCTGGAGGAAATCATGGGTACCACGATCGAGCTCACCGCAGCAGATGGTCATAAGCTCAGCGCCTATCTCGCCGAGCC
Source organism: Burkholderiales bacterium (assembly GCA_046160305.1). Classification (GTDB taxonomy): domain Bacteria; phylum Pseudomonadota; class Gammaproteobacteria; order Burkholderiales; family SG8-39; genus SHXR01. Next base: position 3,059 of record JBJXGX010000208.1, read on the forward strand.
GCAAGGCAAAGCACGCGGCGCATTGGTTGTCGTGCAGGAAATCTTCGGTGTCAACGCCCACATGAAGGAAGTGACGGACGGCTTCGCGGCCGATGGTTACCTCGCCATCTGTCCGGCATTCTACGATCGCAAAGAGCGCAATTTCGATCACGGCTATACGCAGGCCGATATCGACGCGGGCCGCACGATCGCGATGAGCCTCAACTGGGACAACACGATCGCCGATGTGCAGGTCGCCATCGATCGCGTGAAGAGCGCCGGCAAGGTCGGTATCGTCGGCTACTGCTGGGGCGGCACCACCGCATGGGTCGCCGCATCGCGCGCGAACGGCCTGTCCTGCTCGGCGCCCTTCTATGGCGGCAGTATCGGCAACATGACCGACGAAAAACCCAAGGTACCGGTCATGTTCCATTGGGGCGAGACCGACCATGCGATTCCGATGGAATCCGTACGCAAGGTCGAAGCTGCGCATCCGACCCAAACGTCGTATGTCTACCCGGCCGGTCACGGTTTCACTTGTGATCATCGCGGCTCGTATCACGCCGAGAGCGCCAAGCTCGCGCGTAGCCGGACCGTCGAGTTTTTCCGGAAGCACATCGGCTGATGATCGACCGGGATTCCGGGTGGGTCGCCGCCCGGAATCCTGAGCGCGCCGCTTTCTTGGCTGTACCGGAGCGCGCGTCCTTGAAAACAATTTCACATCGCGGGCGAAGTATTCTCGCAGGCCTTGGTCATACGACGCATCAAAGCAGTATGGTTCCCGCTCGGCCGCAAGGCCGACAGCCAAGCGTCAAGCCTGCGACCGTCACTGGTCTGATGCGCGGGCGAGGGCGACCGAGAGGGGCACTCGGCTCGCTCATCAACGTGGTGAGCAACGGCGCGTCAGTTCGTTTGCCACCGTCTTCGACATCACATCTGCGGAATGTTCGGGTTCTCGTACGTTGCCATTGGCGTACGTCGCCGTTCAGCCGGACTAGATCGACCCCCGATCGAACAGGCTATTGAACCAATGTCGCAACACGGGTTCAATGCGGCTCGATCTGACGATTAGAGAATGTGAAAGGCCCATCGCATGTTGACCGATATCGAAGCACCCGCACGAACTGGGCCGCCGCATGCGGTAGCCATGGAACGACCAGCAAGTGCGTTGAGTGGATCAGCGATGGATCGTCCTCCTCGCGGTCTGCTGCCTCCCGGCCTCGCCGAGATTCGTGGCGCGATCGACGCGGCCAAACTCACGGTGCACTATCAACCGCAGATCCAGATCAGTACCGGGAAGATCCGCGCGGTCGAAGCCCTGATCCGTTGGGACGATGAGGACCACGGCATGCTGCTCCCGACTGCCTTCCTACCCTTGGCCGTTGAAGCGGGTATGTCTGGGTCGCTCACGGATTTCGTGCTTGATCGGTTGCTGTCGCAATTGGTGTTGTGGCGGCGGTTCAACTTCCGCTTCGGTGGGACGCTGAATGTGCCGGCGGCGGTAATCAGCGCACCCGACTTCGTCGACACCCTGCATCGCAAGGTTTGTCGTTTCGGCATACGCCCCAACGACGTGACGATCGAGATCCCGGAAGCCGCCGCGACCTCGGATGACATCGTGGTGCTGGAAAATCTGATGGAACTGGTCCTCAAGGGATTCGGCGTGGCGATGGACGCATTCGGAACCAGCGATTCAGCACTCACGAAACTCGAACGCCTGCCGCTTACGCAGTTGAAAATGGACCGTTCGCTCATGATCGAGGCCGCGGATCGCCCGAAGCTGCGAAGCGCTTTGCAATCGGGTCTTCGGCTTGCCAGGCAGTACGGGTTGAACGCCGTCGCAATCGGCGTGGAGCGGGACGAAGAGTGGCGGCTCCTATCAGAGCTTGGATTCGACATCGCCCAGGGCTATTTGATCGCGGCCCCGATGACCGCCGAGGCGCTGCCCGATTGGGTCATCGCCTGGAAGCGGCAGATGAATTGAGGCAACCGCTGTAGGAAGGGTCCTACCCCTTGCCCAAATGAATGGAACCACCAAGGCACCAAGACACCAAGACACCAAGGGGTTCCAGGACCGTTGTGCACGTTGCATCGTCGTGTTCGAGATTGGGGGCCGCGTCGTCTTAAAGCACACCACGACGGCTCGACGGCACAACGGACCACGACATGGAATAACTCGAAACTTGGTGCCTTGGTGTCTTGGTGGTTCATCCTTAGGACCGATTCGAGGGTAAGTAACCCGGACAAAAGTAGATGTGCACTTTTGTCCGACCCTTTACACCCGATTCCGCGGATACTTCCCGTTCGTCAGCGCCCGTTCGCGGGCCTCATGGAGCATCCGCGTGACGCGCGGCATGTCGACCCCGACGAGCTGACCATCGCGTTTCATGATCTTGCCCGCGATCAGAACAGTATCGACATTCTGCGGACCCATGCTCGTCACCACCGCGCCGACCGCGTTGTTCATCGGCATGACATTCAGGCGGTCGGTGCGAAGCAGGATGATGTCGGCCTCCTTGCCCGGCGTGAGCGTGCCCACTTTGCGCTCCAGACCGTTCGCTTTCGCCCCTTCGATCGTGGCGAATTCCAGCACTTCGCGCGCGGTGAGGAAGTTCGGCGGGGATTTATCGCCCGCCAAACGTCGCGCCCAGACCTCGTTCTTCTGCAGCGAGAGCACCGTGCGCATCTGCGTGAAAAAATCATTGGGCACGGAGGTCTCCACGTCCACGCTGAGGCTCGGCCGGATACCGAAGTCGATCGCCTTCTGCGTGGGCGGATTGCCATGACCCATCAAGGTCTCGACATAGCCTGCGATTGAAACGGTGCCGCCCGAATCGCGAATCAATTTCCACTCGGTGTCGTTCAACGTGCAGCAATGGATATACGTGGTATCGGCGCGCAGCGGCTCGATCTTGTGGATACGCTCGAGCAGCGCATTGCGTCCGAATTCGCCAACGCCGACGTGAATCGTGATGCGGGCGCCGACATCGCGCGCCGCCTTCCATGTGGGAAGGATCGCCTCGGGGGTTCCGCCGGGCGAGGCGAGGAACAATGTGAGCAGTTGGTCTTCGGTGGAAAAGTATTGCTTGCGCAGGCGCGCGATATCGCCAGGAAACTTGTGCAGCGGCGCCTTGGTCCAATCGCCCGACTCGTGCTGCGGTGTGCCGTACGCGAAGATCGCTCGCACGCCCGACTCCTGCAGGCCCTTGACCGCCGCATCCGAATGGGCAGGCGTCATATGGATATGCGACCAGTCGAGCACCGTCGTGACGCCCACATCGATGCAGCCGAGCGCGCTCGACAGGTTGCCGGCATAGACATCGTCGGGCGTATAGGCCTGACCGACCATGCGCTGCACGACGCGAATGTAATCCTGCAACGAGCCATCCGGCAGGATGTTGCGCAGGATGCCTTGCCACATGTGGCGATGGGTATCGACGAATCCGGGCATGACAATCGTGTTCGACGCATCGATCACCGCGGCATTGGGTGCGCTGATATTCGGCCGCACGGCCACGATCTTCGTGCCTTCCACCAGCACGTCAGCCTGCTCGAAGTCCCCGACGGCCCGATCAATCGACAACACGCAGCCGCCCTTGATGAGGATGGGTTGGCCGGCGGCAACACCGCCCGACGATTGCATCGCGGTCGCGCAACCGGCGGTCACCGCGACAGTCGGGGCGGCAATAGCCGTCGCGGCCGTGGCACGAAGAAACTGACGTCGCGAAATACCAAGCGGAGCGCAGCAAACGCAGTCGAGCGGATGATTGTTCATTGGGTCCTCGGTTTTGGAAATGTCGATGTTCTTCTGCCCGCCGAAAGATGATACGCGCGACCTCGGATCGGGTGGGAAAGTGGGGTCCGGATGGATCCCGGCTATCATTTCCGACGAACCACGAAACGAGAGAGCCGACCAATGCCCCGTACCGCACGCAAGATTCGCTCCGACATGGGATGGAGCACAACCGATCGCATCACCGTCCGCGGCCTCGATCTGCCGAGCCAGATTCTTGGGCGCATGTCGCTTGGCGATATGGCGTGGCTCGAGATCAAAGGCAGCGCGCCGACCACGGGCGAGTCGAACGTCTTCAACGCGCTGTTGTGTGCGCTCGTCGAGCATGGACTCACGCCGCATGCGATCGCCACGCGCCTCGTTTATCTCGGTGCGCCGGAATCTTTGCAGGGTGCGGTCGCGGCCGGGCTATGCGGACTAGGCACCACCTTCGCCGGCACCGCCGAAGGATCGGCGCAGTTGTTGCAAGCGGCGCTCGGCACCAAAGGATCGCCGAAAGCGGTACCCGATCTTGCACAGACCGCGCGCGATATCGTCGCTGACCATCGCGCGCGCAAAGCGTCGATTCCAGGTATTGGTCACCCGATCCACAAACCGGTCGATCCGCGTACGCCGCGCCTGTTCGAAATCGCCAAGGAAAATGGCTTCGCCGGTCGCTACGTCGAGCTGATCCAACTGGTGCAGAAAGAGGCGGAGCGGGCCTCGGGCAAAGTCCTACCGCTCAATGTCACCGGGGCGATGGGCGCCATTCTGTGTGAGCTTGAGGTCGATTGGCGTCTGGCGCGCGGCATCGCGGTGATCGGGCGCGCAATAGGGCTGGTTGGCCACATTGCCGAAGAGTTGCGCAATCCCATCGCACGCGAGATCTGGGAGCGATTGGACGATGAAGGAAGCGCGCATGCGCGGCCGGACTGACCGACAAGTCAAACCGGCGCGCTTCTAACCGGGCGCCGGCACCCCATCGAAGAATTCGACGGCGCCGGTCTCCAGCGAATATTCGGCGCCCACGACGACGAGCCCGCTGGTTTGGATCAGTTGCTCGAGAACGCCCGATCCGTGCCGCAGGTGGCCGGCGGACATGCGAATATTCGCGCGAACGGCATGTTGTACCAGCGCGACGTGGTCGTGTCTCAGCTCGGTCGCGAGCAATGATTCCACGGACGGCCGGACGCGATCGACGATGGACCGCAGGTTTCGCGATTGCTTTTCGGTCGTTTGCTGAAGCTCTTCCAATGTGGCCAGGATTGCACCGCATTGGGAATGTCCCAACACAACGACCAACCGCGTACCGAACCGCTCTGCTGCGAACTCGACACTGTCGACTTGCGAGGCCGCAACGATGTTGCCGGCAACACGGATGACGAACAAGTCACCGAGCCCCTGGTCAAACACGATCTCCGCGGGCACTCGCGAGTCCGAGCACCCGAGAATGATGGCAAACGGTTGCTGAGCAGCCACAAGCTCATAGCGACGCGTCCGGTTGCCAAGCGGGCCTTGACCACGAATGTCGGCTACAAAGCGACGATTGCCGTCTTGCAGGCGTTGAAGTGCTTCACTTGCTGAAATCATCGAGGATCAAACTCCCGGCGGATCAATACCCAGCGAGCCCGCCAGTTTTTGCAAGCTCACCATCAATTGCGACGGAATCGGCACGCCGTTTTTCTCACGATCAACACGCTTGGCGGCACTTTGCTCGCCCGGCAACCAGATGCGATCGTAACCGGGAAGGCGCTTGGAATTGCGGATGTCGCGGGCAATAGTATCGACCTTGCGCTTGAACTCGGTGCGGTCACCGAACGCATCGATCGAGATCGCCATCACCGCCTGCCCGGTGTTGGTGGTTGCCTTGTCGTCCGCGTTGAAATCAACCACGTCACGGCCCATCGCCGCGCCGTTCAAGGTGCCGGCCAGCAATCCGATGATGAGCGACAGACCATAGCCCTTGTACCCGCCGATCGGCAGGAGAATGCCTTCGTCCGCACGCGTCGGATCGGTAAGCGGGTTGCCAAGCCGATCGATCATCCAGCCCACCGGCATCGTTTCGCCCCGCTGCGCCGCGGTCTTGACCTTGCCGTAGGCCGCCACAGTGGTCGCCATGTCGAGCACGATCGGTGGCTCCTCGAACGTGGGCACGGCGACGGCGATCGGATTGGTGGAAAGCAGCATATCGATCCCACCCCAGGGCGCGAGATGATTTGCGTTGCCCACCGCAAGATACAACCCGATCATGTCTGCGGCCATTGGGATGCGCGCATAGAGCAGCGCGGGCCCCGCGTGATTGCTCAGGCGTGCGCCCACCCATCCGATTCCCGCGCTGCGCGCTTTCTCCACGGCAAGCTCGGCAGCCCGCTTCATCACAAGATGCCCCATCGCATTGTCACCATCGATCAGTGCGGTCGCCGCCGTTTCCCGCAACACGCGAATGTTCGGGGTTGTGTTCACGCCTCCGGCTTTGATCCGGCGAATGTACTGCGGCAAACGAAACACGCCATGGCCATCGGCGCCATACAGATCGGCCTGCGCCATCAAATCGGCAACGGTGGACGCGTCGGCATCAGAAAGGCCGGCAGCAAGAAAGGCACGCTTGGAAAAGGCTCGCAGTGCGGCAGATGAAATGCGCGCGGCGCCGTTCTTCGTCATTGAGATTTCCCAGTCAATCGTCTTCCGGTCAAGAATTAACCACAGAGGACGGGCAGGACACAGAGGAAAAGCGTCAACGCCCCGTTCCGCGATTTTGATAATTGCGCGAATCCAAAGATGAATCCTCTGCGTCCTCTGCGTCCCCTGTGGTGAATCCGTTCATGCACGCCGCGCCGCCCGGATCTTCTCCCACAACGCCCATGGCGTCATGGGCAACTCTTCGATCGATGTGCCGAGCGGTTCCAGCGCATCGTTGATCGCGCTTGCCAGGGCAGCCGGTGCGCCGAGATAGCCCGCTTCACCCGAGCCTTTCTGGCCGAAGACGGTGAGGGGCGATGGTGTGCAATGATCGGCGATCGCAAGACCCGGCACCTCGTGCGCGCTTGGCATGAGGTAATCCATGAACGTGCCGCTTGCGAGCTGCCCGTCCGCGGTGAAGGCGAATTTTTCGTACAGCGCGGCGCCGATGCCGTGCGCAATGCCGCCATACGTCATGCCATGCACGATGTTCGGGCTGATCATCACCCCGCAATCGTGTCCGCAACCGTACTTGAGAATGCGGGGCTGCGCGGTGAGTGCATCGATCTCGACGAGCACCACATGCGCCTCGAACGAAAAGCACGGGTACATCTGAATGCGTCCGTCCGCGGTCGGCAAGGCCCCGCCAGTGGGCACTTCCCACACGAACTTCGCCTGGAGGCCGGGTTCCAGTCCAGCAGGAAGCTTGTGGAACTTGCGATGCGCGATCTCGACCAGTTGGTCCCAGGTAAGACGCTTTTCCGGTTCACCGCTCACCGAGCAGTGGCCATCTGCGTAGGTGATCCGGTCGGCCGCGACCTTCAGGTTGTGCGCGGCAATAGCGATCAGCGCGTCCTTGATCTTGCGCGCCGCACCCGCTGCTGCGCCGCCCAGCATGATCGCCATGCGACTGCCCACTGGACTATTCGATGGCAGCGCGTTGAGGGAATCCGCGTGCACGACACGAATCGTCGCCGGATCACGTTCCAGCACTTCGCCGAGCACCGTCGAGACCAGCGTCTCGTGACCCTGCCCGGCCGTCGAAGTATTCATGACACCGGTGATCGCGCCGGACAGATCCACGCGCACCAGACACGAGTCCATCCAGGTGGTCGTGTCGTTCTTCGGATTAAACAGCGGCTCGAACGAGGAATTACCGCCGCTTGGTTCGAGACAGGTCGCCACGCCGATGCCGGCAAGACTGCCGCCACGGCGTAACGCATCGCGCTTCTCGATGAGTGCCTCGTAGCCGACGAGAGCGAGCGCTTTCGCAAGCACCGTGTGATAGTCGCCCGAATCGTAGGTCGTACCGCTTGGAATCAGGTACGGGAACTGCTCGGCGCGAATCAGGTTGTGGCGGCGGATGTCGATCCGATCGCGCTGCAAGTAGCGCGCAACGCGATCGACGGCGAGCTCGATCGCGTAGTTGGTCGGCGCCTGGCCGAAGCCGCGCACCGCTTCCTGCGCGGTCTTGTTCGTGAGCACCGAGATCGGCTCGTATTCGATTGCATCGATGCGATAGGGTCCGCAGATCGCACCGACCGGTTTGCCCAGTTGCAACGGTGAGCGGCCGGCATACGCGCCGACGTCGTCCAGCGCGCGAATCTTCAATCCGCGGATGGTGCCGTCGCGATCGAAGGCGACCTGCATATCGAAAATTCGATCCGGACCATGCATGTCGCCACCGCGCATGTTCTCCAGTCGATCTTCGATGAGCCGGATCGGGACACCCAGTTTTTTCGCGAGATAGCCGGCGAGCACCGAGTGCTTGATGCCGCGCTTCACGCCGTAACTGCCACCGACGTCGACATCGAAGTGCACCCGCACCGCGTTGCCGGGCAGGCGCAGCGAGCGCGCGATCTGATCCGGAAACTTGGGCATCTGGATCGACGCCCAGACATCGAGAATGCCGGTACCGCGATGCCAGTTCGCGACCACACCGAAGGTCTCGATCGGCACGGTCGCGCTGCGCGCCCATCGCGCGCGAAATTTCAACTGGTGATCCGCTTCGCGAAAGCGCTGCTCGACCGGACCCCAACTGAACGTGCGTTGGAAGATCACATTCGAGCCATGCGCCGGATGGACCAGCGGCGCATCCGGCTTGATCGCCTCTTCCGGGTCGATCACGAAGGACAGCGGTTCGTAGTCGATCTCGACGAGCTCGGCCGCATCCTCGGCGATGGCACGTGAATCGGCAACGACCGCGGCGACCCATTCGCCGGCGTACCGTACGACATCATTGGCGAGCGCGAAACGTCGCACCGCCGGCGCGTCCACCCCGACAAGATGCGACTCGGTCGCCGCGCAATATTCCGCGCCGGTGACGACCGCCAGTACACCCGGCAACGCGAGCGCCGCTTCGGTACGGATCGCGGTGATGCGGGCACTCGGATAGGGACTTGCGACGAGCGCGACATGCTTCATGCCGGGCAGATGCACGTCGGCGACATAACAACCCGTACCGGTGACGAACCGCGGATCTTCCTTGGTTCGGCGATGCTTGCCGATATAGCGAAACGGTCCGGGAGCCGTGCTCATGCTGATCTCATTACGTTGCGCCCGTGCGGCGCGAAGCCGCAAGCTGCACCGCTTCAACGATCTGCTGATAACCCGTGCAACGGCAAAGATTTCCGCCGATCGCATCGCGGATCGCGTGCTCGCTCGGAGCCGGATTCGATGCGAGCAGCGCATGCGCGGCAATCAGCATCCCGGGCGTGCAGTAGCCACACTGCAAACCATGTGTCTCGCAAAAACTATCTTGCAGCACGCTCATCGATCCATCGGGATTGCACAACCCTTCGACGGTGGTGATCCGTTGGCCATCGACTTGCACCGCGAAGATCAGACAGGCGCGCACCGGTTCGCCATCGAGGAGCACGCTGCACGCACCGCAAACGCCGTGCTCGCAGCCGACATGCGTACCCGTCAGGCGCAACGCGTCACGCAGGAAATCGACCAAGGTGGTGCGCGCGGTTGCACTACCCGATCGATTGACGCCGTTTACTTCCAAGGTCATGGGATGGTTGGATTCAGTCATGTCTTGATCGCCAGTGCTTCGTCGCGAGCCGCGACGAGCGTGCGCACGATCAACGTGTGAGCCAGATGACGGCGATAGTCGGCGCTCGCGTGCAGGTCGGACATCGGGTCGAGCCGGCGTGCGACGGCCTCGGCAGTGTCGCGAATCACGGCATCCTCGAGCCGCGTGCCGATCAACCGATCGGCAAGGTCCGGGAACGTACTTGGCGAGGGCGCCGCGCCGCCAATGCCAATGGCGGCCCGTACGCACGATCCGTCGGACTTCAATGCCACCTGCGCCGCGGCCGCAACCAGCGCGAAATCACCATGGCGGATTGCGACCTCTTCAAACGCGCTGCCGGCGCGCGGCTCGCGCCAGATTGGAAATTGAATCTCGACGAGGCACTCGGCTGGACGCAATGCGGTACTCATCGGCCCGGTGAAAAACGACGCGCCGGCGATTGACCGATCAGCGCTCGACGATCGCACGAGGAGGGTCGCATCGAGCGTCGCCGCGACCAGCGGCAACTCAGCGGAGGGATCCGCATGGGCAAGCGAACCGCCCATGGTTCCGCGATTGCGCGTCTGCGCGTGGCCGATCCAGCGGATGGCTTTACGCAGAAGCGGGACGGCGCCACCGAGCGCGGGCTCGCGCTCGATTGCGTTCTGTCGCACGCATGCCCGCACGCAAAGCGTGTCGCGGTCGATGCGCCATTCGTGCAGCGCCGCGATGCGATGAATGTCGACAAGCACGGCCGGGCGCACGAGTCGCATCGCCATCATCGGCACAAGGCTCTGTCCGCCGGCGATCAGCCGTGCATCCACGCCGTGACGCGCGAGCAATGCACAGGCCTCGTCAATCGAGGCGGCGCGCGCATATTCGAACGGGGCAGCTTTCATGGTCTTCGGAAAACAATCAGAACTGCAGATGGCATCGCAAAGCGAGGAGTGAAGTCGTCGAACGTGCGCGCTCATCCTTCGACAAGCCTGTCCTGAGCCTGTCGAAGGGCTCAGGACGAACGTGCGCGTCCATCCTTCGACAAGCTCAGGACGAACGGGCAACTACATCCGCCCCCACACTAGCTCAGGACGAACGGGCAACTACATCCCGCCCCCACACGAGCTCAGGAGGCACGGACAACTACGTCCGCCCCCACACTAGCTCAGAACGAACGGGCAACTACGTCCGCCCCACACACAAGCTCGGGACGAACGGGCAACTACGTCCGCCCTCAACAATTGATCCCAATGGCAAGACCACTGGGAATCGCAGGTTGAATGATCGCGAGACCGCTTATACCCCCGCTTTTCCTCTGTGTCCTCCGCGTCCTCCGTGGTGAATTTCTGAGGCTTTAGAGGCTTTAGAGGCTTTAGAAGCTTTAGATAACGCCCGACGCCCGCAACCCCCCAATCTCCTCGCGAGTGTACCCAAGCTCGTCCGCCAACACCGCATCGGTATGTTCGCCCAGCGCAGGCGGTGCGCTGCGAATCGATGGCGGCGTTTCACTCAACCGAACCGCCGGACCAACAATCTGATAGTGCCCCATCGCAGGATGGTCGATGTCGCGCACGAGCCCGCGCGCGACCGTCTGCGGGTCGTTCACCGCACCGGCAACGGTCGCGATCGGACCGCATGGCACGCCTGCACTGCGTAGCTGTTCGATCCAATGTTCGGTCGACTGGGTTCGAAATGCTTCGCTGACCGCCGCATCCATTGCCTCGCGATTGGATACGCGATCGCGCACTTTCGCGAAGCGGGGATCGGTGAGCCATTCCGGATTGCCGAGGATCCTCGCGACCCGCTCGAACTGACCATCGTTGCCGCATGCCAATACGAGGCGCCCATCGGCAGTGGGATAGTCGTCATAGGGGACAACGTTCGGGTGGCCGTTGCCGAAGCGGCGCGGTTCCTTGCCCGCGGCAAGAAAATTATTCGCGACGTTCGAGAGCATGAAGATCGACGTGTCGAACAGCGACGCTTCGATTGCCTGCCCGCGACCGGTGCGCTGCCTTGCGTGCAAGGCCGTGAGAATCGCATTCGCAGCCAGCATACCGGTCATCATGTCGACGACCGCGACGCCATACTTCATCGGCCGCCCTTCAGGATCGCCGGTGATGCTCATCAATCCCGACTCGGCTTGCAGGATGAAGTCATAGCCCGGCAGCCCAGCCTTCGGCCCGGTGGTGCCGTAGCCTGTGATCGAACAGCGCACGGCGCGCGGCGCATGGGCTTCATACCATTCGTTGGTGAAGCCCCACTTTTCCATCGTACCGGTCTTGAAATTGTCGATGACGACATCGGCCTTTTTCGCCAGTGCCATGAGGATTTCGCGGCCGGCGGGCTTGGCGAGATCGAGGGTGATCGAACGCTTGTTGCGATTGAAGCCGAGAAAATAAGCGGCATCGCTGCCAAAAAATGGCGGTCCCCAGCCGCGCACGTCATCGCCGCGGCCGGGTGGTTCCACCTTGATGACATCAGCGCCATAGTCGGCGAGCGTCATCGTGCATAGTGGTCCGGCCAGCACGCGTGTGAGATCGAGAATGCGAATGCCGGCTAGCGCTTCTACGGGTTCCATACTTCCTTCGAGCAAATGTTCACCGCAAAGGACGCAAAGGAAAAGCGGCTGGAGGCTTGCCCTTTCGGGACGATATGTCGAGTGAATACCGGTTGCATGCACAACGCATTACCGAAACCTCGAACCCCTCTGCGTTCCCTGCGTCCCCTGTGGTGAAAGTTGTTCCTAACGCTTCTTCGCCGCCCGCCGCAACGCCGGCGGCTGGTTGAGACCGCGCTCGAACCCGTCCATGTACTTGTCGAGTTCCCGCTTGTTGCGCAGCCGGTATTGATTGAAGTTCGGCTTTCGTCCATCGAGAAACGCCTGCATGCCTTCGAGGCTTTCTTCCGATCCCCAGACGTGCGCGAGCAGTTCCATGCCGTGTTGCCAGGAAGAGTACAGGTCGTCCGACTCGTGGTTGAGGGACTTCTTGGTCGCGCGCAAGGTCTGCGAGCTGTGGCCCTTGATGGTCTCGCACCACTTCAATGTTTCGGCGAGCAGATCTTTTTGCGGCACGCATTTGTTGATGAGTCCGATTTCCACCGCTTCTTTCGCGCCGAACCGACGGCCAAGGAAAATCATCTCGCGCGCGAGCCGCTCACCGATGATGCGCGGGATGTACTGCGTCGCGCCAACGGTCGGGCACGCGCCCACTTTCGCGCCGGTCTGTCCGAGCACCGCATTCTCGGAGGCGATGACCAGGTCGCACCAGAGCGCAAGCTCATGTCCGCCACCCATGCACCAGCCGTTCACCATCGCAATGACCGGAATGTTGAGGCCGCGTATGGTCATGGCAAGACCCAGCATCCGGTCGTTCCACATGTGGGCGTTGGCGAAATTGAGCCGCTTCATCGCGTAGAAATCACCGCCCGCGGAAAATGCCTTGTCGCCCGCGCCGGTGACTACCGTGCAGGCGATCGATGGATCTTCACGCGTGGTCTTGAAGGCATCGATCATTTCATCGAGCGACTGTTCACGAAACGCGTTGAGCGCACGCGGACGATTGATGGTGATCCAGGCAACCTGGTTTTCCACCTTGAACAGAATGTCTTGGTACTTCTTACCGGCAGCAACGTTTTCGCGTTTTGGCATGGTGAGCTGAGTTTAGGAATACTTGATGTGAGAAGGGGCGGGCCGCGAGCTCCGGCCCGATTTGTCCGGGCAAAAGCATAGCAGGGAAGCATCGCGCAAAGTTCGTCGCGACCGTCGTGCCGTCGTGATCGATCGATGCAAGGGTCTACTGTGCGCCTTCGAGCGCCGCGAACAATGCGTCGAGCGAATTCACTACCGTACAGCTTTTGTCGAAGCTTGGCCGGATCACACCAAGCGTTCGGCCGCGCTCGAAAAATTCCAGCAGCGGATCCCAGAACCCGAACACGTTGAGCAGGTAGACGGGCTTTGCATGGATGGCAAGCTCGTTCCAGGTGATCATCTCGGCCACTTCGTCGAGGGTGCCAATGCCGCCCGGGATGGCAACGAATGCATCGGATGCATCCGCCATCAATTGCTTGCGCTCGGACAGCGTCTCGACGATTCTGATCTCACCGACCGATGAGCCGATACCCTCCCGTGGAATGAGCAATCGCGGCATCACGCCAAGCACGGATCCGCCGCCCGCGTGGGCAGCACTGGCGGCGGCAATCATCAAGCCGCGCGCACTGCCGCCGTAGACGAGCCGCATGCCGAGCCTTGCGATGCGCGTACCAAATGACTCCGCAAGCTCGACGTATTCGGGTGGCAATCCTTGCGAAGCGGAACAAAAAAGACAGACACTCTTTGGCATGTTGGTCTCACTGAGCTTTGCGTCGCTGCGTGACGACGCTCAGCCCCCTCATCCCTAGCCCTTCTCCCGCGCGTGGAGAAGGGAACGTTGTGCGAATATGGATAAACCCATATTCGAAATGCCTTTTACAAGCGAATGACCGCGTCGAGGCCGATATCGACCGCCGGGGCCGATTGCGTGATTCGTCCGACCGATACGAAATCGACGCCCGTCTCGGCGATGCCGCGGATGGTCTCAAGCCGCACGCCGCCCGAGGCTTCAAGAGGAACACGGCCACCTGCCATGCGCACCGCCTCGCGCATCTGATCATTCGTCATGTTGTCGAGCAGGATGCAATCGGCACGCGCATCCAGCGCCTCCTGCACCTGCAGGAGCGTGTCGCACTCGACTTCAATTTTCGTGAGCGTCGGACAGCCTTTTTGCGCGCGTTCGACCGCCGCCTTGATCGAACCGCATACCGCAATGTGGTTGTCCTTGATCAGCACGCCGTCATCCAGCCGCAACCGATGATTTCGCGCACCGCCCATCTGCGCCGCGTGCTTCTCCAACGCGCGCAATCCGGGGGTCGTCTTGCGGGTATCGATCAGCACTGCTTTCGTCCCGCGGATCTTGTCGGCATAGGTCGCGGTGAGCGTGGCGATGCCCGACAGATGCTGTAGGAGATTGAGCGCGGTACGCTCGGCGGTGAGCAATCCTTGCGCATGTCCGGTGACCGTCGCGAGGCGGGTGCCGGCCGCAACGCGCGCGCCGTCTTCCACCTGCTTCTCGAATCGGCAATCGGGCACGCGACGCCGGAATACCTGTCCGGCGATATCGATGCCCGCGATCACCATCTCATGCCGGGCATTGAGGGCGAGCTCCGCGGTGGCGTCGCGCGGGATCACGAGCTCACTCGTCAGGTCGCAGAATCCGATGTCCTCGATAAGCGCGGCGTCGATGATTTTCTCGACGATCAACGGATCGATCATGGTAAGGCCTCCCTCTTCAAAGATTTCTCTGCGAGTCTAGCCCAGGAACCTGCACGACAGACTGTACGGACCCCTGATCACCTGCGGGCTACAATGGCGCGTCCCCGCTACCCGCGACGATTCAATTCATGAGCAAGACATCGCCTCTTGGCATTCTTGGCGGCACATTCGATCCGGTGCATCTCGGGCACCTGCGTTTTGCCGAGGAGATCGCCACGGCACTCAGCTTGTACGAGATCCGGCTGATTCCGGCAGGCCAGCCGCCACACCGAACCTTGCCGCTCGCCGGTTCCGAGCATCGATTGGCGATGGCCTACCTGGCGACGGCCGGCAATCCGATTCTGCGCGTCGATGCGCGAGAGGTGCGGCGCAACGAACCAAGCTATACCATCAAGACGATCGAGGAGATTCGCGCCGAGATCGGTGAACGCCCGCTGTGCCTGCTGCTTGGTGCCGATGCCTTCTTCGGATTTCCGTTCTGGGAGCGCTGGCAGGATTTCTTCAAGCTCACACATATCGTGGTCGCCAGCCGGCCGGGGTACGAGCTCACCTCATCTATTCCATTGCCGCTGCAGGAAATGTGGGGATCGTTGTTCACCGCGGACCCCAAGCGCCTCGCGCAACAGCCGTGCGGACTGGTCTATCACCAGACCATCACCTCACTCGACATCTCAGCCAGCAATATTCGCGCCCTCGTCCGTCGCGGCGACAGCGCCCGCTATCTCCTGCCCGATTCGGTGCTCGAGTACATTCACAAGGCGGAGCTGTACGAAACTGGGCG
>JBJXGX010000209.1:0-7894 GCA_046160305.1 Burkholderiales bacterium
CGAACTCGCCCGGCCCGTTCTCCATGAGTGTTCGCGCCAGCGCCAATACCTTTGGCGCCGCGTCCGCGGGCCAAGCAACCAAACCCGCCATGATCTCGGGCCCGACTGGATGCAGCTTGTACTCAAAACCGGTCACCACGCCAAGATTGCCACCACCGCCGCGCAGGCCCCAGAAAAGATCGGGATGCTCATGATCGCTCGCGCGCACCAAACGCCCGTCAGCGGTCACAACATCCATCGCCACGAGATTGTCGGTGGTCCATCCGAATTGGCGTGTGAGATAGCCGAAGCCGCCGCCGAGCGTGAGGCCGGCGATGCCGGTGCTCGACACGAAACCCAGTACCGCAGCCAACCCATGCAACTGCGTCTCGCGGTCCACATCGCCGAGTTGGCAGCCGGCTTGCGCACGTGCGATGCGCGTGGTCGCGTCGACCCACACGCCGCGCTGCTGCGACATGTCGAGCATCAACGCATCATCGGCCACCGCCAGCCCGGCAATGTGATGGCCACCGCCTTTGATCGCGAGCGGCAAACCTTGCCGGCGCGCATGACTCACGCACGCCAACACATCCGCCGTGCCGATGCAACGGACGATCGCTGCGGGTCGACGATCGATCATCGCGTTCCATACGGAGCGTGCCTCGTCGTAGCCGGCGTCCCCGGCCACAAGAAGCGGCCCGCGCAGCCGTGCGCGGAGTGATTCGAATTCGCTCATGCAGCCTCCGCCACCGGCCGCGGATTCACGTCGGCAAATGCGCTGCGCGCGAACCATCGGTTCATGTCACGGGTCAACGCAGCCGGCCCGCGCACATGCAACCGGCGCCGGGCACGCGCGTCGTTGAACCCCAGATCACCGATATACACCTGCGTCAGCGTGAGCAGGTCCACCTCGATCTCGATGTCGGTGTCGAAGCCCGGGTCATCGGTGCAAAGCTCCACCGTGCCGCCATTGAGAACCAGCCACCAATGACGCAGCTTCTGGTCCACGAGATCGATGTGAAGGACGACGCGACGTGCCGGCAGCCCCTCGACGCGGAAGTGCCGGTGGATGTACCACATGAGCGCTCCGGCATCGAGCTCGTCGGGCCGCAGATCGCTGCGCACCCATCGCTGGCCCCACACGCCGATCGCGGTAACGATGGGCCGAAGTGCCTCGCCGGCGGGCGTGAGCCGGTATTGCCAGGGGTGCCTCGGGTCAACACCCCGCATTCGCTCTACGATTCCATGTGCGACCAGCGTTTGCAGCCGCTTGGTAATGAGCGCAGGCGACATCGGCGGCAGGGCGCGCCGAAAGTCGTTGAAGTAGCGCGAGCCGAGCAGCAGGTCGCGCATCATGAGGAGCGTCCAGCGCTCGGCCAACACCTCGGCGGCCTTCGCCACCGGACAGAACGTTCCATATCCCTTGTTCATGCGCGCCTCCTCGTTCGTAGTGTGACGAGTCGAGGCGGTGGCCTCAAGTACAAAATCTGTACTCGCGCGTCGGTGCGAAGGGCGCTGGACAGCACCCTGAGTAGAATGCGTCATTCACGGACCCCAGAACATGACTCCCATCCGATCCATCCGATCCCTTATTGCGGCACTCGCGTGTTTCGCTCTCTGCGCACTTGCGCATGCTCAGGCGTGGTCGCCCTCAAAGCCCATCCGCTTCATCATTCCGCAATTGGCGGGTGGCGGCGCCGACGCGATTGGTCGGACGATCGCCCAAGGGCTGAGTGATCGCGTCGGCCAACCGGTTATCGTCGAGAATCGTCCCGGTGCGAATGGTGGTGTCGGGGCCGACGCCCTGTTGCGGTCACCCGCCGATGGCTACACCGTGATGCTGGTGTTTACGTCGCTCATGGCGCTGAACCCGGTCGTGTACGCGAAGGTTCCCTATGATCCGATCGGCGACTTCGTGCAGATCGGCTCGGTGTGTGAGCTGCCGTTGGTGCTGGTCGGCAACCAATCGCTCGATGTGGCCAACGCGGCTGAACTGGTGGCGCGCGCCAAGGCAAAGCCGGGCCAGATCTTTGCAGGGTCGAGCGGCAACGGCGCGTTCACGCATCTGCTGCTCGAAATGGTGAATCATCACGCCGGCATCAAGCTGGTACATGTCCCGTTCAAGGGCGAGGCGGCGGCTGTTCAACACTTGCTGACCAATCAAGATGCCGTTGTCTATTTTGGTACGGTGGGTGCCACGCTTCCCCACATCCAGACGGGAAAGATGAAACCGCTCGCGGTGTCCACAGCACGCCGCGTCGAGCAACTTCCGTACGTGGCGACACTCAAAGAGCAGGGCGTCGGCGATTTCAATGAAAGCTTCTGGTTTGGCGTGGCGAGCAAGACCGGTACGCCTCTCCCCGCCGCCGATGCCTATCAGCAACACGTAGCGGAAGTCGCCCGGACACCAGCGATCATCCAGTCACTCGCGAAGTTCGGATGCACGCCGATGCAACTATCGGGCGCGGCACTTGGGGCGCGCATCAAGTTGGAAATGGACAAGTACGGCGTGATTGCGAAGTCGGTGGGGATGCGGGTGGATTGACGCTCGCCGCCACGCCGGGTGCGCGTAGCAAGCGACCATCGCTACGCCGTCTGGTGCAGATTGACTGCTGGAGGTCGCGCTTCGGAAGTGACCGGGAGTTAGACGGCAAAGGTTCTCGGAAGAATGCATTTTTCCTCGCCGGTTCGTAACAGGCGGACTGAAGTTGCAATAGATCGTACTGGGTAATACAATGATCACGGTTGTATTTAAGGAACTGCTCATGACCCTCACCGTCCGCTTGGACAGTGCCATCGAATCCGCGCTCGAACGTCACTGCGCCGAGCGGGGCGTTACCAAGAGCGCAGTTGTACAGGAGTCGCTTGCTGCCCTGCTCTGGGGTGGCGCCCTCCCGGGTAAGTCCGCCAGGGGCGAGCGTGCTGCGAGTCCGGTGTTCGAGGCATTCCGGCGAGCCGGGCTCGTCGGCGCCGGCGAGCTGGGCGTTGGGAGCGCGGACAAGCATGTCGTGCGCGCGCGGGCCATGCAGAGAATTCGGCGTTCACGCGAAGCGTGACATCGCCACGTTCCGGTCGAGACCGCCCCGCTCGTGACGCGGCGCGTCGAGCGAAACCAGCAGGGCGCTGCGTGTTGCTCGATACGGGCGTGTTGGTCGCGGTGTACGCACGCGACGATCCTCGCCATGTTGCCGTCACGCAATGGCTCGCCGGCTTTCGGGGCACATTGCATACCGTGGAACCGGTGTTGACCGAAGCCGGCTTCTTCCTGCCGGTCCGTTTGCGCGCGGCCATTGCCGAACTTGTCGAGCAACGCGTGCTCCACCTCCATCACCCAGATCTCCCCGGGTACGCACGGATCGCAACGTTGCTACGCAAGTACGCGGATCTCGATCCTGACTGGGCGGACATCTCGCTGGTCTGGCTGGCTGAAACCACCGGAATGACACGGATCGCGACATTGGACGTTACCGATTTCAGCGTGTACCGTATCCACGGGCGCAAGCGCTTCGAGCTGGAGTTGCTGCGATGACAACCCGTTACGCTTTCAAGAGCGGTGCAGCTCGCTTGCGACAATGCGGGGATCACGGGTTTATACAATAGCGGATAGGCGTTCGACTGCGCCTCGCACAATCGGTCCGGTGCGGTGTCGCCGGTGACGATCAATGCGGGGATCGGTCCACCCGCAAGCTGACGCAAGCGGCCAATGGCATCAATGCCCGAGGCGTGGCGCCGCAATCGATAGTCCACGATCAAGTGATCGGGCGCTATCCCCTCCGAAGTGAGCCGCGCTTCGGCTTCCTCAGTCGAGGCCGGGGTGATCACGTCGCAACCCCAGCACTCGAGCAGCCGTTGCATCGCATCCAGCACCGAGAATTCATCCTCGAGTACGGGAACGCAGCGGCCTTGAACTCTGGCGCCAAGCGATTCCGCGGATACGCCGGGACGGGTATCGATCACGTCGATCCGGATCGAATCACCGCACCTTCTCGCGCCGACGAGGATGCGACCGTTGTGCGTAGAGCGCAGCGCGTTCGAAATAAGGTTGCCGAGGATGTCATCTTCCTTGCCGCGGTCGTCCCCAGCATCGTCGGCTTCGCATCCTCTACCACCTCCGGCGCGCTCGTCCTGCATTACGTCCCGAATGGCGTGGAGGCCATGCAGATCATGATGATCTGCATCGATCGGCGATCGGTGCGCTGGGTGGAATCACTGGCCTGCTCGCGGCATTCCCCGGCGCCTGCATGACGATCTGGTGCGCCCTGCGCAGATGGGACAAAGTCGAGCAACGGGCCATCTATCAGCCCTACATCCTCATCAAGCAGCTCATCAGCGTCAGCGCCATATCCCCGGTGCAACCGCAAGGCACTTTTGAACCCACCCTGTTGGCTTATGCACTCCCGGCATCGGTTGGCGCTTTTCTTGGGTTGCGTGTCTTCCACGCGATAACCGACTTACAGTTTCAGCGAATGCTCAACCTGGCGCTGGTCGCCTCCGGCAGCGTGCTGTTGTGCAGGGAGCAGGGCCCACGCACGATCCCAAGGAAAACCGCTAATGCAGACCGCCACGATCGGCACCGTATTGCCGCAAGGGGTAGCTCGGTGACGTTCTGAATCCCAACCGCGGCAGGCGCGGCGAGCGCGCCAATCAGAATGTTGGTAGTTGCGCCTCACGCAGCCACGGTCGCAGCTCGGCATCAGGATCGGCGAGCAAGATTGGCGCCGCGGGCATCGCTGGTTCGAGAGTGCCTGGCGTAAGGTCCGGCACGTTGGCGCTCATCTTTCCTACGGCCAGAAGACCTCCGCCCGCCATCATCGCGACGAGAAGCAACGCTTTGGCTGTCGTTGCGAATCCGTTTTGCTCGGTTACGTCGTTGCGCAAATGCATTCGATTCATAGTGCCCTCCGGTTGGCCGATGCGAATACGTTCGGGTTCTCCCGCTACGCGGGGAATACCGCCAACTATAGGGAACGGCTGCATTACCGATATTTCACGCGGGGGCGATTTTTGTATCGTTTGTTGCACCTCGCATCAAGTGCCGGCGCCTTGAATAGGCGGCGCGATGTTTATCAGTGACCAAATTCGCGGTTCACGTCGGCGGGTGGACGGTGCAATCGTCGGGAATCAAGATCGACCCATTGTCCGAATTGTTTGTATAGTCCGAGCGTTCCCGCTCCAAGGACGGTCCTTCGATGCAGCCCAATCCGAATCCCTCCGATTCATTCGTCCTGCGGGGCGGCCATGTCATTGACCCCGTCCAGAGTATCGATGGCATTGCTGATGTGTTCGTCGCAGGCGGCCGTATCGCGGGTGCCGGCCAATTCACCCCGCCTGCCGGCACCCGGATCATCGATGTCGCGGGCCAATACGTTACGCCCGGCTGGATCGACATCCACGTTCACGTCTATGGCACCCTCGGGTTCGCCGACCCGGACAGCATCGGCGTCTGCCAGGGTGTCACCACCTATGTCGAGGCAGGCGGACCCGGGATCGATACGCTCGATGAGTTCCTCGCGCTCCTCCATGGCCGCACGAAGACTTCGCTTTTCGTCGGGCCGTATCTACGGCCGATGGGAATCATCGGTCTTAACTTCCTCGAGGGCGATCCGCGCAGCATCGGCGATGTACCGGTCGCGCGGTGGATCGACTTCATGGGCGAGCATCCCGGCCTCGTGCGCTATATGAAGATCGGTGCGTTCGGGCGGTCCGGTTCGGGGCCGCTCAAGATCGCCAAAGGACTCGCGCAGACGCTTGGCGTGCCGATGTATGTGCATATCGGCGAGCACCAGATGCAGGAGGGGAAGGACTCCTCCTACGACATCCTGCATATCGCCGAAGCCGGCGACATCATCACCCACGCCTATCACAACAACAACACGCGCCTGCTCGATCGCGCCGGCAAGGTGCTGCCCGCGGTACGTGCGGCGCAGGATCGCGGCGTCTTGTTCGACATCGGCTTTGGCGGCTACAACTTCAATTGGGATGTCGCCGAGAAGGGCTACGCACAAGGCTTCGTGCCCAATATCATCAGCTCCGACCTGCAGCAGTTCAATGTGATCGGGCCGACGTTTTCACTCGCGCATGTGCTCGGTGCTTTTCTGCATCTTAGCATGTCGCTCAGTGAAGTGATCGATCGCGTCACCGCGGCCCCGGCGCGGGCCCTCTCGTTCGCGCAGACGTGCGGCACACTCGCCACCGGCCGCGAGGCAGACATCACTGTGTTTCGCCTGGAACGCGGTGCCTTCCCGGTCGCGGATACCTCCGGCAACGAGTGCACGACCGCAACGCGCATCGTGCCTACGATCACATTCAAGGGCGGCGAGCGCATCGATGCCGACATGCTGCGCTGCGCTGACGAGCACAACTGGATCATGCAGATTGCCGAGGACCGGCCGCCTGCCGCCGCAGCATCGCTCACCGCCAAGCAGCGCGACTTTCTCGATCGACTCGCCGATTCGCTCGAAGGGTTTCAATGGACCCCGCCCTCCGCCGAGCGATTCGATCTGGACCGTGCGATCGAGCTGCAGCGGCGCTTCCACGCCGCGCGCGCGCAACAAGGACTCGAGTTGCGGCCCGCGTTGCTCGCGGTGTATGGCGCGATTCTCGAGCGGGTCTTCCCTGTGCAGATCGGGCTCTTTCTCTTGCGACTCGACCGGCGCTTCGTGATCGAACGCCTGCGGAGGGTCGCCCGTAGCCCCGTGGCGGCGTGACGCAACAGTCGAGCGCCGATGCACCCGGCGCAACATGGCAGGTGCTTGTAGGCGTCAATGCCACCGACGCCTTCCCGAAGCGCGCGAAGTTCGGCGACGATTGGATCATCGTATTTCGCACGGCAACCGGATGGCACGGCACCGAGCGCGCCTGCCCGCATCAGCAGTCGACGTTGATGGATGCGATCGAAATGGGCGGCGGTGCGATGCTGCGCTGCCCGCGCCACAACTACGTTTTCCGACTGGCCGATGGGCGCGGGGTGAACTGCCCGGGTTACCGGCTTACCGTCTATCAAATCCGCGAGGAATCCGGCGTGCTGCACGCACGGCGTTCGCCGTGACCAACGCGATCCAATCTGGAGTGAAGCGATGTATGGCATGAAAGTCGTGCTCGGCGTCTTGCTCACCGGCGCAGCGGGCATGGCGTTCGCCCAGTATCCCGACAAGCCGGTGAAGCTGATCCTGCCGTATGCGGCCGGCGGGGCGGGTGACGTGCTCATCCGACACGTGCAGCCGCGCCTCGAAAAGCGCCTCGGGCAACCGATCGTGATCGACTATCGGACCGGCGCGGGCGGCATCATCGGCACGCGCGAAGTCGTGAACGCGCCGGCCGACGGCTACACGCTGCTCTTTGCACCGACCAACAACTTCGTGATCAACCAGTTCCTCTACCAGAAGATGGGGTTCGAACCGCTGGAGGCGCTGGCACCGGTGACGCTCGTCTGCGATACGCCGTATCTCATCTACAACAACAGCGCGGTGCCGGCGTCAACATTCGCCGAGTTCGCTGCCTATGCGCGCGCGAACGTCGGGAAGCTCAACTACGGCTCGCCCGGTGCCGCGACCGTGCCGCACCTCTCCGGGTACATGCTCTCCGAATGGCTCGGCGCGAACATGACGCACGTGCCGTACAAAGGCGCGAATCCGGGCGTGCAGGCATTGCTCGCGAACGAAGTGCAGATGTTCATCATCAGCTTCGGCACGGCGGGCGCGCATGTGGCGTCAGGCAAGCTCCGTGCCCTCGCGGTCGCCGCACCCACGCGATTGCCGGTGCTCCCGAACGTGCCAACAACGAAGGAGGTCGGTCTGCCCGAAGGCGTGATCCTCGGCAACTGGTGGGGCATCGCTGGGCCGCGCGGGTTGGACCCTGCGATCGCAAACCGTATGAGCGAAGCGGTGCGTGGGATTCTCGCCGAGGAAGACGTTCG
>JBJXGX010000210.1:0-4435 GCA_046160305.1 Burkholderiales bacterium
GAATGCAGCGCCGATCGCGTCAAGTCACTCAAGCGTCGTGGAATTCGCGTCGGCGGATCGGCGACCTGCATTGCAGAGGCGCATCGCCTGGAAGCACTCGGGTTCGATTTCATCGTCGCCCAAGGCGGGGAAGCCGGGGGGCATCGCGGAAGCTTTCTGCGCGATCCGTACGCCGCGCTTACCGGCACGCTTGCGCTGGTGCGCATGATCGTCTCGGCAGTGAGGATTCCAGTCGTCGCAGCCGGGGGAATCATGGATGGCGCGGGCATCGCCGCGGCGTTGGCCCTTGGTGCGCAAGGTGCGCAATTGGGGACCGCGTTTCTGACGTGTGAAGAAAGCGGCGCCCCGCCGGTGCAAAAGCGCAGGCTGCTGGAATTGCGTGAAGACGAGACGATGATCACCAGCAAGTTTTCCGGAAAACCGGCGCGCGGCATCGGCAATCGCTTCATGCGTGAAATGAACGCCGCGGATGCACCGGCCTTGGCGTTTCCCGCACAGAACGCACTGACCGGCAAGCTGCGCGTCGCCTCCGCACAAGCGGATAATCCCGACTTCGTCGCGATGTGGGCGGGTCAGGCGGCACCGCTCGCGCGCGCGCTCTCCGTCGCCGACCTGGTGAAGCAACTCGAAGCCGAGACCTTGGAGGCGATCGATCGGCTCGCGCGCTTCCGGGCGTAGCGCGATCCGATTCGATATCGACTGAACGCATAGCAAAAGGAGCCGACATGCTCAATGACCCGATCGTTATCGCCGCCGTTGCGCGCACCCCGATGGGTGGATTCAACGGCGTACTCAAACCATTCTCGGCGCCCGAGCTCGGTGACACGGTGATTCGCGCGGCGGTGGAGCGTGCCGGACTGAAACCCGAACAGATCGAAGAAGTCATCATGGGCTGCGTCCTGCCGGCAGGCCAGGGTCAGGCCCCGGCACGGCAGGCCGCGCTTGGCGCCGGACTTCCGCTTTCGACCGGCTGCACAACCATCAACAAGATGTGCGGCTCGGGCATGAAGGCTGCGATGTTCGCGCACGATCTGCTGGCGGCCGGCACGAACGACTTCATGGTCGCGGGCGGAATGGAATCCATGACCAACGCGCCCTATCTGCTACCCAAGGCACGCGGCGGTTATCGCATGGGACATCACCAGGTCATCGATCACATGTTCTTCGATGGTCTGGAAGATGCCTATGAAAAGGGCCGTCTGATGGGCTCGTTCGCCGAGGACTGCGCGTCCAGCTACCAATTCACCCGCGAGGAACAGGACCGGTTCGCGATCGCATCGCTTGAGCGCGCGCAGGCCGCCAACAAGCAAGGGTGGTTTGCGTGGGAGACGGCCCCAATCGCCATCAAGGCGGGCAAGGACGAGCAATTCATCGAGGCCGACGAGCAGCCGTTCAAAGCCAATTTCGAAAAAATTCCGACATTGAAGCCCGCGTTTCGCAAGGACGGGACCGTGACGGCGGCGAATTCGAGCTCGATTTCCGACGGCGCGGCCGCACTGGTGATGATGCGACGTTCGACCGCGGAGCGGCACGGCCTTGCCACG
This sequence comes from Burkholderiales bacterium, assembly GCA_046160305.1. Lineage (GTDB taxonomy): Bacteria > Pseudomonadota > Gammaproteobacteria > Burkholderiales > SG8-39 > SHXR01. The sequence goes on from JBJXGX010000210.1 coordinate 1,545, forward strand.
CTCGCGCTCATTCACGGCCATTCGACGCATGCGCAGGCGCCGGCGCTCTTCACGACCGCACCAGTCGGGGCAATCAAGAAGCTTTACGCGGCGACCGGCTGGACCGATCGCGATGTCGATCTATACGAGATCAACGAAGCGTTCGCGGTGGTCACGATGGCGGCAATGCAAGAGCACAAGCTGTCGCATGCGAAGGTCAATATCCATGGCGGCGCGTGTGCCTTGGGACATCCGATCGGCGCATCGGGGGCGCGAATCATCGTGACATTGATCGGCGCTTTGCGCAAAACCGGCGGCAAGCGCGGCATTGCAAGTCTTTGCATCGGCGGCGGCGAGGCCACCGCCATGGCGATCGAGCTCACGCAATAAGGTCGCGCGTTCGCTCAGGCGGGGATAAGGCCGTCGCGGCGCTGTTGGATCCAGCGCCGCGCGGAAGAGGTGCGACCGTGCGGATACTCGCCTAGACGCGAAAGCCGAAGACGAGTGCCACGGCGAGACAGGCGAAAAATCCAAGCGCACCCAAGAGGAGAATCGCTTTGCCGATTCGTTCCGGCAGGATCACGGACAGCAGGACACCAGCAAGCGATGCGAGCATGAGGCCAAACGTGAAGGCGGTGGTGCTACCGGCCGAAGCATGAAATCGCTGCAGCTTGATGGCTTCAAATACGATCACTGCACCGGCCGCAACAGAAATGGCGGTAAGCAGAACGAAGAATGCCGTCGAATAGGAACTCGGCGCTTTGTGGGGGTTGTAGTACATGCGCACCTCTCATGAGAATTCGTGATCTTCCCGCCCGCGACGCGCATGCCAGCCTGACTTGTTGTAGCCGGTGTCGCCGTGGGAGTCGGCGACCATGTTTTATGCGACCCGTCGCTCCGTCGTGGACACTGCCGGGTCGCCACCCGCAGGTAAGGGTATTGTTGGTCTGCACCCCGACGAAATCATGTCATTTATTCACATTTCTGCTACCTGGGTCTGTCTGCCGGCCCCGTAATTCGCAGGCGCCGTGGCATAGTGCCCACTTCCGTTCAGCCGGCGCTAAAGACCGTGCGTCGACCAAATTGCCAAAGCTGACACGATTTCGCGTCGCCGTTTGTTCCGAACGTCTTAGCCAGTGTCGGGATTCTTCCGACGTGTCGAACTTCGCACGCAGGAAAATCAACCCAAAATGCCCGACCAGCACGGTCTCGAAACGGCACTCGCGAACACCGTCCGGCTCGCATTCCCGCAATTGATCCGATGGCGCATGCAGCGCTCAATACGATTTCCACAGCTTCACGGATGCAACGCGCCACTCGATCGTGGCAAAGGTGGCTACGCTGTAGAATCCGCGACCGGACAGATTACGACTTCAGGCGATTCCGATGCGGGAATCGACGACTGAATGCAATGTCCGAATCGCCCCCCCTTTTTAGTCCTCCCGACCTGCGCACCTGATGAGCGACAACCCGTACGCGCCGCCGACCGCTCAATCGAAGCTCTCGGATGCCCCGCCTCGTCGCGGCTCAGCGCCGCTCGCGGTGTTGATTGGATGGGCCACCGATATCGGCGGCACCACCGTCTTCGCCGCACTTGCCTTGGTCGTCATTGGCATCATGATGAGCGGGGGAGGCGCGACCGAGGTGGAGCTCATGGCGTTCGAGCGTTCCTCGGGCTGGCAGATGTTCGGACTCGTTTTCGGGATGGGATTCACCGCACTCGGCGGCTATATGACTGCACGCATCGCCAATCACAGCGAGTACAAGCTCGCGGCGATCACCGGTCTCATCTCCCTTGTAACGGGCGAGCTCTTGATGCAGATCGGCGAGGTCGACAGTTCGATGTTCTGGGTGCGCCTCGTGGGCTTCCTATTCACGCTTCCCGCGGCGCTTGGCGGGGCGTGGTGGTATTTGCAGCGCAAACGCTGAGAATCCGAGCGCTGCGATCGTGCGCCTCTCCACCGAACAGACATTGATCCGCGATAGCGTTCGGCGCTTTGCCAAGGACGTGCTCGCCCCGGGCTCTGCGCAATGGGACCGCGAAAAGACCTTTCCACGCGAGGCACTGCGGGGATTGGCGGCGCTTGGCCTCTATGGCGTGTGTGTTCCCGAAGAATGGGGCGGCGCCGGTCTTGACCATGTTTCGCTCGCGCTTGCGCTGGAGGAAATCGCCGCCGGTGACGGTGCTTGTTCGACGATTCTGAGTGTCAACAATTCGGTCGTCTGCGCGCCCATTCTCCAGAACGGGTCAGTCACGCAGAGGGAGCGCTTTCTCAGGCCGTTGGCAAGAGGCGAGCAGCTCGGCTGCTTCTGTCTCACCGAACCGCATGCCGGGTCGGACGCCGCCGCGATCCGCACCACCGCGCGACGCGAAGGCGATTCGTATGTACTCGATGGGGTCAAGCAGTTCATCACCAGCGGCAAGAACGGCGACATTGCGATCGTGTTCGCCGTCACGAACAAGGATGCGGGCAAGCGCGGCATCAGTGCCTTCATCGTCCCGACCAACACGCCAGGCTATGTGGTCGCGAGGCTGGAAGACAAACTCGGACAACGCGCCTCCGATACCGCGCAGATCCTTTTCGAGAACTGCCGCGTACCGGCCGAGCACCGGCTCGGCGCCGAGGGCGACGGCTATCGCATCGCGCTCTCGAATCTCGAAGCCGGACGCATCGGCATCGCCGCCCAATCGGTCGGGATGGCGCGTGCTGCATTCGATGCCGCCAGACACTACGCGCGCGAACGCGAATCGTTCGGCCAGCCGCTGATTGCGCATCAGGCGGTAAACTTTCGATTGGCCGATATGGCGACGCAAATCGAAGTGGCGCGGCAAATGGTGCTGCATGCGGCGGTGCTGCGCGATGCGGGCGAGCCCTGCCTCAAGGAAGCGTCGATGGCCAAGCTGTTCGCGA
>JBJXGX010000211.1:0-4915 GCA_046160305.1 Burkholderiales bacterium
GAGCAAAACGCTCGTCGTTGGCGTTTGTAGGTTTGCAGAAGGATTTACGAGGTTACTGCACCTCGGCATGCACCCCACGACTTCATGACCCACGTCGAAACCAAGTCGCCCCCGATTTCGATACTGCTCGAAAGACCACGATAAGACCTCTTTCAGTATCCCATACGTCGGGGCACGGCGCCTGAATTCAAGTCCCCTTTTCCATCCGGACGAGCTCTGCTTCGTGAAAGCCTGCCGCCAGTCGCGCTGGGCGATTGAGAGGGAGGTGGGGGCGCGGCGCACGATGCGCCAGGGCGAGGGCGTCGAATGTCGCTTGCGGGTCGAGCTTGCGTTCCTCGCAAAGGTGTCTATACCAGCGGTTGCCGATCGCGACGTGACCGATTTCGTCCTGCAGGATCACATCGAGAATGGCGGCCGCCTCGTGATCGCCCGCTGCCGCGAATCGCCGGCGAATGCCCGGCGTGACATCGAGGCCACGGGCTTCCATGACGCGGGGAACAAGCGCCATGCGGGCGACGATGTCACCGCCCGTGCTTCTCGCCATGTCCCAAAGGCCATTGTGGGCAGCAAAGCTTCCATACGCGTATCCACGCTTGTCCAGATATCCGGCGAGAAGACCAAAGTGGTAGGCCTCTTCCGCCGCTACGCCCAGCCAGTCGCCATAGTATTGCGCCGGCATGTCGCGAAATCGATAGCAGGCGTCGAGCGCGAGGTGAATGGCATTGAGCTCGATATGCGCGATCGCGTGGGCGAGTGCGGCGCGGCCTTCGGCGGTTGACGTGCTTCGTTTCTGAACGTGACGCGGATCGACCAGCCGCAGTGCAAGGGGAAATCCCGGGGTGAGGATCGGCCGGACGCTCGTTGCGATGTCCATCACGATGGTGCCGGCGCGCCACGCGTCTGCCAGACCTTTGGTGAGCATGCGTTTGTCGTGGGGATCCGAAAGTGCGAGCGCCTCTTCGCACGACGCGAACAGCTTCAAAGACGTGCCTGGACGAACGGCCACACTTCAAGCGGCGCATCGATCACGGTATCGGCGCCCCAGTGCTCCGGCAATTCCGCGTCGCCTAGGTAACCATAGCGTGCCGCGACGGCGAACATGCCCGCCGCGCGCGCCGCCTGGATATCGCGCAGGTCATCGCCGATATAGACGCATGCGCGCGGATCCAACGCGAGCGTGCGTGCGGCATGTAGCAGGGGCTCGGGATGCGGCTTCGTATGGGGCGTGGTATCCCCGGAGACGATGCAACCGGCACGCGCCGCGATACCTAGTGCTTCCACGAGCGGATCGGTGAAGCGCGCCGCCTTGTTGGTGACGATTCCCCAGGCAAGTGATGCCGCCTCGATGCGTTCGAGCAGTTCATGCATGCCTGGAAAGAGGGTCGTCTCGACGCACAACGCTTCTTCGTAGAGATCGAGAAAGCGCTCTCGCAGGCGCGGGTAGTCGTGATGATCGGGTTTGAATCCAAAGCTCGCACCGATCATCCCGCGCGCACCGCTCGAGGTGTGGCGCCGCGTGTGCGCCAGGGCAACCGCAGGGCGGCCATGTTCCCCGAGAAGCCGGTTGATCGCACCGGCAAGATCGGGCGCGGTGTCGGCGAGGGTACCGTCCAGATCAAATAGCACCGCTTTCAATCGGATCATGGTCGGACGGCGTGCATCAGGTAGTTCACGTCGGTGTCCCGTCCGAGTGCATACACCTTCGAGATCGGGTTATAGGTCATGCCGATGATGGATTCCACTTCGAGCCCGGATTGGCGGCAGGCGAGTGCCAGCTCCGAGGGTTTGATGAACTTGGCGTAATCATGGGTGCCACGCGGAAGCAGGCGCAGGATGTATTCGGCGCCGAGAATAGCAAACACATACGCTTTCGGATTCCGATTTATGGTCGAGAGAAAAATGTGCCCATTCGGACGTACCAGGCGTGCGCAGGCAGCGACCGTTTGCGCCGGGTCGGGAACGTGCTCCAACACCTCCATGCAGGTGACGACATCGAAGCTGCCCGGTTCGCGAAGCGCGATGGCTTCGGCGGCGATCTCTTCATAGTCGAGGTTGCCCACGCCCGATTCCAGTTGATGCAATTGCGCCACGCGCAGCGGCTTTTGCGCGAGGTCAATGCCTTTGACCCGTGCGCCGCGTTTCGCGATCGATTCGGCGAGAATGCCACCACCACAACCGATGTCGATTACCCGTGCATCCTCGAGCGTCGCGATGGAGGCGATCCAGTCGAGCCGGAGCGGATTGATCTGGTGGAGCGGTTTGAATTCGCTTTCCGGATCCCACCAGCGATGGGCGAGGTCGCTGAACTTGGCAAGCTCTTGCGGATCGACGTTCATTCCTGCAATCAGGTGGCGGCAACGGGCGTTTGCACTCTAATCGATTTTCAGCCGGCCGGCGTCGACATGGCGAGGGTCGCTGCACAAAGCGCAAAGGGCGTTGCATTAAACACCTTGCAGCAAACAAAAGGCCCCGCCTGAGCGGGGCCTTTGTCCCTACGTGCTGCGACGACTATTTCGGGAACGTGGTCCGGGTACCGACGACTTCCAACTCGACCCGGCGGTTCTTCGCACGGCCATCATCGGTACGGTTATCGGCGATCGGCTGCTTCTTGCCTTTGCCTTCCGTGTACACGCGATTGGGCTCGGTCCCTTTGCTGACCAGATAGGCCTTCACCGCTTCGGCCCGGCGGACCGATAGACGCTGGTTGTACGCATCGCTGCCGATACCGTCGGTGTGCCCGATGATGATGATGACTTCGAGCGCAACGCCTTTCACCTTGGCCGCCAAGTCGTCCAGCTTCACCCGGCCGTCAGGCTTGAGCACTGCCTTGTCGAAATCGAACAACACGTCCGCAGCCAGGGTCACCTTTTCCGTCACCGGCTTGGGTGGCGCGGGCGGGGGAGGCGGCGGTGGTGGTGGCGGTGGTGGCGCTACCGCCGGTGGGGGAGGCGGAGGTGGTGGTGGTGGCGGCGGCGGTGGCGCGACCGGCTTCGGTTTTGGTACCAGATCAGGGTCGCATTCCATCGTCGCCTGCGCCGGGGTCCAGAAGGCAGCCCGAATGCAGGTGTTGGATGCACCGCTTCGCCAGACCTGGTTGTATGCGCTGGTCACATAGCCGTCCGGTTCATTGCCACCGGTCGCGCAGGCGCCGAGCGCAAGAGTGGCCGCTATTACCAACCCTTTTTGTTTCATGGAGGATTCGAACATGGGGTTCCTTTTTTTAAGAGTGCGCGAATCTGAAATTAGTTGTGATACTTCCGCGCGCTGTACAACCGACCCTCGCCGCGCCACCGCAGTGTGACAAAAACCGCGTGACGAATTTGGCGCTGCGACCTTAGACACCAGACCAAGCTAAATCAGTAACTTATTGTGCCACAAAATAATTCGCTTTTCCAAGCCCGTCAAAAGAGGATTGGTCAGCCGTCCGTCGCGCACACGGCCTCGCCCAGCCACCCAGACGTGTTCGACGTGCTCGCGTCCGCACACATATACGATATGGGCAACCGGGTCGAAGCATGGCGCAACCATCGGATCGGCCATTGATATCGCGCAGAGATCGGCTGATTTTCCGACCTCTATCGACCCCGTAACGCGATCGATCCCGAGCGCCTTGGCCCCGGCCAGCGTGGCGCAATACAGGGCCGAGTGGGCTGGCATGGCTTCGGCATTACCCGACACGCCCTTTGCAAGCAGTGCCGCGGTGCGCATTTCCTGAAACATATCGAGTCGATTGTTGCTGGCTGCGCTGTCGGTCCCCAAAGCAACATTGACATTTGCTGCCATCAACGCGGCGACCGGCGCGAGCCCACTGGCAAGTTTCAGGTTTGAGGAAGCGCAATGCGCAACCGTTACGCCGCGCGCGGCGAGCAATTCAATTTCCCGTTCGGTCAGATGCACCGCATGCACCGCGATCAGATGCGGTGAGACGAGCCCAAGCGCATCAAGCCGATCGAGCGGGCGCATCCGGAACTCGTCGAGACTCTTCTCGATTTCTTCGTGGGTCTCATGGATATGGCAATGCACGGGCAGGTCGAGCTCTTCTGCGATCGTCACGATGCGCCGGAAGGTCTTGTCGCTCACCGTGTATGGCGCGTGCGGTGCGAGGCAGAACGTGAGGCGGTCTTCGTCTCCAAATCGATCGCGCGCCGCCAATCCCTTGGCGAGGTAGTCGTCCGGGCCGGAACCATATGCGGACGGAAACTCGAATGCAATGATGCCCAATGCGGCGCGCATCCCCGCATCGAGGAAGGCACGCGCCGCCGACTCGGGAAAGAAATACATATCGTTCGCGCAGGTGATGCCGCCGCGCAACATCTCGGCCGCCGCGACGAGCGTGCCGTCGTAGACGAAGTCGGGCGATACATGGCGCGCCTCGGCCGGCCAGATGTGCTCCTGCAGCCAACGCATGAGCGGCACGTCGTCGGCGATGCCTCGCATCAACGTCATGCCCGCGTGGGTATGCGCATTGACCAGACCCGGGATCAGCACCGAATGCTCAAGCGTAACGGTCTCACGCGCCGCGAAACGCTCTCGTGCCGCGCTGATCGGCAGGAGCGCGACGATCCGTCCGGCGTCAACCGCTACCGCATGATTCTCATGGATGACGCCACGCGGCGCGACGGGGACGACCCATCGCGCCTCGATCAGCGTATCGATCAACTGCCGGCCCTATTTGCCGGGGCCTTTGATCTCGATCTCGACGCGACGATTCGGTGCAAGGCACGCTTGCAGCTCCGCCTGATTGCGCGTGTCAGGGCAGAACTTCACGGGGACCGTCTTGCCCATGCCGATCGTGTCGATCTTGCCGACCGGTGCGCCCTTCGACACCATGTACTGGCGAACCGCGTCGGCGCGCTGTTCCGAAAGTTTCTGGTTGTATTGCTGCGAGCCGATGCGATCGGTGTGGCCCGAAATC